>NZ_JAWDJT010000002.1:0-940640 GCF_032464715.1 Hymenobacter endophyticus | reverse complement strand
TCTTGGCCCCGCCCGCCGCTCGTGCCTTCCCGGCCCGGCAGTAACGGCGCGATGCGCGCCCACTGCGCGTCGGTCAACATGTACTCCATTCCCAAACATACTAGCCACTGTTAACACTTCCTAAAAGATCTGAGGAGGTTACTTAGCCCGGTTGTAGCGAATACAGCCGGGCTATTTTTTAACTGGTATAACTACATTATGGGCCTGTTCGACGCGCCAAAACCCGTGCGGGTAGGAAATAAAGGGCCACACGCTCCGGTGCATCATCTGTGGGCACCAGGGCTTTCACCGCAACGAGGTGAAGCTGGAACGTGCCGGGCTGTTTACGTCCGACTGGTCCGACCCACACGCCATCTGCTACGAGTGTGACAATTGCGGCTACCTACACTGGTTTATGCCGAAGTAGCCGGGCCTCGGCTCCGGCAAAACCCTAAGCAGTCTGCCGGAGTTAAACCGGCATGCACCTCTACCTCCGCACGCACGTTGCTGCCCCGCCCGCTCAGGTGTGGCAGGGCTTTACCCGGGAGCTGTTTCTGGCCCTGGCTCCGCCGTTTCCGCCGTTCCGGCTGCGGCGGTTTGATGGCTGCCACCGCGGCGACGAGGTGCACATTGAGCTGGGAGCCGGGCCGCTCTGCTACCCCTGGACTTCGCTGATTACCGACCACGGCGCAACGCCCGATGGCACGTACTACTTCGTGGATGAGGGCCGGCAGCTGCCGCCGCCGCTGCGCCAGTGGCAGCACCGCCACCTGCTGCAGCCCGCCCCCGGCGGCGGTACCTATATTGTAGAGGATCTGGAATACACGGCCGGTAATGCGGTGCTGGACCGGCTGCTGTGGCCGGCTATGTGGGCGCAGTTTGCGTGGCGGCGGCCCATTTACCGCCGCTGGTTCGGGCAGCCGGGGTAGCAACAGCATCGGAAAGCCACCGGCAGGCAGCGGTGGGCGGGCAGTAGCCGTATAGCACCCCGGCAAGTCGTGTAACTTGCCGCTCCTCTGGTTTTGCCTATGTCTGTTTCCTCTACTTCTGGCCGTTTCTTAAAGTTGTTTTCCTATCTGCTGGTACTCACGGGGGGGCTGGCTGCCGGTTGCCGCAGTGCGCAAACGGCTTACCAGTTCAGGCCCGCCGAAGGTCCGGTGGCGGTGCGCCCGGCTCCTGCCGATACCGCCACCGTGCAACCGGCTACGCCTGTCCCGACAGTGGCACAAAGAGCAACTACTCCTCTGATGGTGGCCAGAAACAGCCAAACCAGGCCCCGGGTGAAACGGCAGCTGCGCCAGGCAGTAGCGCAGGTACAGACGCGCCTGGTGGCCACGGCTGCTCCCGGCCGCAAATCGGCGGCGCAGCAGGTGCGCCGGGTGGCCGGGCCGCGGCATACTACCGAAGTAGGTTTGGGTACCACGGTGCTGGGCGTGCTGGGATTGGTAGTGTTGCCCATCAGCCTTATTGGCTTGCTGATTTGGGGCGGACCGGTATGGGCGGTGCTGGCTGGTTTGGCCGCGCTGGCGGTACTCATTGCCTACCTCGACCCGTTTGCGTAGCCACGCCGTGTGGCGGGGGCGGTTGATTGAGTTACCTTTGTCGTCCACTTCACCAGCTCTTTGCCATGTCTCTTGCCATCATCACCCTCAAACCCGGAAAAGATCAGTCCCTGCGCCGTCGGCACCCGTGGGTCTTTTCGGGAGCTATTGGCCGGATGCAGGGTGAGGTAGTGGAAGGCGAAGTAGTGCAGGTGCAGGCCGCTAACGGCGAGGTGCTGGGCGTGGGCCACTACGCCCCCGGCTCCATTGCCGTGCGCATGCTCGATTTCGGTCCCGCTGCTCAGCTGCCCGATGCCGCGTTCTGGGAAAGCCGCCTGCGCAACGCCTACCAGCTACGCCAGGGCCTGGGCCTCACGGGCACCGGCAACACCAACGTGTACCGCCTTACCCACGCCGAAGGCGACGGTTTGCCCGGTCTCATCATTGACGTGTACGGCGACACGGCCGTAGTGCAGGCCCACAGCGCGGGCATGTACAAAGCCCGCCCCCTCGTTGCCGAGGCCCTGCAGCAAGTAATTCCCAGCCTGCGTGCCATCTACGACAAAAGCGCCGAAACCGTGCCGGCCAAAGCCGCCCCGGGTGCCCAAAATGGCTACCTGTTTGGTGGGAGTAGCGGGCAGGAGCACATAGTACACGAAAACGGCCACCCCTTTGCCGTGGATTGGGAAACCGGCCAGAAAACCGGTTTTTTCATTGACCAGCGCGACAACCGCAGCCTGCTGGCCCGGTACGCTCCCGGCCGCCGGGTGCTCAACACGTTCTGCTACACCGGGGGCTTCAGCTCCTACGCCCTGCAAGCCGGAGCCGAGCTGGTGCATTCCGTGGACAGCTCGAAGCGGGCCATTGAACTCACGGAGCGCAACGCCACCCTCACCGGCCTGGAAAACAAGCACGCCGCTTACGCCGAAGACGTGTTCAGCTTCATGAAGAACAGCCAGGAGCAGTACGACCTCATCGTGCTTGACCCGCCGGCATTTGCCAAGCACCTCTCAGCCCGCCACAACGCCCTGATGGGGTATAAGCGCCTGAACGCGGCCGGTATCCGGCAGATTGCGCCCGGCGGGTTGCTGTTCACCTTCAGCTGTTCCCAGGTGGTTTCGGCCGAGCTGTTTGAGGGCGCGGTACTGGCTGCTGCCATTGAGGCCGGCCGCCCCGCCCGCATCCTGCACCGCCTCACCCAGCCCGCCGACCACCCCGTGAGCCTATTCCACCCGGAAGGCGAATATCTGAAAGGCCTAGTGCTGGCTGTGGAGTAAGTTCTTCCCGTATCAGCCGAGGTTCTATCTGCCCTCGAAAAGCATAACAGGCGCACTACTATGCCGTTCTAGCAGCATAGTAGCGCGCCTGTTGGTTCTGCTAATTGCCTAGCCTATGCCTGCCAGGATATCCAGTGTTGCCGGCCGGGCCCGGGGGGAGAGCATAGGGCACGGGGGATGAGGGTTGATTCTGCGCTGCTGAGCGTGCTTTGCAGTGGTCTGATGTGAGCGGTAGGTGAGGGTGGGGCGGCACCCAGCAGCCAGTACGTCGGAGGCTTCATCCAGGCGGGCGGCAGCGCACAAGGGCTTCTGCTGTATCAGTACGGCTTCCCTGGTCAGATCGGGGAGCAATATGCCGTGTTTCGCGTTTGCCCGTCTGGCACTAAAAAGCCCCTCTTATACGTATAAGAGGGGCTTTTCAGTGCCAGACGGGCAAACGTGAAACTAGGGGTTAACGTGCTTGAGCTTCTGGCGGCGGCGCTCCTGGGCCTGCTTTACACGACGGTGCAGGGCCTCACGGGCGGTTTCAGGCTGCTTAGCGGCCGGGGCAGTTTCGGTCTTGGTGAACTTGGCTGACATACAAAAGAAGGTTATGGTCTGCTCAAAGATAGCCTTCTCCGGCATATAGGAGTGCATCCTTGGGGTCGGCCGAACGTTTGGTGCAGAACTCCATCGGCCGGCTTGCCTGCCGTGACTTTCCAGTGGCAGTGGATGACGATACCCCGGCGGCGTAGGTATGTATACGGGGTGACATGGCAGATGAGCAGGCGCTGGGCAATCTTGCTGACGCCCAGTGGCTGCTCCCTCAGACTACGCATTCAGGATAACCAGGATTGGAACCGGTAGTGGATGCTCAAAAACGCCGAAAGCCGGCCCACCCCCCTAACTGGTGAACCGGCTCCGGTGTATACCAGCTAGGCGCTGGTAGCCTAGCAGGTGAAGCAATACTTAACTAAAGGCAAAATGTAGCGCCGCTACGTAAGCTTACTTATACTGGTAGTAGCGCACGTAGTCCACCTGCATCTGCTGGGGGAAAGTGGTGGACGCATCGGGGTTGCCATCGAAGTGCCCACCCACGGCCACGTTTAGAATCACGAAGAAGGGGTTATTGAAGGGGAAGGGGCTGGCGTCGCTGCCCGTAAACTGGTAGTAAGGCTGCATTTCCCCATCCAGGTAGAAGCGGAGCAGATCTTTGCTACGCACTACGGAGTAGGTATGGAAATCAGTGGATACGTCGAATGGTACCGGCTTGGTAATGCCCTTGAAGCGGTGGTCGGCCGAGCTGTTGCCGAAGTGCATGGTGCTCAAAAACTCCCGGGGCTGGCTGCCGCGGAGCTCCATAATGTCAATTTCGCCGCACTTAGGCCAGTTATTCTGGTCAATATCGGCGCCCAGCATCCAGATGGCTGGCCAGATGCCCTTGCCCTTGGGAAGCTTGGCCCGCACATCAATGCGGCCGTACTGGAAGCTTTTCTTGCCCTTGGTAATCAGGCGGGCCGAGGTGTAGGAGTTAGGCCCGGTTTGCTTGGCTTGAATCACGAGGTTGCCCCCGCTCATGTACGTGTTATCGTTGGTGTTAGTATAGGTTTGCAGCTCGTTGTTGCCCCAGCCCCCGGCTCCCAGCTCCTGGGTCCATTTGGTCTGGTCGAGGGCACCGGTTTCAAACTCGTCGCTCCACACCAGCTCCGTGTACTGGTTGTATTCGCGGGCACTCTCGTTCACAACCGCAGCGGTTGGCGGCGTGGGCGTAGGCTGCGGAATATTCTTGGTTTTGGTTTCGGTGCAGGCCAGGAGGCTCAGGCTCAGGGCCAGGCTAACGGCCAGCAGGGGCGGGGTAGTGAAGAGTGGGTATGACATAGGTAGGAAAGGCAGAAAGAAGGCTAAAGGTGCCCGACACGGAACCCCTGGCACTGGCAAAGCCGGCCAGCGCACTGCACTGGCCGGCTCACCGGAAAGTAAAGCTCGGTTATTTGGCCACCAGCTTGATGGTAAACACCGTACCGCCATTCTGGCCACTGCCGGCGCGCAGCGTCATCTTGTTGGCATCAATGCTCAGGATGCGATACACCCGCTCCGTGGGCGAGGCATCCGTGGCGCCAATGAAGGCATCGGCCTTGGTGAGCGTGAACTGCGCCAGGCCAGTGCCCGAAGCCGGCCCGAATACGTACGCCGAGGTGGTGGACAGGCCGGGCTGGCAGGTATAGTCTTTCTTGTTGGCGAAGAAAGTTTCACCCTTGGCATCGTAGGTGAACTGGTCGTTCATCGAGAAGGTGTACTCGTCGTCGGACTGGCAGGCGGGCAGCTCCCCGGCCTTCACACCGGCAAAGTATTTCAAGGGCTCCGCCTCGGTGCCCACTGTAATGGGGGCATCGGCCTTGTTGTCCAGCATCCACACCTTGGAGGTCGTGCCCGTGAGCAGGCGCTTGTAGGGGGCAGTGGCGTCGAAGGGCATCAGGGTTACCACCGTGCGGGTACCGTCGGGGTTGGTGCCCCGCAGGCGCAGCTTGGTATCGGTAGCCTCCAGGATGTCGTAGGTTTTATTGGATACCGAGTCGGGCAGGCCAATGAAGCCGCCTTTGCCCTGAAGCACAATCTGACCCAAGCCACCCGCTACCGGCCGGAACACGAAGCCCCCGCCCCGGTTCAGGGACGTGCCGCAGGCGCCGTTCTGGAAGGTCTGGCCGCCGCTTTCGTAGGCAGTAGTGTAGCTGTTGCTGAATGAGAACTGGTCATCGAGCTGGCAATTAGGCAGCACCGCCGAGGTGGAAAGCACTGCCCCCGAAGCCGACTCCCGCACAATGGCGCCCGGCTCGGTGGAGAAGGACCACACGCGGGTACCGCTGCCGGCACAGTTCACCAGCTTGCTGAAGCCCGCATTGGTGCACACATCGGGAATTACTACGTTCTGCTTAGCCGAAATGCCGGTGCCCCCCCGGCCTGCCGTAATCAGCTCCACGGCGTAGGTGCCCGGCTGCGTATAGGTGTGGGTGATGGGCGTGCCCGAGCCGCGGGAGTTGTCGCCGAAGTTCCACTGGTAGAGGAACCCGTCCTGGCCGGTGCTGGTGAAGGTTACGGCTACCGGGTACTGCGTGGTGTTGAGCTGGTAGCTGAAGGTGGAGGTGGGTACGGCTCCCTCCAGTTTGGCGTCGTCATCTTCCTTTTCGCAGGAAGACAGCAGCAAGGGCGCAAGCAGTAGGCCCAAAGCCGCAAGGCGAGTAATATAATGCATGAGAAGTTGGCGTGGGAATAAGGTGGGAAGTTGATGGCTGGAATGCCGCCGCCGGGAGTTCAAGCAAAGCGGCAGCGGCATTCCAGATACTATCCATCAGCAAAGGGTTAATAACCAGTGTTCTGGCGCAGGCCGGGGTTCACGTCCAGCTCCGACTGCGGAATGGGCAGCACCACGTTGAAGGACTTAATGCCCTTGGCCTTCAGCTGGGTGGAAGTGAGCAGCTCACCGGTCCGCTTCATGTCAAACCACCGGTCGTTTTCGAAGGCCAGCTCGTACTTCCGCTCCCGCCAGATGGCCTGCTTGTAGGCGTCGCCGCTCAGGCCCGACAGGTCGTTGCTGCTGGTGCTGTTGATGGGCTTGCCGAAGGCGCGGCGGCGCACTTTGTTCAGGGCTTCAAACCCCTCAGTGCTGGGGCCGGCGGCCTCGGCCAGAATCAGGTACACTTCAGCCAGGCGCATTACCGGAATGTTGAGCTCCGAGTCCCAGATGTTGGTATTCGTTTTGCCCACAAACCACTTCTTCACGCCGTAGCCGTTGGGTGAGCCGGGCAGGGAGGCAGGTTGCGTGCGGCCGTCGGGGTACACGTCGCCAGGCTTCCAGATGGTGGCGTCGCGGCGCAGGTCGCCGGCTTCGTAGCCCGCCACAAAATCAGCTTCCGGAATGTTGAACCCGTAACCGCCCTGGGGCACTACGCCCTGGCCGCGGGGCCCAAAGAACTCGTTACCGCTGAAACCGGGGCCATCCTGGGTCCACTGGTTGCGGCCCGAAATAAACTGCGCCTCAAACAACGACTCCTTGCCGTTCTCATTGGCTACCTTGAAGTTATCGGCGTAGCTGTCCCAAAGTACCTTGCCGCTGCCATTGATAACCTCCCGGGCGCGGGTAGCGGCCTCACCCATTTTACCCTCGGTGAGGTACACCTTGGCCAGCAGCGCCGTGGCCGACCACTTGGTGGCCCGGCCAATATCGTCGCCGCTATGAGAGGGGGGCAGGTTGCCGATGGCGTCGGTCAGATCTTTCTCAATCTGGGCGTACACCTGGGCCGCGGCCGTCCGCGGAATGTTCACCTCGGCCAGGGTGGTAGGCGGGGTGGTTAGCAGGGGCACGTCGCCGTACACCCGCACCAAGTCAAAGTAATACTTGGCCCGCAGAAACTGCGCCTCGCCAATGCAACGCTTCTGGATAGCCGCGTCGATGCTCATGGCGGGTACCTTCTGCAGCACAATGTTGGCCCGGCCAATACCCACGTAGCAGCTGCCCCATAGGCGGTTTACCACAGGGTTGGTGGTGGGAATGTTGTAGAAATCCAGCTGCTGGTACTCAATACCATCACCGCCGCCGCCGCCGCCGGTAGTGGAAATATCGGAGCCAATGTCGCCGATGCCCCAGAGGGCGGCGTTGTACTGGCCGGCCGTAATCAGCTCGCCGTAAATAGCCGTGGTGGCCTGAATGGCGTCGGTGGCGGTGCGGTAGAAGTTGGCGTCGGTTACCTGGTCGGTGGGAGCTTCTTCCAGAAATTTTTCGCCGCACCCGCCCAGCAGGCCTAGCGTGAGCAGCCAGGCGCCGGTGGTTACTTTGTATTTATGTAGGGGTAGCATGATCAGAAAGCAGTTGGGGTGGGATTAAAAACCAATGTTGATGCCGGCCAGGAACACGCGCGGCTGCGGGTATACCCCCAGGTCAACCCCCCGGGAACCCACCTCGGGGTCATAGCCGCTGTACTTGGTCAGGGTTACCAGGTTTTGGGCCGTTACATACACGCGCAGTTGCTTGGCCGCAATGCGCTCCTGCAGGCTCTTGGGCAGGGCATAGCCCAGCGTGAGGGTTTTCACGCGCAGGTAGGAGCCATCCTCCACGAAGTAAGACGACACGCGCAGGTTCTGGTTGGGGTCGGCGTTGTCGCCGCCCACAGCCCGGGGCACGTCGTTGCTGGTGCCGGGGCCGGTCCAGCGCTTCAGTACCCGGGTGCTGCCGCTGCTGTTGCCGTACAGCGGGCTTTCCAGGATGTAGCGGTTCTGGTTGTAGATGTCGTTGCCCTGGGAGCCCTGCACAAAGATGTTCAGGTCAAAGCCCTTCCAGGTCAGGGTGTTGTTCAGACCGTAGATGAAATCGGGGTTGGGGTTACCGATAAACGTCCGGTCGTCGGCGTTGATAATACCGTCGCCGTTCAGGTCCTTGAAGCGGATGTCGCCGGGGGCGGCGTTGTTCTGGGTGGCGTGGTTGCGCACGTCCTCCGGCGTCTGGAACAGGCCATCGGCCACAAAGCCGAAGAAGGAGCCGAAGGGTTGGCCTTCATCATAGCGTACAATAGTGCCGCTGAGCGCGCCCAGGCCGTTGTAGGGCTGTCCAACCCCCAACGATTCCAGCTCGGTTTTGAAGGCCGACACGTTCAGGGTGGTAGTCCAGTTGAGGGCGCTGCCGCTGCCCTGCACGTTGCGGGAGGTGAAGGAGAAGTCGATGCCCCGGTTGTAGGCGGAGGCCGCGTTACGGTTCACCGACTCGTAGGTACCCGACACCAGCGACACGGGCACGGGGGCAATCAGGTTCGGCGAGTTCCGGTTGTAGAGGTCAATGGTGGCCTCGAAGCGGTTGTCCAGGAAGCCCAGGTCAATACCAACGTTGGTCTGGTTGTTAGTTTCCCAGCGCAGGTCGGGGTTGGCCTGGCGGGTGGGGGCCGCGCCGGGCTGCAGGGTACCGTTGGGGCCCAGCGGGTAGCGGATGCCCGAGTTGATGGCGTAAAGGTAGGCGAAGCGGCCGGCGTTGTTGGGGTTACCCACTTTGCCGTAGCCCACGCGCAGCTTCAGGTTGCTGATGACGCTGTTGCCCTTCAAGAAGTCCTCCTCCGAAATGCGCCAGCCCGCCGAAATACCCGGGAAGAAGCCAAACTTATCACCGGGAGGGAAGCTGCTGGAGCCGTCGTAGCGGGCAATGGCCTGGAACAGGTACTTGCCGGCAAACTCGTAGTTCACGCGGCCAAAGTAGCTGGCCAGGCGGGAGGGCGGGTTAATGGTGCCGGCGTTGGCAATCTGGGTGTTGATGGGGCCGGAGTTGATTACCTGCAGGTCGTTGCGGGCGTAGCCGGTGCGGTAGGCCTCCACGTTGCTGTAGTTGAACTCCTGCGCCGACTGACCCAGCAGTACCGTTACCTGGTGCTTATCGGCAAACAGGCGGTCGAAGGTCAGCGTGTTTTCAATCAGGTAGCTGGGCGCGTACGAAGACGTGGCCGTGCCGCCGGCCGTGGCCTGGGTGTAGCGGGTGGAGTACGTTTCGCTGGTGCCGTCCGGGCGATTCACGACCAGCTCCGGCACCCCGGGCCGGAAGGCGCGGAAGTTGTCGAAGATAAAGTCGGCTCCTACGTTCGTGCGGAAACGCAGGCCCTTCACCGGCTCCAACTCGGCAAACACGGTAGTAAGGGCGCGGTTGCGGGTAAAGCGCTGGTTGGCAATGGTAGCCGAGGCCAGCGGGTTTTCCTCCACAAAGTTGTCCTGCAGGCCGCGGGGCTCATAGTAGTAGCCATCGGGGCGGTATACGGGCAGGATGGCCGGCATGCGCAGCGTCTGCTGTACGGTGCCGTACTCGCCGCTGTTGGAGGTAATCTGCCGGTCGCTCAGGTGAGTCAGGGAGATGCTGTTGCCCAGCTTCAGCACCTTGTTTACCTGCACGTCGCCGTTGGCCCGCAGCGTGAAACGCTCGAAATCGGAGCCCACAATGGTGCCGTCCTGCTGGAAGTAGCTGCCCGACACGGCAAACCGGGCCTTATCGCTGCCGCCCGTGGCCGACAGCGCGTAGTTCTGGATGGCGGCCCGGCGGAACACTTCGTCCTGCCAGTCGGTGCCCTCGCCCAGGGCCTGGGGGTTGCGCAGGCGGTCCACCACAATGGGCGAGTTGCCGGCCAGGCGGTTTTCGTTGTTGATAACGGCGTACTCCTCCGCGTTCAGCAGATCGAGCTTGCGCCACACCTGCTGCACCCCGCGGTACACATCCAGGTTGAGGGTGGAAGTGCCGGCCTTGCCGCGCTTGGTGGTGATGATAACTACCCCGTTGGCCGCCCGCACCCCGTAAATAGCCGTGGCCGAGGCGTCCTTCAGAATGTCAATGGTTTCAATGTCGTTGGGGCTGATGGCATTCAGCTGGTTCTCGCCGCCATCCGGCAGCGGAAATCCATCCACCACGTACAGCGGGTTGTTGTTGCCGGCTGAGGTGATACCCCGCACCCGCACTGAGGTACCCGCGGCTCCGCCCGGGGCGCCACCGTTGGAGGTTACCGTAACGCCCGCCGCCCGGCCCTGCAGGGCCTGGGTAGCGTCGGCCACGGGCTGGGAGGCAATTTCCCGCGCCGATACCGACGATACGGCCCCCGTTACGCTGCCGCGCTCCTGGGTGCCGTAGCCTACTACTACCACTTCGCTCAGGGCGCGGGTATCTTCGGTCAGGGTTACATTGAAGGCCGACGATGCACCCGTAACAGGTACCTCCCGGCGCGTGAAGCCCACGTAGCTGATTACTAAGGTGGCATTATCCGGGGCGTTCAGGCTGAAGCGGCCATCAGCATCCGTGGTAGTGCCCAGGGTAGTGCCCTTTACAATAATAGTAACGCCCGGGAGCGGGTCGCCATTGGCCTGCGTTACCCGGCCCGATACGGGCACATCGGCCAGAGTGGTAGCCAGGCGGGGGGCAGCTTCTAAGGGGGTAACCGGAGTGGCTAACGCGGGAGCGGCCGACAAGCCACAGGCCGCCAGCCACATTGCCCGGCGCAACGCCTGCGTGTAAAGGTGTTGGTTCATGGATGTGTGGGAATTGAGGGAAGTAAAAGCAGGTAAAAAATGGGGGGGAAGAATACCGCAGCATCTTGGGGTGATGCAGCTACCGAGATGCAAGTGTGGTCTGTGGGTTGATGCTGGTAGCAGCAAAAATTGCCTTGAGGCGTAGCGGCAGTGCTGAGTGGCCCGCTACTGCCCAGCTGACAAGAGGAATGTCGGGCCCAGCCAGAGGCAAAGGTGTAGGGGAACCCCCAAATATATCCGCCCTTGTTTGGGAAAAGCAATAGTAAAAACCGCCTATACAAGCCAGAATGGCGGTTTTTGAGCTTACTTCACACGTGGTCTATACGCTTACCGCACACGTGCTTTGCCGCACTTACGGCCCCCGCTGGTTAGTTTGGGCCTTTGACTGCTGAAGTAGCAGCACGTAAAAAACAATCGAAAAAGGGACGCATTCGGGCAAGTTTTTTTGCGCCTAAACCCCGGATAAGTGTCCACTTACCTACTCAGTACTGCCAGCCGCCAAGTCAGGGCTGAATTATAGGTAACGCTCTCCAACTGTTGGCTACTACCCAGCCAGACCATATTCGCTATAAAGCTCAACAGTGGCGATAATCAAGGAGTTACAAAAGACCGGGGCGGCACCCTCACACGAGGATGCCGCCCCGGTTGAAGCGGAAAGTTTAGCTGTTAGTTGTTATGCCTGCGTAGTGGCCTCGGCGCCAACGCCTTCTTCCACCTCAGTGGCAGTAGCGTCAAGCAGCACATGAGTCCAGCCTTCGTTCTCGTCGAAGTCGGGGGCGTGGCGGCGGCGGCGCATGGCTTCCAGCACTTTCTGGCTAAAGCTCCAGCAAGTGCCCTGTCGTAAATCGAGCAGGCGGGAAAGTTCCTGGGAAGAGTAGTTGCCCTTGTGCGTGTAAATCAGAAATACCGCGTAGAAGGCCTTGATGATAGAGAACTTGCACTTCTGCAGTAGGGTATAGGCCGTGGCCGACTCCACGTAGCGGCACTTGGTGCAGCGGCGGGAATGGGGCTCCCGGCCGTCACAGTATTTCTCGTGGCCGCATTTGCGGCAGTGGTAGCCCTCGGCCCACTTCAGGTTAGCCAGGTAAGCGAGGCAGGCGTCCTTATCAGGGTAAATCTGGCTGAATTCCCCAAAATCCACCTCCTTGGATAGTACCCGGGCTGTTTTTACTTCCTGCAAATCGTGTTGCAGCTCCGTGTTCAGCTTCTCAATGGCCGCCGACTGCAAAGCCAGCAAGCCGTTGGCCTGCAACAGCTCCCGGTTCTGGGCCGCAATGATGTCGCTCTGCTGGCGCAGCTCGTCGGTGCGCTGGGCTACCAGGCTTTCCAGTTCACTGTTCAGCTGATCTTTGAGGTCCTGGTTGTGCTGGAGCTGCTCCACCAGCTGCTGCTGTATCGCGTGCTTTTTGCGTAGCTGCTTCACCAGCTTGTCCTGGGCCCGGATGGTGGCATCCTTAATAGCCTTGATTTTCTCGCCCAAAGCGTACGATAGTACTACCACTTCAATCACAAAGGCCACGTTCATACTGTACACCGTGGCCGTACTGGTGAATGTGCTAATGCCCAGCTTCCGCAGAATAAGAAAGCCTACGCTAATGGCCACCAGCGCGTGGGCCAGCAGAAAGAAGCGGGCCGCCCGCTGGCCCTGCTGCCACACCCGCACGGCAGCGTAGTAAATGAGGCCATAGGGCAGCAGATAAAACCAAAATCCCCAGCCTGAGTTCAGCCACAGCGCATCAATGACCAAGCCTACCACGCTTAGGATTACCACGCCCCGCACCCACTTGTCAAAGTGGGGCAGGCGCTGGGGCATATCCAGAAACTGGCGGGCGTAGTAGCTGAAAGTGAGCAACAAGAGGATGGGAGAGCCGGCAATAATCAGCTCATTCAGAGCCGGATAATCGGGCCAGAGGTATTGGAAGCCCAGGCCATCTTCGGAAAGAAACACCAGGCTGCAGCTCAGCACATACAGCACGTAGCGCAGATACGTTTGCTCGCCAATGAAGAGGTACAAGCAGAGGTTGTACACCACCATGATCAGCAAAATCCCATAGAATCCCCCCAACAGGCCGTATTCATTCTGAAAATGAACGGCCAAAGGCTGTTCGGTGCGCAGGCGGCTGAGGAAAGTGGTTTTGGAGCTGGACTTCAGCCGCAGGTAGTAGGTGTGGGTTTGGTTGGCCTGCAGGGGCAGCCGGAACAGGAAATTCTTGTACGGAAATTTACGGGTGAGCAGGGGTAAGTCGGAACCGGTAACGGTGGGCGCGGCGCCGTTAGCCGGGAAAAACTCCACGCTGTTCAGGTGGGAGTCGAACATTTCCAGGTACCAGTGCTGACTTAGCTCCCCCTCGGCCCGGATAATCAGGCGCATCCAGTAAGCGGAGCCTGGGTGCTCCATGGTGGTGGTAGACAGCTGGTTACCCGCCTGGAATTGGCTGGCCCGCTGAGGCTGGCGCACCTCATTGAGGGTGAGCAGGCCGGTGGAATCTTCCAGGATACTGTAGAAAGCGGGGTCCACAAACAGCTCCTCCAGGGCGGGCTGCACCCGTAGCGTATCGCCGGGGCGGGCCAGGATCGGGGAAGCGCAAAGGAAGGTCAGCAGTAGCAGACTGCTCAGCGTCAGGAAAGAGAACCAGGTAGCCCGACGCAGTGGGAATTGAGGGGTTACGGGTTTCATAGCAGCTTCTAAAGTACGAAAAGCTAGCAGTGTTTAATCACTCACTGGTGCGGGCCGTAGTGGCGGCGGGCTCAAAACGCAGCCAGCCCAACTGTTGCACCGGTGCTTCTACCAGCACGCGCAAGGTGTGCTGGCCAGCTGGTAAAGCAGGGGTATTCAGGGTAACCGTTGTCCAGGCGGCGCCAGCCGGTACGGTGGCAGTTCCTACCGGTGCGCTGCCCAGTTGTAGGCGTAAGCGCCCAGCCTCAGCACCCGGGTGCAGGCGCAGCTCCACTTTGTAAGCCCCCGGCGTGGCTACTGATACGGTATATGTAAGCCACTCATTGGTAGCTAGTTGCTGCACGGCAAAGCCATTGGGCATATCGGGGCTTTTGATGATGTCCACCCCGTCGTTGCGGTAGGCACCTCCCTGGTTATGGGGAGTATAGTCGCGGTAATCAGTGCGGGCCGAAAAGTCGTCGTGGTAGGCCACACCGTCGCGGCCCAGGTCGTAGTCGGTGGCCGCAATGGTACCAGGAATAGTCAGCTTGGTAAACGCCTGGCGGGCGGCGGGTTGGGTGAGAGCGGCCGCTACGTCGCGGTTAATCTGGCAGTTAGCAAACTGGGCGTTGCGCAGCAGCGCGGCCCGGCCCTGGGGGGTCAGGATACTGCCGTAGGGCGCTATGCGCAGCAAACCCGCCCCGGAGTCAACCCGCTTAATGTTCCAGTGGCCCCAGCCAATGCCCCGGTCGTTGAGACCCTGCACGGCGGCGGCAAACCACTCGTTGGAGTTTTCGCCGGTTTCGCCCACCCACACCGGCACCTGCCATTTGTCCCGGAAGGCGGTAAGGTTGCTGAGCAGGTTGATTTGGTTGGGGTTGGGGTCGGCAGCCTCGGCGGTATTAGGGCACCAGTAGCGGTGGGCATTATACACCAGGTTGGCCGTGCTCTTCACCTTCAGCTTGTCGGGAGTGAGGTTGGTGTACTCGTTGCCGTAGCCGTTGCCCTCTATCATCAGCAGGTGCTGGTCGTTGCGGGCGCGCACTGCGTCAATCAGCCGGGAATACAGGGTGTTAAGCTCCTGGTTGTCAGGTGTTAGGCCATTGGCTGCGTTCAGGTTATGGGGTTCATTGATGAAGTCGTACATGGCAATGGCCGGCTCGTTGCGGTACCGGTCGGCCAGCATTTCCCAGAGGCGCACAGTTATGTCCTGGTAAATCAGGCGGCCTTTGGCATCGTGGCGCTTCCAAAGGTCGAGGGGCAGGAAATTGTCGTTGATGTTGCGGTCGGTGCCCTGGCCGCCGGGGGCCGCGTGCAGGTCCAGCACCACGTACATGTTGTTGGCCGCGCACCATTTCACCACTTCGTCAATAAACCGGATGCCGTCCAGCTTGCGGGGGTTCGCAAACAGCTGGCCTTCGTCGTACCACTGGCTGAGCTGCTGCACGTAGGCGGTCAGCTTCTGGGGGGTTTGGGGTTCCCGGATTACCTCAGTGCGGGCGTGGCGTTGCTCGGACGTCAGAAACAGGTCGTAGTGCAAAGGCAGCCGCACGCAGTTAAAGCCCTGCCGGGCCAGAAAGTCAATATCGGCCTTGGTAATGAACTGCTGGCGGTACTGGCGGTAGAATTTTTCCACCTCCGCCTCCGGCATAGTGCGCAGTAGGGCTTGCTTAATGCGCCACTGGCTGTTGAGCGTATCGGTACCCAGAATGTAGCTTTCCTGCAGCAGCCACCCGCCCACGTTGTAGCCACGCAGCACTACTTCGCGGCCAGTGGCATCCACAGTTTTGGGGCCGGCGGCGTGCAAGGGGCTAAGGCGTTGGCCGCTGGCGGGGCTGGTAGCGGCCAGCAGGCTCCCCAGCAGTAACCCCAGGTAACCGGGGCGGAAAGGCGCTTTGCGTGGGCCCGGTAGCGGCCGGTTCTGGCAAATCATAGCACAACAATTGGGTGGGAGAAGGCAGAGGTGAGGAGAAAAAAACAGGGCGGAGAAGCTCCGCCCCGTTTCCGCTTTTTCTCACTCGTGTAGTATTGTGGCAGCTGGAGCCGGCCCCGCGGCGGCCGTTGCAGCGGCCAGGTTTCTCAAAGAGCAGGATCGGGGCGGCCAGCTCCGAAACCTCAGTTGCCGGCTGCCCGGGCGGTGGCGTGGCCAATCAGGCCTGGCCGGAAGGCGGCCGCCACGGCAGAAGCCAGGGTAACTACCAGATTGCCCGCGGCCGGCCAGAACACCGAAGTAGCGCACGGGAGTAGTATGGGGGCAGATCCGGGGGGGGGGCGTTGCGTCAAGCGAAGCCCAGGTAGGGCTGCAGTGGGCAGGTCGGCTCCGTATTGGTGAACGGGCGCTGCGTGGGCGCTGAGCAAGCAGAGGCTTAACTCAGGAGCGAAGTAGAAATGGCCATGGAGAGAGTAGGAGATTGGGAGAGCGGGGAATAGGAAGTCATCTGCGGCGGCAACGGCGCCCAACGCCGGCTGGCCGTCGTCGCGGGCCACGCGCCCTGGCGGATGGCACTGGGCAAGTCAGCGGCTGAGTTCCTGACCAAATGTAGCGGTGTGGGCTATATAAAATCAAGGTGTAAATTGATGTTTCCAAGCTGGAAACAGAGTTTTTACGTTACAGCACACGTTAGCTTATACGCTTAGCGCACACGTAAAACACCCGATTGGCCGAAGAAGATCGACAGGTACCGCTACTGAGAATGGCGGCTAATAAACACGTAAAAAACTGCGGCGAGAAGGTCATTATTTTTCGCCCAGCCACATCAGCCCACCCGATTATTAAGGCCTGGCAAACATTTCTGGAAGGCCGCTTGTGTTAGAGCCCCTAACCACCCGTTCTTCGCAGGTGCAGTACTGCATTGCTCCACCTCGCATCCGCCTCTCTTTCTCTCGTGCCGCGCCCTACTCCTACAGGTCCTCCCCAACCCGCTGCCATCATTGGCGCTGGCATTGCCGGCATAGCCACGGCCGTGCGCCTGGCCGTGCAGGGCCACCGCGTTACGGTTTTTGAGGCGCAGGAATCATTCGGGGGTAAGATGCATCAGCTGGAACTGCCCGGTGGCTACCGTTTCGACGGGGGGCCATCCTTGTTCACGCTGCCCCACTTGGTGGATGAGCTGTTTCAGCTGGCGGGCCGCAACCCCCACGACTACTTCCGCTACCAGCGCCTCGACCCCATTACCCAGTACTTCTTCGCCGATGGTACCCGCCTCACGGCCTGGGCTGATGAGGAGCAGTTTGCCCGGGAGGTAGAGGAAAAGCTGCGGGTGCCGGCGGCCGAGGTGCTCCGATTTCTGCGCCGCAGCGGCCGGGCTTACGAGGCCACGGCGGGCACGTTTCTGCAAAAGTCCTTGCACAAAGCGGGTACCTACCTCAGCCCCGAGGTGCTGAAGGCCCTGGCCGCGCTGCCCCAGCTGGGCCTCACCAGCACCATGCACCAGCGCCACGCCGCCGCGTTTTCGGACCCCCGCCTCGTGCAGCTCTTCGACCGGTTTGCCACCTACAACGGCTCCGACCCCTACCAGGCCCCGGCCACGCTCAGTATGATTCCGCACCTGGAGCATGGGCTGGGCGCCTTCTACCCCGAGGGGGGCATTTATGCCATTGCCCAAAGTCTGGTGCGCTTGGCCGAGGAACTGGGCGTAGAGTTTCGTTACCAGGAGCCAGTGCTGGAAATTCTGACAAACAAAGGAGCGGTAACCGGCGTGCGTACCCCCAAGGGCGACTATGAGTTTAGTGTGGTAGTGAGCAATATGGATGTGGTGCCCACCTACCGCCGCCTGCTGCCCCGGCAGCCCGCCCCGGAGCGCACTCTTGGCCAGCCTCGTTCATCCTCAGCCCTGATATTCTACTGGGGCATTGCCCAGCGCTTCCCCGAGTTGGGCGTGCACAATATTTTCTTCTCCCAGGATTATAAGCGGGAATTCGACGCCATTTTCCGGGATAAAACCATTTCCCCCGACCCCACGGTATACGTTAACATCACCGCCGGCCACACGCCCACCGATGCCCCGGCGGGCCACGAGAATTGGTTTGTGATGATAAACGTGCCCCACCACGAAGGGCAAAACTGGCCCGAGCTCATTGCCCAAACTCGCCAGGCCGTGCTGCGCCGCGTAAGCCAGGCCCTGGGCGCCGACGTGGCCAGCCTGATCCGGGCCGAACAGGTATGGGACCCACCGGGTATTGAGGCTCGAACGTCTTCATTCGGGGGCGCGTTGTACGGGAGTTCCAGCAACAACACGCTGGCGGCCTTTCTGCGCCATCCTAATTTCTCGGGGCAGCTGGCGGGGCTGTACTTTTGCGGGGGCTCTGTGCATCCCGGCGGCGGTATTCCGCTCTGCCTGCTCTCGGCCCGTATCGTTTCTTCTCTAATCAAAAATTAAGAATGAAGAAGTAAAAATTGCTGGAATGACGAGCTAAGTGTGCCTGGAATGGGAGCCTTGCCGGTCAATTCTCCGTTTTTAGTTCTCCATTTTTAATTCTCCCTCATGCCCGAACCAACGCAACAACTTTCCCCGCTGGCCATAACCACTCCCGATGTGCAGACGCGGCGCTTACGCTGGGCGCAGGGTATTCTACTGCTGTTTCATGTAACGGGCTTTCTGGGCCTGGCTTTTTCCCGGAACCCTAGCTTCTACCTGCAGTTTGTCCCCCTGAACCTACTGCTCACCGTGGGGCTGCTGTTCGCGTTTCAGCCCCGCCGCACCCCGGCTTTCTGGAGCTTCTGCCTGATGGTGATGGTAGTGGGGTTTTTGGTGGAGGTGGTGGGCATCCGGACTGGCCTGCTCTTTGGACATTACGAGTACGGCAAAACCTTGGGAATAAAATGGCTGGAAGTGCCGCTTATGATAGGCGTCAACTGGCTGATGCTCACGTACTGCACCGGTATCTTGGCCCGTTACCTGCCCATCCCAAATATTTTGCGGGCCGTGGTAGCCGCCTTGCTCATGGTTGGGCTTGATATTTGTATTGAGCCCGTAGCCGTCCGGTACGACTTCTGGCGCTGGCAATACGACGTAATACCCCTGCTCAATTTCAAAGGCTGGCTGGCCGTCAGCTTCATCCTGCAGGTGTACTTCAACCGCGTGGAGTTCGATAAGCGTAACCCGCTGGTTGCCTTCGTATATCTGGTGCAGCTGTTATTTTTCTTTGCCCTGGGTATGTTGCTCTGAGCTTTTCCGGCGTTAGGGCGGCGCTGGGTTGTGCGGATAGGAATTCACTGGTATTTTTTTATCCTTTCCCACACCCATGGAGGAACTTGTACTCCACGAACTGCTTGACCGCGCCAATACGCTCTTCCGCCAGGTGGGGGTGGGGTTGATTCATGAAGAACAGCTGGCCGCTGCCCTCGACCTGAGCCCTGGCGGTTTTCGGGAGTTGTTTGGCTCTAAAGCCGAGTTGCTATACGCCGTAACGCAGCGGAACCTCAGTCGCCAGCGGCAGGAGCACGAAGAGCTATTTGCCAACCTCGCCACGCCGGCCGAGTGCCTGCTGGCCTTGCTGCGCCATAGCCTGCAGGAGCTGCGCCGCTCCCCCCACCACGATTACCACGTGATGCGGGAGCGGTACCCCGAAACCTGGAACCTGATTCAGGACTACCTAACCACCTACTCCCGCCCCATGTTGGCGCGGCTGCTGCAGGAGGGTATTCGGGAGGGCCAGTTCCGCGCCGAGTTGGATGCGCAATCCGTCGCCCACGTGGTGCTGGCCCAGTTTAGCCTGGTCCTGAACGAGCAATACTTCCCCCCCGACCAGGTCAGCCTCGCCGATGTCTACCGCACAATCTTCGGGCCGTATGCCCGGGGCCTCTGCACTACCGCCGGGCTACGCCTGGTTGGGCCCCTGTTCGAGCGGATGTAGGAAAGGATAAAAATGGTGCAAGGTGCAGGTGGGCCGTTCCAGTTTATAGAATGGCCCACCTGCACCTTGCACCATTTCAGCTTTGCCGCCTAGCAGCTGATTTTGTCCACGCGGGTTTGGTGGCGGCCGCCTTCGAAAGCGGTATTCAAAAACTGGCTGGTAATGGCGCGGGCGGCCTCTTCATCCACGAACCGGGCCGGAATGCACACCACGTTGGCGTCGTTATGCTGGCGGATCAGGGAGGCTACCTCCGGCTCCCAGGCCAGGCCCGCCCGGATTCCCTGGTGCTTGTTGGCCGTGATACACACGCCGTTGGCCGAGCCGCACAGTAAAATGCCCCGCTCACATTCCCCGCGCTCCACGGCCAGGGCCAGCGGATGCACGTAGTCGGGATAATCCACCGAATCAAGGGAATGGGTGCCGAAATCCTGCACTTCGTAGTCGTTGTCGCGCAGCCATTCCAGCAGCATTTGTTTATACGCAAAGCCCGCGTGGTCGGAGCCGATGGCAAGTTTCATAGTTAAGGAGGGGGGAAGAAACGAGGAAAAAGTAGCCGAAAGTAAAAAAGGTGCTGATGCCGCTCAGTAACGTTCATCAACACCTTTTCTCATGAAAACACGGGGCCCTTACGCAATGCCTTGGTTCTGGGCCAGCTGGGCGTTGAGGTTGGCCGTGCGGGAGCGGCCTACAATGCGGGCAATGTTGATGCTGAGTTCGTAGAGCAGCATGATGGGAATAGTCACGATGAGTTGGGCCGAAATATCGGGCGGGGTAATAACGGCCGCCACAATGAGGATAACCACAATGGCGTGCTTGCGGTACACGCGCATAATTTCGGGCGTAATCAGGCCGGCTTTAGCCAGGAAGAACACAATCATGGGCAGCTCAAACACGAAGGCGCAGGAAAGCGTCATGGTGGTGAGGGTGCTGATGTAGCTCTGCATGTCAATCTGGTTTTCGATGGTGGGGTCCACCACGTAACCGGCCAGAAAGTTGATGCTCATGGGAGCCGCCACGTAGTAGCCAAACAGCAGCCCCGTGATAAACAGCACCGATACGAAAAACACTGCTCCGCGCGAGTTAGCCCGTTCATGCGGGTACAGGCCCGGCTTAATAAAGCGCCATACCTCCCAGAATAAGTACGGGAAGCCCAGCACCAGCCCCACAATAAAGGCCGAGCTCAGGTGCATCGAAAGCTGCCCGCTCATTTCGCGGTTCTGAATCACGAAGCCGAGCTTGTTCACGCACAGGCCTTCAGCGTGCAGGGCCGTACCTATGCGGCACAGCGTCTGGTAGGTCCAGAAATCGGGGCGGGAAGGGCCCAAAATCAGGTCGTGAAAAAGAAAATCCTTGGCGAAGAAAGCACCCGTGGCAAATACCACGACGGCAATAACTGCCCGGATAACGTGCCAGCGCAACGCTTCCAGGTGGTCAATAAATGACATTTCCTGCTGGTCGCCCAGCGCGGGTTGAATTGGCTCCAATGAATGAATGCGTGAATGGGTGAATGAGCGAAGGAAAGGGCAGTGGTGAGAACAAACGTAAGCCGGGCCTAACAGGATGTTGCTTGCACAAATTCTGCCGCCGCTTACTTGTTCACTCAATTACCCATTCATTCATCCACTCATTGATTAAGAAAAGAGCGGATACTGCTGCATCCACTCGTTAATCTCGCCCCGCACCCGCAGAATGCGGCTGTCGTCGGCGTTGTGGGTCAGCACCTCGTCAATGAAGCCCACGATGCGGGCCATATCGGTTTCTTTGAGGCCGCGGGTGGTAACAGCAGCCGAGCCGATGCGCATACCGCTGGTTACGAAGGGCGACTTATCATCGAAGGGCACCATGTTCTTATTGATGGTGATGTCGGCCTTGATGAGGGTGTTTTCGGCGAGCTTGCCGGTTAGGCCTTTGCTACGCAGATCAATCAGCATCAGGTGGTTGTCGGTGCCGCCGGAAATAATCTGGTAGCCCCGCTCTAGGAAGCCGTTGGCCAGGGCCTGGGCATTCTTGATTACCTGGTGGGTATACTCCGTATAAGCGTCGCTGAGGCACTCGCCGAACGCTACGGCCTTGGCCCCAATTACGTGCTCCAAGGGGCCGCCCTGGGTGCCGGGGAATACAGCCCCGTCGAGCAGGCTGCTCATCATCCGGATTTCACCTTTCGGAGTTTTCAGGCCGAAGGGGTTTTCGAAGTCCTTACCCAGCATGATGAGGCCGCCGCGGGGGCCGCGCAGGGTCTTGTGGGTGGTGGTGGTTACAATGTGGCAGTGCTGGAAAGGGTTGTTCAGCAAGCCCTTGGCAATGAGGCCCGAGGGGTGCGAAATATCGGCCAGCAGCAAAGCGCCCACTTCGTCGGCGGCTTCGCGCAGGGCCTGGTAGTCCCAGTCGCGGGAGTAGGCCGAGGCTCCGCAGATGATGAGCTTGGGCTGCTCGCGGCGGGCGGTTTCCTTTACTTTCTGCCAGTCGATGAGGCCGGTTTCGGGCTCTACGCCATAAAAGCTGGGCTTGTAGAGCTTGCCCGAGAAGTTGACCGGGGAGCCGTGGGTGAGGTGGCCGCCGTGGCTGAGGTCGAACCCGAGGATTTTGTCGCCGGGTTGGAGCACGGCCAGCATCACGGCCGCGTTGGCCTGAGCCCCGGAGTGCGGCTGCACGTTCACCCACTCCACCCCAAACAGCTGCTTGGCCCGGTCGATGGCCAGCTGCTCAATCTGGTCCACGATTTCGCAGCCCCCGTAGTAGCGCTTCCCGGGCAGGCCCTCGGCGTACTTGTTGGTGAGAATGGAGCCCTGGGCGCGCATTACCTGTTCCGAAACGTAGTTCTCGGAGGCAATAAGCTCCAGGCCGTGGGTTTGCCGCTCTTTCTCCTTCTGAATCAGATCGAAGATGGCGGTATCGAGGGTGTGGGTGGGGGCGTGCGTTTCCATGTGACCAAAGGTAAGCCGGAAATACGGATGAGAAAACCACGTGCACCGGGATGCCACCGCCCGCCCAGACCCGCCGCCCGGACTGGTACAAGATTTAGGCATTGCTCCGGTAAATAGCCGGTGGGCGCGTGTGCGCTAAGTGCCCGGCCGGCCGGGGGAAGCCGGGGCAGCCAGCGCGGCAGGGCCGGCGGGCGTGTGCGGTAGCCTGCGGGTTTGGTGTGCAGTAGCTGAAACGGGGCAGATTGAGCAGTAAAAACACAGTTTTTCAGCTGGTTGTGGTACGCTACTTTGGCGGGCTCCCAGTCCTGTGACTGGGAGCAAAACCGTCCATTTCCACTTTCCACACAACCAAATTCCTACCCATGAAAAACCGTACTCTTTTTGCCTGGTGCCTGCTGGTGCTGAGCAACCTGCTTCCGCTGCTGGCCTGGGCCCAGAACACCAGCTTGCCTTTCACCATCAACAACAACTCTACCACCCCGGATGCCGACCTGTGGGTGGGCATTGTGGGCATTGACACCAACGGCAACCACGTGTGGGTAAACCCCACCAACAGCCAGGTGCTGCCCATGAGCAGCAGTTACAACACCGTAACCGGCCCCACCATCAACGGCAACACCGGACCGGGCCAGAACTCAAAGTACGCCGCCTGCTTTTTTCGCCTCAGCACCATCCCGGGCCGCACGTTCCGGCTGCCCTACATTGCCGGCTGCCGGGTGTACATTTCGCGGGGGCAGCAGCTGTACCTGTACTTTTTCGGGGCCAATGGGGCACCCAGCGGCTACGCCGGGCCCAACCTGCAAAACGCCAGCGACCCGAACCAGGGCATTGTGCACGAGAACATTGAGCTGACCAACAACCAGTATGGCTTCTTTGGCAACACCACCCGCGTCGACGCCTTCAATTACCCCATGGGCCTGGAGCTGCGCGGCAACAACAACGTGTACCAGAAAACCGGGGAGCTGCTGACGGCCTCCGAAATCGTGAGCCGCTACAAGGCCAACGTGCCCACTGAGTTTCAGGGCACCGTGAACAACACGACCGGCGTCATCACCTTCCCCAGCAAAACGGCCGCCTTCGGCGACGGGACCAACGGCACGCCCACCGGCGCCTACGGCCAGTATTTCAAGAGCTACATCGACGCCATCTGGAACAAGTACAAGAGCACGGACCTGATTTTCTACGCCGGCAACGCGGGCGTGTTCAAGGGCCGCATTGATGGTAACGACCGGCTGACGGTGGTGGGCCAGAGCGGGGCTTTTGCCGGCCGCACGGGCATCATCAACGGCCGCCCTACTACCCAGATGGCGTTCGAGGGCAAGGGCCTGCTGGATAACCGCGTAAGTGACGGGGACTGTGACCTGGTGGTGCAGGCCCAGATTACGGCCGCCATCAACCGCCACGTAATTGACGTGACTACCGCCAGCCCCGGCCAGCAGAACTTCTACGATGCCAGCAAGTACTACCAGGCAGCGCCCATGAACTACTACGCCCGCTTCTGGCACCTGCCCGGCGTGAGCTACGACAATAAAAGCTACGGCTTCGCCTACGACGATGTGAACGACCAGTCGGCCACCTTGCAAACCCCGCAGCCCACGCAGGTAACGGCTACCTGGGGCGGTTTCGCGGGCCAGAGTACGGGCGGCGGCACCGGCGTGGCTACCGTGTATAAGGACTGCAACTACACCGGCACGGCCGTAGCCCTGCCCGCAGGCGACTACACCCTGAGCGCGTTGCAAAGCCGGGGCATCCTCAACGATGATATTTCCTCCTTGCGGGTAAACAGCGGCTACGAAGTGGTGCTCTACGAAAACGACAACTACTCCGGGGCCTCCCTCACGGTGGGTAGCGCGGGCAACAGCTGCCTGGTAAATAACGCCCTGAGCACCGGTAACTGGAACGACAAAGCCACTTCAGTGCGCGTGCGTACGGCCACTGCCAGCACCTTCAGCGTAACCCTGCAGGCCGAAGCCGCCAACGTAAACAACGGTATGACGGTGGAAACCACCACCGACGCGGGAGGGGGCCAGAACATGGGCTACGTGGACGCGGGCGACTACCTAGTATGGAACAACATCAACTTCCCCACCACCGGCCAGTACACCATTGAGTACCGCGTAGCCAGCGGGGGCAGCGGAGGTACCATCTCCTCGGATTTGAATGCCGGGGGCATCCAGTTCGGCAACTCCACCATCCCCGGCACCGGCGGCTGGCAAACCTGGATGACCGTATCCAAAACCGTGACCATCAACGCCGGCACCTACAACTTCGGCATCTACGCCCAGAGCGGGGGCTGGAACATCAACTGGGTGCGCATCAGCCGCAGCGGCACAGCCGCGCGCACTACCAGTACGGCAGCCATTACCCGCCAGCCCGCCGATGACCAGCTTAGCTTGGCCTTATATCCTAACCCGGTAGTTGATCAGCTGCAACTGACCTCAGAAACTCCTCTTAAGGGTAGCAGTTACCGCATTATCAATGAGTACGGCCACACACTGGCTTCCGGCAAGCTGGGCCACGGCACCGTGGATGTGAGCAAGCTCCCGGGCGGCATTTACTCCTTGGTAGTGGTGCGGCCCAACGGCCAAACCACGGTGCGCCGCTTTCTGAAATAACCGCCGCATACTATACTACAAGTGAAAGGGCTGCTCCCAGGGGCAGCCCTTTTATGTGCTCTTATTCGTGGCTGTTGCTGTGGTTGAGCTTGTCACCTAATCATGGTTCTCTCGTATCTTGCCCGTATGAACACGCCCCAGCAGCTCGCCGAAGTCCTGACCAGCCTCCGCATCGGCAATCAGTCGTTTCTGATTACATTTTATGAGGAAAACCGGGACTTGTTCGCGCGCTGGGCCCGGCGGCAGCACCAGCTGGAAGCGGCCCCCGCCCACGAGCTGCTGCGCACCGTGCTGGTAGAGTTTTATGACCAGGCCGCCGATGGTCGCCTGACCAAGCTGCCCCCCGATTTGCGGGCCTACGTGTACGGCATGGCCGATGAGCAAATGCGGGCGGCCCGCACCACGGCCGTGCTGCCGGTAGCCGAAGCCGGCCGCCGCCAGCAGCTGCTGGGCCTGTTCCGCCAACTGGCCCTCGACTCCCAGAAAATGCTGATGTACTTCTACTTCCGGGGCTACAACTTTGAGAAGGTATCGGGCAAGATGGGCTTTGCCAATGCCAACGTGGCCCGGATGCAGAAGTCCATTTCCCTGCGCAAACTCTATGAGTTGCGCCTGCGCACCGAAGCCGTCAGTTAACCCTCAGTGCCAGCTTCTGCGTAGCTTAGCCCACTGCAACCCTAGTCGTTCTATATACTACCGCGCTGGCCGGTTGGCTATCCGGCCTACCTGCCCTCTGCTCACCTTGCCTCAATGACCCCTCCTGTTGCCGACCTGCGCCCCTACCTCGACGAGTTGGAACGCTTTGCCGATGGGCAGATGAACACTGCTGAGCAAGAGGCCTTTGAAGTGCGCCTGGAGAAAGACCCAGCCCTGTACCAGGCCTATCAGGCCTACGAGCAGCTAGCCGCCGACCTGCGCTGGGTAGCCGGCCACGAGACCCTCTACCAGCGTCTGCTGGCCCTCGACCGGCGCCTAGACCAGCGGCAGGATGCTCTCACGCGCATTAAGCGGCGGCAGCGCCGCTTGCAGCGGCAGTGGGGCGTGGTAGTGGCTGTAAGCGTAGTAGCTATGCTGGCCGTTTGGTGGTTTCTGATGCGCCCGGCCACTCCCGACCTCGAAACGGCCTGGTCGCGCTATTACGTGCCCGAGGCTGGTCTTATGGATGAAGTAATTCAGGAGAGTCGTCGGCCTTTGCTGGCAGAGGCCATGCGCCAGTACCGTGACGGGCACTACACGCCGGCCTTATATACCTTACGGCGGGTGCCTACCAGCTCCCTGGGGCAGGATACCCTCACCTATTACAGCGGAATTTTTCTGCTCAGCCAGAATGAGCCGGAGCAAGTGCGGGCGGCCCAGCCGTTTCTGCGGCGGGTGGCCATGCAGTCGGGTTCCCGACTGGAGAAGCGGGCCCGCTACCACCTGGGCATGGCCTACTGGCGCAACCAGCAGATTACGGCCGCCCGCAACACGCTGCGCGCCGTAGCCAACGACGCCCGTAACCCTTACCAGGAAGCTGCCCGCCAGCTTCTGCGTTCCAATGCTCTGCCCCAGGAATAGGTGATGCGTAAGTCAAGGAGAAGAAGTAAAAAGTCAAAGTGCTGAAGTTGCCTTTATCGGGGCTTCGTCAGCACTTTGACTTTTTACTTCTTTTCCTAAGTTTTTACTTCACCCCAATCGGGTAGTCAGGTTCAATGTTGGGCTGCAGAATCAACTCCTCGGTATCCAAGTTGAAGGCGGCCAGGTGGCGCAATTCCGGATTGTGGCGGTACACGCAGCCAGTATCCAAGCCAATGGCGCCAGTGCGGGCTTTCACGCGCTCCTCCACCTCAGCGGTAGGCGTGGGTACGTGGCCGTGCACCAGTCGGCGGCCTTGCAGGCGGGAGGCGTCAAACACAAACTCTTTAATGTTGAGCATGCTGTGCCAGTCCTGGCGCATTTCGGTGGGCGGCAGCCGAAAGTTGAAACCGGCGTGTACCAGCACCCACCCCGGCACTTCCAGCTGATACGGCAACTCCTGCAGCCAGCGTAGGTAAGGAGTCGGAATATCCCCGAGCCTCTCTACACCAAAACTATTAAGCGTGAGTTGCCGGTCGGTAGTGGAAGCCCAGGTGAGGGCGGTGTTGGCCTGGGCGGCGTCCAGCAGCTCCTGGTCGTGGTTGCCGCGCAGGCAGATAACGCGGTAGCCCCATTGCGGCAGCTGCATCAGATAGTCAAGTACACCCCGACTATTAGGGCCTTTGTTCACGTAGTCGCCCAGCACGTACAGCTCATCCTGGGGGCTCAGCTTAAGTTTTTGCTCCACAAGGTGCTGGAACGACTGCAGGCAGCCGTGCAAATCGGTGGTTACGTAGCGGGCCATAGTGCGAAGGAGTGACCGGGTTACACAAAAAAGCACCTGCCCACGCAGGTGCTTTTTTGAAAAAATAGCAGGCTGATTAATAACCGGGCTTATTCAGTTCGGGCTTGTGCGGGTTGCGGTTAGGGTGGGTGAGGCCCGCATCCAGCGCATCCTGCTCCAACTGATCCTGCGTCTTTTCATCCAGAGAGCCAGCTGGTAAAGCATCCGCTTTCGGTGTGCCGATATCGGCTTTGCGTTCCTGCTTTTCCTGAGACTCCTGGTTTGCTTCGCTACTATGATGTGCCATGATGCTGAGTAGTAAGGTGAAAGAAGTTGACCGTGCGTATGGGTAACTGACTGGGCCGTTACTGAATGATGGCCGTATCGGAAGCGTCGGGGTCGGTGAGGTCAGCGTTGGTGCCTTGGCGGGCCAGGTCGGCGTTGGTGCCGGTTTTGGGTTCCATTTGGCCCATGCCTACCCGGGAGTCAGGGTTTTCCATTTCGTCGCGGCCGGAGCGGGCGTCGTCTAAGTCCAGCTCATCCACGGGGCGGCGGGCTTCCAGGTCCTGGTCATCGTCGGCGGGCAAATCCTGATTCGGGCGGTCAGGGCGGCCTTCGTCGGAGGTGCGCATGTTATCGGCGGGGTGCTCAATCTTGTCGGTGTCTTCGTTCACCGAAACGGCCGAAATGCCGGTGCCGCTGTCGGTGCCGTAGCCTTCCTTGCCTTCCCGGTTGCCGAAGCCCCCACGGGCCGCTTCGTTTTTGGGTGGGTCGCCGCCGGGCGTGATGTGGCCGGCTGCCATTTCCTGCTCAGTTGTATCGTCGTTGATGACGCGTACGGGACGGTCGTTAGGGTCAATAGCCATAGTAAAAGAGGTGTTGAGGTGGGCAGAGAGTACAGGGTAAGTGTACTGCGGTTCCCGTATTTGGGTTTAGCTTTGCCCGTATCCTGCTCAAATATTCGGCGCTATTATTATGTCTGCCAACGCATTACCTGCTATCCGCTCCGTCGATGACCTGCTACGCCATTTGGCAGCCGGGGAAACCGTGAAATACCTGTTCTTCTGGGGCCACACCAGCAAAGGCAGCCTCGGTAAAGAAGTGTTCAGCCAGTGGTACCCGGCCCCGTTCACCCTCGACGGCGACACCTACGTCACCGCTGAACACTATATGATGGCCGAAAAAGCCCGGCTGTTTCAGGATGAAGCCACCCGCCAGGCCATCCTGCAGGCTCCGCACCCCGATGCCGCTAAACGGCTGGGCCGCAAGGTGAAGGGCTTTGACGAGCCTACCTGGAACGCCGAGCGGTTTGGTGTTGTGGTGCGTGGCAACCTGGCCAAGTTCAGCCAGCACCCGGCATTGCGGGAGTTTCTGCTGGGTACCGGCAGCCGGGTATTGGTAGAGGCGAGTCCCGTTGACAGCATTTGGGGCATTGGCCTGTCCCAAGACCACCCGCAGGCCGCTAACCCTGCTGAGTGGCCCGGCCTCAACCTGCTGGGCTTCGCCCTGATGGAAGTACGCAGCAACCTGTAATTTCCCCCCACTATGTGGACCGAAACCGACAATGCCCTCACCCGCACCTTCCGCTTCCAGGATTTCAAAATGGCCTTCAGCTTCATGAGCGACGTGGCCGAGGAATCTGAATACCAGGAGCATCACCCCTGGTGGAGCAACGAGTACAACGTGGTCAGCTTCCGCCTGCGCACCCACGACGCCGGCAACCGCGTAACCGACAAAGACCATCAGCTGGCCGCCGCCATCGACAAACTGGCCGCCGACTATGGCGGGGAAGAGGTTAAATAGAACTTGGTAGAACTGCATTGATAGGTCGTCATTCCGAGCGAAGCCGAGGAATCTCGCGTGTTGATATTGTTATGCTAACTCTGACGTCAGCACGCGAGATTCCTCGGCTTCGCTCGGAATGACGTGTGGAGTATACTGACAACCGACAACCAGCAACTAACAACTCAACTACCTTTGCCTTTATGGCTGAACCCCAAGAAAAGACGTTGCTATACCTGGTGCCCACGCCCATCGGCAACCTGGAAGATATAACCTTGCGGGCCATTCGGGTGCTGGGCGAGGTGGATACCGTGCTGGCTGAGGACACCCGCACCAGCGGCCGGCTGCTGCTGCATCTGAACCTGAAAAAGCCCATGCTCAGCTACCACCTCCACAACGAGCATCAGCAAGTACAGCGCCTGCTGGAGCGGCTGGAGAAGGGCGAAACCATGGCCCTGGTATCGGATGCTGGCACGCCCGGAATTTCCGACCCTGGCTTTCTGTTGGTGCGGGAGTGCCTGGCCCGGGGCTTCAAGGTGGAGTGCCTGCCGGGCGCCACGGCCTTTGTGCCGGCCTTGCTGAAATCGGGGTTTGGGGCCGAACGGTTCACGTTTGAGGGGTTTCTTCCGGTAAAAAAGGGCCGCCAAACGCGCCTGCAGGAGCTGACCCAGGAGCACCGCACCATGATTTTCTACGAGTCGCCGCACCGCATTGTGAAAACGCTGGAGCAGTTGGCCGAGGTGCTGGGTCCCGAGCGGCCCGCTTCTGTGAGCCGGGAGCTGACCAAGCTGTTCGAGGAAACCGTAACTGCGCCCCTGACCGAGCTGGCCGCCAACTTTGCCGCCCGCGCTGCCATCAAAGGTGAAATAGTGCTGGTGGTGCAGGGCCGCAAGGAGGAGCGCCCCGCCAAAGAAGACCGATACAAGAACGATGACCGTGACGAATAACCCAGCTAAAGCACCTACTGTGGCTCCGGCCGCAACAACCCCGGCTTTCTGGCTACCCACTATGCTGGCGCTGCTGGGCGCTTTTCTGCTGTGGCTGGGGTGGCCGGTACACCCGGCCCCACTGGCGGCGGTGCTGCTGGTGGCCTGGGTGCCTTACTTGGCGCTGGAACACCTGCTCACCCAGCGCAGCGCGAGCGGCTGGAAAGTGTGGCGCTATAGCTACCTGCTGCTGTTGCTCTGGAACGTATTTACTACTTACTGGGTGAGCTACAGCACGTTGGGTGGCGGAATTACGGCCGTGGTGGCCAATGCCGCCCTTATGAGTTTGCCGCTTATCGCCTTCCGCCTCACCAAGAAGCACTTCGGCCCCAAGCTGGGCTACGCCTCGCTACCTATTTTCTGGATTGCCTTCGAACAGCTGCATTTGCATTGGTTTCTCACTTGGCCTTGGCTCACGCTGGGCAACGGCTTCGCCCAGGCCAACCAGTGGGTGCAGTGGTACGAGTACACCGGCTTTCTGGGCGGCTCCCTCTGGATGTGGGTGGTAAACCTGCTGGTATTCCGGGCTTGGTTTACCACTCAAGGCACTGCCCCCTGGCAGAAGCTGGGGCCACGGTGGGGCCACGCACTGCTGGCTGCCAGTTTGCCTATTCTGCTTTCGTACGCCATCGGCAGCCGTTACCAGGAAAAAGGGGAAACGGCGGAGGTGTTGGCCGTGCAGCCCAACATCGACCCCTACAACGAGAAGTTCGAGGGCGGCGCCAAGTTCGTATCCTATGATGAGCAGCTGACCCGCCTGCTGACCCTCACCGAGCAGAATCTCACGCCCAATACCAAACTGGTGCTTTGGCCCGAAACCTCCCTCGACGAAACCTACTTCGAGTCTACCTTCGAGGGCTACCCCAAAGTGCAGCGCCTGCGCGCCTGGCTAACCCGCCACCCCGGCCTGGAGCTCATTACCGGCCTTACCTCCGTGCAGCAGTACGGCCCCGACAAAGCCAAGGCTAGCCCCACCGCCCGCTTCCGGGAGGACTTAGGCTACTACGACATCTTCAACGCGGCCGTGCGCTTGCCAGGGCCGGCGCAGTTCTACCATAAAAGCCGGTTAGTACCGGGCGTAGAAGGGGTGCCGCCCTGGCTGAGCATGTTTGTCATTGACCTCGGTGGTACGGCCGGCGGCCTGGGCTCCCAGGAAGAACGCACCGTGTACCAAACCGCCACGCCGGCCCTCAAAGTAGCCCCCGTTATCTGCTACGAGTCGGTGTATGGTGACTTCGTGAACCAGTACGCCCAAAATGGGGCCACGCTCATCGGTATCATCACCAACGACGGGTGGTGGTCCGATTCGCCGGGGCACTTGCAGCACTTGCAGTATGCCACCCTGCGCGCCATCGAAACCCGCCGCGACGTGGCTCGCTCCGCCAATACCGGCATTTCTGGCTTCATCAACCAGAAAGGCGAAATAACGCAGCAAACCGGCTGGTGGGTGCCCGCCATAAGCCGCGCCACCGTCCACCTCAACACCGAGCTGACGTTCTATGTGCGGCACGGGGAGCTGCTGGGCCCCGCCTGTCAGGTGCTGGCGGTGCTGCTGCTGGTGCTGGTGGTGGTGCGGGCCGTGATGATGCGGAAAGCCAATGCAATGCCCAATGCGTAAGATTGCTCTGCTGGCGGTGCCGCAGCCCGCTCTGAAGCGCCTTATGCTTTACGAGGATGAGCACGGAGCCTACCTGTTCGGCTACAACACCCTGGAAGACGCTGGCTGCCTATGGGACGAGTGGTTTGAAACCGCCGCTGCCGCCGAAGCTGAAGCCCAGGCCCGTTACCACCTTGCTCCCGCTGCCTGGCAGACCATTACGGACCCGTTGCCGGAGTGCCAGCATGACTGGATTTCGCCAGTTCGCGTAGTAGGGCGTTCGGCCGGGCACCCGCAGTGGGGCAAGCTGGAAATTCTGACGGATGGGCAGTGGGAGCCTGTTCGTCTTACATCATAACCAAAGTCTGCCACGAAAGACAGACTCTTTTCAACTCATGGATTACAATCAAATCAGCTTTCAGCTGGCGGCCGTAACACGCCACGCGGGCCAGTTTATCCGCCAGGAGGCGGCCACGTTTAACCGCAGCCACATTGAGCTAAAAGGCGTGCACGACCTGGTGTCGTACGTGGACAAGGAAACCGAAAAGCTGCTGGTAGCCGGCTTGCGCGAGGTGCTGCCTGAGGCTGGCTTCATCACCGAAGAAGGTACGGAAGGAGCCGACCGGGCCGAGGAATACAACTGGATTATCGACCCGCTGGACGGTACTACCAACTTCGTGCACGGCCTGCCGGTGTACTGCGTGAGCGTGGGTCTGGTGAAGGGCAATGAGCTGGTAGCCGGCGTGGTGTACGAGGTAGTACGCGACGAGTGTTTCCGGGCGGCCAAGGGGGCCGGAGCATTCTGCAACGAGCTGCCCATCCACGTTTCCGACGTGCCTGACCTCAACAACAGCCTCATTGCCACCGGTTTCCCCTACACCAAATTCGAGTTGATGGACGATTACCTGCAGGTGCTGGGCTCGTTCATGCGCCGTTCCCACGGAGTGCGCCGCGTAGGCTCCGCCGCCGCCGACCTGGCTTACGTAGCTGCTGGCCGCTTCGAGGGCTTCTTCGAGTTCAACCTCAACTCCTACGATGTGGCCGCCGGTATTCTGCTGGTGCGTGAAGCCGGGGGCCGCGTAACGGAGTTCTTGCAGGACGGTGACCCGCTGTCGGGCAGGCAAGTGGTAGCCAGCAACGGCCTAGTGCACCAGGAAATGCAGGATACCATCCGCGAGTTCTGGAACGAGGCGGATTAGAGTAAACTTGTCGTCCTGAGTGCAGCGAAGGACCTTGTCACGTTGCGCGGTTTGCTTCAACGTGACAAGGTCCTTCGCTGCACTCAGGACGACAATAAAGTGGGGAGGCTGCTTTGCTAATAAACTTTCCAGCGCCCATCGTAGTTTTGTGAGCATCATGTGGATACAGTATCTCATCATTGCCCTACTGTTTGCCGGCGCGGCCTGGTACGTGGGCCGGATTTTCTGGCGGGCCTGGTTCTCCAAAGATCAAGCCGCCTGCGCCAAGGGGTGCGGCGGGGCCTGCTCTGTTATCGACGTAGATCGTCTGCAGCGCACTATTGAGCTGGCGGCGGCGCGTGAGGGCACTAGAAGCTAGCAGTATAATATTCTTGCCCTCGGATATAACCTGCCCCCGTACCGGCTACGTATAGCCCGGCACGGGGGCTTTTTCGTGGCCCCCGCATTTCTACTGACCGCATCCCCTCCTATTCCCTAAAACACCCCTCGCCATGCAGGATAAAGAAGAAGAACGCACCTTGGTAAACGTAGAGCGTCGACTCAATAAGGACGGCTTCACCGCTGATTTCCGCGTTACAGATGGCCGTTTGCACACCATGGATACTGGCCGGGACAAGAGCTACGGTCCTAACGAGGTAACCATCGTAGACTTTTACCGCTTTGAGGGTGAAAGCAACCCCGATGATATGTCCATCCTGTATGCTTTGCAAACCACTGACGGCGTGAAAGGTACTATTTCATCCGCCTTTGGTACCTACGGTGACTCCGACGCGCTGGAGTTTCTGAAGCAGGTAGAGGACTTGGGCAAAAACCTTGATAAGAAGCACAAATAGGCAGAAAATCCTGCTTAATCCACTAAGAGGGCGCGCCGAAATCTTTCGGCGCGCCCTCTTGGTTTTTACTCCATTCGCGCATCTGCTTCAAGGTTCCATACTTGTTGAGAGTGATTTTTGAAGCACCAACTTACTAGGGCTGCACTATTCCGAAGCGGCCACCCTGGGCATCGAGCAGCACAGTGTGCTGGGTGAAGGCCTCGTTGCCCAGCATGCCGCCCATGCCCGAAACCTGCATGAGGGCCCGCTGCCAAAAGCTCACATTATCGATGTACGTAACGGAATGCAGCGGCAGTGCCTGGGTGCCAATGTGCAGAGCGGCAGCCGAGGCTACGGTGTGAGCGTTGAGGGTTTTGCCCCAGGAGTTCACGCCCGATACGGTGGGTGTGGCGGCCGGAGTGGCCAGCTTTTCCCACTTGGCCTGGCTGGTGAGCAACGAGAATGCGCTGCTGCCCGAGTCGAACAGGTAGTTCTGCTGGTCGTTTTCCACGGTGGCCTGCACCAGTACGCGGCGGTTATCAAAGCTGAGCTTGGTGAACTGGGCCCGCTGGGTGAGGCTGTCGGGCAACTGGGAGTAGAGGCTGAAGCGCTGGCGGGGGAAGTCGATAACCAACGCCTGGTTCACCAGCACATCGGCCCCGAGTGAGCCAATGACGAACGGAGCAGTGCTGTCGGTGGGCAGGGTGGTGGCACCGTAGCGCAGCACCGGCGCCTTGGCTACCGACACCTGGGCGTTGCCCAACCCAAATCGTACGGCCCGGAGCGTATCGTGCTGGGGCAACAAAGCATTTTGGGTAGCGGGGTAGGCGGCCCGCAGGGCGGCCAGCGGGTTGGCGTAGAATACCGTGTACGGAGCGCCGGTATCAAACTGTAGGTAGCAGGTACGGCGGCACCCGGCCAGCTGCACCGGCACCAGCAGCACCGCGTGGGGCCGGGCCGGTGTAACCATAGAATCTCCCTGCCAGACGAAGGTAGAAGTAGCAGGCAGGCCGGATACAGTGAGCTGATTGGCCGGCGGAGCAAAAGCCTGACGAGCGTAGAAGTAGCCGCCAACGCCACTTGCTGCCAACAGCACAGCCAGAACGAGAAGAACTTTAAACAGGGTTTTCATAGCAGAGCAGGAACAGGTGATTGATATCACCAAAAGTGTGGGTTGTCTGCTCTCAGCCCTGCGTCATTCTTCCGTCATTTGCCCGCCATTGTGAATATGTTGCTGATTTTCAATATAATACGTAATTACGATTTACAACCGTGTCGGATAAATATTCAGGTTGCCCTTGCGCAGCTGCATACCATAGTAGCCTGTCATCAGCACGTTAAAGCCGTAGGTAAGCACCACCATTCCGATGTACAACGCGGGAAAAATGGCCCGGTGCGAACCGGCTAGCAGCATCTGGGCCACCAGCACCAGCATAAAGGCGAAGAAGCTGCCCACCTGCCACAGAATCTGAAAGCCCAAGACCCGCCGGCCTACCTCCGCTACGTGTGCCGTAGTGTGTCGGCGGCTCCGCCACAGTGCCCACGGTACGAGAATATTCAGTAGGGGGAGTACCAGAAAGCTCAGCGCACTCAGGTTGAGCAGCTGCAGAAAATCGGGGTCGGAGCGGAGGGTGGGAGGGGCAGCGGCCGGGGGTATGGGCGGGGCCGGAGCGGCCGGCTCGGGTTCCAGCCGGAAGGCTTCAAGGGGAACATCGAGGGCGGCAGCGAGGGCTTGCAGGGTATAGCCGCGCGGCTCGGTTTCGCCCTGCTCCACCCGCTGAATGGTGCGCAGACTCACCCCCGACTGCTCCGCTAATACCTCCTGCGACAAGCCTTTACTCTTGCGAATAGCCGTGATGCGCGTAGTCGAAAACATGGAATAGAAATAACGAATGGGGAGATGCCTACCAAGATAAGCGCTCCGCCGCATATCCGCTGCCAGAGTCTGCGAGGAGTAATAGCGGCTTCCGGAACGGTGTAGAGACGCATACTGGCGTCTCATCGTCCGGGCCGCGTGCCCGATTACCGAGATGCAAGTACGCGTCTCTACATAGTCGCTACATCGTTCGTGAAGCGGCTAAAAATGTTCATCGTTACTTAGGCCGTCATACAGAGCGCAGCGCAGCATCTCGCGTGCTGACGTTGAGTTACTACTATAACATCAGCACGCGAGATGCTGCGCTGCGCTTTGCATGACGGCTTTGGGCTCACTGCCTAGCTCGCTCATCCGCAATTTCATTACTGCACAGTTTCACCTCTACCCCCACACTTTAGTGCCCTCGGTGCAGTTGCGGCACATATCTATCTGGTCGCGGCCTTTGAGCAGAGCACTGCGGAAGTTGCGGTATTTGGTGCCGTGCCAGAGCTGGCGAAAGGTTTGGGTTTGCAGGTCGCCGAGGCGGTATTCCGCGTCCTTGTCGAAGCAGCAGGGCACCACCAGCCCGTCCCAGGTAATTACGCAGCTGTGCCACATCTTCCAGCAGTGGTTGAGCAGGCGGTTTTTGATGCTCCAGGTACCGTCCGGGTTGTTCTCGTAGCGGGAGTAGTAGTCGATGGTGGGGATGAGGGGGCTGCCGTTGTTGTAGTCGTAAATCTGGGCGGTTTTGAACCACACGTCATCCACGCCCAGCTCCCGGGCCAGCTGTTTAGCTTCCTCAATCTGGTGCTCATTGGGGCGCACCACCAAAAACTGAAATACCACTCGGGGCGTCTGGCTTTTCAGCTCCCGCCGCCACTTTATCAGGTTTTTGGTGCCTTCCAGCACCTTGTCCAGCTTGCCACCCACGCGGTACTGCTGGTACACATCCTGAGTGGTGCCGTCCAGGGAAATAATCAGCCGGTCGAGGCCCGATTCCACAGTGCGGCGGGCGTTATTGTCGTTAAGGTAGTGGGCGTTGGTGCTGGTAGCCGTGTAAATACCCTTGCGGCTGGCATACTGCACCAAATCCAGAAAATTGGGGTGCAGGTACGGTTCACCCTGGAAGTAAAAAATCAGGTACCAGAGCCGGGAGGCCACCTCATCAATGGTCTTTTTGAACAGCGCATCGGGCAGCATGCCGGTGGGCCGCGTGAAGCTGCGCAGGCCGCTGGGGCACTCCGGGCAGCGTAGGTTGCAGCTGGTAGTAGGCTCGAAGCTCAGGGCCACGGGCAGGCCCCAGTGGCGCGCCTTACCCGTGAGCTTGCTCAGGGCGTAGCCACCCACCACCTGCGCCCCGTTCCAGAGGCGGCCGGGAGTAGCTTTTGACAGGAAGTTGAGCGCGTCGGTGAGGAGGGAGGCCATGCGAAAGGTAAAGGTAAGCGGCTGTGCCTGTCATTCCGAGCGGATTGAAGACCCGGGGCCACTGGTTGATACCGTAAGGCACAACCTGCGTTGCCGGCTTTGCTTGAACACGAGCCGGCCCTACAACAAACAACAAGGCCTTTCGCCGCTTGACGAAAGGCCTTGTTTGAAAAATAAAGTACGAAACAGCCTACCGCCCCGCTGGCAGCGTGCTGCTGTAGGTATTGGCCTTCCCAAATGACTCCTTAATTTCATCCACGGCGGCGCGGCTGCTCAGGCGCTTGGGCTTGGTGTTGAGAAAGGTCCCATCCTCGGCCAGCAGAAAGTAGCTGGGTACGTCCTGCACGGCGTATGCGCGGGCCACGGCGGAGCGCATGCCGCCAGGCGTGCGCACGTGCATACCCGGCAGCTTCTTGCTGATTACCAACTGTTTCCAGGCGCCTTCGTTTTCATCCAGGGCAATATTCAGAAACACAATGTTCTTACCCTCAAACTTTTTGGCCAGCTCCGCCTCGTAGGGCAAGTCGCGCAGGGCCAGGCCGCTGGTGGTACGCCAGAAGTTCAGGTACACCAGCTTACCGGCAAACTGTTTCAGTGTCACCGTGTCGCCGGTGGTGGAAACCAGCCGGAAATTAGGAGCCGGTGAGCCGATGGCAAAGGCTTTGTGCGTTTCAAAATCCTGCTTCAGCACCGGGTAGTACTGGTTTTGCCCATCTACGGCGCGGAAATCCTCCAGCATAGCTGCCGACTGCTTCACGTGCCCGAACCGGAACGATTCCTTCAGCACCCGGCCCATTACAATGGGTTTGGCCGGACCGCTCAACTGGGTTTTGGCCATGTCGTAGCATACTTGGTAGAAATCGGGGTCGGAGCGCTGCTTACCGCTGGTGACGGCCAAGTGGTGGATGTAGTTGAGCAAAAACTCCTGGTACATCTCGCTCTGCACCGCCGTGGGGCTGTTAATCAGGGTTTTGTCGTCGAGGAAGCCGTAGTAGGTAGGCGACATTTTCAGCCGGCCTTCGGTGGCTACTACCTGCTCCCGCAAATCCTGGAAAGTTAATCGGTCGTTGGCGTAGCTGTAGTCAATTTCAGCCTTCACGTACTCCCTGAACGCTGGCGTCAGTCCTTCGGCCCCATCCTCCAGAAACTTGTTTTCCTCTTTGCGACGGTAATCCAGAAAGGAAAGGAAGGGCTGCTCGTAAAGCATGATATTGTCAGGGAGCACCTGAAACCCATCATTCTCCACAAACTTATCGTCCATTTCGGCCAGGAAGGTATTGGCCTCGGCGCCTTTACCCTTGTAGCGTACCGAAGTAGCCAAGTCGGAACCTTTGAAGCGCACTTCCAACTGGTTGCCGGGTTCCAGAAACATATCGGCCACGTCGTCGCCGTACACCAGGTCGGCGCGGGTGGGGCCATTTACCGTGAGGGCCAAGCGGAACTCGCCCTTGCTGTCGAGGCGGGCGTAGGTTATCTGCTCCTTTACATCCAGCGGATTCTCGCGTATTGATACGGCCACCGTGTCGGCGGTACGCCCGCTCACCTTGCCGGTGAGGATAACGGTGCCCTGCGCACGCCCCAGCAGCGGAGCGGCTAGCAATCCGGCCCAAACCAGGGCAGCAGTGAGAGTGAATCTTAGGGCCATTGGGTGGTTGTGGTTGCGGAGTTAGGAATCGGGCCTGGCGTACCTGAATGGGCGGTTTTTAGCTGTCCGATGCTAGGTAATTCGCGGTAAAAGTCAATTCCCTCTCCGAAGATACGAGAGAATGGCGGAGAAAGTCCAATCCAGAAGGCTAGTTTTTTCGTAACCCATTGGCCAATACCAAAGTTTTGAACGCGCTGAAAAACACGTAAGGCATATCCAGAATAAAAAACAGGATTAAAATAAGTAGAGCGGTACGCTAATGGTTTCTATTAGCGTACCGCTCTACCTGCCTTCTTACCCAAACAACCCGGTCAGAACTTCATCAAGCCGGCCCGAAGGATGCACCCGAATACCGTAGCGGGCTAAGTCAAGGCCCTTGCCGTTAAACTGCGAAATGTACATTTCCGCAAAGCCTAGCTTTTCAGCCTCGCCTAGGCGCTGGTCCAGGCGACTCACGGCGCGTATCTCCCCGCTCAGGCCCACCTCGGCCGCCAGGCAGATTTCGTTGCGAATCGGTACATCGTTCAGGGAGCTGACTACGGCGGCACACACGGCCAAATCCAATGCCGGGTCTTCCAGGCGCAGGCCGCCGGCAATGTTCAGAAACACGTCGTGCTGGCCCAGGCGCAGGCCGCTACGCTTTTCCAGCACCGCCAGCAGCATTTGCAGGCGCTTGGCATCGAAGCCGGTAGCGCTGCGCTGAGGCGTGCCGTAGGTGGAGGGCGTAACCAGGGCCTGCACCTCCACCAGCAGCGGCCGGTTGCCCTCCATGGTAGCTCCAATGGCAATGCCGCTGAGGCTCTCGGTGCGCTGGCTGAGCAGAATCTCGCTGGGGTTGCTTACCTGCCGCAGGCCCGCGCCCTGCATCTCGTAAATACCCAGCTCAGAAGTAGAGCCAAACCGGTTTTTGATGGTGCGCAGGATGCGGTAGGTCAGGTGCCGGTCGCCCTCAAACTGCAGTACGGTATCCACCATATGCTCCAGAATTTTGGGGCCGGCAATGGAGCCGTCTTTGGTAATGTGGCCGATGAGGAGCACCGGCACGCCGGTGTCCTTGGCGTACTTGAGCAGCTCGGTGGTGCACTCGCGCACCTGGCTCACGGAGCCCGGCCCCGCCTCCACGATGGTGCTGTGCAGGGTCTGGATAGAGTCGACCACCACCACATTAGGCTGGAGCTGGTCAATCTGCCGGAAGATGTTCTGGGTGTTGGTTTCGGTGAGGATGTAAAGGCCCGGGTGCTGGCGACCCAGACGCTCGGCCCGCATCTTGATCTGCTGCTCACTTTCCTCGCCCGATACGTACAGAATCCGCAACCCATTGAGCTGCATGGCAATCTGGAGCATCAGAGTGCTTTTGCCGATGCCTGGCTCCCCACCGATGAGCACCAAAGAGCCCGGTACCAGTCCGCCACCCAGCACCCGGTTCAGTTCCTGGTCGTGGGTGTTGAGGCGCGACTCCTCCTCATAGAGAATGTCGCCGAGGGGTTTGGGTTTGGCGGCTTTGGTGGCAGTACTGCCCACCGAAGTAGAGGCCTTCCAGGCGTTGGCGGCCGTGGCGGTGTCGGGCTTTTCTAGTACTTCCTCCACGTAGGTATTCCACTCCCCGCAACTGGGGCAGCGGCCAATCCACTTCACGGACTGCGCGCCGCAATTCTGGCAGAAATAGAGAGTTTTGACTTTTGCCATAGAAACAGACAATCGGAGCTAGGAGGAAAACTAAAGAATGCAGCGCGAGGCTAAAAAGTTTGGCAAGAAACAGGTTTTTCTGATTGCAAGCAGCCACGTTGCCAGTTGCTATTCACTGGGCATATTCTGCTTATACTGTGGAGCTAAGCGGAACGCAGGTTGGTACTCAATGCTAGTTGGAAGCCCAGCCGCAGGTTATACTTTATCAATATAATCCGGCAGATGGCTAGGAAGGTGCAAATCCAGTCTGTGTCTGAAGTTCCGCCGAAAAACCTGATTTCGGGCTCGAGAAGCAGTAGATAACTCGTTAATACTACCTAGCTGCGGTAGTTTAGATACAAAAAAGCGTCTTATTCTACGAATAGTAAATCGTAGACACTTCAGGCAAGCGAAGGAGAAGTTGTACTTATCAACTATTAGTGTTTATACATATATATCGTTGATACTTTTGTGCTCCTATTGTTTGCTTTCTGGCCTGTAGGCTGTCAGCTGATATTCAACCTGTTGCCATGTACTCTTCTAAACACACCTTACCCTGCATACCCAGTGGGCAGCCCGCCGTGGCTTTATCTTCTTGGTCTCGCCGTTTATTGTTGCTGGCGGGCCTAGCTGCCGGCTCTTCGGCGGTTATGCCGTATGAGGCGACGGCCCAAAGCCTGTACAAAACCAATGGGGTGGCGGCGGCCAGCACTACCTGTACCAACGGGTTTACCCTGACGCCGGAAACGGGCCAGATATCGGGCTCCGTGTGGCGGCTGCAGCAGGTTTCCCTGGCTAAGTCGTTCGTATTCAGCTTTTCGGTGTATCTCGGCACCCGGAATGATGGGGGCGACGGAATGGTGTTTGCGCTGCAGCGCAGTAATGTGGGCACCTCCGCCCTGGGTGGTGGCGGCCAGAACATGGGCATGGCGGCTGTTGCGCCCTCCGTGGTTGTGGAGTTTGATACGTATGACAATGGCACTGGTATTGGCGACATAGGTGCCGACCATATTTCTATTGTCAAGAATGGCGACTTTGGCAACCCCGTCACGTTTACTACGCCAGCGGGTGGTACAGCCCGGGCTATTCCGGCGGCGGTAGATGGTAATGGTGCAGCCCTCAACATTGAGAATGGGAGCTACTACCCAGTACAAGTAACCTGGAATGTGAAGACCAAAACCTTGCAGGTGTATTTCAACAACGCGCTGCGGGCTACCTATTCCGAGGACTTCGTTAGTACAATATTTAGTAATAACCCCTTGGTGTACTGGGGCTTTACTGCCTCAACCGGCGGGGCGTTCAACAAGATGGAAGCCTGCAGCCTGGCATTTGACTACGACCAGGATACCGACGGGCTGACCGACACTCAGGATGCCGACGACGACAACGACGGTATTGCCGATGCCGCAGAGTCTGGTAACGTAGATGCTACCGGCGACGCCGACGCCGACGGGGTACTGAACTACCTGGATGCGGACTTTGGTACGCTCAACGCCAAGGGGGTGGTCAGTAATCTGGATGCTGATGGGGATGGTATCATCAATCAGTTTGACCTGGACTCGGATGCTGATGGTATTCCGGATGTGGTGGAAGGCACCGACGGCAAGATGAGCAGCGGCTTCCGGGCCATGTACAGCGCGGCCAATGGGCAGTACACCCCCGCCGTTGACGCCCAGGGCCGCCCCCAAAATACCAGCTCCTCTACCACGCTGCCAGATACCGACGGCGACGGCAAACCGGATTACCTGGATACCAATGCCGACAACGACGCCGTGCCCGACTGGATGGAGGCTTTTGATGACAATAACAGCGGCTACTCCTCCGACGACCTGGTGACGCGCGCCGCCGCCTTCGTAGCGGCCGGCGGCAACAGCACGTTTTACCCTGCCACCGATGCCAACAACAACGGCTCCCGCGACTGGCTGGACGACAGCAACGCCAACGGTATTCCGAACTTCCTGGACAGCAGCAGCACGTACTACCACGACACGGATGGGGATGGGCTCGTGGATTTGCTGGACGCCTCCAACCAGGGCAAAGGCTACGCTGATGTAACCAGCTACCCCGACCGGAACAACAATACCATTCCGGATTACCGGGACGCTGCTGTAGTAACGCCGCTGCCGGTGGAGCTGGTGGCGTTCAGGGCGCGCAATGTGGGCGGTAAGGGCCTACTGACATGGGTAACGGCCTCGGAGCTAAACAATGCGTATTTCGTGGTGGAAGCCAGCACCGATGGGCAAACGTTTTTCGACCTGACCAAGACGCCCGGAGCCGGCACCAGTTCCCAGCACCACGAGTACCAATTCACGGATGCCAGCTTGGCCCGCTACGCTTCGGCCATGGTGTACTACCGCTTGCGTCAGGTAGATGCGAACGGACAAGCTCAACTCTCGGCGGTGCAGGTTGTAGCTGTGCGTGCCCACAACGGTACTATGCTAGCCTTGCCCACGCCGTTCAGCACGGAGCTTACCTTGCACTTGCCGGCCACTGTGGCGGGCCCAGCCTTCCTGGAAGTGTTAACGGCTACCGGCCAGCGTCAGCTAGCCCAGCAGATTCAGCTGCCCGTGGGCGGCACTACGGTGCGGGTACCGCAGGCGGCCAGCTGGCCGGCCGGCTTGTATGTAGTACGCATTGTTCAGGGGCAGCAGGTCTATACCGTTAAAGCAGTTCGGCAGTAGGCTTGAAGGCTTAACCCAATAACAGCCAGCCTTTTGCCGGGGCTGGCTGTTATTGGGTTAGGGCGGCACCGGTCCCGAAGAAAAGAGAAAAAGTAACTTGACTTCGCAACCAGCGGCCTTGAGTCGGTGGGTGCCCTCTACTCGTCAGTTAAGCATCTGCCCCATGCCCGCCCCTGATTTAACCCGCATTGCCACCTTCGCCGGGCTGCCCCCGGAAACCCTGACCTGGCTACTGGCCCAGGGTGAGCAGCGGTGCTTCGAACCCGGGGAAGTAGTGTCCCGGGTCGGTGATGAGGCTGAGTACATGATGGCCGTGCTGGCAGGTGGCATGCAGTTTTACGTGCTGCACAACGGCAACCGAGAGCCAGCCTTTCGGGTAGAGGCGGGGCATGTAAGCGGGGTGCTGCCGTATTCGCGCCTGCGCATCATTCGGGGGGAGAGCGTGGCCGTGGGTGAAACATGGCTGTATCTGCTGCACCGCAGCAAGTTTCCGGAACTGGAGCAAGTAAGCCCGGAGCTGGTGCAGCGCCTGGTGAGCCTGATGAGCGACCGGGCCCGCCAGGAAGCCCGCACCCAGGAGCGCGACGATAAGCTGCGGGCCCTGGGCAAGCTTTCGGCGGGGCTGGCGCACGAGCTCAACAACCCCGCCGCTGCCATCATGCGGGCGGCTGAGGGGTTGAGCCGCAACCTGCAGGCCCGGCCCACTCAGCTGCAGCAGCTGGTGCAGCACTGCCCCAGCCCCGAGGCCCTGGCCCAGTTGGTGCAACTAGCAGCCGCCATTACCCCGGCGGCGTTTACCTCGGCCCTGGACCGCGCCGATGCGGAGGATGAGTTGGCCGAATGGCTGGAGGAGCAGGCCGTGCCCGACGGCTACCAGCTGGCGGCCGGGCTGCTGGATGCCGGCCTTTCGCTGGCTCAGCTGGAGCCGGCCCTGGCAGCCTGGACCCCGCCGGCCCGCCCGGCGGCCCTGGCCTGGCTGGAAGGCCAGCTGACCGCTCTGCACTTGGTGCAGGATGTGCAGGAAGCCGGCTCCCGCATCACCACGCTGGTTACCAACGTAAAAACCTACAGCCACATGGACCGGGGCCAGGACTTCGCCCCGCTGGACGTGGTGGCGAGCCTGGAAAGTACCCTGAACATACTGGGCTTCGCGCTGCGCGGCAAAAACCTGCGCATTGTGAAAGAGTATGCGCCCGGGCTGCCGCCGGTGCGCGGGCAGGTAAGCAGCCTCAACCAAGTGTGGACCAACCTGCTGGACAACGCCATCGACGCCCTGCCCGAGGGCGGCGAAATCACCCTGCGCACCCGCCACGAGGACGAGTTCGTGCGGGTGTTCATCATCGACAACGGCCCCGGTATTCCGCCCGAGGTGCTGCCGCGCATCTTGGAGCCCTTCTTCACCACCAAGCCGGCCGGCGAGGGCACCGGCCTGGGCCTCGATATTGCCCTGCGCATTGTGGAGCAGCACGGCGGCCGGCTGGAAGTGCAGTCGGAGCCCGGCCACACGGAGTTTGGCGTGTGGCTGCCGGTGCGGTGAAATGGTGAAGTGGTGAAATGGTGAGTTTACCGCTTGTCAGAACAGAATTGCCCAAACCGCGCCAGCAGCAGCACCAAAACATAAACTCACCATTTCACCATTTCACAAATTCACCACCCCCATGAAAAAGCCCGTTCTGCTCTGCGTAGATGATGACCCCCAGGTGCTCAATGCCATTGACCGGGACCTGCGCCAGGAGTTCCGGCGCCAGTACCGGGTGGTGCGGGCGGGCTCGGGGGAGGAGGCCCTCAGCATTGTGCGGGAGCTGCACGAGCGGGACGAGCCGCTGGCCCTGGTACTGGCCGACCAGCGCATGCCCGACCTGGAAGGCGTGGAGGTGCTGGCCCGCACCCGGGAGCTGTTTCCGGATGCCAAACGGGTGCTGCTCACGGCCTACGCCGATACCGAAGCCGCCATCCGGGCCATTAACTCCGCCCGCCTCGACCACTACCTCATGAAGCCTTGGGACCCGCCCCAGCAGCTGCTCTACCCCACCCTCCACGATTTGCTCACGGCCTGGGAAGCGGCCTACAAGCCGCCTTACCGGGGCGTACGCCTCATCGGGTTTCAATGGTCGCCCCGCTCCCATGAGCTGAAGGACTTTCTGGCGGGCTACATGGTGGGGTATCAGTGGCTGGATTTTGAAACCGACGCCGAGGCCCAGGCTATTCTGGCTCGTAAAAACCTCACGGCCCACCAACTGCCGGTAGTGGTGCTGGAAGATGGAACCGCGCTGACCAACCCTTCACCAACAGAAGTGGCCACGCGTATTGGTCTGCTGGTGCAGGCTTCGCAGGAGCTCTATGATGTGGTGGTAATTGGGGGCGGGCCGGCTGGGCTGGCAGCCGGGGTATACGGCGCGTCAGAAGGCCTCAAAACCCTGGTGATTGAGCGCCAGACGCCCGGCGGACAGGCCGGCACCAGCTCCCGCATCGAGAATTACCTGGGCTTTCCTACGGGCCTGAGCGGCAGTGAGCTGGCCCACCGCGCCTGGACGCAGGCCGTGCGCCTGGGCGCCGAAATTCTGGCCCCCCAGGAAGTAACCAAACTCTGCGTGCAGGACGGCTACAAAGTGCTGACCCTCACCGACGGCAGCGAGGTAAAAACTCGGGCGGTAATCCTGACCACGGGCGTGAGCTACCGCACCCTGGAGGTACCCGGCATCGACCGCCTCAGTGGGGCCGGCGTGTACTACGGCGCGGCCCGCACCGAGGCCCGCTCCTGCCAGCAGCAGGATGTGTACATTGCGGGCGGCGGCAACTCGGCGGGGCAGGCGGCCATGTATTTGGCGGCCTACGCCCGGCGCGTGTTCATCCTCATTCGGGGCGAAAGCCTAGCCGCCAGCATGTCGGCTTACCTGATCGAGCAAATCGGCCAAACGGAGAACATTGAGCTCATGCCCTTTACGGAAGTAGCCGAAGTGTGCGGCCAGGACCACCTGGAGGAAGTGGTAGTACGTCGGCAGGGGCAGCTGGAGCGGCGGCCGGCCCGGGCCTTGTTCGTGTTCATTGGGGCCCGGCCCAGCACCGAGTGGGTGTGCGACACGGTGGTATGTGACGCCAAAGGCTTTGTGCTCACCGGCCGCGACCTGGTGACGGACCCGCGCTACGCTACTTCCTGGCAGCACCCCCGCCGGGAGCCTTACCTGCTGGAAACCTGCGTGCCCGGCATCTTCGCCGCCGGCGACAGCCGGGCCGGCGCTATGGCCCGCGTGGCCTCGGCGGTAGGGGAGGGCAGCATGGCCATCAAATTCGTGCATCAGTATCTGGATGAATAGGCAGCTGGCCTCTGATTTTTTACTGCCCGCTGCCGCTGAGGCCCGCGCCTGCGCCGTAGCGTTGAGCTTGCGGCTCAAACTTTTTCCTTGGAAACGCTCCACTTTCTGGGGGCAGTTGCGGAAATCAATTTTAGGGGCTGCTACCCTTTAAAGCGTGTTTACCACGGAAACTCCCCGGCGCCAACGTCCTCAACCAGGGCGGTAGCGTGGCGGCACACGCAAACTATCCGCCTACCTCGCTAGTATATAGCGCTGGGCCTATCCCGCCGGATGGGCCAGTTGTTGACTATAGTGCCGAGGCATATGCGCTCTTTTTTACCTACTACCCTGCGGGCATTGCTACCCGTGGCAGCCTCCTGGTTGCTGGCTGGCTGCGAAATGCTGGAATTCAGCCCCGGCGAGTCTCGTTCCCCAAAAAGTCAGCAAGACCTGACGGCCAAAAACCTGGCCCGCTTGGCCCAAACCACCGTGCCTGCTGGCGATACGCTGCGGTTTGTATTCACCGGCGACTCCCAGCGCTTCTACGATGAGGCCGAGGAGCTGGTAAAAAGTGTGAATCAGCAGCCAGATATTCAGTTTGTGCTGGTGGCCGGTGATATTTCTGACTTCGGGCTAGGCCGCGAAATGCGCTGGGTTGATGACCAACTGCGCAAGTTGCGCGTGCCTTACCTCACCGTCATCGGCAACCACGACCAAGTGGGCAACGGCCGGGCCGCCTACCAGGAAATATTTGGCCCCCTGAACTACTCCTTTGTGTACGGCGACACCAAGTTTGTACTCACCGATACCAACGGGCGCGAGTACAACTTTAACGGCCGCATTCCGGATGTGCCTTGGGTAAACAAGGAGTTGAGTGACAACTCCGTGCGCCGCCACGTTATCGTGTCGCACGTGCCCCCGCAGGATGGCGACTTTGATCCGGCGGTGCGGCAACCCTACCTGCAGGCCCTGCGCTCCGACCCGCGCCTGGTAATGGAAATGAACGGCCACCGCCACGGGGGCGGCATATCGGTACCCGAGGAGGATGGCATTACCTACGTGAATTCCCACGGGTTTGAGCGGCGGCGCTACATGGTGGTTACCGTATGGGGCGACAAGGAGTTTCGGGTGAAGGAGGTAACGTTTTAGAGTCATGCAACAGTATTTTACGCTAGCTGCACTGCTGACCTCCTTAGCCACGGTACCTGCCGCCGGCCAAACCACCGATACTGCCTCAACGGCTCCTGTAACCAGCACCCCACCTGCTGCCCGCCTGCCTTGGTACCGCCCCCGCCACCTGGTGCTGCAAACTGGTGGCGGGTTGGGCATGGTGGCCGCCGGAGCCGGCTACTCCATTAAGCACCGCCTGGATGTAGATGTGCTGGCCGGATTTGTACCGCAGAAGTACGGCGGCTCCACGCTGTCGATATTCTCAGCCAAGCTTCTGTACTCACCCTGGACGCTACCACTAAGCCAGCGGGTTTCCCTCAAACCATTGTCAGTAGGGGGATATTTCAGCTACACCCACGGCAACATCAACGACGAGAAGCCCGGCCAATACTACAAAGGCTACTACTGGTTTTCCACCAATAAGCGGGTGGGGCCGCTGCTGGGCAGCCGCCTAAGCTACGCCCTGCCAGCCACTGCCACCGGGCGCACCCGTAACCTCTCGGCCTACTATGAGCTGGGCTCCAACGACCTGTATCTTATCAGCTACGTGCAGAACATGAAGGGCCTTTCCCCCGCCGATATTCTGACGCTGAGCCTGGGCCTGAAGCTGGACATTTAGTGTTGTTAGTTGCTGGCTTTTTGTCGATAACTACAACTAACAACCAGCAACTACTTGGCCAGGTAAGCCGTGCGGGCCTCCCGCAATAGCCGAATCAGGTCGGTGCGCTGGCGTAGCAGGGCTTCCATGCGGGGCTGCTGCTGCCGGAACAGGCGCAGCACCCGCAGGCGGCGCAGGCGGCTGCGCAGGTTACCGGCGTAGCTCAGGGCGTAAAATCCACTGAGTGGCAAACTGATAAAGTAAAGCAACGCCCACAGCCAGCTGCCGGTAAAGTGGTGCACCAGCGCCGTTTGGCCCAGGTAAAATGCAGTGAAGGTTATCATGCCCACCACCAGCATAATGGGTGCAACAAATACTACATCCTGGGTTGCGCTCCGGGCCACCAGGGAGGGTAGTTTGTAAGGTAAGTAATTGTTGATAAGGCCATACAGGTAAACAGGAGCGCCTAATGCTAACCGAATGCCAGCTGCTATGGCCCGGCGCAGGCGCCCGCCGGCCGGACCGCGCGTTTCCAGAGCATCATCGGTGAGGCGCAGGTGGTGCAGTTCCTCGTGGTAGGCCTGCAGCTTCTCGCGGGCGTCGCCCAGGCGGCTGGCGTCAAGCTGCTCAAAGTAGCGCACCGCTTTCAGCAGCACCCGGCTAAGCTGGAAATTGTCGTAGAGGGTTTCCTCGTCGTCTTGGATGAGGTGCTGGCCGAAGGTGCGTTCCACCTGCGTTACTAACTCATCTTCCTCGTCGGTGCGGGTAATTACCAGGCGCTGCTCCATACGGCGGCGAATTTCGTTCGTTAAGGCATCGGCGGCGGCTTCGGGGTCCTGGCGGTACTGCTCGGCGTAGGCGGCCACGGCAATGGGCTCGGCCACATCCACAAACACATCGGAGCGAAACCGGCTGGGGTCGAAGTAGTTGATGCCCATGGGCAAAATGCGCAAGCCTAGGCGGAAATCGTGGCGGGCCTCGGCCCCCAGGGCAATGCGGGCCGCGCCGGTTTTCAGGGGCCGCAGCCGCCGCTCCTGCACGCTGGTGCCCTCCGGGAAAATCATGATGGTGCCGCCCTTGTCAAAATAGTCGTAGCAGCGCCCGAAGGCTTTCTCGTTCTGCGCTTCCAGCTGAGCTGTGGTCAGGGCCTCGGCCCCGGAGTCCACATCCTGGCGGCGGTAAATGGGAATGGAGTTGCCCGACTCCATAATGGCGCGCAGAATCGGGTTTTTGAAGAAGGTGCTTTTGGCCAGAAACGCAATGGGCTGGCGACGGTTCACGGCCGCCACCAGCGGGTCCATGAGGGTGTTGGGGTGGTTGCTGCAAATCAGCAGCGGGCCCGGCGGCTGCAGCCGCTCGGGGTGTCGAACTTCCAGCTTGCGAAAGAAAACGCGCAACGCCACCTGCACCAGGGGCTTCATGACCGTGTAAAAAAGCATACCCGTGGGAAAGGGTGAGAGTAGAGAACCGTATACTAAACCGTAGCCGCGAAGTTGCCCCGCTGGTTCAGGCTACAACCTTCGGATTTGCGGCTGGCATTGGCAAACCATAAGCCACCCGAATCAGACTTTTCACTGGCCCTCACAACGCCCAACAAAATCCTGCATCTTTGGCCGCTGATGGTGCGCCTGTTCTTCCTGCTTTTCTGTAGCCTGCTGGTGCTGCCGGCCCGGGCCCAAACTACGGCCGCCACGGCGGCAGCGGCCGAGGCTACGGCTCTGCGCCAGGCCCGGCAGCTGGTGCTGGAGCGCCGCTACGAGGCCGCCTGGCAGCTGCTCAGCGTCACGGACCCCACCAATGCCGTGCCGGCCGTGGTGCTGGAGAAAACCGACCTGGCCCTGAACTACTATGCTAACACCGAAAACCTGCGCCGCTTCGCTTTCCGCAACCTCAAGCTGCTGGACCTGAGCCTGGATAGTATCCGCCAGCTAGGCAATGACTCGGTGCGTTACACCTTCCCGGTGCGCAAAGTGCTGGAGCGCCTGCAAACCCGCTTCCCCGATAACTACAAAATCAGCCGGGCCCTCGGCAACTATTACTTTACCGTGCAGCAGTGCGACTGCGCCGAGCAGATGTTGGGCGAGGATGAGGTGTTTCGGCGCACCATTGCCCAGTACCAGGAAGCCCACGCCCACGGCCAGGGCGACTACCTCTCGTACTTTGCCTTGGGCTACGCTTACCAGCGGCTGGGCCGGTTTCAGGAGAGCCTGGCCCCATTTGAACGCGCCCTGCAGTTGCGGCCCACCTATGCCACGGCCCACCTCAACCTGGCTTTTGTGCTCTTGGAGCTTAAACAGTTCCAAAAAGCCCAGGAGCACGCCCGCCGCGCCCTGGAACTCTTCCCCGACGACCCGCACAAGGAAGATGCTGCCTTCCTGCTCAGCCAGATTGAGGAAAGGATGAAGTGACGTCGGAATAGGTGAGTGGCATAGCACGTAAAATAGGGCTGTCATCCTGAGCAGCGCGAAGGACCTTACCACGTTGAAACTACTTGTTCACATATGATAAGGTCCTTCGCGCTGCTCAGGATGACAGCTTAGCCAACCATCCGGCCATTCACCCGGCTACTTCTGATTCATCACGCGGTTTTGGCGGTTGATGGATTCCAGGTGCACGGCATCAAAGTACTTCATAATGAAGTCTTCGGTGAGGCCCAGCTTGTGGCCTTTCTGGATGCCGCGCTCCAGGATTTCGTTCCAGCGGCTAGCCTGCAGAATGGTGATGTTGTTTTCCTTCTTGTAGGTGCCAATGTTTTCGGCTACCTGCATGCGGCGACCCAGCAGGTGCAGAATCTCGTCGTCGAGCTGGTTGATTTGCTCACGCATTTGGGCCAGCTTGTTCAGGAACTCCTGCTGGTCAGTGGTTTCGTGGCGCCAGATCAGGCCGTCGAGCAGCTCGGCCAGGCGCTGGGGCGTCACCTGCTGCTTGGCGTCGCTCCAAGCGTTATCCGGGTCAATATGCGACTCCAGCATCAGCCCATCGAAGTCCAGGTCGATGCTTTTCTGGGCCACGGCGGCCAGGCCGGTGCGGTTGCCGCAAATGTGGCTTGGGTCGCAGATGATGGGCAGCTCGGGCAGGCGGCGCTTCATTTCGATGGGCAGGTGCCACATGGGGGCGTTGCGGAACTCGGTGTTGCCGTAGCTAGCAAAGCCCCGGTGAATCAGGCCCAGGTCCTTCACGCCCACTTTCGCCAGGCGCTCCACCGCGCCCAGCCACAGCTCCAGGTCGGGGTGCACGGGGTTTTTGATGAGCACCGGAATATCCACGCCCCGCAATGCATCGGCCAGAGCCTGCACCGAGAAAGGGTTTACCGTGGTGCGGGCCCCAATCCAGAGCACATCCACATCAAAGGCCAGGGCATCCTCTACGTGCTTGGGCGTAGCCACCTCCACGGTGGTGGGCAGGCCGGTGAGCTGCTTGGCCTTCTGCAGCCAGGGCAAACCTTTAGTTCCGATGCCCTCAAACATGCCCGGCTTGGTACGGGGCTTCCAGATGCCCGCCCGCAGCATATCCACCTTGCCGGTAGCGGCCAGCTGGGTGCAGGTGGCAATAAGCTGCTCTTCAGTTTCAGCGGAGCAGGGCCCCGAAATGATAAGGGGTTTTTTCTTCAGCAACGAGGTGGTAGCGGGTTGCTCAGCGGTAAGCGACTGACTCATGGTATGGTTGGGTTGTATGTTTTGCGTGGAGCGCTGTATAACAACAGCTTACTTCAGAATTTTCTTGATGAGGTTGGCCTGCTGAATCTGTTGATAAACAGCCGGGTAGTCTTCCTGATTCAACAGCTGGCGCAGGTGCTGGAGCTGGTGAATGTGCTCATCCAGTACATCCAGCACGTTTTCCCGGTTCTGGCGGAAGATGGGCACCCACATATCGGGCGAGCTTTTGGCCAGGCGTACCGTCGACTCAAAACCGCCACTGGCCAGGGCGAAGATCTGCTCGTCTTCCTTCTCCTTTTCCAGCACCGTGAGGGCCAGGGCAAAGGAGGTAATGTGGGAAATATGCGAAATGTAGGCCGTGTGCAAATCGTGGGCAGTGCCATCCATGTACACCAGCCGCATGGCCAGCCGCCCAAACACCGCCTCCACCCGGGCCACGGCATCCGGGGCGCTGCTTGGGGCATCACAGATGACCAGCGTCTTGTCCCGAAACAAGCCCGGCAGTGCCGCTGCCGGCCCCGAATACTCAGTACCCGCCATGGGGTGCACGGCCACAAAGCGACTCCGCTGCGGATGATTTTCTACCGCGCCCAGCAGTTGGGCTTTGGTCGAGCCTACGTCGATAACCGTTTGTCGCTCGGTGGCCGCGTCCAGCACCTGGGGCAGCACCGTGAGCATGGCGTCCATGGGCACCGCCACCACTACCAGATCGGCGCGGCGTACGGCCTCGGCCAGGTCCTGGGTGGGCTCATCAATGAGGCCAATGGCTACGGCTTCGCGCAGGTGCTCGGGGCTCCGGTCTACGCCAATGATGTGGTGAGCCAGGGCCGTTTCCTTAAGGCTAAGGGCCAGGGAGCCGCCAATCAAGCCTATTCCGATGATGGTAACAACCATGAGGGTGGAAGGGTGTGAGTTTAGGAGGGTAAGTGTCATCCTGAGCAGCGCGAAGGACCTTTTGCAGTCAGAGCAACTCGGTTTACTCTGCGGGCTAAAAACGGCCGAGCGACTCAGTTCTGGTAAGGTTCTTCGGCTACCGCCTCAGGATGATAGGCGGGGTAATGCTTCTTGAATTCGGGCCAGTGCTTGCTGCAGTACCTCGGTGGGCTGGCACAGGCTGATGCGGATGTAGCCGTTGCCGTTGCTGCCGAAGATGCCGCCCGGCGTCAGAAACACCCGGGCCTGCTTCAGAATAGCGTCGCTGAGGGCGTAGCCGTCCGCGTACGTGGCCGGTACCTGCGCCCACACAAACAGGCCTACCTGGTTGGCATCGAAGGGGCAGCCCAGCAGGTGCAGCAACTCAAATACCAGCTCCCGCCGGGCCCGGTAGTGGGCGTTCAGCTCCTCGTACCAGCTGGCATCCAGGTTCAGGGCTTCCACGGCGGCCAGCTGCACCGGCAGAAACATGCCGGAATCGAGGTTACTCTTGAAACGGAGCACATCCTGCAACACATCGGCCCGGCCGGCCAGCAGGCCCACCCGCCAGCCTGCCATGTTGTGCGACTTGCTCAGGGAGTTCAGCTCCAGGGCCACTTCCCGCGCGCCCGGCACTGCCAGCAGGCTTTGGGGCCGGGTTTGGTTCAGGATGAAGCTGTACGGATTATCATGCACCAGCAGGATGTTGTGGGCCCGGGCAAAGGCTACCAGTTGCTTGAAGAAACCAGCCGGTGGCGGGGTGCCGGTGGGCATGTGCGGGTAGTTCACCCACATCAGCTTCACCCGGCTCAGGTCGCGCCGGGCCAGGGCTTCCAGGTCGGGCAGCCAAGCGGTTTCGGCCGTCAGGTCGTAGTCGATGGGTGTGGCCCCGCTGAGGTGGGCGGCGGCGCGGTAGGCCGGGTAGCCGGGGTTCGGAATCAGCACCTCGTCGCCGGCCTCCAGCAGCGTCATGCTGATGTGGATAATGCCTTCCTTGGAGCCCAGCAGGGGCAACAGTTCCGTGTCGGGGTTTAGCTCCACGCCGTATTGCCGCTGGTACCAGTCGGCCATGGCCTGGCGTAGGGCTGGCACACCCTTGTAGCCCTGGTAGGCGTGGGTATTGGGCTGCTCGGCGGCGCGGGTGAGGGCTGCAATAACCTTGGGGTGAGGTGGCATATCGGGGCTGCCGATGCCGAGGTTAATCACCTGTGCACCGGCTTTGTTCAGGCCGTCAATTTCCCGCAGCTTCTGGGAGAAGTAGTATTCCTGAATGTGCTGAAGGCGGCTGGCAACTTGCATGATGGGGTGCTGATGATTGGTTGGTAGTGGTTAGCCGTTTCTTGATCCTGAGTCTTCTTGAAGAATTCTTTCAGGTAGAAACGCCGGTGTTTAGGCAAGCGTAAGCAGATTTTTTGCTGGCTCAGTATGAAGGATTTTACTGTCATCCAGCCCTTTGCTGTATGCTCCCAGTAGCTGCAGATTTTCGGTGAGCGGAGCCAGGGCGGCCAGGGTTTCCTCCAACTGGGCCGGGGCGTCAAACTCCAGGTCGGCGTGGAAGAAGTAGTGCCAGGTGCGGCCCGGCTGAGGGCACGACTGCAGCTTGCTCAGGTTCACGCCCTGCTCGGCTACGGCCGTCAGGATGCGGGCCAGGCTGCCGGTGGTGTGCGGGGCCTCGAAGTAGATGGACGCCTTGTTGGGCTGCTCCACCGGCTGCGCATCGTCAGGGCAAGCCACCACCAGAAACCGGGTGTAGTTGTTTTTCTCTGACTGGATATCGGCGGCCAGCACGTTCAGGTCGAACAGCTCGGCGGCCAGGTGCCCGGCTACGGCCGCCACGCCCGTGCGCAGCCCCTCCCGAATACGCTGGGCGCTCAGGGCGGTATCCTCGGTTTCTACCAGCTTCCAGTGCGGGTATTGGCTCAGATAATCAGTGCATTGCAGCAGGGCCATGGGGTGGGAATGCACCTCCCGAATATCCTCCAGCCGCTGCCCGGGCAAGGCCAGCAGCTGCTGCCCGATGTGCAGGTATACCTCGCCCACCACCCGCAGGCCGGCTTTGCGCAGCAGCGTATAGTTGGGCAGAATGCTGCCGGCAATGGAATTTTCGATGGCCATTACGGCGGCGTTGGCCTGGCCCTGGGCCACGGCCTGCACCAGCTCGGTAAAGGTGGCGCAGGGCAGTACCGCCACGCCCGCACCGAAATGCTGGTGGGCGGCTATCTGGTGGAAACTTCCGGCGAAACCTTGAATGGCAACCATGCGGTGAGGTGGTGAAATGGTGAGTTTGATTGGCGGGCAACAAAAAAGGGCCTCCGATGTGGGGCCCTGGGTTGCGGTGGTGTGAAGTGTGGTGCTTCACAACTGGCAAGCGGGCTCCGGCGGCTTCCGGTAAAAGAAGCCGTAGCTAAAGCCGTAATAATAGGATGCCTGCAGTGCCATAGGGCGAAAAACTAAGCGTAAAAAAAGCGCCTCCCGAGGTTGTCGAGAGGCGCTGAAGAGTTCGGGTTAGGAAGGCTACAGGGAGGCCGCTCGACTACGCGTGGGCGTAGTAGAAAGTATAGCTAAAAAAGAAGCGGACCGTGGGCTGAGCCATGAGTGTCAGAGGTTTTACTGGCGGCAAGGTGGGGCTCGTCAGTGGCAATTCCAAATAAAAAATGCAGAAATACCTCTAACAACTGTTCGTTTGTACGCAGAGTCAGCCGGAAAAACAGCATCTTTCAGTTCCTGTGTCTATCCCTCAGCTAGCCACGACAACTTACTATATAACCCGCTGATTGATGCGCTTTTATCTTACCCTAGTAGCTCTGGGCCTAGTAATTCATACTGGCCTAGCCCAAACTCCCACGGCAACGGCTCTGGCCCGCGCTGCCCAGCTCACGAAGGAGAAGAAATACGAATCGGCCTTTGAGGTGCTGGATAAAGCCGACCCCAAAAACCTGCAGCCGGAGATTCTACTGGCCAAGGAAAAACTAGTGCTGGAAAACTACCTCATGAGCATGGGCCATCAGGCCTTTGGCCTGCGCGACCTGGCTCCCGGCGAAACCGTGGAAAAGCTGCGCGGTAAGGAAGGTAACTACTCCATGCACATGCTGAACCTGCCGCTGGAACTCAACCGCCTGCAGCGCAAGTACCCCACCAACTACGCCCTCAGCAAAGGCCTCGGCGACTATTGGTACGCCGTGCTCTCATGCGGGTGTGGGGAGCAGGATAAGCCCGAGGAGCAGAAGCAGGATTTGGTGTTGCGCTACTACAACGCGGCCCACGCCCACGGCCTCGGCGACTATACTTCCTACTTCGGAGTGGGCTATGTGCAGCTCCTGCGCGACCAGTTTGCGCCCGCCACGGTGGCCTTTACGAAGTCCGTAGCCTTGAAGGCCGATTATCCCAACTCGCACTACAACCTTGCCTACGCCCTCTGGCTGCAGAAAAAATCGGCGGAGGGCGTTGCCCACGCCAAAGCTGCCTACGACCTGTATGCCGAGGAGCCGCGTCGCCGGGCCGATGCCGCCCGCATGCTGGGCATGTTGCAGGAGCAGCAGCAGAAACCTGTCGAAGCTAAAGCCGCCTATCAGCAAAGCCTGGCTCTGAACCCCCAGGATACTCCTGCTATGCTGGGGATGCTGCGGCTGGCGGTAGCGGCCCACTCACCGGAGGCCTCTAGCTGGGCCGCCAAACTCTACCAGCTCAATCCGGCCGACGACCAGATGTTCAGCGACATCATGGATATCTACCAGAACAATAACCAGTGGGCGGAGGCAGAGGCTTTTTTCAGCAGCCAGCTGCCCACTGCGCCCAAAGAAGCCGCTCCCCAGGGCCTGTTGCACTTCTACGTGGCCATTTTGAACATGCAGCTCAAGCGGCCCCAGCAGGCCCGGCCACACTTTCTGGAAGCCAGAAAGCAACTGGCCACGGTGATGAAGCCCGATAACCCGGCCATGCAACTCATCGAGAAAGGGTTGGCCGAGTCGAAGTAGGGGGTAGTAGCTGAGGTAGGGCCGGGCTTGGCAGGCGGCCCTACCTACTCCCGCAAAAAGTTGGCACGGTTTTGAAATACTACCTGTCAACTGGCTGCCCACCTAGCGCAAACGCGGCGGCCGGCTTCTCCTTCCAACACCTTTCCTGCCATGAATACGAAGCGACTTTTCGGCCGCCTGGCCGCTGCTAGCCTATTGTTTTCTGTTTTCTCCACCGCTGCCGAGGCCCAAGTGGTAACCCACCGCGTACCCAAATATACGGGCCCGGCCCAGGCCCGCGCGGTGCGCCCAGCACCTTCTTATTCGTCCTCCACGGCCACCGACGGCGTGAAGTTTGGGGTGCGGGCCGGCGTAAACGTGGCCGATGTGTCGGGCGACGCCGTGAATACTTTCAATGACCTGGCGGAGTACACCAACGGGGCCGTTACCCAGGAAATGAAGCCCGGTTTCCACGCTGGTCTGTACGCCACTTTGCCCTTGGGACCACGCTTCGCTATTGAGCCTGGTATTGGCTACTCCGAAAAGGGTACCGTACTCACCGGCCGTATTCCGCTGAAGCAGTTTGATTTCCTGAACGCCAAGGTAACCGCCACCGGCCGCCTGGCCTACCTGGATATTCCGGTGCTGGCCAAGGCCTACCTTACCGATGGTCTGTACGTGTATGCCGGTCCGCAGGCCTCGGTGCTGCTCTCGGGTAAGGCCCGCGTGCAGGCTGGCGCACTGGGTTTCAACGCCATCAACACTGATTTCGACGTGAAAAACCAGCTGCGCACCGTTGATTTTGGCGTGGTGGGTGGCCTGGGCTACCAGTTCCAGAACGGCCTGGGCCTGAGTGCCGGCTACGACTACGGCCTCTCATCCTTGGACAAAAACAATAACTTCGACGCTCAGAACCGCGTCATTAAAGCTTCCGTCAACTACTCCTTCTAAGGAAAGCGTAGGAACCCATAATGCAAACGGCCCCGCTGATAGCCAGCGGGGCCGTTTGCATTTTATATAGGGATAGTAGGGGAGCGGGATATGACACCCGTATCGGGATAATAAACCGAAGGCGGCCCGGCGGCGTGGTGGCGGCAGAGTCTGCAACCTCCCCCGCCCGCCGCTTGTGAGTGTAAGTGGACCGCCTCCGGAGAGAAAACCAGGACCGAAACGCCCAGTCTACCTGGGTAGTGTGCCGACCCGACACTGGTAGGAGCAACAAAGGCCACTGAATAGTTGCATGATATTGAAAATCTGATGGTTAATTTTTTTTCGGTGCCAGTGTTTACCGGGCTCCGTAGGCTTCGGGTCGCAAGCCTTCAGCCAGTTTCACCAGCCGTACCAGTTCGGCCCGGTAGCCGTCGGGGTCGAAGCGGCGGGCTCCCTCAGCTAGGCGGGTGGTGGTTTCGTAGGTAGCGGAGCCACGGTAGTCGCTCTGGCGCAGCAGCATGCCAAACTGGGCCACAGCCGCCGCAAAACGCAGATTCTCGCTGGCCTCCGCAATGGGCCGGGCCGCTCCGGCCAGTGGCACCGTGAGCACGCGGCTGGTTTGGCCCTGCGGTTCTTTGTAGCGGAACTTCACGGTGAGCAGCTCTGCCGACTCAGGCGCGGCCGTTGCGGGCTTGGTGGATTGATATTTCAGAGCGTCCACCGCGCCGGGGGCGCCCACGGGCACTACCTCGTACAGGGCCGTCACGGTATGGCCCGCGCCCAACTCGCCGGCGTCTTTGCGGTCATTATTGAAGTCCTCGGCGGCCAGCAGGCGGTTTTCGTAGCCTACCAGGCGGTACTCACGCACCCGCTGGGGATTGAACTCTACCTGCAGCTTCACATCCTTGGCCAGCGTAAACAAAGTGCCGCCGAATTGCTGCACCAGCACGCGCCGGGCCTCGTCCAGGTTATCGAGGTAAGCATAGTTGCCGTTGCCTTTGTCGGCCAGCAGCTCCATCTTCTTATCCTGGTAGTTGCCCTGGCCCACGCCCAGCACCGTCAGAAACACCCCGCTTTCCCGCTCCTGCACAATGAGGCGCTCCATGGCATCGTCGCTCTGCTCGCCCACATTGAAGTCCCCGTCGGTGCAGAGGATTACGCGGTTGTTGCCTTCCTTGTTGAAGTGCTGACGGGCCACCTGATAGGCCAGCCGCAGGCCCGCGCCCCCGGCCGTGGAACCGCCCGCCGCCAGGTTGTCAATGGCTTGTAAGATGGTGGCCCGCTCCGAGCCGGCGGTGGGCGGGAGCACCGTGCCGGCCGCGCCGGCGTATACCACCAGCGCCACTTTATCCTGGGGGCGCAGCTCTTTGGTGAGCAGGCGCAAACTCTGCTGCACCAGGCCCAGCCGGTCATCACCCTGCATGGAGCCCGATACATCTACCAGGAATACCAGGTTGGCGGGCGGCAGCTTCTCGGTGGCTACCTTGCGGGCTTGCAGCGCCACCTGTACCAGTTGGTGCGCGGGGTTCCAGGGGCATTGGGCCTGCTCGGTGATGACGCGGAAGGGTTCGGGGGCCGAGGTGGCGGGCTGGGGATAGTCGTACTGGAAGTAGTTGAGCATTTCCTCCACCCGCACGGCATCGGCGGGTGGCAGCTGGCCCTGTTGCAGGAAGCGGCGCACGTTGCTGTAGCTGGCCGCGTCCACATCAATGCTAAAGGTGCTAAGCGGTTCTTTGGCTACCTGCTGAAAGCCATTTTCCTGCACCCGGGCGTAAGTTTCACCGGAGGCGGGGACGGCCTGCGGGTACAGGTAGCCGGGGCTGACGGCTACGCCGGCCACCTGGCCGGAAAGCACGGCCTTGGCGTCGCGTCGCTTTTCATAGCTCCGGTTGCCGCGGATACGGATAGGGCCGCCTGTCACTACTACTTCACTAAGAACTTTTGCGTCAGGTAGCAGGGCAATATTGATAATGCTCTGCCCCGTCAGCTTCACCTCCTGAGTAGTGAAGCCGATGGCGGAGAAGATTAGTGTGCCAGCACCTTTCGGGATAGAAATGGAATACGTACCATCATGACTGGTGCTCACCCCCACGGTGGTGCCTTTCACCAGCACCGTCACGCCCGGCAGGCCCTGGCCATTGCTCTTTTCAAGTACGCGGCCTTGCACGGTGTAGCTGGCTGGCGCTTGGTGTTGGGTGGCAGTATTCTGGGCCAGGCAAATGCCGGGCGCGGCCAGCAGTCCGGCCGCTAGCAGGCCATACAGGAAGGGTTTCATCAGCAGAAAGAATAGCGGTGAGAAAAGCAGATCCGGCCAGGTTCTGCTTTTCAGATGCGGGCCCATTCAGGATTCCACACGCCACCCCAGAAAATTTTTCTGACCAGCCCTGCACCTTCTGCGCAACCAGGGAGTCCGCCTCCGCAGACCCATGGTACTTGCTCAGCAGCACGGACAGAAGAACCCGCAAATGCCGTAGCTTGCAGCAGCCATGTTTTTCCGCCGTTCCAGCCGCCCCACGCCCGCCGCTGAGCTATCCGATGAGGACCTGCTCCGGCGCTACTATGCCGGGGGCGACGTGGCTGACCTGGGCGTACTCTATGAGCGGCAGATGCCGGCGGTGCTGGCCATTTGCCGACGCTACCTCCGCGACGAGGAAGACGCCCAGGACGCGGTAATGCACCTCTTCGAGCAGCTGGTGAGTAAGTTGCGTCAGCACGAGGTGGAAAACTTTCCGCCCTGGCTGCACGCCACGGCCCGCAACCACTGCCTCATGGCGTTGCGGGCCCGGCAGCGGGCTGGGCCGGTCGTCGTGCATTTTTCTGATGAGGCCGGTATGGAATCGGTAGCGGCCCGGCATCTGACCGCCGACGACCCCGCCGAAGCCGAGCTGCACGAGCAGCACCTGCAGCAGCTGGAACACACCCTCGCCGAGCTGCCCCCCGGTCAGCGCCAGTGTTTGGAGCTGTTTTATCTGGAAAAGAAAAGCTACCGCGAAGTAGCCGCCCTCACCGGGTTCGACCTGAACGCCGTAAAAAGTCACCTTCAAAACGGGAAGCGCAACCTCCGCCGCCTGCTGCAAGCCTCCGCCTCCGATGCCTCGCCCTGATTCTACGTCCGCGTTTTCTGCCCCAGCTGGTGCCCACCTGCCCGTGGAGCTGCTGCGCCGGTACGTGGCCGGGGAACTGCCGCCCGCCGAGGAACAGCAGGTAGAGGCCCACGCGTTGGATTGCGCCGCATGCGCCGATATTCTCGAAGGCTTAGAGCTGCAACCCGCCGCCGCCCACGACGCCAGCGTGGCCGCGCTACGCCAACGCCTGCACACCCGCGTAGCCGAACTAACTGCTGAAGCGGCCCCTGACACCACCGTAATTCCGCTGTGGGCCTGGCGGCCGTTGGCGGCGGCGGCCGTACTGCTGCTGTCGTTGGGCGTGGTGGGCTGGCTGGCCATCAGTCGTTTCAACAACTCTCCGGATGTAGCCGCCCGACCAGCTGCGGAAACCACCACCCGCGAAACAGAAGTCCCCACCACAGTACGCCCCACTGGTGCGGCGGTAGCAACTGCTCCTGAGGTAGCGGCCGTACTGCCGGCTGCTCCAGCCTCCCCACTTCGGCAGCCAGTGGTGACGGCCCGTACCCGCCGCCCCGTACTGGTAGCCAGTGCGCAAGTGCTTGCAGATAAGCCGGCAGAATTGGCGGGCCTCGAACCTGGTGTAGACATTGCGCCCGTCGATGCTTCCGCAGATGCCTCTACTCAAGGTACTACGGCTGTTGAGCCAGCTGCCGCTATGTTGGCCGCAGAATCAGCGGAAAGCAAGCAGGCAATAGCCGCCGCACCGGAGCCAGTAGCCGCCAAGGCCAAAATGGCCCGAATGACTACTGCTCCGGCGGCAGCGCTGGCCGCTCCTGAGGCGATGCGCACCATCCAGGGCCGGGTGACGGATGCGGCGGGCGTGCCGCTGCCAGGAGCTACGGTACTGGTAACGGGCACCCAGAAGGGGGCCGTTACGAACTCCGATGGCAGCTTTTTGCTTACGGTCCCGGCGGCTACCGAACAGCTTTCAATTAGCTCTATCGGCTTCAAGGCTCAAACCCGCGTCCTGCGCCCCAGTGATTCCACCTTGGCGCTGGCCCTAACTTCCGACAGCAAGCAGCTCAGTGAGGTAGTGGTGCGGCGTGAGGCCCCGCCCATGCTGCCCAGCATTGCGGCCACGCCAGCCGGGGGCTACGGCAAGCTGCGCCAGTACTTGGCCGATAGCCTCGACTACCCCGAAAAGGCCCTCACGGACCGCCGCGAAGGCACCGTGCGGGTACAGTTCGTAGTAGGAGCCGACGGCAAGCTCAGCGACTTTAAAGTGGTGAAATCCGTGTCGCCGGAGTGCGACGAGGAGGCCCTGCGGCTGCTGAAGGAAGGCCCTAATTGGTTTCCCGCCGTGGAAAACAACCGCCGCTTAGCCCGCAAAGTCGTCGTCAACGTTCCCTTCAAAATAGAACGGTAAGCGGTGAAGTGGTGAATGGTCATTGCCAAGCGTAGCCTAAGCATTGACCGTTCATGCAGTTACCAACCTTATTCCATGCAAAAGCCCCTGACGCCAGAACCAGGCACCAGGGGCTTTCTGCTTTTTAGGGCTTTATATAGAAGCAGAAAGGATGGGTTGCTTCGGCTGCGCCTGCAATGACCATCCACAAATTCACCACTACCCGCTGTAACCGCCGCCGCTTTCGGGCTCGGTGGCGCTGCCGCCGGCTTTGTCGGGGGTAGGCAGCTCGGGTTGGGTGTTGACTTCTACCTGGCTGTAATCGGGGGCACCGTTGCCGGCCACGGGCACGGGCGTTTCACCGGAGTTGCCACTATTCGTCTGAGCCGAGGGTGGGGTGGGAGCCGTGTTTTCGTGGGAGGGCGGGGTGGTGGCGGCGCTCTGGTTGGTGGTGGGCGTAGCGGGCGAGGTAGACAGGGCGTCGGATTCGTCTTCGAAGGTCTTTTTCATGATCAGAATAGCTAAAGTGCGGAACCGGTAAAGCCGGCTGCCTGGGTGTACGCAGAGCTGCGTCCGATAGTCGAGCCCGCGGGCGGTAGAATTTTGGCGTTTCGGTAGGGGGCGGGGCGGCGTTGCGTACTTTTGCGGCGCGGCTTCGGCCGCGGCCCGTCACCTCATTCCCTTCTCACCCTACATCAGAAGCATGACTCAGTTCCGCACCGAGAAAGATACCATGGGCACCGTGCAGGTGCCGGCCGATGCCTACTACGGCGCCCAGACCCAGCGCAGCATCGACAACTTCCAGATTGCCCAGGACATCAACCGGATGCCCAAGGAAATCATCCGCGCCTTCGCCTACCTCAAGAAAGCCGCCGCCCTCACCAACCGCGACGCCGGCATCCTGGACGCCGACAAGGCCGAGCTGATTGGCCGCGTGTGCGACGAAATTCTGGAAGGCAAGCTGGACAAGGAGTTTCCTTTGGTGGTGTGGCAGACCGGCTCGGGCACCCAGAGCAACATGAACGTGAACGAGGTGGTGGCCTACCGCGGCCACGTGCTGCAGGGCGGCCAACTCTCGGATGAGAAGAAAGTATTGGCCCCCAACGACGACGTGAACAAGAGCCAAAGCTCCAACGACACGTTCCCGACGGCCATGCACATTGCGGCCTACAAAATTCTGGTGGAAACCACCATTCCCGGCATCGAAAAGCTGCGCGACACGCTCAAAAGTAAGAGCGAGCAGTTCATGCACATCGTAAAAATCGGCCGCACCCACCTCATGGATGCTACCCCGCTGACGGTAGGGCAGGAGTTTTCGGGCTACGTATCCCAGCTCGACCACGGCCTGCGCGCCATCAAGAACACGCTGGCCCACCTCTCGGAGCTGGCCCTGGGCGGCACCGCCGTGGGTACCGGCATCAATACGCCCGCCGGCTACTCCGAAAACGTGGCCAAGCACATTGCCGACCTCACCGGTTTGCCCTTCATCACCGCTGAAAACAAGTTTGAGGCCTTGGCTGCCCACGATGCTATTGTGGAAGCCCACGGTGCGTTGAAGACTGTCGCCGCTTCGCTGATGAAAATCGGCAACGATATCCGCCTGCTGGCTTCGGGCCCGCGCGCCGGTATTGGTGAGCTGCACATTCCTGACAACGAGCCCGGCTCCAGCATCATGCCCGGCAAGGTGAACCCCACCCAGTGCGAGGCCATGACGATGGTAGCGGCCCAGGTGATGGGTAACGACGTGGCCATCAACATCGGCGGTATGAACGGCCACTTCGAGCTGAACGTGTTCAAGCCCGTGATGATCTACAACTTCCTGCACTCGGCCCGCCTCATCGGCGACGTGTGCGTGTCGTTCAACGACAAATGCGCCGTGGGTATCGAGCCCCTGGAAGTGAACATCAAGAAGCACGTAGACAGCAGCCTAATGCTGGTAACGGCCCTCAACCCCCACATCGGCTACTACAAAGCCGCCGAAATTGCCCAGACGGCCCACAAAAACGGCTCGACCCTGAAGGAAACGGCCCTGCAGCTCGGCTACCTCACCGAGGAGCAGTTCAACGAGTGGCTGAAGCCCGAGGACATGGTGGGCGAGATTAAGAAGTAGTTGCTCTATGGCGGAGCTTATGATTTATAGCCATAAGCTCCGTCATAGATGACTTATTTAAGCTATGCACAATGTTTGATAAGGTTCTAACATACAGTTTTGTGCAACGCAACAAAAATGTTAGAGAAATCACGGGGAAAACGCATTTACATGTCGATATATTCAAGTTCTTTCTATCATCTCATACATCTAGACGTAAGTACATAGTAGAAGTGAAGAGGTATGCAGACCATCTGTATACTATTGATTTCTATGCAAAAGTGAGTAGTGTAAATAAGTATCGGCTTAAGACAAATCAGAATGTAGGGGGCAAGCTAGGTGCTACAGTCCTTGATATAATTGCTAAAGTGCTTATCGATGACGAAGAAGCTTGTTTCGGTATTCTAGCGGCTGCGCTTCTCGAAGAGGAAAGTCAAGACTCAACGAAGAGGTTTCAGCTTTATTCACGAGTATTGCGTAGAAAAGCGAACCTCCTTTCTTCGAGAAACGTATTTGCAGTACCAGCAATAAGCTGTATCTTCGTCCTTCCAAACGTCTCAGCACTAGATACAAACTGGTGTGAAGCCATCATAAATCGATATGAAGAAATCTTCCGAGAGACTTCCTAAGGAAACGAAAAAGGTATTTTCGACGCAGGAAGCGGTACCTGTCCCTGTTAAGAAAGGTAAACTGGAAATTCTGATGCTCCTGCCGGAAACCATTCCTGGATACACTTACTCGTTTTAATGTTTGCAGCATTTATTGCTGAAAAGCCGTCAGCCCATCAGAGGCTGACGGTTTTTTGTTTTTTCGGCATCTTTACGCCGTACTCCCCCAACTCACTCCGCCCGCATGGATTTCTCCCGGGATATTGTCCTTGAAAACAGCCGGGTGCTGCTGCGCCCCTTGCAGCTCACCGACTTTGAAGCCCTGCGGCCGGTGGCCGCCACCCCGGAGCTGTGGGCCTACACCCTCACCCGCGCCGACGACCCCATCAGCCTAGCTACTTACCTGACCGATGCCATGCAGGGCCGCCAGCAGCAGCGCCGCTACCCCTTCATAATCATTGATAAAGCTACTGGCCAAGCCGCTGGCAGCACTAGCTACTACAACGTGGATGTGGCCGATGCCAAACTCAGCATTGGCTATACCTGGGTCGGGGAGGAGTTTCAGCACAGTGGCCTGAACCGGGCGGCCAAACATGCTCTGCTCCGTTATGCCTTTGAGGGGCTGGGCTGTGAGCGGGTTGAGTTGGAAACCGATTCGCGCAACCATAAGTCGCAGCAGGCAATGCGCCGCATGGGGGCCACCGAGGAGGGCACCCTGCGCAGCCACCGCCGTACCCAGGGCGGTATCCGCCGCGACACGATGATTTTCAGCATTATCCGGCCTGAGTGGGCTCACCTGCGCCAGACGGTTTTCCAACAGTTTGAAGCCCGTGCCGGAGTCTAAGCCGCCTATACCGCGCCGGTTTCCGGCCCTGTTGCGCAAGCGCGCGGCCAGTTTCGGCTATGCTTTCCGGGGCGTGGGGGCGGCACTGCGCACGGAAGTACACCTGTGGTTTCATGCGGCGGCTACGGGGGTAGTGGCAGGCCTGGGGCTGTATTTCGGGCTGGAGCGGTGGGAGTGGGCCGCCGTGGTCTTGGCCGTGGGGGCCGTATGGTGCGCCGAGCTGGTGAATACGGCCATTGAGGCAGTAGTCAACCTGGTGTCGCCGGACTACCACCCGCTGGCGGGCCGGGCCAAGGATGTAGCGGCCGGGGCCGTGCTGGTAATGGCGCTGGCGGCGCTGGCGGTTGGGCTGCTTGTTTTCGGGCCGCGCCTGTGGGCGCTGGGGGGTATCGGGTAGCCCAAGTGGTGCTGAACTATGGGCCGCTAACTGCGTAACGCAGGTTTGTGTGCATCTTTGCCGCCCCGTGCGGCTGCGCAAGCTCTTCTTCCCTGCCTACCTCACCCTTGCCTTATGCGCATTTCCCTACTTCTGGCCGCCGCTGCTTTCCTGACTACTACTGCCTGCCAGCGCACCGTGGCCGTTACCACCCCCACCGACGCCCCCCAGACCGGACTGGCCGGCAGCGTATCCACACCTGCCCCCACCAGCGCCAACACCATTGAGCCTGCGCCCAATAACGCGCCGGCCTTTGACACGCAGAAGCGGCCCAAGTGGCTGGAAGACCGGATTCAAGCGCACCTGAAGGAGAAGAAGGCCAACCCGCCCGTGCACATCTACAGCTACCAGTATAATGGGGCCACGGTGTACTTTGAAACCAGCCCCTGCTGCGACCAGTACACCAACCTCTATGCCGCCGACGGCCAGGTACTCTGTCACCCCGATGGGGGCCTGACCGGGCGGGGCGACGGTAAGTGCGCCGACTTCTCTAAAAACCGAACTGAGGAAAAGCTGGTTTGGCAGGACCCCCGATAGAAAAAAGTGCTGAATGTGAAAAATGAAATCAACGGGAGCGGCCTCCGCTGCAACTGCACCGGCTTATCGTAGCTCTTTCTTTTTTCCACGTTCAGCGCACTCCGCATATTTCTCACATTCCTAATTCAGATGATTAATACCATCGAAAAGCTGGGGGCCTACTCTGTGTGGGCTAACGCCACCCTGCTGCGCCACCTCGACGGCCTTGTGGCCGAGGGTGCCACCTTGCCCCAGGGCGCACTCCGCATTTTCAGCCACGCACTCAACGCCCAAGCTATTTGGCTGGGGCGCCTCACCAGCACGCCCAGCCCCGTGAAAGTGTGGCAGGAGCATGATTTGGCCGGCCTGCACCACTGGCACGAGCAAACGTCGGAGCGGTTCCACCAGTACGGCGTGGAGGCCACCACCACCAACCAAGCCGAGCTGGACCGCCTGATTACCTACACCAACTCCATTGGGGAAGGCTACACCAGCCAGGTGTCCGATATCCTGACCCACGTACCGGTGCACGGTAACTACCACCGGGCCCAAGTAGCCAAAGAGCTGCGCGCCGCCGGCCTGGAGCCCATCAACACGGACTTTATTACGTACTGCCGGGAATTGTCGGCCAAGGCTGAAATGGCCGACGTGCCCAGCCTCTAGGCAAGCCTACGGGAGCTTAGTTGAAAACCCTTTTGGTGGAGCTTCGGCCAACCGAAAGGGTTTTTCGTTTGTTGAAGATACCAGCCATTCACTCCACCTTTTCTGCGCAACCCTCCCGCATGAACCCTGCCGCCCAGCCACCCGTTATCAGCCCCGAGCGCCTTGCCACTGCCTACTCTTATGCCGCATACCGTCAGGTAATTGATGAATTGATGGCAGCAGGTAAAACCACCGGCGAAACCCAGTCGGAAGCCCTGACGGCTTACGCCCGCCTCAATATTCAACGCATGGAGCGGCTAGATAAGAAGGTGGAGCTAACCCCGGAGCTGCAGGAGGCGGTGGATAAGCTCACGCGCAACTACGAGTGGGTTATTCTCACGGAAGGCTGGTGCGGCGACGCGGCCCAGCTGGTACCGGTGCTGGAGAAAATAGCCGCTGCCAGCCACGGCCGCCTGCGCACCCACTATCTGTTGCGCGACGAAAACCTGGAGTTGATGGACCGGTACCTGACCAACGGCAGCCGCTCCATTCCCAAACTCCTCATCCTGCACGCCAATACCCTCACGGAAGCCACCCACTGGGGGCCCCGCCCCAACGAGGCCCAAAACCTGCTGCTGGAGTTAAAAGCCGCCGGGGCCACTCACGAGGAGTACGCCGAAAAAATTCACGGCTGGTACGCCAAAGATAAAACCCTGAGCACCCAACAGGAGCTGCTGCACATTGTGCGGGCGCTGTAGGCATTTCGTGCAGAAAAGGTGGGCGCTACTGTGTAGTTTTGAAGTGAGCCTGTAAGGAGCCGGCTCATTCTCTTCGTGTGTATGCGCCCATTTTTATTCTGTAGTACAGCTCTTTTAGTAGTTAGTAACCTCACGGTGCAGGCCCAAACATCGGAGCCGGTGGCCGCACCTACTGTAGTCAAATCTTATTGGGGCTTCCAGGGTGGCTACAGCAACCATCATTTATCGGGTTCAGAAGTAGACTTGTTCTTTAATCAGCCGTTTTATTCCCCCGATCCAAAAGAAAACCGGCCGGCTGAAGCGGCTACAGTGGGGCTAGTGATGCGTCAGCGACTATACAAAGTGCTATGGCTGCAGGAAGAATTGAATTACGTTCGGAAGGGTGGACAGATGGGTGGTGGTGCCTTAAGTGACCAGTCCCCAGTTAGTATCCATTATCTGCAAATTCCGCTGCTTCTGCACGTACAGGGGCCAGATGCCGGACCATTAGCTGTATTTTTGCAGGGCGGAGCCGTCTTAAATGTTGCGCTCAATAAGCGGGAAATAAACTCGGCATATTACTATCCCGGCAACACGTACACGGATAATACCCTGATTCCGGGGCTAGCAGTCGGTGGCGGTATTGCCTGGCAGCATTCAAAGCACCGGATGTTCAGCCTGACTGCCCGCTACTCCCCGGATTTACGGGATTTTTTCGTTCGATACTTTCTGAAAGACTACACCCTACGTCACCAGGGATTCACCGTTACTGGCGGTGTTTTATTTGGGTCGAAGCAGTAAAAAGCAACAGACTAAAAAGCAGCGGCCGAACTTGGATATAGTTCGGCCGCTGCTTTTTAGTCTGTTGCTATCCAGCAGAATTAGCTTACCGCAAACGGTCGGCGCTGCGCACCAGCTTCTCATCCTGGCGGATAAAGCGGGAGGCCAGCAGGTTCAGCAGCAGACAGAGCGTGGCAATGTAGAAGCCCGCCTCGAAGGTGCCGGGAATCTTAATATTGAGCATCCGCTCCCCAATACCGGAGTAGTAGAAAGCCGCTCCAATGGTAGCCGTAATCAGCAGGATGTTGAGCATGCCCAGCTTGAGCTGGTTGAAACGGTTGCGGAACTGAAAGATTTCCAGCAGCGCCACGGCGGCTGAGGCTACGGCCAGGGCCGCAATGGGCCAGGGGTTAGCCGTAGGCACCGACATACCCGCGTCGGCGTGCTCGTAGCCTAAATGCGTGGCCGTGAGTACCACGGTTTGCTGGCTGGCGGGGTCGGTTTTGCTCCACAAGGGCAGGAAGAGGAGGCTCAGCATGCCCAGGGCCAGCAACAGCAGGAATACGCTTTGGATTCTTTGTATCATCTTTGTGTTTTGACAGTTCGATTACTAGATCAGCCCCCTGACAGGGCCGGCAAAAGTAGCCAACTACGACCGGAATAACGCATTTAACCCGATGCCAACTGCATACATTGTGGACGCCGTCCGCACCCCCATTGGTAAATTTGGCGGCGAGCTGAGCAGCGTCCGCCCCGATGATATGGCCGCCCACGTGCTCCGGGAGCTGCTGCGCCGTAACCCTTCCCTGGATAAAGCCGCCATTGAGGACGTAATTATTGGGGCCGCCAACCAAGCCGGCGAGGACAACCGCAACGTGGCCCGCATGGCGGCGCTGCTGGCCGGTTTGCCCCTCACCGTGCCCGGCAACACCGTCAACCGTCTCTGCGCCTCCGGCCTGCAAAGCATCATGGATGCTTCCCGGGCCATTCGGGCCGGAGAAGGCGACGTGTATCTGGCCGGCGGGGCCGAAAGCATGACGCGTGCCCCTTTCGTGATGGCCAAATCGGCCACTGCCTTCGCCCGCGACTTCACCGCCCACGATACTACCCTGGGCTGGCGCTTCGTGAACCCCAAGCTCTCCAAGCTGCACCACCCCTACGCCATGGGCGAAACGGCTGAGAATGTGGCCCGTCGCTACGGCATCACCCGCGAGGAGCAGGATCAGTTTGCCTTCGAGTCGCAGCGCAAGTACCAGCGGGCCTTCGAGAAAGGCCGGTTCCGCAAGGAAATCGTGCCGGTATTCATTCCGCAGCCCAAAGGCAACACTGCCCTGTTCGACCAGGACGAGCCGCCCCGCCTCTCCAGCCTCGAAAAGCTGGCCTCTTTGAAACCGGCTTTCCAGGTAGATGGTACCGTAACGGCCGGCAACTCGGCTGGCATCAACGACGGTGCTGCCGCGCTGCTGTTGGTGAGCGAGGAGGCCCTCACGCGCTACAACCTGAAGCCCATGGCCCGGGTGGTGGCCTCGGCCGTAGCCGGCGTCGACCCCGCCTTTATGGGCATTGGTCCGGTGCCCGCCACGCAGAAAGTGCTGCAGCGTGCCGGCCTCACCCTGCAGGATATGGACCTGATTGAGCTGAACGAGGCTTTTGCCGCCCAGAGCATTGCCTGCATGCGCGACCTGGACCTGGACCCCGCCAAGGTGAACGTGAATGGCGGTTCCATTGCCATTGGGCACCCGCTGGGGGCCAGCGGCTCGCGCATCACGGCCACGCTGCTCCACGAAATGCAGCGCCGCGAAGGTGTGCGCTACGGCTTAGCCACCATGTGCGTAGGCGTAGGCCAGGGGGCCGCCGTGATTTACGAAAAGCTGTAGGTTGGGAATAATGTGGTGAGAATGTGAAAAATGAGAAGAATGTGGGACGCTCAAAGCCACACCTCATTTTTTGCATTCTGCACATTCCTGCCATATTTCTCACATTCGCTCCATGGCCGACTCGTTGCTGACTCCTACGCTTGCCCTGCCAGTTGAAGGAGCCCGGCTGCGGCCTTGGCGCTTTTCGGATGCCGCTACCCTGGCCCGCCATGCCAACGATGAGCGGGTGGCCCGCAACCTGCGCGACACGTTTCCTTATCCGTACACTGCCCAGGATGCGGAGTTCTTCCTCAGCCTGGTAGCCGACAGTCAGCGCGACTTATTTCTGGCTATTGAAGTAGATGGTGAGGCGGCGGGCGGTATCGGCATCCATTTTCAAGCTGACGTAAGCCGCCGTTCCGCCGAAATCGGATACTGGCTTACGCCTGCCTGCTGGGGCCGGGGCATTGTTACGGCCGCCGTACGCACCCTGAGCAGCTACGTGCTGGCCAACTTTGATGTGTGCCGGCTCTACGCAGCCATCTTCGCCACTAATCCCGCCTCCGGCCGGGTGCTGGAAAAGGCCGGCTACGAGCTGGAAGCCCGTATGCGTCGCAGCATCGTGAAAGACGGTCAGATGCTAGACTCCCTGCTGTACGCGCTGGTAGTGTAAGTTGGTAGTTGTCAGTTGCTGGTTATCAGTTCTTAATAATTACTAACTGATAACTGACAACCAGAAACTAACAACCAGCAACTGACAACGAACAACTAAACGCCATGCGCTACTTTCTTCACCTGGCCTACGACGGTTCCGCTTTCCACGGCTGGCAGATTCAGCCGGGCGTGATTACCGTGCAGCAGGAGCTGGACCGCTGCCTCTCGCAGGTGCTGCGGCAGCCGGTGTACTGCCTGGGCAGCGGCCGCACCGATTCGGGCGTGCACGCCAGCCACCAGGTAGCCCATTTCGATGCCGACCTGCCCCCGGGCCTCGATGAGGCTACGCTGCTCTACCGCCTCAACCGCGCGTTGCCGCCCGGCATCCGCTGCCAGGTACTACACCCGGTGCTGCCCGAGGCCCACGCCCGCTTCAGCGCCAAGGCCCGCACCTACGAGTACCACGTGCGCCTCACGCCCGACCCGTTTGCCGCCAGCTTCAGCCTCTACCTCGACCGGGCCCCCGATGTAGCGGCCATGAATGAGGCCGCGGCCATGCTGCTAGGGACCCACGATTTTACCACCTTTTCCAAGGTGAAAGGGGCCGAGAAACACTACAACTGCACCTGTTTTGAGGCGGGCTGGCACCAGGAGCCGGGCGGACTGGTGTTCCGCATCCGGGCCAACCGCTTTGTGCGGGGTATGGTGCGGCTGGTGGTAGGCACGCTCCTGAGCGTGGGCCGGGGCAAAATGAGCCCGCAGGAGTTCGGGGAAGTATTCCGCAGCCTCAACCGGGTGCACGCCGGCGGGGCTGCCCTGGCCAACGGCCTGTTCCTCTGCCGCGTCGAATATCCGGCTGAAATTCTGGGCGATGCAGCGTTGCCTACCGGTTTGCCGTACTTCTCCAAGGCGTAGTACCCCGGTCCGGCGGCGGCAAGCCGTCGGGCCGGTTGTTGTAAGCTGACGTTGCCCGGTCGTCGTGCTAGTGAACCAGACGACAACTGGTCCGACGGCTTGCAGCAGCCGGACCGGTACCCCCATCTAACTCATTGCCGTGCCTGCCGGTTACCTTCAGCCCCCCACCCAACAACCCGAAATGGAGCAAGCAACTACCGCCACTAAAAGCGGCAATATTTTCGATTGGCAGGTGCTGAGCCGCTTAGTAGCCTATGTGCGGCCTTACCAGCGCGTCTTTTACTTTCTGATTTTCCTGACCATTGCCACGGCCGTGCTGGGAACGTTGCGGCCTTTCCTCATCCAGCAGATGGTGGACGTGACCATTGAGGAGGGCGACTGGCAGGGGCTCAACCGTATGTTCGGGCTGCTGCTGGTGCTGCTGGTAGCCCACGCCATTGTCAGCTACCTGCAAACCTACTTCGGAGGCTGGCTGGGCCAGTACATCGTGCGCGACATTCGGGTGGACCTCTACAAGCACATCCTCGACCTACGCCTCAAGTTCTTCGACAAGACACCCATCGGTCAGCTCGTGACCCGCAACATCTCCGACGTGGAAACCCTTTCCGACGTGTTCAGCGAAGGGCTGGCGGCCATGATTGGCGACATTCTGCAGTTGGTGTTCATCGTATCGTTCATGTTCTACATTGATTGGCGGCTGACGCTTATCAGCTTGTCGGTGATTCCGCCCCTGCTGTTCAGCACTTACGTGTTTAAGGAGAAGGTGAAGAAATCATTCCAGGAGGTGCGCACGGCCGTGGCCAGCCTCAACTCCTTCGTGCAGGAGCACCTGACGGGCATGAACGTGGTGCAGATTTTCAACAACGAAGAGCGGGAGCTGCGCAAGTTCAAGGCCATCAACCAGGAGCACACCCGCGCCAATATCCGCTCGGTGCTTTATTACAGCATCTATTTCCCGGTGGCCGAGGTGCTGGCCGCCGCCGGCGTAGGCCTGCTGGTGTGGTACGCCGCCCAGGGCCAGATTGAGGGCACCATCTCGAAGGGCGCGCTCATTGCCTTCATCATGTACAACGCCCTGTTCTTCCGCCCCATCCGCCAGATTGCCGACCGGTTCAACACCCTGCAGCTGGGCTTGGTGAGCACCGAGCGTCTGCTCAAGCTGTTGGATAGCAAGGAACTCATTGCCGACAACGGCACCTACGCCCCCGCCGATTTGCGCGGCGACGTGGATTTCGAGCATGTGTGGTTTGCTTACAACGACGAGGAATGGGTGCTGCGCGACGTGGATTTCTCGGTGAAGGCTGGCCAAACGTTTGCCTTCGTGGGGGCCACCGGAGCCGGCAAAACCAGCATCATCAACCTGCTCAGCCGCTTCTACGAAATCAACAAAGGCACCATCCGCATCGACGGCCACGACCTGCGCGAGTACGACCTCAAGGACCTGCGCCGCCATATTGGGGTAGTACTCCAAGACGTGTTTCTGTTCGCCGGCGCTATCCGCGACAACATCACCTTGGGCAAGCAGGATATTACCGACGAGCAGATCTGGGCCGCGGCCGATTTGGTAGGGGCCCGCCGCTTTATTGAGCGTCTGCCCGGCGGCCTCGATTATCAGGTGATGGAGCGCGGGGCGACGCTGTCGGTAGGCCAGCGCCAGCTCATCAGCTTCGTGCGGGCTATGGTGTATCAGCCACGCATCATTATTCTGGATGAAGCCACGTCATCGGTGGACAGTGAAACTGAGGAGCTTATTCAGCAGGCCATCGAAAAGCTGATGCAGGGCCGCACCAGCCTGGTTATTGCCCACCGCCTGAGTACCATCCAGAAAGCCGACCGGATTATCGTACTCGACCGGGGCGAAATTCAGGAGGCTGGCACCCACGAGGAGCTGCTACGCCACCAGGGTTTCTACGCCAACCTCTACCAGATGCAGTACAAGGACGTGCTGCAATAGGTCGGGTAGAATAGAACGTTATGCAGAGGCGCAGCCGAAGCATCTCGCGTGCTGATGTTGCAATATCATCCCAACGACAGCACGCGAGATTCCTCGACAAGCTCGGAATGACGTTCTGTTGTTTCTTTGCACCCCTGAAGCGGCAACTCCTTTCCGCTTCCTCACTTTTCGCACAGAATGAACAAGATTTTTCTTGCTTTGGCATTGCTGCTGACGGTAGGCTTTTCGGTAGCCTACTGGAAAATGGGCGGCTTTAAAGCGGCCGTCGTCACTCAGGAAACTACTGCTCAACCCTATTTTGTCGCCGGCCGCTACTACGAGGGTCCAGCCCAGGACGAAGCTTTCGGCGACCTGACCCGCGAGGCGTATAATCTGCGTAAAGCCGGCAAGCTGCGTGGCGACTTCAGCAACATCTTCTACAACAGCCCCGAAAGCTCCCGTGACTCGGCCCGCGTGTTCGTAGGGGTGCTCGTGGCCGATACTACCTCCCAGCAATTGCCCACCGGCTACCAGTACCGCACCTTCCCGGCGGGCCAGCGCGTACTGCACGCCCGCATCCAGGCCAGCTACCTGCTAGCCCCCGATAAGCTCTACAGTGGTGTGAAAGACGCCGCCGAAGCCCAGAAACTCACCTTGCAACACGTGTACCTGGAGCACTTCCCAGAGCAGGGCGAGCCGGAAGTACTGGCCGTAGTGCAGTAGGACTGTAGTGCAGAGCACCAGAAGGCCCGCTCCGATGCGCATCGGAGCGGGCCTTCTGGTGCTCTGCACTACAGTAAGAAACGCGACCTTAGCGGCCCAGGTAGTAAGACGCCCCCAGACTCAATTGGTTAAGCCCAAACCCCGCACCAAAGCTGGAAGAGGTAGCTTTCGACTCTGCCTGGGTTCTGGTCGCATTTGTTTTGGAAGTGCTCCGGCCGTAGCCAATGCCGCCAAATGACAGCTCCAGACCCAATTTATCTATCGGGAAGAAGACCAGCGTAGGGGTAATGCCAATTCCGAATCCGTTGCTTCGCCCATTGTTGTTCTGCTGGGCTGGCCCTGTGGTTACCGTTTTGCTTTTACTTGTGTTGTAGTTAACGCTCAGGTGACCGAACACGCCGAATGTAGTGGTCGGCATGTAGTAGTAGCGCAGGAAAGGAGCTACACTAAACGTATTGTTCCGGGATGTTTGCTCGTACACCTCAGGGTTGCTACTCGAAGAATAACTGTAATACGGTGTTGTGGTCTTTTGCGAAGTGTACCCGATGGAAATACCTGCGGCTAGGTTATCAGCTATGAATACGCCCGCCTGAGGGCTCACATTAAAAGAGCGGTTGGTTTGCTCGTAGTCGCGCTGAGCTACCGGAACCGATGAGTTGTTCCAGGTGGTAGTGGAGTGGTTGTAGCCTACACTGCCGCCCAGCAGCTTAGTACCCTGTGCAATTTGTGCCTCTGCCGATAAGGCCAGGAAGCTGAGCCCTATGGCCAGCGCGAAAGAACGATACATGGGATGAAATAGAAAAGGTGATAAAAAAAGTGTCACTGAACGGAACTTTTTTGAGCATAAATCGCACCAAAGAATAGCGGATAAGCAAAAAGCCCACTAAACCGAAGTTTAATGGGCTTTTTATAGGGAGAGAATACTGAAGTCGGGGTGGCAGGATTCGAACCTACGGCCTCGTCGTCCCGAACGACGCGCGCTACCGGGCTGCGCTACACCCCGAAAATAAATCAAGTACTCGTACTATTCTGCCGAAAAAAGCCTCCGGGTGGGGTTCCCAGAGGCTTTTCGATCAGATAACTCTTCGGTCGGAGTGGCAGGATTCGAACCTACGACCTCCAGCACCCCATGCTGGCGCGATACCAGGCTACGCTACACCCCGAGGAATTGTGATGCAAATATACGGTGCCGTATAACTGCCATGCAAGCCGGAAAGCGGTTTTTTTCGAATCAGCCCAGTTGAATATCTTTCAAAAAGCCCGCAAATTTGGGCTACTGGCTTCAGTAACTGAGAATTGACCTGAGCAGGCAGGAGTGGGTAAACGACAAGAAAAAATCATCTGGCTCGTTTCTTGCCCAAGGAATTTTGCGGCAAATTCCACTGTTCCTCCTCCGATACAGCAGCAGAGTTTAGTATCTTTGGTTTGCCGTATCGTTCACTTACTTGCCTTTTGGAACGCGTATGAAAACTTCTACAATTCTGGGTTGTCTGTTGGTGGTGTTGCTTTGTAGCGGTGCGGCCCGGGCGCAGACCGCAGCAGTGGCGCAGGCCTCAGCTGCCCCCACCCTGATTACCGATAAAATGGCGGACCCTACGCCGAATACCAACGCCCTGAAGGTGCGCCTGGAAACCAATCCCCTCACCAAGCGTCTCACGGTGCGCACCGACGCCACTGGCCCTACCAGAGTGGAGGTAAACGGTACGGATGGCCGCCCTGTGCTCACCCGTGACCTGATTTCGGGAGATGCTGCGGCCGTACTGGACGTGAGCAACCTGCCAGCCGGGACGTACATTGTGCAGTGCACGGCCGGTGAGCGGCGCGGCCTGAAGCGGGTGATGCTCGGTCAGTAAGTGCCAATCCTTGGTTATAGCACAACACAAAGAAGCCCCACACCTAGCATGTGTGGGGCTTCTTTGTTTAAGCACGGCCCAGTGCCGGACCTAACAACCCTGTGAATAAGCTTTAGACAGGTGTAATACAGATCAGGCTTCCTCGCTCTGCAACTGCCGCTCGTAGAGGGCCCGGTATAAGCCGTCCGCGTCTTGTATCAACACCTCGTGCGTTCCGTGCTGCACAATCTGACCGTCGTCGAGCACCAGAATTTCGTCGGCCAGTTTCACGCTGCTTACGCGGTGACTGATGATAAGGCTGGTGCGGTTATGCATGATGCGCTGTAAGGCTCCCAGAATAGCATTTTCAGTGTTGGTATCCACGGCCGAGAGGGCGTCGTCGAGGATCAGGATTTTGGGTTCTTTTACCAGCGCCCGGGCAATGCTGACGCGTTGCTTCTGCCCCCCCGACAGGGTAATGCCCCGCTCACCCACTTTGGTATCAAACCCCTCAGGAAAGCGCAGAATGTTCTCGTATACGTTGGCATCCTTGGCCGCCTGCAGCATGCGGGCTTCATCAGGCGCATCGAGGCCAAAGTTGATGTTGTTGCGGATGCTGTCAGAGAACAGGAATACGTCCTGGGGCACGTAGCCAATCTGGCTTCGCAGGGTGCGCAACGATAGGTCACGCACGTCCTGACCATCTACCCGGATGCTGCCCTCCGTTACATCGTAGAGACGGGAGAGGAGGGCGGCCACGGTAGTTTTGCCCGAGCCGGTGTTGCCAATGACGGCCAGCGTCTGGCCCGGCCGGATACGGAACGACACGTCGCGCAGAGCCTGAATGCCGGTATCGGGGTAGGTGAAGGAAACATGGTCGAATACGATGTCGCCTTTGATGTCCAGCTCCAGGTTCTGGCGCGACACGATATCCGTCTGCTGGTGCATGAACTCGTTGATGCGGGCCTGGGAGGCTTCGGCGCGCTGCACCAAGGAGCTGGTCCAGCCCAAAGCCGTGACGGGCCAGGTGAGCAGGTTCACGTAAATCAGAAACTCGGCAATGCTGCCCGTAGTAATAGTGCCCCGGATAACCTCCTGCCCGCCTACCCACACGGTGATGATGGTACTCAGGCCAATCAGGAAGAGGATAAGGGGAAAGAACAGAGAGTTGACAAAGTTCAGACTCAGGCTTTTCTGCTTGTATTCCTCCGAAGCCGCCGCAAACTGCTGCCTGGAATCCTCTTCCCGCACAAACGACTTAATAACCCGAATGCCCGAAAACGCCTCCTGTACGAAGGTGGTCATGCCGGCCAGGGAGCGTTGAATCTCGTCGGATTTCCGCTCAATCAGGTTGTTTACGTAGAAGATGCTCACGCTCAGGATGGGCAGCGGCAGCAGCGTGTAGATGGTCAGCTTCACGTTCACCATAAACATGAGCGGCACAATGAGCACAAACAGGATAACCAGCTGCATGAAGTACATGAGCGCCGGCCCGATGTACATGCGCACCCGCCCCACGTCCTCCGAAATCCGCGACATTAAATCCCCGGTGCTGTGGCGGCGGTAGAAGCTCAAGGGCAGGCTCTGGTAGTGCTGGTAGATTTCGTTTTTCTGGTCGTTTTCCACGTGCCGGCTCATCACGATGAGCGTTTGGCGCATGAAGAACAGGAAGATGCCCCGCAGTAGGGCCATTACCAGAATCAGGATGCCGTAGAGCAGCACGTTGCGCCCGAACAGCTCGTACACTTGGCTTTGGGCTTGGGTGCCGGCGTACAGGTGATAAAGGTCAATTCCTTCCCCCACCAAATCAAAGGCGTAGCGCACAATCTGGGCCGGAAAAATAGCCAGCAGGGTGCTCAGGGCCACAAACAGCACGCCCCCGAGGAAGTGCCACTTGTAGCGGAATAAGTATTTATTGGTAGCGGAAAGTGCGCGCACGGTAAAAGCAGAAAGGTAAGAGACGCAGCCAGTAGGGTTAGGGTTGTTAGGCAAGAGGCCGCCATCAACCGTTGCACTTCCTGTGAGAAGCAGAACAGTTCACAGGTATTCATTGCCATATTTTCAACGGGGCTGAATAAAAACTAGCAGGTTGGGTAATAGAAAGTTAAAAGACTGCTAAACGGTTTCAGTAAGCCGAAAATGCGGGTGGTAACAACTTAGCAGCCAAATGTCTAAACCACCGGAAAGACGGCAGGTGAATGGCCAAAATTGAAAAAACGGCGTACTTTTGCACCCGCATTGCGGATAGCTCCGGGATGGAGAACCGGGTTGCGGGTTTCATTGAACGAGGGGGAAACAGCCACGAGGCGTTGTCATTCGTTTAATGAAACGCACAGCCGCCACTCTCCTCCTGCGTTACCCAAAGGTACAATAACCACCCCACCCACCTCTTTTCCACCCCATTCTTATGGTAGAAACGAACGTACTGACCGAAACGTCGGTCTTCGGGCAAATTGCCGAGCATCAGCACGAGCAGGTAGTATTCTGCCACGACCACGAAACTGGTTTGAAGGCTATTATCGGCATTCATAACACGGTGCTGGGGCCGGCCCTGGGCGGTACCCGCATGTGGCACTACACCTCGGAGGCCGAAGCCCTGAACGACGTGCTGCGCCTGAGTCGGGGCATGACCTATAAGGCGGCCATTTCGGGCCTGAACCTGGGTGGGGGCAAGGCCGTCATCATTGGCGACGCCAAAACTATGAAGACGGAGGCCCTGCTGCGCAAGTTCGGCCGCTTCGTGCAGAACCTGAACGGCAAGTACATCACGGCCGAGGATGTGAACATGACCACCAAGGACATGGAGTACATCCGGATGGAAACCAAGCACGTTTCGGGCCTGCCCGAGAGCATGGGCGGCTCCGGCGACCCGTCGCCGGTAACGGCCTACGGTACTTACATGGGCATGAAAGCCGCCGCTAAAAAGGCATTCGGTTCCGACTCATTGGCCGGCAAGCGCGTGGCCGTGCAGGGTGTGGGCCACGTGGGTACCTACCTGATGGAATACCTGCAGAAGGAAGGCGCGCAAATCGTGCTCTGCGACTACTACGAAGACCGGGCCCTGGAAGCCGCCAGCCGCTTCAACGCCCGCATGGTGGGCCTGGATGAAATATACGACCAGGATGTGGACATCTACTCGCCCTGCGCCCTGGGTGCCACCCTCAACGACGACACGATTGGCCGCCTGAAAGCCCGCGTTGTGGCCGGCTGCGCCAACAACCAGCTGGCCGACGAGAACGTGCACGGCCCCGAGCTGGTGCAGCGCGGCATCATCTACGCCCCCGACTTCCTCATCAACGCCGGTGGCCTCATCAATGTGTGCTCCGAAGTACAAGGCGGCAACCGTCAGTCGGTGATGACCCAGACGGAGCGCATCTACGATATTACCACCCAGGTGCTCAACAAAGCCGAGCAGGAAGGCAGCCACCCCCAGGCCGCCGCCACCCGCCAGGCGGAGGAGCGCATTGCCGCCATCGGCAAGGTTAAATCAACTTACTAAACGGTGAATTTGTGAAGTTGTGAAATGGTGAATTTGATGTACTACGCCCTTGAGGGCATGTGAGCATCTAAAGCTGTCATTTCACAACTTCACAATTTCACAACTTCACCTCCCCAGAATGCTCAACCGTCGCACGCTCCGCATCAAGGTCATGCAAGCCCTGTATGCCTATCATCAGGCTGTCGGGTCCGATTTTCTACTCGCCATTGACCGGATTGCGGATGCCTTCGCGCCCGATTTGAACTCGCCGGAGCCCCAGGACCGCAAGCTGTTGCAGGGCCAGCGCAAAATGGCCGAGCTCATTTTCAAGGAGTGGCACAAATCCGGCGAAGAGCCGGAAGCCACCGACGATACCGACGTAAACGACGCGGTGAAGGACGCCATCAAGTACTACCAGAAAGCCACGGCCAAGGATGCCACCTACTACGCCGGTCAGATGGTGTACGCGGCCGAAAGCATTCATAACCAGTACATTCACCTGCTCAATATCCCGGAGGCGCTGCTGCAGGTAATTGAGGAGGAGCGGGTGCGCGACTCCCGCCGCCTCACGGCCGCCAAGGAGCCCCTGCTGGATGCCACGCGCCTGCTGGAAAACAAGGCCATCGAGAAGCTCATCAACAACCTGCAGCTACAGGACCTCACCATCCGGCGCTCCATGCGCTGGCACGGTGAGGACGAGCTGGACGCCCTGCGTACCGCCTGGCGCAACGAGATGAAGCAAGATCCGGAGCTGCTGAGCTATTTGGCTGCTCCTGCTGGCAACTACCAGGAAGACCAGGAAATCCTCAAGCACCTCTACAAAACCTACGTGTTCAAGGGTGAGAGCCTGCCGGCCTACATCGAGGAAGACGACCTGAACTGGGAGGAAAACCGCGCCGTGGTGAAAAATCTGGTGGTAAAAACGGTGAAGATGCTGGATGAGGCTGCCGATGAGAATCTGGTGCTCATGTCCCTGTCGGCCAACTGGCAGGAAGACAAGGAGTTTGCCGAGAGCCTCTACCAGCAAACCCTGGCCGACGACGAGAAGTACGAGAAGCTGATTGCCGAATCGGTGCAGAACTGGGACGTAGAGCGCGTGGCCCTCACCGACAAGATTCTGCTGAAGATGGCCCTCTGCGAGATGCACCTGTTCCGGGCCATTCCGGTGAAGGTGACCATCAACGAGTACATCGAAATCAGCAAGATGTACTCCACGCCCAAGAGCAAGCAGTTCGTGAACGGTATCTTGGATAAGCTGGCCCAGGACCTAACGGCCAGCGGAGCCATCCGTAAATCGGGACGGGGGCTGCTAGACAACCAGTAAAAGGTAGCTAGAACTAGTTCCTCTCCTCAGATGAGGAGGGGTTAGGGGTGGTTGAAGAGCTAGAAATTAGAGCTAGTTATCCGTGCAGACGTGCGGATCAACCACCCCTAGCCCCTCCTCATCTGAGGAGGGGAATTAGCTCTGGTAACTAGGCTATATCTTCCGGCGCTTTTTTACGTAGTATTGGGCACTCCCAATTCTCACGTCATCATCCACCTGTACTCACTTCTAACTAAGAAATATGGGTAGCAAAACCACCACCGGCATTCTGTGCTTCGCCGGCGGCGCCCTCACCGGGGCCGTAATCGGACTTCTGTACGCGCCTGAAAAAGGCCGCGAAACCCGCAGCTGGCTGAGCTATCAGCTGGAGAAATACCGCGAAACCCTGGCCGACCTCACCGAGAACCTGGTGACCAGCCGCACCGACCAGGGCCCCAGCTCGGCCAAGAGTGAAGGCCAGCGCGTAATTCAGGACGCCAAGAGCAAGGCCGAACAGCTGCTCGGCGACGTGGACCAGCTCATCAACCAGATTAACTCTCGCAAAACGGTATAGCCAAATGTGGAAATTGTGAGAATGTGCGAATGTGCTCCTGAGTAACCGGGGCACGTTCGCACATTTTCATTTTCAGCACCCGCCGGTAGGCGGTACCTTTATGCAAAATTGTGGGGTTGGCTGCGGCGCAACTGCCTGCTAACCCTATCATTTTTCCGCGAGCTGCTCTCCTCCTCGTCCGCCCGGCTCGCCCTCCTCTTGCCCATTAACCCAACTCAATAGCATGCATCTCATCACGCTCATCCCCGGCGACGGCATTGGCCCCGAAATCACGAAAGCAGTAACCGATATTTTCGCGGCGGCCCAGGTGCCCGTGCAGTGGGAAGAACAGAACGCGGGCCAGACCACCTTCGACCAGTCGGGCGAGTTGCTGCCGCAGGCCTTGCTGACTTCGCTGGAAAAGAACAAAGTAGCCCTGAAAGGCCCCATTACCACGCCCGTGGGCAAGGGTTTCCGCAGCATCAACGTAACACTGCGCCAGAAGTACAACCTGTACCAGAACGTGCGCCCCAGCAAAACCACGGCCGGTATCAAAACCCGCTACGAGGGCGTTGACCTGGTGCTGTTCCGCGAGAACACCGAGGGCCTGTACGCCGGCCTGGAAATCTGGGATGAGCAGAACGGCATCGGCGACTCTATTGCCCGCGTGACGGTGGCAGGGGCCCGCAATATCTGCCGCGCAGCCTTTGCTTACGCCGCCAAGCACGGCCGCAAAAAGGTGACGCTGGCCCACAAAGCCAACATCCTGAAAGTGCCGGGCAAAATTATGCTGGATGCCGCCCAGGAAGCCGCCCGCGAGTTTCCGCAGGTGCAGTACGAGGAGAAAATCATCGACAACATGTGCATGCAGCTGGTGGGCAAGCCTGAGCAGTTTGACGTGATTGTGACCACCAACCTGTTCGGCGACATCCTTTCTGACCTCTGCGCCGGCCTGGTAGGCGGCTTGGGCGTGGTTGCCGGCGCCAACATCGGCGACGACATGGCCATTTTCGAGGCTGTGCACGGTTCGGCTCCCGATATTGCCGGCCAGGGCAAAGCCAACCCCACCGCCCTGCTCCGCTCGGCTCTGATGATGCTGCACCACATTGGCGAGCATGAGCAGGCCGTGAAAATCGAGAAGGCGCTGGAGCTGACCCTGCAGGACAAAGCCAAGTGCACCGGCGACCTGGGCGGCTCGGCGTCCACCTCGGAATTCGCCCAAGCCATCATCAACAACCTGGGCAAATAGAGTTAGCTGTGAAAAAAAGGACGTCATTCCGAGCTTGCCGAGGAATCTCGCGTGCTGATGTTGAGTTACTATTCCAACGTCAGCACGCGAGATTCCTCGGCAAGCTCGGAATGACGTGCTAATGCCAACTCGTTAGTACATTTACCTTTCCGAAGACCACTGACGGCCTTCTTTTTCTGCTTTATATGAAACGTACGCTGTTTTCTGCCGTTCTGCTTTCCGGCGCGCTGCTGATGGGCGCCTGCAACAACAATAAAACCGCCGAGGTGGGTGCCGAAGGCATGAACGCCGCCGCCGCCACCGCCAACGAGGCCGCCGCTAACCCCGTGGTGGACAACCCCAACGTAACCACCGAAACGGAGGCCCCCAACCCCAACGCCCCCGTAATGACCTTCGCCGTAGCCGAGCACGATTTCGGCAACATCAAGCAGGGTGAGGTGGTGAAGCACACGTTTGAGTTCACTAACACCGGCAAGTCGCCGCTGCTGATTGAGAATGCCACCGCCAGCTGCGGCTGCACCACGCCTAACTGGACCAAGGAGCCCATTGCCCCCGGCGCCAAAGGCACCATCGACGTGCAGTTCGACTCGCACGGCAAGTTTGGCATTCAGAACAAGGAGGTTGCCATTCAGGCTAACACCCAACCCAGCATCACCAAAGTGGTGATTAAGGCCAACATCCCCGGCGACGGCCAGAACGGTCCTACCCGCTAGATTATCCAAGTTGATTGCGAAGGAGTTGGCGAGTTGAGGAGGGCGCAGATTCACTGACCCACCGACAGCTCGCCAACTCTTTCTTTTTTGTCATTTTCTGATTTCGCAACACATGCTTGCATCTCTCTTTCTCCAGGCGGCCCCGGCCAGCACTGGTGGTATCACCCAGGTCATTCTTCTGGTAGGAATGGGCATTGTGATGTACTTCTTCATGTTTCGGCCCCAGCAAAAACGGCAGGCCGAGGCCAAGAAATTTCGGGCTGCCCTGGCTAAAGGCTCCAGCGTGGTAACCATTGGCGGCCTGCACGGTAAGGTGGTGGACCTGAACGAGGAAACCGTAACCGTGGAAGTGGACAAAGGCGTACGCCTGCGCTTTGACCGCTCGGCCATTGCCCGTGAGGTAGTCGGCAAAACCACTGCTCCTGCTGCGTAGCTGCCACTTGGTACTACTGGCCATTATGTGCCCGCTTTGGGCCGCCTTGTGTACGCAGGTGGCCCAGGGCGGGCACTTTGCCTGCCGTAAGCAGTAGCGCCTATGCAGGCGAGTTAGTACCTTGCCAGCTTCTCATCAAGTTTTCGTCTCTGTGTCGTCTGTTCCGTCCCGTTGGCTGCGCTGGTTCGTGGACCCGTTTTTCGGGCAGGAGCGGAGCTATTGGCGGGCAGTAACGGCCTGTTTTCTGATTGCCAGCACCTTCTGGCTGCTTAACGCCCTCAACAAGACCTACACCACGCGCATCACCTACCCTTTGGCCTGGCGCTACGACCAAAGCCGGTTTATTCCGGTGCAGCCGCTGCCTACTGAGGTGCCCGTGAACGTAACCGGCCGGGGCTGGAAGCTGCTGCGCCGCCAGCTGCTGCTGGATGTAAAGCCCGCTGAACTTACGCTTAGTACCCCCGCCAACACCCGCTACCTTACGGCCCGCGCCCTGCGCCCGGCCCTGCAGCAGGCCATGGAAGGCTTACAGTTCAATTACCTACTCTCTGATACGCTGTGGGTGGAGCTGGACCGCCTGGTAAGCCGCCGCCTAGCCCTGGGGCTAAGCCCGGCCACCAACGGCCTGGCCCTTCCTTACGATGCTAAGTTTGAGCCGGCCAACGTAGTTTTTCGGGGCCCCCAAAGTAAAATCAGCACCCTGCCCGACCCTTATCCGGTGCATCTGCCCCAGGCCCCGGCCGGCTCCTCTACCGGTGATATCCGGGTGCCCATTGGCGGGCCTGAGCTAGTGCAAACCAACGTGCAGGACGTGCGGGTAAGGCTGCTGCGCCGGCCCATGGTTACCATTCCGGTGGAGGTAATACCAGAGCTGCTGGATGCCCCGGCTGGCCACCAGTATCAGTTTTCGCCTGCCAAAGTGCGCGTGCGCCTGCAGTTTTTTCCGGAGGATACGGTAGGGTTCCGGCCGGAGCAGGTGCGGGTGCAGCTGCATTTTGGGCAGTTCACCAACCAGGATTCCAGCCTGCGGCCCTTCCTCTCGAAAAAGCCAACCCACACGCGGGGCTACCTCGTCCTGACCCGGGGCGTGCGGGTGCACAGCGTACACTAAGCCAACTAGGCACAAGCCATATGAAGCTGATTGGAATTACGGGCGGTATTGGGTCCGGGAAAAGCGTGGTGTGCCGCCTGTTTCAGGTGCTGGGCGCGCCCGTGTACGACTCAGATGCCCGCGCCAAGTGTGTAATGGCCCACGACGCCCGGCTGCGTGACGAGTTAACGGCTGCTTTCGGGCCGGAAGCTTTTACACCCGAGGGGCAGCTGAACCGCACCTATCTGGCCCGTGTGGCCTTCCCCGACCCCGCGCAACTGGCCCGGCTCAACGCCTTGGTGCACCCCCACGTAGGCCGCGACTTTGCCGAGTGGGCCGCTGCCCGCCAGCAGGAGGGCCATGCTTACGTGCTCAAAGAGGCCGCGCTCTTGTATGAATCCGGGGCCTACCAGCAGCTGCACCAGGTAATTACAGTGTTTGCGCCCCAGGTGCTGCGGCAGGCCCGGGTGCTGCGCCGCGACCCGCACCGTACCCCCGATGATATCCTCACCATTATTGGTAAGCAGCTCAGCGAGGAAGAAAAGCTGAAACGCGCCCACCACGTGGTATACAACGACGATGAGCACCTGCTCATCCCGCAAGTGGTGCAGCTAGACAGGGAGTTTAGAGACTGATTAACGCCATGTGCCGTGCAGAAGCGTAGGGCATTGCGCTTCTGCACGGCACATGGAAACTCTTCAACTACCGAATAATAGGACTCCGCTCGAAGGGGCGGTTGCGGTCGAACTGGTAGCGGTAGGTGACGTGGGTTTTGTAGATGCGGGCCCCGATGGAGCGGGTGAGGGCCAGCATGCGGGGGTTGAAGTCGCCAATCCAGTTCATTTCGATGTCGTGGTAGCCAGCGCGCATGAACTCCTGGCGGGCGTGCACCATGAGGGCGCTTTCCACGCCCTTGCCCTGCCAGGCCGGTACCACCCCGAAAATCACCCCGAACAATTTCTTATCCCGGCGCCGCTCGTATTTGCGCTGCTCCCACAAAAAGCGCAGCTTACCCCAGAGGTTGAAGTTGCGGCCTACGTGCTTGAAAATCTGGTTGAGCTCGGGCAGGCTCACAAAAAAGGCTACCGGCTCATCTCCCGCGTACGCAAACCATAAAATCCGCTCATCCAGCACGGGCTTCATCTGCTTCACCAGGTCGCGGGCCTTATCCAGGCTCATGGGGTTTACGCCGCTATGGTTGGCCCAGGCCAGGTTATACACGTGGTGAAAGTCGCGGGCCAGCTTATCGGTGTCGCGCTTACTGGCGTGGCGAAAACTGAACTCTGGATGCTCCTGGGCATAGCGCTGGGCAGCCTTATCAAAAGTGGGGTGCAACAGCGTGGCCACCTCGCGGTAGCAGGTGTACTGCTTGAAATAGAGCTGAAAGCCGTAGTTTTCGAACAGCGGCTGATAGTACGGTTGATGATAGAACATGCCGTAGTTGGGCTCGGTGAAGCCATCAGTAAGCAAGCCCCAAAACCGGTCCCGCTCCCCAAAGTTGATGGGCCCATCCATGGCCGCCTGCCCGCGCGCCGCCAGCCATTGCTGGCAGGTGTCGAACAGCTGGTTGGCCGCTTCCTGACTATCAATGCACTCAAAAAAACCCATACCGCCCACCGGTTGGGTGGGGTCGGTTTGGGGCGTGTGGTGGTTGATGAAGGCCGCTACCCGGCCGACAACCAGGCCGGCCGCATCCGTCAGCACCCAGCGGATAGCCTCGCCGTGCGCAAAATTCGGGTTCTTCTTGGGGTCAAAAACGGCCTCTATTTCGTGGTCAAGGGGAGAAATCCAGGCAGGCTGGTTCTGGTAGAGGCGGCTGGGCAAATCCAGAAACTGCCGGACCAGGGCCGGGGAGGTAACTTCGAGTACAGGCATGAGACTGATAATAAAGGAGCTGGCGTAGGTCCAGGGGGCTACAGCGGCAAACTCAGGGCTGGGTGATGCGAAACCTAGCGCACCGGCCGGCACATCACCAACAGCAAAGTAAAGCCATTTGCTTACCGGACGTACACCACGCAAGTCAACGGGGCTGCCAGGAAAATCAGCTGGCTACTAGGTAACCATCCTGACTGGCAGAGCGCAACGCCCGCCGCGTAAGACCAGGCCGAAACCTCACAAAACGCAGCTACATTCGGTCTTTCATATTTTCATCCTGCTTTTTCCGGTGCTTCGTTCTATTCCTCGTGCTATCTGGGCTGCGGCCGTACTGCTCCTGGCTCTTCGGCTGGTCCTCAACCTGGGGCTGAACCCCGGCCTGGAATGGAACTACGATGAGCGCCGCAACGGCCGCATTGCCGATAACTACCTGGCCGGCCGGGGCTACGTGAGCCTGGACCCGGAACGCAAGCAGCTCCGCCCCGATTCCTTTCACGCCAGCTTTCCGGTGTTTGTGTACGTGGCCTGGAGCCGGACTGGCCTGCCCCGGCACTACCTCACGCTGCTGGTGTACGCGGCGGCGGCGGGCTGCTACCTGCTGGGCGGGCTGTACGTGCAGCGCACCCTGGGGTACTATGGGTTGCGGCCGCATATAGCCTGGGCGGGGGCCTTACTATGGGCTTTGTCGCCGGGGGTGGTGTACTACATTGGCGCCTTCTGGTGGTACGAAAACTTGGCCTTGCCCTTGCTGATTGTAGTGGTATACAAGCTGCTGCGCCTGCACGGCGGCCGGCCCCTGCGCCTACCCGATGCCCTGCTCATTACCGGGGCCGTGGTGCTCTCGTGCTTGCTGCGGGGCTACTTGCTGGCGGTATACGGACTGTTGTTTGCAGTTTGGCTGCTACTGATGCTGCATCGGCCGGCACCACTGCGGCGGGCAGCCTGGGGTCTGGGCCTGGGGCTGCTGCTAACCCTGGGGCTGGCCCACACGCCCATCCTGCTCAAAAATTACCGGTTATTTGGGGTTTATGTGCTTAGCAATCAGGCTGGGTTTGAGCTGCTGCAGGGGCACAACTCCGTTACGCAGGGGCGCTTCATGTTTGATTGGGACGAGCGCCAGGGCCCTTTTGACCGGTATGTGCGCGCCCACGTCCCGCAGCTGGACTCCCTGAATCAGTACCAGGAAAGCCAGGCCCGGGCCCGGCTGGCCCGGCAATGGGTGGCCGCGCACCCGCAGGAGGAGGTTCAGCTACTGCTGCGCAAAACGGGCCTGTTCTTCTCCCCCGAAAACTTTGTCGCCGATGCCCCCCGCACACCCTGGAACCCCTTTACCGCCCTACTGCTGCTGGCTTTCGGGGCGGCAGTGCTCCTGACTTTGCTTGGCTACCGAGGACTGCGCTTCCAGCCGCACGACTGGCTGCTGCTCACGCCCGTGCTGGCCACCTGGTTGCTGAGTCTGGTATTTTTCGTGGGGTTTCGGTGGCGGTTTTTTGCTGAGCCGGCCTGGCTGCTGTTCCCGCTGGTGGTAGCGCAACGCCTGGGGTGGTTTGGCCGGAACACGGGCGGCCGGTAACCGTTACGGATGCTGGTAGATAGAGAGAATGGGTAGCCCATCGGCCGTAACTTGGTATACTTCCCAGCCGGTGGGCGTAACCACGGTGCCCGCCTGGCTGCGGTAATCCAGCAGCAGAAAGCGCCCCGGTGCCGTTTCACTTACCACAAACCGCTGCCTGTCAGTGGGAGGTAGCATAGCTCGGTTATTCTCGAAAGGAGGAATGTGCTGCGGGTCCACCAGAATTGGGCCCTGCGGATAAGTTCGCGCCAGGTATTCCAGCCCTTGCCGGTAGGAGAGGCCCCAGTAGTCACGCTCAAACCATTGCGCTGCCTTGTGAGTGGGCAGAAAGCTGAAATACACCTGTTGCTGCGGGTGCATCAGCGCCATGCGAATAACCGTAAAGGTCATTTCCAGGGTTACTACGCCGGCAATAGCCTGCGTTATTCGCCTCCGCTGCGTGGCCTGCCCGGCCCAGCGCCACAGCCGTACGCCCGCACCAACAGCCAGCAGCAGCAGTGCCGGGTATACAAAATACAAGTGCCGCCAGCCGTCGTATAGCACTGAGTTCATCCCTATTACCAGTACCAGCGGCCCCAGCAACCACCCGCAAAACAGCAAATCGAGCCGGCCGGTGTAGGTGCCCAGCACCGCCCGGGGGTGGGTGCATACCTGCCTGAGCTGCAGCCCCAGCCCCCCCAGTGCCGCCAGGGAGTAGGAAAGCGGAGTAGTAACCAGCAGCCAAACAGGGGCATAATGCCAGGGCAGCTCCTGCGCCGACTCATACTCGCCCCAGTACAGCACCTTGCCCTGCCACCGGAAGCGCCGCATGGCCTCAAAAGCCTGCAAGAAGTTGTCCAGCGGGGCCGCCCACAAGTAAGGCCAGCCGGCAATACCGGCACCCACCGTACTTAGCAGGTACACAGCTCCACTAGCCCCAAGACGCGCCCGGTTCAGGCTCTGCTGCGTTGGTTGAATAGCTTCCAGCAGCAGCAGGGCCAGCGTAAAGGGCACCAGCATGCTACCCAGGATCCGGATGTCCAGGGCCGCCGCCGAGGCCAGCCCGTGCACCAGCGCCCGGCCCGGCGTGGGCCGCTCCAGCAGCCGGGCCAGCGTGTACATGCCCAAGGTAAACGCCGCCAGAAATACCAGGTCCTTGGCGTTGTAGAAGGACTCGGCGAACATGCGGGGCGAAAGCACGAAGAGCAGCGCCGTAAACAGCGCCAGGTATTGATTGCGGAAGCGTAGCAACGCCAACCGGTACAGCGCCCAGATTCCGCCCACGCATACCAAAAAAGTGGCCATATGCCGCCACAGGTAGTAGGTGCGCAAGTCGGAGCCGGAACGGAGCGTAGTATGCAGGAGGGCCAGGGGTAGCTCAAATAGTACGCCGTGGTCATTATCCACGTAGCCAGCCAGGGGCGGTACTTGTTGCAGCAAAGGTTGACGAGCTGCCCACTCGGGCGCTACCAGCGTGACTATGTGCCGCAAGCTCACCAGGCCATTCAGGTGGTCTACGGGCTCATCCCAGGATACCCCGTAGTCGGCTACCAGCCAGGCCCCCAGCAGCAGCAAGCCCCCGAAAAAAGCCGGTGCCAGCCAGCGGGGTGCCCAAACGGTGGGGTTAGCAAGGAGGGAAGCCATCAGGGAAGAAGGTAAGCGGCAAACTTGCCAGAGCCAGCAAGGTACTTTCCGGCCGCAAAATGGCCGCTTTGGGCACAACAAAAAAGGACTGCCGCAGGCGGCAGTCCTTTTTTGTTGTGGGAGATACTGGGTTCGAACCAGTGACCCTCTGCTTGTAAGGCAGATGCTCTGAACCAGCTGAGCTAATCTCCCGAGGGGTAAGCGTACTCTAAAAAAGTGGGAGATACTGGGTTCGAACCAGTGACCCTCTGCTTGTAAGGCAGATGCTCTGAACCAGCTGAGCTAATCTCCCAATGGGCGTATCCTGTTTGGGATGGCAAATATGGGAGGCTGTTTTCGAAAACGCAACACTTTGTGCCATCTTTGGCTGAAGATTTTTTGCAGTTATTCGTTGGGTTCATCTCAACTAACTGCCAGTCAGAAATTTCAGCGGAAGGAATACAGTGCGTCGATTTCTGAAAATTTTCTGTTTTACCCTGCTTGGCCTGCTCACTATGGGCTGGCTGGGCTTGTGGCTGGGGCAGGATTACTTGGTAGGCTTGTTTGTGCGCGGGCTCAACCAGTACCTCTGCGTACCCGTGCACGCCAGCCGGTTGGAGGTATCGGCCCTGGATCAGTTTCCGCGCCTCTCGGTAACGCTGCACGATGTAACGGTGCGGGGCTCGGTGCCCACTGATACCGTGCGCCTGGCCCGGGCCAGGCGGCTGTACTGCGCCTTTAATGCCTGGGACCTGGTAAGTGGGCACTACCGCATCCGGGAGGTTACCCTCACCGATGCCCGGGTTCACATTCGGCGCAACCAGCAGGATGTGGGCAACTACCACATCATTTGCCCCGATACTGCCGCCGTTCAGCCCGATGACACACCTTTCAAGCTGGCCCTGGAAGGTATTCGGCTGGAGCGGGTAGCCGTGGTGTACGAAGATGCCGGCCGGCGCCAGTACATTGCCCTGCATACCCCCGTCGCCCAGGCTCAGGTAGCTATTATCGGGCCGCTGGTAGAGGTGGCCGCCACCGGCGAAGCCCTAGTGCGTACCGTGCGCCTGGGTTCCGACGACTATTTTCAGCAGAAACTCCTGCAACTCCGGGCCGCTGTACGCATCGACCGGCAGCAGCAACAGCTTACCATTCAGCCCTCAGAAATTGGGGTAGGCCCGGCACGTTACTCCCTGGCTGGTAGCATCGGCTACCGGGGCGCACCCCAGCTGAATGTGCGTTGTGAAGCTGCCGGGGCCGATGTGCAGGCGGTGCTGGCCCTGTTACCTCCCCGCCTCACGCGCTCCTTGGCCGGCTACCGCAGCCGGGGGCAGGTGTATTTCGGGGGCACAGTGCAGGGAGAGTGGTCAGATAAGCAGAACCCGGCGGTGCAGGTGCAATTCGGCTGCCGGCAGGCGTCGTTTTTTCACCCTAAGTACCGGCAGGCGGTGGAGCAGGTAAGCCTGAGGGGGACGTTCAGCAACGGCGCCGCCCGCAACGGCCGCACAGCGGTACTGGCTTTGCAGAACATCCAGGGCCAGCTAGCCGGGCGGGCCTTCAGCGGCCAGCTACGGCTGGAAAATTTCATCAATCCGCAACTGGTCCTCACGGCCCGGGCCGATGTGGATTTACGGCGCGCGGTGCAGTTTTTCCCGGTGGCGGCGGTGCAGTCGGCCCAGGGGGAAGCGCAAGTGGCGCTGCAACTCAACGGTCCGTTGCGCTCCATCCGGGCGCGGCCTACTGCCCGGCAAGCCAGCGGGCAGCTTACGTTTAGAGGAGTTACCCTGCGCCTGCGCGACTTCCGGCAGCCATTTACCGGCCTGGCTGGGCGGCTGGAGTTGCGCGGTGCCGATGTAGCCTTTCCAAGCATTGTGGGGCGGTTGGGTAACTCTGATTTTCAGGCCCGCGGAACCTTACATAACATAACCGGCTGGGCCACCAACGCCCGCCAGCCTCTGCGTGTGGAAGCCGCCGTAACCTCTGAGTTGCTTGATTTCAACCAATTACTGTATGTGTATCAGCCGGTGAAAAGCAGCGCGGCTAAGCCGGGCCAGCCCGCGTCAGGCGGCTTACACGTACCCGCTACGCTGGCGCTGAGCGTGCAAACCCAAGCCCGGCAGGTGCGGTTTAGGCGGTTGCGGGGGCGGCAGCTGCGTGGCACAATGCGGCTGCAAAACCAGGTGTTCAGCTCTCCGGGCCTCACCCTGCTGGCCGCTGGTGGGCGCATAAGCGTGCGGGGCACGGTAGACGCCCGCCGGACGGAATTGCTGAAAGCCAGCACCGTAGCCAGCTGTCAGCAGCTGCCGCTGGACAGCCTGTTCTACGTGTTCGAGAATTTTGGGCAGCAGTTTATTACGGCCCGCCACCTGCGGGGCCGGCTGACGGCCACCGCCGAGTCGGACACGTATTTCGATGCGCACCTGAGCCCGCTAACCGAGCGGCTGGAAGCGGAAGTGCACGCCACTATTCAGGACGGACAACTGCTTGACTTTGAGCCCTTGCAGCGGCTGAGTCTGGTAGCTAACCGGGCCACTTTGCGCCACCTGCGCTTTGCCGAACTGCGCAATAGCCTCTACGTGCAGAGCCGTACCGTGTACATTCCGCAGATGGATATTCGCTCCAACGTGCGGGCGGCATCCCTAATTCGGATAACGGGCACGCATACGTTTGATCAGCAGATAGACTACCATGTGCAGATTCCGCTGCTGCCGGGTTTGTTGTCGCGGGTAGCGGCCCGCGCCGATGGGCCGGGGCTGCGGCTGGCTATTCAGGGCTCTGAGGATCAGTTTACGGTGCGCTACGAGGCTGGCCCCGGGCGCCCGGCCCCCGCCCCGACTGCTACACCTAGTTCAACGGCGCCGGTAACCGCTACTCCGGCTGCCCCGCCCGTTGCAAGGCCTGCCTCCCGCCCCTCATTCGAGGTGAAGAAGCCCGTGAAGCAGCCCGCCCAGCCCCAAACGGGCGAGTATTTTGAATTTTAGGCCGGCTGAGGGCGGGTTATTCCAACCCCATTCAGCCCCTCTGCGTTAAGGCCCGAAGAGTTCTTTCCACTCCACCCCATTCTCCTCTCGCCATGAACGATACGCAGCTACTTCAGAATTATTCAGATCAGGAAAAAGCGGCTTACCTCAGCGTTATTGCCAGCCTGGCTTCAGCCGACCGGGAAGCCTCGGCGGCCGAAATTGAGTTTTTGCAGCAGCTGGCCCACCAGGCCGGCCTCAGCGGCGGTGCTACCCAGCAGGTACTGTCTTCGGCCAAAGATGCTAGTAACGAGTCAATCAAAGCCAACCTAGATGCCCTGCGCGGCAGCGACCTACGCTTTTCCCTGGTAACCGACCTCATCAGTTTTGCCCGCGCCGATGGCTCTTATGCCAACGATGAGGAAGCCATGATCAACAAAATTGCCAGCTACCTTGGCATCACGCCCCAGCAAACTCAAACCCTGAACCAAGTAGTAGACCAGGCAGAGCAGGTACCGCACAACGCCAGTGACCCGGCCAAACAAGGCTTTTTCGGGGGCATTACCGATAAGCTGGAAAGCGCCGGTATTCCCAAAAGCGCCCTGATGGCCGGCTTGCTCGGCGTAGTGGCCCCCATGGTTATTTCGAAAGTAATGGGTGGCCGTAGCAGCCAAGGCATAGGTGGTATGGGCGGCGGCTTGTTGGGCGGCGGCTCCATGGGCGGCTTGCTAGGCGGTGCTGGCGGTAGCGGCATGGGCGGCTTGCTCGGCGGCCTTCTCGGAGGCGGTTTGCTTAGCGGCGTACTGGGCGGCGGTGGCCAGCAGCAAACCACCGATTCGTACGGTAACTATCCGCAGCAAGGCAGCCACGTAGGTGGTGGCGGGCTGGGCTCTTTGATGTCAATTCTCGGTGGCCTGGGAGGCCAGCCTAACTCGCAGCCCCGGAGTGCCGGCGGTGGCGGGCTGGGTGGCCTGATGAACGGCGGCATGGGTGGCCTGCTGGGCGGCCTGCTGGGCGGACGGTAAACAGCCTGGAAGATACATATCAAGCCGGCCAGTTCTGTTGCTACAGAGCTGGCCGGTTTTTTTGTGCTAGGTGTTGTGTGCATCTTGGCCAGTATTATTCAATACCATTCGTATGAAACTAGTTGTACTGGTAGGTTTACTGCTGGTGGGCCTTGCGGCACAGGGGCAAAACAGAGCGGCAATTGAGGTGCGCCCACCACTGAAAGTGGCAACACTATACCTGAGCAGTATAGAGCTGGAACACCAGGCAGATGTGCAGTTGCCAGCGGGTACGAGCCGGTTACTTATCGGCAACGCCTCACGCTACCTTAGCAAGGCCAATGAAGTGGAGGTGCGCTTTGGTGATGGAGTAGAAGTGCTGTCGGTGGATGATGATGAGGTGGAAGAGACAGGAGCTGCCTCCTCGCGGCCTGCTGCCCTCGGCCGAGCTGCAGCGGATAGTCTGGGGCGAGCTACTGACGAGTTGGCCCGCCTGGATGCTGAGCTGAAGGCCCTGGAAGAAGAAAAAGCCATGCTGCTGGCCAACCGCGTGCTGCCAAGCGGAACGCAGGCAAACTGGAGTACTGAAGTACAAAAAGGGGCCTCCCAACTCCGTGCCCGCCTAGTGGCAATTCAGTTAACCACACGTCAGCTTACGGCGCAGCAGGAGGTGCAAAAAGGCCTTGTGCAGGGAATGGAGCGGCGTAACCAGCCCGCCGAGCAGGTCAAGCCTTTCTATATCACCGTGCGCGTAGCGCGGGCGGGTACCTTTCCGCTACGGCTGCGCTACGGGGCCAACCGGCTGCTCACCTGGCGGCCCAGGCTGGAAATTCGGGCCGATGGAACCGGCCAGACAGTGCAGTTTGTGCCCGGTGGGCAAGTATACAACCGCACCGGTCTTGATTGGAACAGGGTGCGGGTGGTGCTCGTGAACGAGGTAAAAGAGGTAGACATCAGCAAGCCTGCTATGGAGCCCTGGACGCTCGACTCCGACGGCCAGGACGACCACGTGGGCGAGGGCCGGGTAGATGCGTACGTGGTAAAAGGTAGCTCAGCTGGCCGGCCTACGGAGGCCTCACAAGGAACCCGCTACGAGGTGCCGGAGCTGGTGTCGCTGAAAGCCGGAGCATCGCGCCGCCTTGTACTACCAATTCTCACCCTGCCTTCCCGCACCGAGTACTTGGCGCTGCCGAAGCTGTCGGAAAAAGTATTCCGGCAGGCGAAAGTGAGCGGGTGGGAAGGCCTGCATCTGCCCGATGAAGCGCAGGTGTACTACGGTGGAGCTTACGTGGGCGACGCCGAGCTGGAAGGTCGGGCCTACAACGACTCGCTGGAGCTGGCGCTGGGCTATGATGAGCGCATTGTGGTAGGCCGCACCAAGCTAGAGGACTACAGCCGCAACGTGGGCAGCCAGAAGCGTAAAGTGCGCCTGACCTACGAGCTGAACGTACGCAACCTGCGGGCGGAGCCGGTACGCATCAAAGTGCAGGACCAAGTGCCCGTATCCAGTGAAAAAGAAATTGAGGTGAAGGTGATAGAAACCAGCGGGGCCCAGCTGGAGGAGCGTATTGGCCGCCTGACGTGGTACCTGACCCTGGCCCCGAACGCCAGCCAGCGCCTGAAATTCAGCTTCGAGGTAGAAATGCCGAAGGATAAAGAAGTTAACATCATCAAGCACGACATCCGCATCCGCTCCCCTAAGTTCCGGTAAGCTGCTTGCAGTTGCAGTTGCCCCCAACAGAACAGGCCCCGTTTGAAGCGGGGCCTGTTTGGGTTATAGTCGAAAATCTGGCGTTAGCCTGGCAGCCCGCTCACCTGCACAATGGTGGTGCCAGTGCTGGCGAAGGTGCCGCCGGCCTGCTCCACGGTTTCCACCAGCCGGTAGTTCAGCTCCTCCTTTACCTCCAGATACTCATCGTAGTTGGTGGTTTCTACGAAGTATTGCACCGTAACCTCCTTGGCGGCGGGCGTGAGGGCCGAGAATTGCATCTGCACCTCTTTGGTTACCAGTGGGTTTTCCTCAATAGTGCGTTTCCCTTCCTCTACAATGCGGTGAAGCTGCTGGCTGGTGGTGGCGTGACTCAGGGCCAGGGTGAAGTTTACGCGCCGGGCCGTGCGCAACGAGAGGTTATCCAGGGGCTTGTCAATCATGCTCTTGTTGGGCACCGTCACGTAGCTTTTCTCAGCTGTGCGCAGGCGGGTACTCCGGAAGCCTACTTTCTCCACGGTGCCGATTACCCCGCCCACATCCACTAGGTCGCCCACGGCAAAGGGCCTATCGAGGAAGATGGTGAAGGAGGCAATCAGGTTTTCCAGGCTTTCCTTGGCGGCGAAGGCCACCGCCAAACCACCGATGCCCAGGCCCCCAATCAGGGCCGTTACGTTCACGCCAAACACCCGGCTCAGCATCACCAGAAAGGTAATGGTGAGCACCAGCACCTTCAGCAAATCCTTGGCGAAGGGAATGAGCTGGTTGCTGAGGCGGGAGTGACTGTTTTCGGAGCGGCGCTGGAACACGAGCACCAGAAAATCGATGATGCGCAGCCACACCCAGCCAATACCCCAGATAACGGCCAGCTGAAACAGCCGAAACAACAAACGCTTCGCCCAGGGCTCATTGTGGGCAATTTCGGAGCTGCGTACCGGATAGTCCAGCACCTGAAACGCGAAGTAGGCCGTGACCAGGAAGATAACGATGGACAGCGGCTGAATCAGCAGGGCCTGAAACTGCTCCTCCGACACCCCCTCCGTACGCCGCCGGATAAACCGAAACACCAGCTTGGACAGCAGCCGGGACAGCAGCGTTTTGAAGGCATACCCAAACAGCAATATGCCTGCGCACCACAAGTACGCCGCCACGTTGTTGCCCAAAAACCGATAGTTGAGAATTTCCTGAAGGGTCATAGGAAAGGACTTAGTTTTTAGTGCCTAGTTAATAGTGCCTGGTACTTAGGTCGTTCAATCCGAAAATGGTAATGAACAACCTAAGCACCAGGCACTACCAACTAAGCACTAGGCTCTATACCAATTGGCGCAGGGCCATTTCAAACGACTTCTGGGCAATGCCAGTAGTCGCGTCGCCTTGGTGGCGGGTGCGCTCTAAGGCCGCCCGGATGATGCGGGACGTGTCCTGGAAAATGGCCTGGTCGGTAATTTCGGCGTTGGATTCCATCAGGTAGGCGAAAACCCGGGCCATGCCGCAGTTGGCAATAAAGTCGGGGATAACGCTGGTGTGGGCATCGGCAAACTCACCGGTAGGGCCGAAGAAGATTTCCGGGTCCTGGAAAGGTACGTTGGCCCCGCAGCTAATCACCTCTAGGCCCCCGGCTACCAGCTGCTCCACCTGCTGGCGCGTCACCAGCCGGGAGGCCGCCGCCGGAATAAAAATTTCGGCCCCGCTGCTCCAGATGCGCTGGTTTACCTCTTCAAACGAAAGCAGGTTGTCGGCGGTGAGGGCGTTGCCCTGGCGGCGCAGAAACAGCTCCCGGATTTCTTCCAGCGTGAAGCCTTCTTCCTTAATCAGGCCCCCGGCCCGGTCGATGATGCCGGTGATGCGCGCACCCTGGCTGGCCATGTAGTAAGCCGCCGCCGCACCCACGTTGCCCCAGCCCTGCACAATAGCCCGCTTGCCGGCCACTGCGCGGCCACCCCACAGCTCGTAGTAGTGGCGCACGGCCTCGGCCACACCGTAGCCCGTAATCAGGTCGGCCACGGTGTATTTGCGGCTCAGGTCGGGGGTGAAGGTGGCATCTTCCAGCACTTTCACCACGCCTTGGCGCAGCTGCCCCAGCTTCTGAATCTTTTGGGGCTCGGTGGCCCGGTAGTGGCCGTTCACAATGCCTTCCTGCGGGTGCCAGAGGCCGTAATCCTCCGTAATCGGAATCACATCGTGAATTTCGTCCACGTTCAGGTCGCCGCCGGTGCCGTAGTAGTTCTTCAGCAGGGGAATTACGGCCTTGTACCAGCGCTCCAGCACACCGCGCTTGCGCGGGTCCTGGGGGTCGAAGTTGATGCCGGATTTCGCGCCCCCAATAGCCGGGCCCGATACGGTGAACTTCACCTCCATCGTTTTGGCCAGGCTTTCTACTTCCCGCTTGTCCAGGCCCTTACGCATGCGGGTGCCGCCACCGGCCGCCCCGCCGCGCAGGGAGTTAATCACCACCCAGCCCTCGGCCTCGGTTTCGGCGTCCTTCCATTCAAAAACTATTTCGGGGCGTTTATTCTCAAACTTGGCCAGCAGGTCTTTCATCCGTTCAGGTAGTAGGGTGGTGGGTGGAACTCAGAGGGGGCAAAGGTAAGCAGCCCCAGCGGCCAAGCCATATTCGCTTCGGTAGTAAGCACCTGGCTACTAAGCAGGGCGCAGGCACAGCAACAAAGCCAGTTTATATAGGATAAATTATACACTCGGTGATGGTGACCTGTAAAAGCACGCGCCACGCAGCTTTAGTGGCCGGGCTTCGTCTGTTGTCGGCAAGAAGCCGTAAAGGGGCATACGGATCCAATTTCCGCGGTTTATAAATTTTTTTCGTCTCTGGTACGCTGGGAGGAACTTTGCGGGGCTTGAATATCGTATTACCCCTATTCCTGCATATCCCCCACTGGTCCCACCACCGTTGTAACGACATATGAAACCTTTGCTTTCACGAGTAGAATCCAAAAAAGTAGATAAGGCGGCCGCCATGCTCAAAGTGCTGGCCCATCCCAAACGGCTGGCTATTGTTGACCTGCTGGGTAAGGAAGAGAAAATGACCGTCACGGAAATTTACCGTTCCCTGGATTTGCCTCAGGCCATTGCCTCTCAGCACCTTATCACCTTGAAAGACCGGGGTATTTTGTCCTCGTTCAAAGTAGGCACCAAAATCTACTACTCCCTCTCCATCCCCAAGCTGCTCGACGTAATCGACTCGCTGGAGGATTGCTGCGACACGATGTAAACTTGCTCTGCGCCTGCTGGTGTCGTTGCCTGCAAATAAAAAGCCCGCTTCACAGTTGTGAAGCGGGCTTTTTCTGTATTGGTCGGGTGGGGCTGGTAGTGCTTAGGCAACGTTGGGTTGGCGCTCCAAGTCAAACAAGTCGGTGAGTACGTCGATGAGCTGGTCGGCCTCGCCGCGTTTGCAGGCCGCTTTCAGCTGGAGCACCGGCTGCTTGAGGATTTTTTGCATTAGGGAGCGGGTAATGTCGTCCATGCGCTTGGTTTCCTCGGGGCTCATCTTCTTCTGGTAGCGGTCCATTTCCTCCAGCCGAATCTGCTCCAGGGCATTTTTTAGCTTTTGAATAGTGGGTGACACCAGCATTTCCTTGCTCCAGTCCTGCAAACCCAGGATGCTTTCCTCAATGATGGCCCGCACCTGCGGCACGGCGGCCAGGCGGCGCTCCAACGCGGCCGAAGCCTTGCTCTGGATGGCATCGATATTATACACCAGCACGCCGGGCACCTGCTCCACGTCGGTGGCAATGCTGCGGGGCACGGAAAGGTCAATGAAGAACTTGTAGCTCAGCACTTCCAGGCGCTCCACCATGTCGCGGGTGAAGAACGGGTCCTGGCGGGAAATGCTGCTGATAATCACATCCGCTTCCTTCATGCCCTGCACCAGATTCTCGAAATCCAATACTTGCAGGCCGCACTCCTCGGCCAGCTCATCGGCCTTGGACCGGGTGCGGTTGCAGATGGTTACGTGGGTAAACACCTTGCTGTCACCGAAATGGCGGCACACGTCGGCCCCAATTTCGCCCAAGCCTACCACTAGCACGCGGGCGTTGGCCACGTCGGCAGTTAGCTCCTCAACCAGTTCCAGCGCGGCGTAGGAGGTGGAAGCGGCACCGTCGCGGAAGGAAGTTTCCTGCTGTACGCGCTTGTTGGTGAAGAACACGGTGTGCAGCAGGCGGTGCAGGAAGGGCCCGGCCGCATCCTCATCTGCCGACCACTGGTAGGCTTGTTTTACCTGGTTGCTGATCTGCAAATCACCCACTACCTGGGCATCGAGGCCCATGGCTACCTCAAACAGGTGGCGCACAGCCTCCGTCTGCTGGTCCAGCACATCGAAATAGGGGAAATACTCGGTTACCTCGGGCAGGTTTTTCAGCTGGCCCAGGGCTTCAATAATGGCCGGACTCTGGTCACGCTCCGCCGAGTAGTACACTTCGGTGCGGTTACAGGTGCTCAGTACCAGCAGGTCGGTCAGGCCAAGCTCGTGGTGCAGGGTGTGCAGAAAACGCCGACAGGCAGTTTCATCCAAGGCAATAAGCTCCCGAATTTCCAGGGGAGCTTTCTTGAAGGATAAACTAAGGGCCTTGAAAGGTTGAAGCATAGCAGTTGCTAGTGCGGAAATCAGGGGGCAAAAATACGTTACAAATTGCTAGGTAAAAACAGTTAGAGTACGCCCAGGGTTCGGGTGAGGCTGAAATTGAGGCAGAAACCTAGTTTAAACCGGCTAACCAACGATTATTCGGGCTGAAACTGACGAAAATCATTTGACCGGCGTTGCTAGGGCAGACCTTGCGGGGGCCGCAAACGTATCTTCGCCGCAGCGGCGGCCGTATCCGGGCCTGCTGACTTACCCCACTTCCTGCCCGTGCTGCCCATCCCCATCTACGACCAAAAGTCCCGCATCAAGCTTGTCATTGTGGCCGTGGCCCTGCTCATTGGGGCGGCCACCGTCATCTACACTAACGTGCTGGTGCAGCGCCTCTCGGAGCGGGAGCAGGAGCAGATTGACCTGTACGCCAAAACTCAGCGCTACATCATCAACACCGAGGAAACCTCCAATCTGTCGTTTCTGATGGATGAGATTATCGGGGCCAACACCACCATTCCGGTTATCGTGACGGATGGGGACGGCAACATTGTGGATGCGCGCAACGTGAACGTGCCCAAGGGCGCCTCGGAGCAGGCCTCCATTAAGCAGCTGCGGCAGGAAATTGAGCTGATGAAGGAGCAGCACCCGCCCATCGTCATTGAAATTGGGGCCGGGCTGCGCAACTACATCTATTATAAGGAGTCGGATTTACTCACGCAGCTGCGGCTGTACCCGCTGGTGCAACTGGCTATTATTGGGTGCCTGGCCGTCATTGCCTACTTCGCGTTCAGCTACTCCCGCCGGGCCGAGCAAAACCGCGTGTGGGTGGGCCTGGCCAAGGAAACAGCCCACCAGCTGGGCACACCCCTGAGCAGCCTGGTGGGCTGGCAGGAGTATTTGCGGGAGTCGGAGCGGTTTCGGGGGGAGCCCATTGTGGAGGAGCTGGGCAAGGACATCCGGCGGCTGGAAATTATTACTGAGCGGTTCAGCAACATTGGCTCGGTGCCGGTGCTCAACGACGAGAATATTCTGCGGGTAACTCAAAATGCTATTGCCTACCTGCAAAGCCGGGTGTCGCGCAAAGTCAGCTTTGAAGTAAAAACCGACCTGCCCACCGACACACCCGCCCAGGTAAACATTCCGCTCTTCGACTGGGTGATTGAAAACATCTGCAAAAATGCCGTGGACGCCATGGATGGTAAGGGCAGTATTACCATTCACCTGCGCCGTCCTATCCGCAACAAGTCCCAGATTGCCATTGATATTACAGACACCGGCAAAGGCATTTCCAAGAGCAAGCTAGACCGGGTATTTCAGCCTGGCTTCACCACCAAAAAGCGGGGCTGGGGCCTGGGCCTGGCGCTGGCCAAGCGGATTATTGAGAACTACCACAAGGGAAAGCTCTTCGTGAAATGGAGCGAAGTCGGCCGCGGCACCACCTTCCGGGTGATTCTGAATGGGTGAGGTTTAGTTGTTAGTTGCTGGTTATCAGTTGTTAGCAAAGTCTTTCTAACAACTGACAACCAGCAACTAACAACTCATTTTCCCCGGTTGGTTAGCTCGATGTAGCTATTGCCGCTGACGGGGCGGCCGTGGTGAGTGCCTTCTACTTTGCACATGCCTTCCCAATAGTGCATTTTGATGCCGGCGAACAGCTTGAGGGTTAGCTCCTGGTCGGCCATCAGTGGAGTAAGGATGAGGTCATACTCCTGGCTGGGGATGCGCAGGCGCCACTTGCTGGGGTAGCGCAGCTTGGAGTGGGGGCTGGTCCAGTAGTCCAGCACTTCCAGCTGGAAATCCTGGGCTTTCAGGTCTACTACGATGCCCCCGCTTGCACTGTAATAGGTACCCCCACTCACGCTTCGGTCGGAGTTCCGGTCAAACAGCTGATAGGTCATGATTTCGTGGTGGCCCACCGCTTCCTTGGTATCGGGCTGGCCACTTTCCGTCAGCGTCGGCTCATCGAGTTGCAGGGAAAACCAGTCCCACCCGATGCCTTTGTTGGTGACGCTGTTACAGTTCCATTGCCGGTCGTACCAGAGGTAGCCCTGCACTTCGCGCACTTTACCGTCTACCTCAATGGTGCCTTTGGTGGACATGCGCGGGTAGCTATAGTAGCCGGCCTTGGCTACGTCGCCGTAATTCTCGTAGCCGGTGCCGCTGTGCAGCAGCAGGCCTTTGTGGGGCGTAGTGCGCAAGTTAATGGCGTAGCCGGGGTGGGCCGCCATCCGGCCCTGGAGTACATACGTGCCGGTTTGGCCGCCCAGAGTCCAAATTTGATCCTTTTTCTTGGTTTTAAGGCTTAGGGGCAACTGTGGTTCCAGCAGCTGGGGCAGGCGCTCCACTTTGTAGTCGTAGCGGAACTGCTGGGCCTGCGGGTCGGTGAGGGCGAAGTTGACCATCTGCCAGTCGCGCTTGCCATTCAGGTTGAAGTGGAAAAACACGTACTCCACCCCGAACTGCTCGCCGGTTTTTTTGTCGCGCAGGTGGCCGGTGAAGTACCACCACTCCAGGGAGTTCTGCTTGTGCACGGCCTCCTCCTGGGGCAGTTGGGCCCGCTCCGTGAATACGTCAAATTTATTGGTCGGCTTCAGGGCGCAGCCCGCCGCCGCAAACAGCAAAAAAGTAGCCAGCAGGTAGTTCTTCATACTGCCGGAATAAGCCTTTTTGGGGCCGAAAGGTTTAGTTTAACGAGGCTGCTAAATCGGAAAATGAGCAGCTTTACCTTACTAAGAACGTTCTGCTGAGCGCAGCCGACGCAGCTCGCGCGCTGACGCTGCTTGACTAACCCAGGGTTTAAATGCTGGGCTACGGAGCCGTGCCAGTCCCACAATTCAACAACGTCAGCACGTAAGATGCTTCGCCTTCGGCTCTGCATGACAGTTTCTGAACGCGTACGGAGGCTACTGCCGGGCCGGGGCTTCGCCGATGGTGAACAGGTTGTCGCCCTTGTTGATAGGAGGTGTGCCCGTCATCACCAGCACTACGCCGTTGGCAGTGGCCGTTACGTCGGTCAGGTGGCTGCCGAACAGGTCGGTTATGTGGCCCAGCGCCTGGCCTTGGTACACGAACTCGCCGGCCTTCACCTTCGGAAAGAAAAAGCCGGTGTGCTGGCTATCGATGCTCACGCGGCGGGTAACCAGGTAGGGCGCCGGACTGGCGGGCAAGGTGCCTTCCTCGATGCGCAAGTGCATCAGCAGCCGGTGCAGCGCCTGCCTGATGAGGGCTACGTTTTCGGATTCGGGCATTCCCAGGCGGCCGCACTCAATATCGGCGGCCGGAATGCCGCGCTTGATGGCTTCGCGGGAGCAGTACACGCTTGCGGCCTTGAGCGTGGGCTCGTTGCCGAACTGGATGACGTAGGGAAAACCCATAGCTACGGCCATCTGCCGGCCTTTTTCGGATAGCTCGGGCGTATCGAAGTAGTTGTAGTAGCCGGCGTAGGGGCGCAGGTCTTCGGGGGCGTCGCCGGCGTGCACGTCCACCACGTAGTGGCAGCGGCCGATGATGTCGTGGCTCAGCAGCCAGGCCAGCCGCTCGGTAACGGTGCCGGTGGCCTGGCCTGGAAATACGCGGTTCAGGTTTTTGTTGTCCTGGGGGTTAACGTTGACGCTACGCCCCAGAAAGCCCGCCACGTTGGCTATGTGCACCAGGATAATAGTGCCGCTGAGCTGCGCCGGGTCCAGTTCCCGGGCCAGCTGCTGGGCCGCCAGTATCGGCGGATACTCGTAGCCGTGCACCCCGGCAATGATGCCCAGCACCGGCCCCGGCTTGCGCCCGTGAAACACCGTAACCGGCACCACGGCCGTGTCGCGCCCATCCGTCACGGGCAGCAGCACCGCCAGCTTCTGCCCCGGCGCTATCGACTTGCCGTTGAATTGGAAAGGCTTCCAGGGAGCAGCAAAGGAGATGGTACCAGCAAAGAAGCAGCTTAAAAACAAGCAAAAACGAAGTAATGGCAACATTGAAAGGTAATCAGGTGCAGAAAAGGAGGCTGGTCAACTAGCAGTATTATTCTTAAGCTGTCATGCTGAGCTTGCGAAGGACCTTATCATGCCTGAACTAGTCGCAAGATGATTTTTCAAGCGTGATAAGGTCCTTCGCAAGCTCAGGATGACAGACGCGTTATTGTATTGCCGAGCAGCTTTTAAGTACTGGTTCATAAGTAACCGTATGCACGTCATGCTGAGCTTGTCGAAGCATCTCTACCTCTTCTTTGGATAGTTCAGGCGAAGCGGTAGAGATGCTTCGACAAGCTCAGCATGACGTTCTCTCTGTAGCTGTTTACTTTTAGCTGACTACTTAACAGAGCCAGATATGTCTCCTAGCGCGGCAGCACCGGGCGCACCCGCAGTAGCGCTAGGCCCAGGCCATACACCGCTACCACACTCAATAGCAGCTTTAGCAGGCCGCGTTGGGCGGTGGCCAGTTCGGGCTGGCTGGTAAACGTGTGCTGCGGCTCCTGGGCGTAGTCGGCGTGGGTGAATTCGACTTTGCGGTACAGGTAGGGGTAGTAATACGCCCGCAGGGAATCGTGGTAGCGGGTAGCGCTGCGCTGAAACGCCAAATGCGTAGGAAGGTCGGAGCCGGCCAGGGCATTGAAGCTGGTTTGGGCGTTGATGGCGGGGGACAGCAGGTTGAGCTTTTCCGCGAGGTTGTGGCGCGCTTGCAGGCCGGTGGCGTAGGTCGCCGCTTGTGGGGCCACGGCCAGGTCGCCAAGGTGCTGGAAGGCGTAGTACCAGCGCCACACAAACCGCTCCCGGATAGTGGTTGTGTCGCGGAACTGCGGGTAGAGGGTGAAAAAGCGGTTCATGGTTTCCATTTTGGGCCGGTCCCAGCCGCCGTGGATTTGCTCGCGCTGCTTGATGGTCAGCTCGATGCCCTGGGGCAAGGGGCGGGCCGCGGCCACGCCTAAGCTCAGCAAGCTGGGCACCAACACCACCAGCACCAGCCAAGTACCCAGCAGCGCCACGGCATTCACCGCCGAAGTGCGTTGCAGAGCCGTTACTACCAGCACCACCCCAAACCAGAACAGGCAATACAAGGTGCTAAGGGCCAGCCAGCTAAACATGCGGCTATCCAGCGGCACCCTGGCCCACCCCATGCCCACCACCGACAGCAGCCACACCAGCACCAGCACCAGCGCCACCCGAAACGCCAGCTTGGCCCCAATGACCGTGGCTGGCCGGATGGGCTGGGCCAGCAGCAGCGGCAAAATACCTTCCTCCCGCTCACTGGACAGCAAATTGAAACTCAGGGCCACCACCAGCAACGGTAGCAGATACACCAGCACAAAGGCCAAATCGAAGTTGCCGCTGAGCAGCTTCAGGGGGTTGGTGTTGTCGGTGGCGTAGAGTTGGTTTTGCAGGCCCAGCAGGCGCAGCTTCACGTAGCTGGGGTTCACGTCGCGCAAGCCCAAGGAGAGGGCCGCCCACGCATCGGGGTGGTGCACGGCGAAGGTGGAGTGGTAATAGCCGATGTCGCCGGCGTCGGCGGGGCCGGGAAATTTCACTTTCAACTCCTCTACGTTGCGGCGGGTTAGCTCGGGTAAGGCGGCCAGCTGCTGGCGCTGCCGGGCTATTTCGGTGGTGCCGTAGTAGATACCGTAGAGGCCGGTAGCCAGCAGCAGTCCGCAAAGCAGCACCAGCCCTTTGGCCGCCCGAAAGTGGCGCCACTCGGCGGCAAATAATATCGAGAATATACGCATCAGCTTAGGCAACAGACGTTTTAGAAAGCAGGCGCAGCCCCAGCCAGCACAAGCCCACGGCCCAGAGCAGCAGCGCGGCCACCGGCAGCAGCAGGCGCGGCAGCGCCCAGCCCAGCGGGGGCGCCTGGTAGCTGAAAACCGGCAGCTTCTGCCAGGTGCTGGCATCCAGGCGCCGCTCTTTGTCGCCGTAGCCCATGCTGGCCTGCAGGCCGTTCAGGCGCTGCACGAGGCCGTAGCGGTAGGTTTCGGCGGCTTGCTGGAAGTGCACGTAGTGGGCAAAATCGGAGCCGGCCAGGCCCATGGAGAGGGGCCTGATGGCCTGGTAGGGATTCAGCAAGCCGGCCCACTCCGACAGGCGGTTCTGGCGCTCGTAGGTAGCGTTCAGTTCGGCAAAATGCTGCTGGTAGACTTTGGCCGAATACTCCTCGCCGGCCGCCATCTGCACCCCGGCCAAACTCACCGGCAGCTTTTCCTCGGAGTCAACGCCGTACTTCTTGAACAGGTCGGCTTTCAGGGCTTCGGCCCGCTTGTCGTGCGGGTCGTGGCCGTTGATGCCGTGTTGGGCTTCGTCGTGCACCTCGGCGTCCATCTGGGCTTTGGTGATAGTGGGGTAGAGCGTGGCGCCCAGGTTGGCCGTAGCTTTAGGCAAGATGATGCAACCCAAAATCCAGAGGCCGAGCAGCGTGACTAGGGCCGCGCGGGAACTGGCCTGCCAGGCCGACACCACCACCGCGCCCACCACGGACAGGAAGAAGTATACCGCGTAGCTCAGCACGAACAAGACCAGTCGGGCCACCAAATCGGGGCCGCTGGCAAACTCCTCACCCGTAAACAGCAGGGCCGCCGCCAGCGCCAAAGCTGGCGCTACCACCAGCGCCACGGCCTGGCTGTATCCCCGAATCTTGCCCCAGGCCACCTGCCGCAGGGTTACGCCCTGGCTAAGCAGCAGCTTGAGCGTACCCGTGGCGCGCTCCTCCGAGAATGCTCCAAAACACAGAAAAATTATCAGCAGCGGCACCAGTAGCTGCAGCACAAAGGCCACGGTCATTTCCCCGAACCGAATGAGGGAACCAGCCTGCTGGGCCTGGCTGAAGTTGATGCTGTTCTGCTGGTGGGCCTCCAGGTACACGGCGCTGCCCGTAAACGAGTCCACGCCGCCATCCAGCAAGCTCAGTCCCGATTTCGGCCGGAACGCATATGAGCCGTAGTGGGCCACGCGGTGCGGGTGCCGAGCGGGTTGGTTTCGGAACTTATCATTGACGGTTTGCTGGGCCAGCTGGCGCTCCTGTTGCAGGGTTCGGAACGAGGCCCGGCCCACCAGCGTAGCGGCCAGTAACAGCAGCAGCACCAAGCCACTCAGCACCGCAAAGCGCCGGTCGCGCAGGGTGCTGACAAATTCTTTTTGGGCAATGCTCTGGATCATCGGCTAGTGCATGTAGTTGAGGTAGAGCTGCTCCAGTTCCTGGGCGTTGAGGGCAGCGGTGGGGCGCACGTCCACCAGCTCGCCTTCGCGCATGATGCCCACGCGGGTGCCTACTTCCTTGGCCCGGAAGATGTCGTGGGTGGCCATGAGCACAGCCGTGCCCTGCCCGCTGAGACGGTGCAGCAGCTCGGAAAACTCGTTGCTGGCTTTGGGGTCGAGGCCGGAGGTGGGTTCATCGAGCAGCAGCACCTTGGCGTGCTTGGCTACCGCAATGGCAATGCCCACCTTCTGGCGCATGCCCTTGGAGTAGGTGCCCACCCGCCGCCGCACCGCCTCCGCGGGCAGCCCGGCGTCGGTGAGGTAGTTCAGTAGCTCACTTTCCGAATACTTGAAGCCCGCCAAGCTGCTGAACAAGGCCAGGTTTTCCAGCCCCGACAAGTGCGGGTACAGCAGCACGTTTTCCGGAATGTAGGCTAGGTGCTTCTTAATTTCGAGCGGATTAGCAGCCACGTCCAGTCCGTTCACGAAGGCCGTACCCGAAGTCGGCTGGATGAACCCCAGAAACAGGTTGATGGTGGTGCTTTTGCCGGCCCCGTTCTGGCCCAGCAAGCAGAAAATTTCGCCCGGCGCAATCTGCAAATTCAGCCCGCGCAGGGCCAGCTTATCGGCGTACTGCTTGCGCAGCTCCCGGGCTTCGAGAAGGTAAGTCATGTAGTTAGGGTAAGGGGGTGGGAGGGTATGGGGGTAGGAGGGTGATGGGGTATGCGGAAATCTTTTCAGCCTCCTACCTACTTACCCTCTTACCCTCACACCCTACTCAAAACGTGTAGCCCATGGTGGCCATGAAGTTGCGGGGGGCGCCGGGGCTGGCCCGGAAGTAGTCGTAGCCGCCCACGAAGTAGTTCTTGTTCAGCACGTTGTTCAGGTTCACGTGGAAGTTGAAGCGGTTGACGGTGTAGAACAACGCCACGTCGGCCACGGCGTAGCCGGGCCAGTAGGCCCACTCGTCGGGGCCGCCGTCCAGAGGCTTCACTTGGTTCTCGAAGCGGCGGCGCGTGACGAAGTTGCCGCCCACGGCCACGCCCAAACCGCGCAGTGTGGGCGAAAGGAAGGTGTACTTGGCCCACAACCCGCCCGAGTTGCGGGGGGCGTTAGCCAGGGGCTGGCCCTGCTCGGTCGCGAGGTCGGCTTTGGTTACCTCCGTGTGGTTGAAGGCGTAGCTGGTGTTCAGGCTGAAGTTGGGCAGAATGTTGCCGGTCAGCTCCACCTCCACCCCGCGCGAGCGGGCCTGGTTTTGGCGGTAAATGGCGGCCCCTTCGGCCGTGAGGGCGCCGGTGGCCACCAGCTGGTTGCGGCGCTCAATCTGGTAGGCAGCCACGGTGGCAAACAGGGCCTTCTGGAAAAACTCGCCTTTCAGGCCGGTTTCCAGTTGGTAGCTGGTTTCGGGGCTGAAGGGCTCCGAGCGGCCGTAACGCTGCGGAAAGCGAATCAGCTCGGGCCGCAGCGGCCGGAAGCCCGCGCTGTAGCTGGCGAAGTAGTTCAGGTTGTCGCGCAAAGCGAAGGTGAGGCCGGCCCGGGGCAGAAACTTGGTTTGCGGAATGTTCGTCGAGCCGTCGCCGTAGTCCCGCTCATCGGCAAACAGCTCGTAGCGCGCCCCCAGCAGCAGCCCCAGGCGGGGCGTTACCTCCAGCTGGTCCTGCACGTACAGGCCGGTGGTGTGGTACACGGCGTTGATGTAGTCGGTGAAAAACGCCGGAGTGGCCCGCCGCACGTAGGTGCTCGGGTCACGGATTTCGTAGCTGGGGTTGTTCAAATCAAGCTGCAAAGGCACCACGCGCTGGCTGACCACGCCGTTACTCACGCTGGTCACCACCCGCTGCCGCGCCTCAAACATGGCGCTTTCCTTGTCGGTGTTGAAGCGGATGTAGTCGGCGCCCACCACCACTTTGTGGGATACTGAACCAGTATTGCGGCTGAGCACAAAGTAGGTCGACAGATTCTTGGTGTACTCCTCGGCACGGCGGTCAAAGTAGCGCAGGTTCATCACCGAGTTGGCGGGCTTGCTGGGGTCCGAGTTGTCGTAGGAGTTGAGTGTGCGGTGCTCACTCAGCTTCTCGTTGAAGGTGAAATCCAGGTAGGACGCGTTGAACGACAGCCAGTCGGTGAAGCGGTGGTTGAGCGAGGCGTTGAGGTAGTAGGTCTTCGTGCGGAAATAGTCGCTCGGCTGGCTCAGCGTGAAGGAGCGGGGCACCCCGTACAGGTTGTTGCTCTTAATGGGCAGGCCCCGGTCGAGGTAGCCATCAATGGCCGTGTACACCAGCTCGGCGTTGAGCGTGGTTTTATCCGACACCAGAAACGTGACGGTGGGCGCCAGCATCAGGGAGCGGGTGTCATTCACGTCGCGGAAGGTGTTGCTCTTCTCGTAGCCCGCATTGAAGCGGTAGAGCACGTTTTTCTGCTCGGTGAGCGGGCCGGTGAAGTCAGCAGTGGCGCGGGTGGTGTTGAAGCTGCCCGTGGAAAAGGTGAGGGCCTTGCGGTCGGTTTGCAGCGGCTTTTTCGTCACCATGTTGATAGTGCCACCGGGGTTGATGTCGCCGAACATGGCCGCGCCGGGCCCTTTCAGCACCTCCACCCGCTCCAGGTTCACCGTGAGCGGGGCTTGGGTAAACGCGTTGCCGAAGCTGAAACCCGAGCGCAACCCATTCAACAGCCGGAAGCCACTCTCGTAGCCGTTGCGGAACCCCCGAATCGTGAAGTCGTCGTAGTGCGAGTACTGGCTGACGCCGGCCACGTTCTTTACCGTTTCGGTGAGGCGCAGCGCCTGCCGGTCGTCCATCAGCTCCTTGGTCACCGTGGATATGGACTGGGGCACGTCAATCAGCTCGGTGGCCGTGCGCGTGCCCACAAAGCTGTAGTCGCTCTTGTAGGTTTTCTCGGTGCGGCCCAGCACTTCCACCTCCTGCAAGGCCGTGGTAGTGGGTTGTAGCGTGAAATCCACCGTCAGCGTGGGCGTTTCAGTGGTCAGTACTACCGTGCGGCGCTGCTCCTGGTAGCTCAGGTTGCGGGTGATGAGCGTGTACTCGCCCAGCGGCAGGGTGAGGGAGAAGTGCCCATCTGCCCCGGTGAAGGCGGAGAAGTGGCCGGTGGTTTCCACCACAGAAATGCCTTCCAGGCCGTGGCCGTTCGGACCGTTTACGTGCCCGTCAATGTGGCCCGTGGAAGATTGCGCCACCCCCAGCAAAGGCCAGAGCAGCAGCAGACAAAATAGGATTCGTTGCATGAAAAAATGCGCGTACCCGAGCCCAAAGCGGCAAAGCCAGCGGGCGTGTTGAAGTCAGGAAGGTGAGAGGAGATGCGCCGCCGCAAGCAGCAAGGCGCAGGCGCGCAACGGCCTATGGCCGATAATCCAATCCGCGCAATCAGCAGAGTGACAGCCCGTAGGTGGCTACTCCAGGTACGTAGGGGAGACTAGCTACCCGAAACAACAGATTGTGCTGGCCCCGCAGGCAATAAGCCAGAGGCAGAGCACGAGTAAGCCGGAAAGTGGATTAGCGCCGGTTAAATCCGGCCGGTGGGCGGACCACGCAACGAAGCCCCATCCAGCAGATGGGAGGCCCGGCACACGGGGGCTTGCGGCCGGTACACGGCGTAGGCCCGCAACTCCAAAGGCGCGGGCATCAGCAAGGGTGCAGCCGGCTGGAATGGCGCATCAAACAGGTGCTCCGTCTGGCAGTGCTGGTGCTTGGCCGAAAACACGGCCTTGGCTCCTACTTGAGCAGCGTACCGCACGGTAACGGTGTCGTCGGTGTGCTGGTGAAAGTGCGTGCGCAACACGGCCGCCTCGGGTGTGAGCACCCGCAGTAACAGTAGCAACAGCCACCAGGCAACCAGTTTACGCTTATTCAGCACGCTTCACCGCCTCAATTGATGAGGGGCAAAGGTAGTCGAGGATTCTGTAAATGCAACGTGGTTACACGTGAAAAGCTCGTCCGTATAGTTAATTCAACCCGCTATTCTCCTTCCGCGCCGTTACCGCCGCAACGGCTGCGTCAGCCGCTGCCACAGGCCGCGCGGGGTGTACCACCGTGACATACAGTATCCGCCAACGACGATTCGCTCGTTCATGGCTTTCTCATCAACGACAAGCTTTATCGAGCTGGCCTGGCCTTTGAAATCCGCCAACGCGACCTGTTGGGTAAAATAACCGATTGAAGAAAAAATAAGCTGGCTACTAGCCGTAGATGAACTTACCAACTCAAATGAGCCATCCGAGTTGGTGGACGTTCCCATAGTAGTACCCTTCAGTAACACCGAAACGCCCGGTAGTCCCTCACCCGTAGCCGCGTCCGTCACCCGGCCCCGGGTGGTTTGAGTCGGTGATGCCGGGATGGGTGCCGCTGTTTTCCCTGGCAATATTCGTTGTTCCTGTGGGACAGCTGACTTGCCTTGTGCCGCAGCCGGTCCAGCCGCGCCTACACCCAACACCGCCAGCGCAACAGCCAGCCACCGCCGCGAAACCGGCGCTTCGATAGCCAGTCGGAGGGGGCGTTGCAACTGCTCTGTCCGGAACCGGCCGCAGCTTTGGCCGCTGGTCTGGGTGAAGTAGGCTACCACCTCGGTGTCGGTCATGCGGGTGAAATCCACCACTACTTTGTTGCAGGCGGCGCAGTGGCGGCCTTGGGCGGCGGGTGTCATGGCGGCCCAGTTTTCGCGGCAGGGCTGGGGAATAGCAACGGTGAGGGCACGGGGCATAACAGTGGGCTCAGGTTCAGGCAGTCTGATGCCGCGCCGCGCCGGATTCCACACGCAGTAGTAGAAAAGTGCGCTAAGGGGAAAGCTTAGGCAATGGTGGGGGCGGGGCTAAGTGCAGGATGTGCGGCATAACGGCCGGCGAATAATTTTCCTCAGGCTCCAGGGTCGGCTGACCAATCATGGGCCCCGGGTTGCGCAACTGAATTACAGTAGGCGTACCTTCTTCCGCAGAAAAGTAGCGGGGAATGTACAACCCAGGCTCGGGGTCATCAGGCCGCAGGTCGCTCGGTAGGGGCTGAGCCGCCACCAGTTGGGTGCCGCGCAAAGCATTGGGTAATATCAGGGCAAAGGTACCGTCGGCAGTAGTGCGGGTGTGTAAGGTAGTGTCCAGCTCACTGATGATAATAGCTTGCGCCAGGGGCCGACCACTCTGCTTATCCACTACTTTGCCGCGTATCAGAATAGAATCCTGATGTACGACTGTTTCCTTGGCTGGCAGTACTAAGCGGGTTGTTGGACTTGATTCGCAGGCTGATAAGGACAGCATAGCTGCTGCCAACCACGGTGCCCAGCTGGAAACAGGATTGATATGCTCGGGGCTGAATTTGCCGCAGGCGTTGGGATGGTGCTGCAGGTAGGCTACCACCTCGGCGGTGGTCATTGGCGTGAAGTCCACCACTACTTTATTGCAAGCGGCGCAGTGACGGCCCTGAACGGCGGGCGTCATATCGGCCCAGGAAGCCGGGCAGGGCGCAGGTAGAGAAACGCAGGTTGCCATGGCCGGAAGATAGGGAGCGGCAGGGGTAACGTGCAGCCGCCGGCATTATTCTGTATCTTTTGCCCCTCTTTCAACCCCTCCCAACGCCTTGTCTACTCCGCTTCCCCCTTCCCGCTCCACCGGTTTGTTCCGCCGCAAGAGCCTCCACGACATTCTGCACAACCCGCCCGCCGATGCCGATGGCCACAGCCACGGCGGCCTGGAGCGCCACCTCACCGTCCGCGACCTGACGGCCCTAGGTATTGCCGCCGTTATCGGGGCCGGTATATTCAGCACCATCGGCAACGCCTCCCACGATGGGGGCCCGGCCGTGTCCTTGCTGTTCGTATTTACGGCCATTGCCTGCGCCTTCTCGGCGTTATGCTACGCCCAGTTTGCGGCCACCATTCCCGTATCGGGTTCGGCCTACACCTACGCCTACGCCTCCTTCGGGGAGCTGGCCGCCTGGATTATCGGCTGGGCCCTGATTATGGAGTATGCCGTGGGTAATATCGTGGTGGCCATCAGCTGGTCGGATTACTTTACCGGGCTGCTGAGTGGGGTCGGTATCAATCTGCCCATCTGGTTGACGATGGGTATGCAGAGTGCCCACAAGTATTACAACGAGGTGTTGGCCCTGATGCAGGCCGGCAAACCCCTCACCGATGCCTCGCCGGCACAGTTGGAAGGTTATAAAGCCTGGGCTGCGGCCCCCGAGTTGGGTGGTGGCCTGCGCCTGGTGCTGGACCTGCCGGCCGGACTTATTACGCTGGCTATTACGGCCTTGGTGTACGTGGGTATCAAGGAAAGCAAGAACGCCAGCAACCTGCTGGTGGCCCTGAAGCTGGTAGTGGTGGCCGTGGTGATTCTGGTGGGCGCGTTTTACGTGCAGCCCGAAAACTGGAGCCCCTTCGCCCCCAATGGTATTGGCGGCGTGCTGAAAGGCGTGTCGGCCGTGTTCTTCGCCTACATTGGGTTCGATGCCATTTCGACAACGGCCGAGGAGTGCAAGAACCCCCAGCGCGACCTGCCCCGGGCCATGATTTACGCCCTCATCATCTGCACCATTTTGTATGTGATTATCACGCTGGTACTCACCGGTATGGTGAACTATAAGGAGCTGGCCGTGGGCGACCCGCTGGCCTACGTGTTCAACAAAGTGGGTGTGAAGTGGCTGGGCGGCGTGGTGGCCGTGTCGGCGGTACTGGCTATGGCCTCGGTGCTGCTGGTGTTCCAGATTGGGCAGCCCCGCATCTGGATGACCATGAGCCGGGACGGGCTACTGCCGCCGGTGTTTTCCCGGGTGCATCCCAAGTTCCACACGCCTTCGTTTAGCACCATCGTCACGGGCTTTTTTGTGGGCGTGCCGGCTATGCTCCTGAACATGGATTTGGTAATTGACCTGACCTCTATCGGGACGCTGTTTGCCTTTGCCCTGGTGTGCGGCGGCATTCTTATCATCGACCCCCTTGGCCAGAGCGACGCCCGCTTCAAGGTGCCCTACATCAACGGGCAGTTTCTGGTGCCGCTGGTGCTGCTGGTGGGGGCGGTGCTGCTATTCGTGTACAACCAAGCCGGTATTCAGGAGTTTACCACGGCCCTGAGCAGTGGCTACGAAGAAGGCCGCCACTACATCCCCATGCTGGTATTCTTCGGGTTCTGCCTGGCGCTGGCCTGGCTGTCGTTCCGTAAAAAGCTGAGTTTGCTGCCGGTGCTGGGCCTGCTCACCAACCTTTACCTGATGACCCAGCTGGGCATCAATAACTGGCTGCTGTTCTTCGGCTGGCTGATTATCGGGCTGGCGCTGTACTTCAACTACGGCTACAAGCACAGCAAGCTAGGGCTGAAAAAGCCGGCAGTAGGGTAGAGGATAAGTTGCCATTCGCGTATTCCCCTGCAAACCCGCTGGCCTGTTTAGGTGGCGGGTTTGTTGCGTAAGTTGGGGCCGCCTTTGCCCCACTTGGGGCCAGTTGACTTGCTTGTATGCCTGATGCTTCCGCTCTTGCCGTCCGCCTTGCCGCCTCCCGTCAGGAGTTGCTAGACCTAGGCTTGCGCAACCCCTTGCTCAACTTCCGGCCCTCCAGGGTGCGCGGGGTAGAAATAGTGGGGGAGGAAGCCGCCGCAGTATGGGAGCGGCTGGTCAGTAAAGCCCGGCCCATGGTGTTTGCCCCAGTTTTGGAAGCGGGTCTACCGGCATCCGTGGGCCGGAAGGCGGACCCGGAACGGGGCACCCACCAGGCTGCCGCACTGGGCCTGCCAGTGCCCACCGAGGTTCCCACGGAGCAACTCAGCCCCGCCACCCCACTGGCCGCCGACCCTACCGACAACAAGCTGCAAACCGCTGAGCCACCGGCCAAGCTGGAAAGCCGCCTGCTGAACACCTACTACACTGCCCGCACCAGCCTGGAGGAGCAGGGCACCAACATCCTGTACCTAGCCCTGGGCATGCTAACGTGGTACGAGGATGCCCAGAGCGAAACCCCGCGCCGGGCGCCGCTGGTGCTGGTGCCAGTGCTGCTGGAGCGGGGCACCGCCGCCGAGCGGTTTACGCTGCGCCACACCGGCGCCGACGTGGAAACCAACCTCTCCCTGCAAGCCAAGCTCAAAACCAGCTTCGGCCTCACGCTACCCGATTTCGACGAGGATACGTCCCTGCCCGAGTACCATGCGGCCGTAGCCGCCGCTACGGCCAGCATGCCGCGCTGGCAGGTAGCGCCCAACAGTTTAGCACTGGGGTTCTTTTCCTTTGGTAAGCTGCTGCTCTACCGCGACCTGGACCCTACCACCTGGCCCGCAGAAAATACGCTGCTCACGCACCCGGGCATCGAGGCCCTGCTAGGCCCGGATACTGGTTTCCAGGATGCTCCGCCTAGCCTGGACGAAGCCTCGTTTCTGGATGCTGAAAGCTCCGCTGCCGAGCTGCACCAGGTGCTGGATGCCGATTCCTCGCAAGTTCTGGCCCTGCTGGCAGTGCAGGAAGGCCGCAACCTGGTAGTGCAGGGCCCGCCCGGCACCGGTAAGTCGCAGACTATTGCCAACCTCTTGGCTGAGGCCATTGGGACGGGCAAGAAAGTGCTGTTTGTGGCCGAGAAAATGGCTGCCCTGGAAGTGGTGAAGCGCCGCCTCGATGCCCTGGGGCTGGGGGCCGCCTGCCTGGAGCTGCACAGCCACAAAACCAACAAGAAAGCCGTGCTAGCGGAGTTGCAGTACACCCTGAGCCTGGGCCGCCCCGCCACCGTAGCCGCCGTGGAAGACCAAGTGGCTCAGTTGCCCCGTTACCGCCAGACCCTCAACGACTATGCCCTGGCCGTGAATGCGCCCGTAGCCCGCAGCCGCCGCACTGCCCAGCAGGTAGTTGGGGAGCTGCTGCATCTGGCCGAGGCGCGTGGAGCCGTAGAGTTACCGCGCGTTGCCTTCTCCAACCTGGCCCATTGGACTGATGCCGACGCAACCCGCGCCGAAGCTCTGGCCAGCAGCCTGCAGGCTACGTTGCAGAAGATGGGCCCACCCAAAGCCTTGTTATTCTGGGGAAGTGAGCTGACGGTACTTTTGCCCGCCGACCAAGCAGCCCTGACCACCCAGCTTCACGTGGCCCAAACGGCGGTACAGGCGCTGCACACCCAGGCGGCCGCGCTGGCACAACTGCTCGGCCTGCCCGTACCCCCCGACCGCGCCGCCGCTGAAAAACTGCTGCCCGCCGCCCGCCACGTCCAGCTGGCTCCCTCCCTAACCGGCGTAGCAGTAGCTGATGGATCCTGGATTCAGCAAGTCAGCTACCTGGCGCAGGTGCTTCAGGCTGGTGCGGATTACGTGGCTCTGCATCAGCAATTTGCTGCCGTGCTGTTGCCCGAGGCCTGGGGCCAAGAGCTGCAAGCTGAGCGGGCTGCCTTGCTAACCTATGGCGGCAAGTGGTGGAAATTTCTGAGTGGAGACTACCGCCGGGCCCGCCAACGCCTGCAAAGCCTCTGGCGCGGCCCGCTGCCCAAGGAGGCGGGGGAGCTGGTAGCCGCCATTGATGCTGTGCACTACGCAGGCCGCCACCAACAGGCACTGGCCGCGGCCCAGGAAGTGGGTAGCCGCTTGTTTGGTCCTGCCTGGCAGGGCCCGCGCTCCGATTGGCCCACGCTCACCAAAATCCAGGAATACCTAACCCTCACGCACCAGCGCATCAGTCGCGGCGAGTTGCCAGCGGAACTACTGGTCTATCTGAAGCAGAGTACCTCAGTGGACCAACTGAGCGGCCCGCTGGCGGCCCTGGAAACTGCCCTAGCGCACCACCGCACTGCTCTGCAAACCGTGGTGGATGGCCTGCAACTCAACGAAGTGCGCCGGTTTGGCCCGCAAGGCCGCCTGCAGTTTCAATCCTTCGAAAATCAGCGGGCCACTTTGGCTGCCTGGGCGGCTGATGTGCCGGCGCTGCGCCTGAGTACCGAATGGAACAACGTAGCCGCAGCCGTGCAAGTGGAGGGGTTGCCGGAATTACTGGTGTTGGCCGAAAGCTGGGCGGCTGCGCCGCAGTGGCTGGCTGCGGCCGTGCGGCAAACCTGGCTGGAATACCTGCAGCGCCACGCCTACGAGCAGCACCCGGCCCTGCGCCAGTTTGAGCGCGCCAGCCACGAGGAGGTAGCTGCCCGCTTCCGCCAGGCCGACCAGGCTGCCCTCTACCACCACCGCGTGCGGGCCCTGCGCCGCCACCACGACGGCCTGCCTCACCCCCAAGCCGGGGGGCAGATGCTGGTACTCAAAAACGAATTCGCCAAGAGGACCCGCCACAAGCCCCTGCGCCGCCTGCTGCTGGAAGCCGGCCGGGCCATCCAGGCCATCAAGCCGGTGTTTATGATGTCGCCGCTGTCAGTGGCGGGCTACCTGCCGCCGGGGGCGGTGGAGTTTGACCTAGTGGTGTTCGATGAGGCCTCGCAGGTAAAGCCAGTGGAAGCGCTGGGTGCCATTGCCCGGGGCCGGCAACTGGTAGTAGTCGGCGACTCCAAACAGCTGCCGCCCACGTCGTTTTTCGACTCCCTGACCAGTGCCGGCGAAGAGGAAACCGAGGAGGAAAACGTAACGGCCGACATCCAGAGTATTCTGGAGCTGTGCAAGGCCCGCCAGATGCCCGAGCGGATGCTGCGCTGGCACTACCGCAGCCGCCACGAATCCTTGATTCAGCCCTCCAACCATTTATTTTATGATGATAAGCTGGTCATTTTCCCTAGTCCTGGCGGGCAGGGCGAGTTAGGATTGGTGTACCATCACCTGCCCGAAACCCACTACGAGCGGGGCAGTACGCGCACCAACCCCCGGGAGGCGCAGGCCGTGGCCGAGGCGGTGCTCCACCATGCCCGCACTACGCCCCACCTCACGCTGGGCGTGGTGGCATTCAGCACGGCCCAGCGCCAGGCTTTGCAGGATGCCCTGGAACAGGTGCGCCGCCAGCACCCCGAAACGGAAGCGTTTTTCAACAGCCACCCGCACGAGCCGTTCTTCGTGAAAAACCTGGAAAACGTGCAGGGCGACGAGCGGGATGTCATCCTCATCAGCATCGGCTATGGGCGCACCCGGGAGGGCTACCTGGCCATGAGCTTCGGGCCTCTGAATGGGGAAGGCGGGGAGCGGCGCCTGAATGTGCTCATTACCCGGGCCAAACTGCGCTGCGAAATCTTCACCAACCTCACGGCCGATGACCTGGACCTGACCCGCATCCAGGCTAAAGGTGTAGCCGCCCTCAAAACCTTTCTGCACTTCGCCCAGCATGGCCGCCTGCACCAACCCCAGGAAACCGGCCGCGCCGCGGAGTCGCCGTTTGAGGAAGCCGTGAGCCACGCCCTTACGGCCCGGGGGTACCAGGTGCGCCCTCAGGTGGGCAGCCAGGGTTTTTACCTTGATTTAGCAGTAGCTGACCCCGACCAGCCCGGCCGTTATGTGCTGGGAATTGAGTGCGACGGAGCCATGTACCACTCGGCCCGCTCGGCCCGTGACCGGGACCGGCTGCGCCAGCAGGTGCTGGAGGCCGTGGGCTGGCGCCTGCACCGCATCTGGAGCACCGACTGGCTGCGGGACCCCCAGCGCGAAACTGAGCGGGCCGTGCAGGCCATTGAGCAAGCCCGCCGCTCTGTGGCCTCCGTTGCAGTTGATGCCCATGAGGTAGGGCAGGCACAGCCGGAAGCTGCTGATGTTGAACGAGAAATATTATCGGCGGCCGGGCAGCTGTTGGCCGAGCCTTACCAGATAGCCCAGTTGCCAGCGGCTGTGGGCCACCGGGAGCTGCACCAGCACAGTCTGGGCCAGCTCGCCACCTGGCTTAGCGTGGTGGTCCGCATCGAAAGCCCAATTCATGTGGACGAAGCAACCCGCCGTCTGGCCCAGGCCGGTGGGGCCACGCAGGTAGGAGCCCGTATGCGCAAAGCCGTGCGGGCGGCGGCTTTGCTGGCTACCAACCTGCGTCACCTGCGCCAGCAGGGGGAGTTTCTCTGGGAAAATACCATGCAGCAGCCACCGCTCCGCAACCGGGGCCAGCTGCCGGCCATTTCGCGCAAGCTCCCCCTGGTAGCGCCCGAGGAGCTGGCCCTGGCCCTGCGTACGGTAATAGAACAGAGCTTCGCGCTGCCCCGCGAGGCCGTGTTTCTGCCCGCCGTGCGCCTGTTGGGGTTCAGTCGGTTGTCGGATGAAATGCGCCTGCAGCTGGAACCAGTGCTGCTCGGGTTACTGGAGCGGGGCGAAGTGCTGGAGGTAAGCGGGGTATTGAAGCCAGCGGTGTGATGAGGCAGCCGGAGCGGAAGGCGGTAAAACAGCAGGACACCAAAGCGTACCTGGGCTCAGCTGCGTAGGTAATAGAAATCCTGTATTGATGCGCTTTTCCCTCTTGCCTGCCTTGTTGCTACTGCCCGCTTTGGCCCAAGCCCAGCACCCCGACAGCACCCGGACCAGCCCCGACCGCCTGCTGTTCTACACCTTTGCCAACGACGCCTTCTTCCGGACCGATTACTACTTCACCCAGGGTATGACCGGGGGCGTAGTGCTGCCCGCCCTGCGTTACTCGCCCGTTAATTACGTGCTGGGCCCAACTCCGGGAGGAAGCGCCCTGTACCACGGCGTCCGGCTGCACTACGATGGGTTTACGCCCCTGCGCATTCATGACCCCTTTATCCGGTTTGCTGACCGGCCATACGCCTCCTACTGGTATGCCCATCTGTTTCGGGTTGCCAACCAGCCCGCCCGCCGCTACCGTCTCACTACCGCCCTGAATCTGGGGTTTATGGGGCCGGCGGCCGGGGCCAAGGGCTTCCAAACCACCCTGCACGAGTGGCTGGGTGCGCCCACGCCCCGGGGCTGGGACTACCAAATCCGCAACGATGTGGTGCTGGGCTACGAAGCGCGGCTGGAAAAGCAGGTGCTGGCCGTGGGCCGTGCTGCTGAGTTAGTCGGCGACGTAAATGCTTCGCTGGGCACACTGTATACCCACGCCGGCGTGGGGGGCCGGCTGCGGGCGGGCCTGTTGCAGCCCTATTTCAGCAACCTGGGTGTGAGCCGCCAACCTGGGCAGCGCCGCGCACAACTGTACACCGAAGCGCAACTTGAAGGCCGTTTGGTGGGCTACAACGCTACCCTGCAAGGGGGCCTGCTTCGCTCCGACAACCCGTATACCCTGCCTGCCTCGGCCGTGCGGCGCACGGTAGCCAAAGGTACCGGCACCCTTGGGCTGGGCTATGCAGGCTTACGACTCACGGCTTCCGCGGTGTGGATTTCACCGGAGTTTATTGGGGCTCGCACCCACAAATGGGTGCAGTTTGGGGTGCAAGCTGCTTTCTAAGCAGTTCTCCTGAGCCCGGTAGCGGAGGTGCCTGAGCAGAGAGTACGCAAATCTTTCTGCTCAGGCACCTTACTTCGCCCGGTTGATGATGAACACGCTAAACAGGATGATGGCCATGCCCAGCAGGTGCCAAGCGTTGATAACTTCCCCATCCAGCACGCCCCAGGCCAGGGCCATAACGGGCACCAGGTAGGTGTTGGAAGAAGCAAACAGAGCTGTAGACTGCTGAATCAGCTTGTTGAACAGCACCATGGCTACGGCCGTGCTCATGGTGGCCAGCAGGGCAATGTAGCCAAAGGCCGTCCAGGCACCGGGTACGTGCTGGAGCTTATACAGAAACTCGGTGCCCAGCAGCAAATACAGCAGCGCCGGCCCCCCAATGAGCATGAGAAGCAGGGCCGTAACTGCCACCGCCGGAATACCCTGGAAGTGGTGCTTGATCATGTTGATGCTAATGCCGTAGCCCATGGTAGCCAGCACAATGTAGAGGCCGTACCAGGCATTGCCCTCGCCGGTGGGCGTGGCCGTCCCCCCGCTGCCACCCACGGCAATCAGCACCACGGTACCTAGTAGCCCCACGCCAATACCCGCCAGCCGCAGCCCCGTAATCCGCTGCCCAAAAAACAAGGCGCCCATCAGTAGCGTGAAAGCCACGGTAAGGGCATTGAGGACCCCAGCCAGCCCCGAGGCCATTTTGGTTTCAGCGTAGGCAAATAGAAAAGCGGGCAGCAACGTGCCAATAACTCCGCTCAGCAGCAGCCACTTGAAGCGGCTGCGCTCCACCTGCCGCACATGGCGCAGAGCAAAGGGCAGCAAAATCAAAGCGGCTACGGTTACGCGGGTAGCCCCCAATTCCACCGCCGAAAACACCACCAACCCCTTCTTCATCAGGATGAAGGAGGTGCTCCAGATGGTAGCCAGCAGCACCAGCAGCCCCCAGGCCGAGGCCGGAACGCGGTGCGGGGGCGCTGGCGCTACGGGCGGGTTTTCGGGGGCGGCCGTAACGGCTGGCGCAGGAGTATCAATGGGCATAACGCGTGAGGAGGTATAAAAGAGAGCAACAAATAGAAAGCGTCATCCTGAGCAGAGCGCAGAATGACGCTTTTATCCGGTTTCGACGATTGAAAATAGGCTACCCCACCAGCACGGGCTCGGCAGCAATAATTTCGTCCATAATGCTGTGAATTTCCAGCGGGTCGTTGCTGTCCACGAGGCGGGTGCGCCACTGGCGGGCTCCTTCCAGGCCCCGGAAATACTGGGCGTAGTGGCGGCGCATCTCAAACACGCCGGCCCGGGGCCCCTTCCACTCCAGGCTTTTCTCGAAGTGCATACGGCAGGCCTGTACCCGCTCCTCCACGGTGGGTGGGGGCAGCAGCTGGCCGGTGGCGGCGTAGTGCTTCACCTCCCGAAAAATCCAGGGGTAGCCGATGGCGGCGCGGCCAATCATTACCCCATCCACGCCGTAGCGGTTCTTGTACTCCACGGCCTTTTGGGGCGAGTCGATGTCGCCGTTGCCGAAGATGGGGATTTTGATGCGCGGGTTGTTCTTGATGCGGCCAATCAGGTCCCAGTCGGCCTCGCCCTTGTACATCTGCACGCGGGTACGGCCGTGTACCGTGAGGGCTTCAATACCAATATCCTGCAGGCGCTCGGCTACATCCTCCACGTTCTTGGTGGAGTCGTCCCAGCCCAGGCGGGTTTTCACGGTTACGGGCAGGTGGGTGTTCTTCACCACGGCGGCCGTCATTTCCACCATCTTGGGGATGTCGCGGAGCAGGGCCGCGCCGGCACCCCGGCAGGCCACCTGCTTCACCGGGCAGCCGTAGTTGATGTCGATGAGGTCGGGTCCGGCCTCGGTGCTGATGCGGGCGCATTCGCCCATGGTTTCCACATCAGAGCCAAACAGCTGGATGCCGATGGGCCGCTCGTAGTCGAACACATCCAGCTTCTGCCAGCTTTTGGCGGCGGCCCGGATCAGGCCTTCCGAGGAAATAAACTCGGTGTACATCAAATCGGCCCCGCCCTGCTTGCACACGGCCCGGAACGGCGGGTCCGACACGTCCTCCATGGGCGCGAGCAAAAGCGGAAAATCAGGCAGGGCAATGTTACGGATGTGGACCACGGCAGTCTATTCTAGTATTTTGCGCAAATTTACGACAATAGGATTTAGTGCCCGGCTGCTAGTGCCTGGTGCGTAGGCGGTGTAGCCAGCAAGCCCACGCCAGCTTATCCGCCGCTAAGCACTAAAATCCAAGCACTAAGCCCTAAAATCAATGAAAGGTTTCGTCTCCAGCCGATTACATCCCTTTGCCAACCTAGGGCTGCTGATGGTGCTGCTGCTGGCCGCTTTCTGCGTGGCCAGCCTTCTGGTGATGGTACTCAACTACCTGTTTTTTGGGGTGGGCATGCAGGACATGGGCAACGTGACCCAGCGCCCCGCCGATTACCCAAATGGCTGGGGCGTATCTATGCTGAGCCAGGGCGTGTTGCTGCTGGGCGGGTTGGGCGGTGCGGCCCTGGCTTTGGCGGCTCTTACCGGTAACAAGCTCGCCGATTACTTTATGCCCAGCCGCCCGGTGCCGGCGGGCTGGCCGCTGCTGGCCGGGCTCATTATTGTGGCGAGCCTGCCGGCCATGTCGGTGCTCATTGCCTGGAACGCCGGGTGGGATTTGCCGGCCTGGGCCGTAGCCAAGGAAGAGCAGGCCAATGCTATCCTGAAGATTCTCACCAACTTTTCCTCGCCCCTGCGCTTTGGGGTGGCGGTGCTGGTAATGGCCATTATACCGGCCGTGAGTGAGGAGCTGTTTTTCCGGGGCGTGCTGCAGCGCAACCTGGTGCAGTGGGCCGGCCGTCACACGGGGGTCTGGCTGACGGCCATTGTGTTCAGCGCCATTCACATGCAGTTCGAGGGCTTTGTGCCGCGGTTTGTATTGGGCTTGGTACTAGGGTATCTATATGAATGGAGCCGCAATATTCTGGTGCCCATAGCGGCCCACTTCGCCCAGAATGCTTTTCAGCTGGTGTTACTGTATGCCCGGCAGCGCGAGTGGTCTTCCTCTGATTTTGACCCCGACTCCACCGAGGCCCTGCCCTGGTACTGGGTGCTGGCCTCGCTGGGGCTGTGCGCGGCTGGGCTGTGGTACCTCTACCAGCAAACCCAGGCCCCCCGCCCCGATGCGCTGCCCACCGAAATGCACACGCTGGGTGCCCGGGGCGTGGCTGTCAGCCGGCCGGCGGCGCCTACGTCAGCAGCGTCTCGCACCCTCAGCCACGATGGTGTTGATGCTACCAAAGCCAACTAGCCCCTGCGGCCGGCCAAGTTTCTCCCTGTTCCTCTCCGTACCTCTCTCTTGACTACCTCTCCCGCCCCCACGCCCGCTACCACCGAGCCACCCGCCGACAAGCCGGGCATGTCTAACCTGTCCCAGCGCGTCATCTTCGGGCTGATTGGGGCCGCCCTGCTGCTAGGCAGCGTGTGGTACAGCGCCTGGACGTTTGCCCTGTTCTTCGGGGCCGTGCAGATGCGCATGCTCTGGGAGTTCTACCGCATGATGCGCCACGCCGGCTACAAGCCAGCCGCGCTGCTGGGTGGCGGGATTAGCATACTAATATTTACGGTGATTTATATCTACTCCGACTTGTTATCAGGTAATCTTACTGGTTACCCTCCTATTGCTGCTGAGTCAAATTTATCGGTATCTGATAGTGGTGTAGGGCAATTGTTAACGTCTCTTCGAATACAAGTACAAGTGGCAGCGCCACTGTTGATACAAGGCATGTTAGGGTTGATATTGCTCTTGCCTGTCGTCCTCATCCTGCGGGAAATGGCCGCCTGGCCCCGGGAGCAGCAGGATTTCTCGCCCTTCTCTAATGTAGGCGTGGCGTTGCTGGGCTTGCTGTACGTGAGCCTGCCCATGAGCCTGCTCAACGTGGTGGCCTTTACCGAAACCGGCTACGACTACCGCCGCATCTTCGCGCTGCTGCTGCTGGTGTGGGCTTCCGATACGGGGGCGTACGCGGCCGGCAAAACGTTTGGTAAGCACAAGCTGGCTCCTAAAATCTCGCCTGGCAAAACCTGGGAAGGCGCCATCGGGGGCTTCGTGCTGACGCTGGCAGTGGGCTGGGGCCTGGGCTACCTGCTGCCCGAGCTTTCCCTTACCTACCGCCTAGTGGCCGCCGGCGCAGTAGCCGTGTTCGGCCCCCTCGGTGACTTGGCCGAGTCCATGCTCAAGCGCAGCGTGGGCGTGAAAGATTCGGGCCGCATCATGCCGGGGCACGGCGGCTTGCTGGATAGGTTCGATGCGTTTCTGTTTATTCTGCCAGTACTGGCCTTGCTGCAGCTGCTCTGGGGCTAGATTACAAAAACTGGTAATCAGCTGACTGTCGGGCAACTTTCCGTTGAAAGTTGCCCGATTTTTTTGTGGCAGTAAATCCACGGATGTATTGCAAAGAATAGAAGAAACTGAATAATAAAATAGCAAACTCACCGGCATTTCGCACGGAGTTTGCTACGTCGCTCACGCTAGTGCGCTGGCTGAGTAGCTTCGGCACAACGGCCGGGCCGCGTATGCAGTAAACCGCTTACCTTTGACCACCCAAAATTTCCGCGCGTAGCCAGGTTGCCCACCAGCTTAGCTGCCGTAGTTTATTTCTCACCCACCCCAACCCCCACCTCCGTATGGCTGCCACCACGGTGTACAAAGAACCGGCTCCCCGCGTGGATGCCGAGAACCCCCTGGAATCGATGATGTCGCGCTTCAACGTGGCCACCGAAATCCTCGGCCTCGACGAAGAAACTTACGACGTACTCAAAGCGCCCGACAAGCAGATCATCGTGCACATTCCTGTGACGATGGACAACGGCAAAGTGCGCGTATTTGAAGGCTACCGCGTGGTACATAACACCATTTTGGGCCCCAGCAAAGGCGGTATCCGCTACGACAAAAACGTGCACCTGGACGAGGTGAAAGCTCTGGCCGCCTGGATGACCTGGAAGTGCGCCGTGGTTGACATTCCCTATGGCGGTGCCAAAGGCGGTATCATCTGCGAGCCAACCAAAATGAGTGCCGGCGAAATTGAGCGCCTTACCCGGGGTTACACCCTGGCCATGAAGGATGTGTTCGGCCCCGACCGGGACATTCCGGCCCCGGATATGGGCACCGGCCCCCGCGAAATGGCCTGGCTGATGGACGAGTTCAGCAAGACGGTGGGTGCTACCTCACCCGCTGTGGTAACCGGCAAGCCTCTGGTAATGGGTGGCTCTTTGGGCCGCACCGAGGCTACCGGCCGCGGCGTTATGGTATCGGCGCTGGCTGCCATGAAGAAGCTGGGCATGGACCCCACCCAAACGTCGGCGGCCGTACAAGGCTTCGGCAACGTGGGCTCCTGGGCCGCCAAACTGCTCAGCGAGCAGGGCGTGAAAATCAAGTGCGTATCCGACGTGTCGGGGGCGTACTGGAACGAGAACGGCATCAACATTGATGAAGCCGTAGCCTACAAAAACGTACACAGCGGCCGCCTCGATGGGTTCACCGGGGCTACCCTCATGGACAACGCCGACGACCTGCTGACCGCCGACGTAGACCTGCTGGTGCCCGCCGCCGTGGAAGACGTAATTACCGAGCACAACGCCCACGACATTAAAGCTAAGCTGATTGTGGAAGGTGCCAATGGCCCCACCTCCGCCTCCGCCGACCCCATCATTAATGAGAAAGGCATCATGGTAGTGCCCGACATTCTGGCCAACTCGGGCGGGGTAACGGTATCCTACTTTGAGTGGGTGCAGAACCGCCAGGGCTTCAAGTGGAGCGAGGAAATGGTAACGGAGCGCGCCGACCGCATCATGACCGATGCCTTCGAAAAGGTATACGCCACCAGCCAGAAGTATAACATCCCCATGCGCATTGCCGCTTACGTAGTGGCCATCGACAAAGTAGCCCAAACATACAAGTTCCGCGGGGGCTTCTAACCGAAAGCTCAACAGTGCACTAGGGCATATGCCCTGACTCATTATATTTGTTTGCAGGATAGCCCGGGCCGGTGGCTCGGGCTATCTTTGTGCACTACGGCCAGCCGTTTCACGAGTGAAACGATTTGACGGCCGCCCTCTGTTTCTGAAAAAAGCGTCTGAGTACGGGAGTTTTCCGTATTCAGCGCAAATCAGCTGTTTATGAAGATCCACAAAGAAGGACGACGTATTCTGTTCTTTACGCTGTTGGCCCTGCTGGCCGCAAACCTGCTGCTGTTTCGCTATAATGCTGAAAACGACGGTTTTAATAAGGTATTTGCTGGCATTTCCGTCATCGTATTCCTCACGTTGCTGCAGTTTTTCCGCAGCCCGGCCCGCCGCCTCTTCACCCACGAAGACCTGCTGATTGCCCCGGCCGACGGCAAAGTGGTGGTAATTGAGGACGTGCATGAGCCGGAATATTTTGACGATGTGCGCAAGCAAATCAGCATCTTCATGTCGCCGATTAACGTGCATATTACCCGCAACCCCATTTCGGGTATTGTGCGCTACTTCAAGTACCACCCGGGCAATTACCTGGTGGCCTGGCACCCTAAAAGCAGCACCAAAAACGAGCGTACCACAGTGGTAGTGGAGTCGGAAGCCGGCCCGTTCGTGCTGTTCCGGCAGATTGCCGGGGCCATGGCCCGCCGCATTGTGTGGTACGTGAACGAGGGCGACGAAGTAAGCCAGGGCGAGGAATTCGGCTTCATCAAGTTCGGCTCCCGCGTGGATATTTTCGTGCCCGTGGATACCGAAGTGAAAGTGCAGATTGGGGAGAAAGTGAAGGGCGGGCAAACCATCATTGCCCAACTCAAAACCACTGCCCCAACGCTTTTCTAAGCACGAATTCGTTCTGATTCTGATACAAACACAAAACGGCTGCTCCACATACTGGGGCAGCCGTTTTGCGTAGTACGCGGGAAGTAGCCGTTGCTTTAGGGCATATACTGGGCCTGAATAGCGGCGTCACCAATGCGCTGCTGGCCAGTCTGGTCCCGAGTTTGAAACTTCCGCCAGCCGTAGGTGATGGTGTAGTACCACGTCTGGGTTTCGGGTGTGAGCCGGCCGCCCAACGACTGCCCGTAGCGGGTGCCCGTTTTCTTTTCCTTGGTGGGTAGCTGCGTGTATTGGTAGGAGCACAGAAACTGGTCGGAGGTGTACACCCACTCCATGGCCACAAAAACGCCCTGAGCCGGAAAAGCGAGGTTGTAGGGCCGCAGATCCACGGTTACCCAGCCGGCTTTAGCGGCAGAGGCCAGCACGGAGGCAGTCAGTAAATCGGTGCCGGGGCCACCGTTGGGGCCGTCGGCCGTGTACACCCGGATGCGAAACGGCGTCTTCAGCAGCTTTTTGTCGCAGTTGCCCGAGCCATTGCCATTTACAAAGAAGCGGGCTCCGGTTAGGTAGCCGGCGGCCGCTGGTTGGAAATACCGGGCTACCTGCCAACCCGTATTTTTTTCCGGGGAGAGGCCATTCTGGCTGAACCCAAACCGCTCCGTATCTTCCTCGGGGCCCAGCCACTGCGGTGCAATGGCGGTAGCGTGCACGGTTACACCCGCCAAGGACACTGGCAGCGCCTGCAGCTGCAACCGGGTCGCGGCGGTGGCCGGCACCGGCAGCCGGAGCCGCTGGAAGCCCAACGCCGAAACAGCCAATGAATCGGTGGAGGTAAGGCCGGTGGGCAGGGGCAGTGAAAAGTATCCATCCTGATTGGCCTGCACCCCGAGGTGGTGGGCGGGCAGCTCCACCACGGCAAAGGGCACGGCGGTGCCCTGGGCATCGTGCACAATGCCGGTAAGGGGGCGCTGGGCGTACAGAGTAGTACCCGCGCCGGCCAGCAGCACGGTAAGCAGGAAAATTCGGATAGCTGAAAACATAAAAAACGGAATAGTTCGACGGGCGAAGCTATTCCGTTTTCCGGTTAAAAGCACAGGGCCGGACTATTCTGCCGGTTCAATCAGTCGGTAGTGCAGCAGCATCATGCCATCGGGCCAGGCTTGGTTGCGCAGCAGGTGCAGGGGCTGGGCGTGGTCTTGGTGACGCCAGAGCGGAATGCCGGCTCCTAGCACCCGGGGCACCACAAACAGCATCAGCTCATCAACCAGCCTGGCCGCCAGCAGCGGGGAAGCCAGCGTGCTGCCCCCAATCAGCCAGATGGTACCGCCGGGCTGTTGACGTAACTCCCGCACAAAGTGGGTTGGGTCTTCGGTGATAAACTGCACGGAGGGGTGCCCTGCCTCCCGCGGGGGCTGGCGCGTAAACACGTAGTTGGTTAAGGTAGGGTAGGGCCACTCGCCAAAGGTGAGCACCTGCTCGTAGGTGGCGCGGCCCAGCAACGTAGCATCGGCGGTGGCCAGAAAATTAGCGTAGCCATAGTCTTCGCCGGGTGGTGGCGTGGGTAGCCACTCCACCGAGCCATCGGGGGAGGCTATGTACCCATCGAGGCTGGTGGCAATGTACAGAACAACTTTGCGCATGTGGGAAGTGGGTGGGAATGGTTGTGGGATTGGGGACAGAAGAACAGAAAGTAAGCCGCAGGCCGAGCCCTACGTACGGGCCCCTCGGCGGTACTGGTCGGGGGCGGGAGCCAGGAAAGTAGAAAAGTGGGGTGGGTGCGCCGATAACTGGCTGAACAATAGCGAGTATCTGCAGCCGTAAAATACAACATCTTTCCGCCCAGTAAAGCCTGTGCTGCCAGATTGGCCAGAAGTAAGCGGCATGGGCGGCAGTAGGCGTACCTTTACCCCCGCCGCCCGCCCAACCTTGGAGCCATCGAGCGGTTATACCGTGCACCCCCTTGTCTCCTTACTTTATGGCCGAAGAACTTCACCTCGATACCACCCTCACCAAAGCCGAGCAGTACCGCCAGCTCCTGCCCCAGATTGAGGCCCTGACTACCGGTGAGCCGGACCTGGTAGCCAACTTGGCCAATACCGTAGCCGCTTTGCGTCAGGCTTTCGGGTTTTTCTGGGTGGGCTTTTACTTGGTGAAAGAAGACGAGCTAGTGCTGGGCCCGTTTCAGGGGCCCATTGCCTGTACCCGCATCCGGCGTGGCAAGGGCGTATGCGGCGGCAGCTGGGCGCAGGCCGCCACCCTGCTGGTGCCCGATGTGGAGCAGTTTCCGGGGCACATTGCCTGCAGTTCCGAATCCAAATCGGAAATAGTGGTACCGGTGTTAAAGAATGGGCAAGTGGTGGCCGTGCTCGACGTGGACAGTGACCAGCTCAACGACTTCGACCACCACGACCAGCAAGCACTGGAACAGTTGATGCCGCTGGTAGCCTCCTGGTTCTAGCACCTCCCGGCAGCCGGGCGTAAGAAATACATAAAAAGGCAGATTGGAGCTACCACAGGCGAATATCGTTAATGCTCGGCGGCAGGGGCGCTAGCCCGCTGAAGCCCAGCGTGTACCACCCTTTAGCTACCTCAAAGCTGCCACTGCGGAGGATGTGCCATTCTACGATGAAGTGCTGCTGCCCGGCAAGCTGATACGGCCGGGCTAACGTGCGTAGCCTTGCACCGGAAAGGTAGCGTCCTCATACGGGGCCGGTATAACTTCCGCGCGGCTGTGGCGGTTGAATAGCATAACCGGCTTTTCGGGAGCTGAATATTGGGGCCAAGCCGCACCCGGCTCCCCGGTTTTAATAAAGTGGGCCCAGTATGCGTGCATCTGGGCGGCCAGGTTGGGGTCGGCGGCTTTGCTGGGTGTACCAGAGGCGGCCACTGTAGCGGCCGCCGAGGTGCCCTGGGGCGCATTCCACACAAAGGCCAACTCCTGAGCGTGAGTGGGCCGCAGGGTAGCATTGCTCCATTCAAAGCGGTAGAGCCAGGTAGGTACCTGCTGCGCGGCCAATGCAGTGGCTAGGCGGTAGGTAGCTAGGCCGTATAGGTAGTCGGTGAGGGTAGTGTTCCAGGCAGTTAAATCGGGCTGAGCTTGGCGGCGCTGCTGATAAGCGCGCCACACCTGCGGGCTGTTGCGGGCTCCGAATACTTGCTGCAATGCAGCTTGGCTGGGCGTGTGCAGCACCGAGGCGGGCCCGGTGAACAGGCCAGCTTCCTCCAAATTGCTGCCCAGCAGCACCCGCAGCGGCGCCAGCCCCGGTTGGCGCAGATATTCCAGCGGAGCCCTCGGAATCACCCGCCCGTCCTGCACCGGCCCAAATACCTGTAGGCCGCGGGTGCTATCAGTAAGGTGAGCCTGCGCCCGAATGAGTTCGGCGGCTGGGAGCGTGAGCAGGGTGCGGGTATCGGTAAAGTGCAGTTCCTGCAGCAGCCGGCGCGTTACGTCAGCCGCCGTAGCCGTGTCACGAATGGCCTGCACGGCGCCGCTTTCCAGAATAACCTGTTGAAACAGCGGCCGGGCCGCAGGTGTTACCAGCAGCCCACCAATTAGCTTAGCCCCCGCCGATTCGCCCATTACCGTTACCCGGTTTGGGTCGCCGCCGAAGGCCGCAATATTCTCGTGCACCCAGCGCAGAGCTGCCGTAGCATCCAGCAAGCCGCAGTTGCCGGCTTCGGCGTATTGCGGGCCCAGTGTGTTGCCCAGTTGCAGAAAGCCCAGTGCCCCGAGACGGTAATTGATGCTCACCGCCACCAGCGTGTCCTGAGCGGCAAATGTCCAGGTGTCGTTTTCCTGCCCTGAGCCCCCGGTAAAGGCCCCACCATGTACCCACACTACCACCGGCCGCTTCACATTACGGGGCAGCGCCGGAGCCCATACGTTCAGGTATAAGCAATCCTCGGAACCCTGCACACCACCCGGGCCGCCTGTTTGCGTGGCTTGGCTGCCGAAGCGGGTGGCCGCCATAACACCCCGATACTTTTTCAGTGGCTGCGGTGGCCGGAACCGCAGGGCCCCTACCGGTGCCTGGGCGTACGGAATACCCCGAAACACGCGCAATGTACCCTCCTGTATGCCCCGTATCCGTCCTTGCTTGGTGGTAACCACCGGGCCCGCTGCCTGGGCATACCCCCAGAGCGGGGCGCTTATAGCAACCAGCAAAACACAGCACATCAAGCGCGACTGAGGCATACACAGGAAGATAAACCCGGCAGGGGTAGTGAGACGGTAGCCGAAGTTAGCTACTACCGAATAAGTGCCAATCTGCATAGTACCCTGAAAAGGGCTGAGAGTAATCGGCCGACCTATAGCTTGTTACGCTCCTACAGCTCGTTACCCTGATTCCGGAGGGCTAGTACAGTGCAGATACCCGTGGCAAGTGCGGCCGCGCGAGTATGCCTCCTCCCGTGCAGCGGATAGAAACCTTGGGGTCGGTCAGACAAGGGATTTGTGAAAACAAAAAACCCGGAAGCGGCTCAGATGAGTTGCTTCCGGGTTATCGAGGTAGCGGGGACTGGACTCGAACCAGTGACCTTTGGGTTATGAGCCCAACGAGCTACCAACTGCTCCACCCCGCACTGTTTGGTAATACAAATGTACGAGCCTTTTTGACAATCGAAATATTTGGGGCTGCAAAAATACATAAAATGTTTGTGGTTGCCTGATTATCAGGGGCAATAAAAATTTTAGATGACGAGTAAAATTCTCAACTGTGTGCAGAATTTGGCATTTCTGTCGATGGTGAAGAGGGGTGTTGCGTAAGGTGAACAGTATTTTGTCCTACATAATCCCCTCAACATCATGAACACCTTTTCTTCCTCTACCTGCAAATGGGGTTTGTCAGTGCTAGCTGCTGGACTTACGCTGGCTTCCTGCAACACGGCCCAGACTACCGACTCAGCTACTACAAGTAGCAGTCCGATGGATTCCACTACTACTGCGGCTCCGGCGGCGCCTGCCGGGCCTACACCAGTGCGGCCCGCTGGCCCTGCTCCGGCCTGGGCCACGGGCATCAAGCCCGAAATGCAGACGGTAATAGAAGCACTGGCCAGCCTGGGTGGTAAGCCCATCGAAACCCTCTCGGCCCAGGAGGCCCGACAACAGCCCACGCCCGCCGATGCCGTAATGAAGGTGATGCAGGCCAATAACATGCCCATGCCCCCCGTAACGGCTGACACCATGAGCCGCATGGTGATGCCCGGCGTGAAGGTGCGCATCTATACCCCCAAGGGCGCCACCGGTACGTTGCCGGTAGTGGTGTACTACCATGGCGGCGGCTGGGTAATTGCCAACCTGGATACCTACGATGCCTCAGTACGAGGGCTAGTAGAGAAAACCGGTGCCATTTTCGTGTCGGTGGCGTACCGGCAAGCCCCGGAGCTGAAGTTCCCAACGGCGCACAACGATTCATTTGCGGCTTACCAGTGGGTGCTGCGCAATGCGGCTTCTTTCAAAGGCGACCCGCAGAAGGTGGCCGTAGTAGGCGAAAGCGCCGGTGGCAACCTGGCGGCCAGCGTGAGCATGATGGCCCGCGATAAAAAGGTAACGCTGCCCAAGCACCAGGTGCTGGTGTACCCTATTGCCGGCTACGACATGAACACGCCTTCCTATCAGAAAAATGCCCAGGCTAAGCCTTTGAATAAGCCCATGATGGCCTGGTTCTTCGACAAGTACCTGCGCACCCCCGCCGACGGCAAAAACCCGATGATTTCACTGGTGAATGCCAACCTGAAAGGGATGCCACCCACCACCATCATCACCGCCAGCCTCGACCCCTTGATGAGCGACGGAGAAATGCTGGCTAGCAAGCTGAAAGCGGCCGGCGTAGCCACCAAATACCAGAATTTTGAGGGCGTAACGCACGAGTTCTTCGGCATGGCTCCCTTGGTACCCCAGGCCACCGAGGCCCAGAGCCTGGCCGCCGGCGAGTTGAAAAACGCGCTGATGAAGTAAGCCTGTAGAGAAGCCAAGAAGAGAAAGTAAAAAGTTAACGCGTGGATGTGGCCTGGTAAAGGCGGCATCCACGCGTTAACTTTTTACTTTGAAGCTGTTTGGGAAGTTAAAATCGTTGTCATCCTGATAATTCCGCGCATCAAGCGGCGAAGAAGGATGACAGTTTCGGGTCCAGCACCAGCTTCCTGAACACCTTCTTTTACTTTTTACTTCTCCCTTCGGCTTACCTTCTAAAACCGGCTGGTGATGCCGAAGTGGATTTTGCCCGCGCTCAGGGAAAACCGCTGCTGCTCACTACGTCCCAGGGCGTACACAAACTGAAACTGGCCCGCGCCCGTGCGGAAACTCAGGCCCGCGCCCAGGCCCGTGGGTGCGTCTTGGGGGTAGGGGTCATTGGGAATGTCGCGGCGCAGGTAGGCTTGGTCGGCAAACACGAATACGTAGGCATCGGCGCCGGTAAACTGGCGGAACTCGGCGGTACCCACGGCGTACTGGCTGGCGTAGAAGTTCAACTCATTGAAGCCCCGCAACGTGGCCAGGCCGCCCAGCCGAAACAGGTCGTTGAGAAAGAGGCGGTTGTTGATGAGGGCCTCGCCGCGCAGGCGGGTGAGCAGTACGCCCTGGCGGCCCACCCGGAAATAGTGCTCGGCCCGCAACCCCAGCGTAATCTGCCGGGTGCGTAGCGGTACGCCCTCATAGAAGCTTTCCGGCAAATCGGCGTTTTTGCTGATGCGCTTGGTGCCAATAGCACCCTGCCCGCTTACCAGTAGCCCCCGGCGCGGGAAGTAGGGGTCATCCAGGGTGTTCCAGGTGTAGTTGAGGCCGTAGGAGCCGTACTGTGAATCGACGTTTTCGGGGAGGGCCGTGGCTTTGTTGAGGGCGGAGGAAATCAAGCGGGAGCTACGCCACTCGGCAAACACGGCCAGCCGCCCGGCCAACGCCGTGGGGTAGGCCACCTGCAGGCGGGGCCGGGTATTGAGAAACAGGGTGTCCTGCTTGAGCAGGTTGAACGAGCCGCTGACTTCCAGCGGCGTGCCGAAAAAGGCCGGGTGCAGGTACTGGGCATCCAGCAGTTGGGAGTTGGCATCTAGCTTGCGCCACTGCAGGCCCACGCCCTTGCCGCCGCCGTTGATGTTACGCAGGTTCAGGGTAACGTCGCCGGTAATCTGCACCCGTTTCTGGCCCAGGCCCGGGTTAGGGTTGGGCAGTACGCCTACAATGGCATCGAACTGGTTGGCCGTGCGGTCTTCGAGCAGGAAATACACCCGAGCCCGGCCGCGGGCAAACCGTACTTCGGGCTCGGTCTTGAGCTGTAAATACGGCAACTGGCGCAGGCGGCGGGTGGCTTCCTGAATACGCTGCTGACTGAACGGCTGCCCGGGCTCCAGCTGCAGGTAATCGATGAGGAAACGAGCCTTGGTTTTGGTTTTGCCCAGAATCTGGAGCGAATCGAACTGCACCAGGGGGCCACGCTGCAACACCACCCGGCCGGCTATTTCCTGCCCGGTGAGTTCCAGCGAATCGAGGCGTAGGGTGGCGAAGGGAAAGCCCTGGTTTTCGGCCTCGTGCAGCACGCTTTCCTGGAGCCGGGCCCACTCCTGGGGGCGCAGGGGCTGCTGCCGAAATAGCTTGTCGCGGAAGCCGGCGCGGGTGAGCAGACCGTCGCCGAGGTTACCGTTGCGCAGGCGGGCCCAGCGAAACAGCTCGCCCACGTACAGGCGCACCTGCAAGGTGTCGTGGCGCCAGCGGAGCTCATCGGCGGAGGCCGTGAGGTAGGCATCGGCCTGGAGGGCCACCACCAGGTTGCGCACTTCGCGCAAAGCCGCCAGAGAGTCGGGCAGATTGGTGCGGTAGCGGTAGGGGCGGAGTACGGGCTGGTCGGCCGTTTCGGTGAGCAGGCGTAGCGTAACGGGGCGAGCCGGCCGCACCGCTACCGGGGCCGCTCGCCGGGCCGAATCGGGCGGGGCCAGGGCCGGTGCCGCCGAAACCGGCGGGGCGGCCGGGTTGAGCGGGGTGGTGCCCTGCGCCCGGACAGGCGGCGCCATCAATCGGCACAGCAACAGAAACCAGCAGATAACGAGGGCGCGGGCGTACATTTGCAGGTGGAAACGCGAAACCCCGCGTTTAATTTCCCGAAAGTACATTTTGCCGCTTCAACCCCTGTGCTGCCTCTGCCCAGAGGACCCGGGGTGGCCCTCTATTATGGCTGGCCTCTACCTTCATATTCCGTTCTGCAAGCAGGCCTGCCACTACTGCGACTTCCACTTCAGCACCAGCATGGCCCTGAAAAGCCGCCTGGTGGATGCACTGGTGCAGGAACTGGCGCTCCGCCAGGGCTACCTGGAGCCCGGAGCCACCCTCAATACCATCTACTTCGGGGGCGGCACCCCGTCTTTGCTCACGGCGGCGGAGCTGGAGGTGCTGTTTGCGGCCATTCACCGCCACTTTGCCGTGGCTTCGGATGCGGAAATTACCTTGGAAGCCAATCCCGACGACCTGACCACGGCCAAAGTGCGGGAGCTGGCGGCCTCGCCCATCAACCGGCTCAGTATTGGGCTACAAAGCTTCCACGAGCCCCACTTGCGCCTGATGAACCGGGCCCACTCGGCCGAGGAGTCGACGGCGGGGGTGCGGCGGGCGCAGGAGGCGGGCTTTGAGAATATTTCGGTGGATCTGATTTACGGCGTGCCGGCCCCGGACCACGGTATATGGGAGCAGGATATGGCCACGGCCTTCGCCCTTGGGGTGCCCCACCTGAGCTGCTACGCCCTTACCATTGAGCCCGATACGGTGTTTGGGCGGCAGCTGAAAAAGGGCAAATTTCCGGCTGTGCCCGATGAGTTTGTGGCCCGGCAGTTTGAAATGCTGCTCCAGAAAATGGCCCGTCACGGTTACCAACAGTACGAAATCAGCAACTTCAGCCAGCCCGGCCGCGAGTCGAAGCACAACTCGGCGTACTGGGGTGGGGTGCCCTACCTGGGGCTGGGGCCGAGTGCCCACTCCTTCAACGGCCACAGCCGGCAATACACCGTGGCCAACAACCCGCAGTACGTGGCGGCCGTGCTGGAGCGCGGCGAAGTGCCCGCCACCGTGGAGCACCTCAGCCCCCGCGACCAGGCCAACGAGTACCTGATGACCAGCCTGCGCACGGCCCAAGGCTGCAACCTCGCCCGCCTGCGCACTGAGTTGGGCGTAGACCTGGAGCAGGAAAAAGCCGCCTACCTGCAGGAGTTGCAGCGTACCGGCCTGGCCCGGCGGGTGGGCAACCATCTGCAACTCACGGATGCGGGCAAGCTGCTGGCCGACCACATTACGCTGGAGCTGTTTCAGGGCTAACCCCACACGCTTAGCCAGCGCCCGGATTAGCCTTTTCCGGCTTTTCTTCTTTCTTTGAAACAGCCAATCGGCCGGCCGTTCCGGCCTCGCTCAACGGTAGGCGCACCGCAAAATTCCCGTTGATTGGCTAGTAGTATGAAAATGAGACGATTAATAGACGCCCTGGCCGACGACACTGATTTCTTTATCGAGCAGGTGCAGATTACGGCCATCGTATTCGATAACTCCGACGACGTAACGGTGTGGGCTACCACTTATTTCGACCAGGAAGCCCACTTTTTTCACCTGGGGCTGCCGTTTCAGCAGCTGGATTTGCTGTTGCGTCTGGCCGGCAGCCGGGCCGAAGCGCTGCAGGAAGACGTGGCCGACGCTCTGGCCACCGTGCAGGAATGGCCCTGCCTGCTGCAGTACAATACTGAGGCTGCCCCGCCCGTGCCCTTGCCCAACGTGGCCCTGAAACTATCCTGCACCTATCCCGCCGACCTGTTCGAAGATGAGGAAGAAGGCGAGGACGACGACTCGTTCGATATCAGCATGAACGCCGACAGCGAGGAAGCTGAGGATTACGACTCCGGCCAGCCCCACAACATCTTCTACCTGGAGGATGTGTTCTTGCGCATTGAGCCGTGAAATCAATTAGGAATTGAGAATTAAAAATTAAAAATCAGCCAGTGAAGCTGTTTAGCAAGTGTTGGAACGTCATGCAGAGCGGAGCGTGACGTTCTGTTGATTTTTACGACTTGTTAAACAGCTTTAGTAAGCATCCGGAAGCAGGGCATATTCAAACGCTTTTCAATTTTTAATTAACCACCATGTTCTACCTGATTCCGGGGCTGGGGGCCGATGAGCGGGTATTCGGACGGCTGCAGCCCTTGCTGCGCGGCGAAACCCGCCTGCTGCCCTGGCTCACGCCGGAGCCCCAGGAAACCCTGCCGCAATATGCCGCCCGCATGGCCGCCGGTATTCCGCCGGAGGCGGAAGGGCTGCTGGTGGGTGTGTCGTTTGGGGGCGTGGTAGGGCTGGAAATCAACCGGTTGCGTCCCCGCCTGCGCACGGTGCTTATCAGCAGTATTCCGGATGCCAGCTGCCTGCCGCCCCTGCTGAAACTGGTGCGTGGCTCAGGGTTGTATCGGTTGTTTCCGCCGCAGTGGCTAAAGCTGTTTCCTAGGGCCGGGCAGTGGTATTTTGGGGTGCAGAATGGGGAGGAATACCAGCTGTTCAGGCAAATACTCAGGGATATGGAGCCGCAGTACACGCGCTGGGCCGTGGCCCGCCTCCTGCACTGGGACAGTACTCACGTGGGCCGCAGCATCCAGATTCTGGGTACCCACGACCGGGTATTTCCGTCCGGCCCCACGCCCGTGGAATACCTTATTCCCGGGGGCGGCCACTTCATGGTATTCAGCCACGCCGAGGAAATCAGCCGCATTCTGAACAAGCTGGCTGAAGCAAAAGCTGAGGATTGAACTGGAACTCCTGGTTGTAAATCCGGCTGCCGCTTTACGTTTGGCACGCTGAGCAGAACGCTGAATACGTTTACCATTCCGAGCAACGCGAGGAATCTGGATTATGCACTTAGCGGGAAACCCAGATTCCTCGCGTTGCTCGGAATGCCAGGGTTTCCCGCTAACCTTGTAATCTGATACTCGTGATTCTGTACGCCATGCTTGCTACCTACCCCTACCAGGGCCGCACCTTTGCCTTCGACCCCGCCGCGCCGCTGGATATTTCTTTGCCGCTGGCTCCCGGTGAAGGGCAGGTCAACTGTTTCTGGGCCGAGCCGGTGCAGGTGGAGGTAATTCGGGTGGGCAGCTTTGTGGGCAGCGTGGCGCTGGGCGGTAGCACCAACTACCAGCGGGTGCACCTCACACCCCACGGCAACGGCACCCACACTGAGTGCTACGGTCACATTTCCCCCGACCCTGCCGCCACCCTCGACCGGTGCCTGCGGCGGTTTCTGTTCGTGGCCCGGCTGGTATCGGTGCAGCCCCGGCCCCAGGCCAACGGCGACGAAGTAGTGCTGCTGGAAGATGTGCGGCGGGAGTTGGAAGGCGGTCTGGAGGCCGCCATTCGACCCGAGGCTCTTGTTCTGCGCACCCTGCCTAACCACCGGAGTAAGCGCACCCGCCATTACTCCGGCACCAACCCCACCTACCTGGAGCCCGCCTTGGCTCATTACCTGGCCGAGCAGCACATTGAGCACCTTCTCCTGGATTTGCCCAGCGTCGACCGGGAGGAGGATGGGGGCCAGCTGCTGGCTCACCACGCGTTCTGGCAGTATCCCCAGGCCACCCGCCAGGTGGCTACCATCACCGAGCTGATTTTCGTGCCCGATGAGGTAGAGGATGGCCTATACCTGCTGAACCTGCAAGTAACCAGCCTGCAACTGGACGCCAGCCCCAGCAAGCCGGTACTCTACGCACTGCGGCAGGGGTAACCAGGAGTTCAGACACAAACCCACAGAATACAGAACGTCATGCTGAGCAGTTAGTGCTCAGGCATAAAACAACAGTCCCTCGCCTATCCAATAGGCGAGGGGCTGTTGTTTTATGTCGGATGCGTCAGATTCCGCGCGTTGCTCGGAAAGACAAACGGGCTAGTTCAGCCACACAGTCAGGAGCATTTCGAAGCGGTGGGGGCCGTAGGCGTTGTAATAGGGCGCTTCACCCTCGAAACCCAGCACGTGCACCAGTGGCATGCCCTCAGTACGGGAGTCTACTACGCGCACGGGATAGAAGTGCCCTTCTTCGGGCCAGTCGCCTACGTGGTTGTAGGGGCGCTGGCTGGCATCTACGCAACGGGCGTAATCAATGAAAGGAGCGTGACGGGTGGCTTCCGCCAGTGTAAGGTTGGCTACTTCGAATTTAGGCATGATGGACAGTTCTACAAAAACACTACCAGGATGATTCCCGGCAGGCGCGGAAAGCGTCAGCTTCAGGCGCTTACAGCAAGGTTAGAGCTTGAATTGTAGGCTCACTTTTACCCCAAAGGTACGGGCTCCGGGCGAGTTTCGGTACGTGAGGCGGTGCAGGAAATCAACACGCGCTACTTTGAAAATGTTCTCTATGCCGTAGCCAACTTCCGCGTACGGTAACCGGCCCAACGACTGAAATGAGGGCAGCAGCCCGCCATTTACGGGGTCTTCGAGGGGAATGATGCGGCGGTTGGCCTGGCTCACGCTGCCCCAGAGCACGTTGCCGGTAGCCACCAGCCGCCAGTTGAGCTGCTTGATGGCCGGCAGGGAGTTCAGCAAAAAGCCGTCGAACTGGTTTTCGGCCCGCAATGCCACGTACCGGTCACTCACAAATTCGAAATAGCGCATCAGGTTGAAGGCTCCGGAGTTGTAGAACGGCGACTGGTTGCCCAAGTGGGTTTTGAGCACCGGGTAAGGCACCGTGCTCGGAATGTAGCCCGCATCCAGGCGGTAATCCAGGCGGCCCAGCTGGCCCATCCGGATGCTTTGATCGATGAGCAAGTTGAGCTTGTGGTAGCGAAAATCGGCGCCCAGCAACTCGTCCACACCCAAGGTATAGCGCACCGTAACCACCGGCCAGCGCTTCAGCCCGATGGCCGTACGCCGGTTCTGGTTGTTCTGCACCAGCACTTCGTCGCGGGCGTAGCGCGACTCCAGCACTACTTCCGACAAATCAAACTGGTCGGCGGTGGGGGCACCGGGCTGGGCCTCGCCGGTGTAGTAGGCAAAGGGGTACAGCGGCCGGAACTGCTGATGCCGTAGTACCACACGCTGGGTAAAGCCCCGAAATAAGTCAGATTGTAGGCTCAGCGTAGTCAGGTCGCGTAGCAGAAGGCGGCTGCCGCTGATGTTGCCCAAGCGGGCCGAGGCCTCAAACAGCGGGTTATCCAGCGCGTAGTCGTTGTCCAGAAACGCTACCTGGTCCAGGTCGCGGCGGTGCTCGAAGTTAGCCACCGTCCAGTGGCGGCGGTCCAGCACACGCTGCACCCGCAGGCCGTACTTGAAGCGCCCGTCGCGGGTGCCGTAGGCCAGGTAAGTGCGCAGCAGCCAGTCACGGCTCCACTCCGGGGTAGTCCGGAAGCCCAAACGGACCCGGTGACCCTCAATGTTGTTGAAGCTGTAGGTAGAAAGCAGAGGGCCCAGATCCAGCTTGCCAGTACGGTAGTAGCCGTTCACGGCCACATCGGCCAGTTCCAGCACGGAGCGCACGGCCGGCAGCTGGCGTACGGTATCCAGCACGGCCAGCGTGGCGCGCTCCTGCTGGCTGAGCGTATCGGGGCGGTTCTGCTCAAAAAAGCCCTTGGGCACCTCAAACGCATCCGGGGCCGTTTCCAGGGGCCGGTCGTAGAAGGGCAGGGGCTTGGGCTGATTTACCTGGAAGCCGGAGTTGATGATGGTGAGGCGGGCCAGAATGCCGGTACTGCCCTTGGTAGGCTTGATGCCGATAACTACTCGGGTTTGCCGGGGCAGCCACTGGCCGGCGGGCGTGGGGGCCATTTCCTGGCGCACCCGCACCTGCTCCACAAAGTTCAGGTTAGCCTCGGGGCTCACCGCCAGTTCCAGCTTGCGCAGAGCGTAGGTGTCGGTGGTAATCCAGATGGTGCCGGTGAAGGCCAGGTCCTGGGCGCGGCGGGGCTGCACGCCAATCTGGTAGCAGAAATCCGGGCCCACCTGCACCGAATCCTGCAGCTCGTACTCGTAGGTAAACTTCCAGCCGTCGGCAATGGGCGAAATGAAATCCTTGCCCAGCAGTTGTTGCCAGTTGCGGTAAAAGTCCCAGTCCTGAAAAGAAGAGCCCATAATCTGCGACACTACCGAACCCTCCCGGGGCGTGGCCCCGCGCATCTGCGTCCGCCGGATTTCCTCCCGTTTGCGCAGGGGCTCATTGAGCTGGTAGAAGCGCGACAGTACCTCAGAGGCGAAAATGGGTACCACGGCCTTGCCATTGGCGTCGCGGGCAATGCCCAGGCTGTCGGCCACCTGCGTGAGCTGGCGCAGAGCCTTGCGGCGGCTCACCACATCGGGCAGGTTGTTCAGGGCTACTTCCGTGCGGCTGTAGCTGTCAAACTCGAAGGCCTTAAGCCGAAACTTGTCGTTGCGTGGTTTCTGCTCCTGCACGCGCCGCAGAATGCGGTAAGCCGGGTTTTCGCGGGGCCGTACCACTACTTCGCCCAGGGAAACCGAACCGCTGCTCAAAGCAAAATTCACGGCTTGTCGCTCCGTCAGGCTACTGACGCGCTTTTTGAGGGTGCCGAAGCCAATGGCCGAGGCCGCCAGCGTATCAACCGGGCCGGCTACCGTGAGCTGGTAGCGGCCGGCCTCGTCGGCGGTGGCGCCCTGGCTGGTGCCGCGCACAAATACCGAGGCAAAAGGAACCGGCTTGCCCGAGGCGGCTTCCGTTATCTGGCCACTGAAGGTGATGCGCTGTGCCCAAGCTTGTGGTACCCCCGGGACGAGCAATAGGAGTGCGCACAAGGAATAGAGAAAACGCATAAGCGAAACCGAAGCGAAAAGGGGCATACCTGGGCAAGGTAGCTGCAGTAAGATACCACGAGGGGCAGTCAGTTCCTAGTGGGGCAGAGTAGGTAGGGTAGAAGAGTTGGGTTGAACATCAGCAATGGCTAGTTGGCGTCAAGAATTAATAATTACGCAGAGGTGGGGCCGAAATATTGCGCTTGGCTGACGGCAGCAAGTACCAGGCTGGCTGAACGCAGGTAGCGCATTCCTCCCACTTCGTTCCACTGATTAAAGGTAGCCAGCGGTGAAGATGCGTCGTGGGGTAGCGCTTGAGGTTCTTATTTCAACAATATCAGTGCGCGAGATGCTTCGCTCTGCCGGATCAGTGAATCCCTCATTCACAGCTCTTCATGCAGCGCTCTACTTCGGGCACTCCTCGCGGGTCAGCGTTTCGTTGATGTTGATGGCTGCGGCACTACCCTCAGCCGCCGCCAATAGGGCTTGTTGGGTACCGGGCGTGGTGTCGCCGGCAGCATAAAGGCCCGCTATGGTCGTTTGGAGCTTTTTGTCTACCCACACCGCGCCTTTCTTGGTAAGACGGCAACCCACCTGCTCAGCCAGGGTAGTGCGCTGGTGCTGATGAGCGTGCACGAAAACCGCCGTGCGTGCCAGCTTCTCCCCCGATTCGAACACCAGGTGGCGCAGTTCCCCGCTGCGCGTGCCTTCCAGGCGTATTACTGGCTCGTCACGGACTCGGATTTTCTGTTGGCGGAGCCGGCGGCGGGCATTGGCTGTGAGGTAGGCGGGGTCTTCCACGCACACTACCACGTCGGGGCTCCAGCGGCTCACCAGTAGGGCCAGGCCGGTAACCAGTTTGGCCCGGCCATACACGGCCAGCGGCTGGTTACGCACTTCCCAGCCATGGCAATACGGGCAGTGTAATACCCCCCGTCCCCATAGGTCGCGCATCCCGTCAATAGGTGGCAGCTCGTCCTCTACACCAGTAGCTAGCAGTACTTTGCGGGCTGTAACGGCCGATATACGGCCGGATTCCCCTTCCAGCATCAGCTCAAAATAGCTCCCTACCTGCTGAATGGCTGTTACCCGCCCCGCCCGGATTTCTACGGTAGTGTAAGGAGCCAACTGCTCCCGACCCAGGCGTAGGAGCTCGGCCGGCTTGGTCCCGTCGCGGGTGAGAAAGCCTTGCACAGCCGGAGAAGGAGCGTTGCGCGGCGCACCCCCATCCAACACCAGTACCCGGCGCAGGCAGCGGCCCAGCGTCAGGGCCGCGCTCAGCCCCGCTGCGCCGGCCCCAATAATGGCAACGTCAATGTCGGTAGAGGGTTGGCTGGGAACAGAGTGGCGCATGAGGTGTAGGGGAAAAGGTGTGACAAGCCTATACCTAAAAAACTGGGTGCAGGTTGGCGGCACTGCCCGAACGACCGGGGTGGACAATAAAAAACCCCTTCTCACAAGAGAAGGGGTTTTTTGAACAAACCAAACTAAGAAGCTGGCTATTCTTTGATCAGACGCTTGGTGAAGGTCTGGTCGTTGCCGCGCACCTGCACAAGGTAGCTGCCGGTGGGCAACTGCGTTACCTGCAGGTAGTCGTTGCTGCCACCGTTCCGGGAAAGGGTGCGCACCGTGCGGCCAGCCATGTCCGTAATGGTTACCTGGTAGCTACCGGCGGGGGCACCCGTCAGGTCAAGGCGAGCATCCTGCAGGCTGGAAGCCGGGTTGGGATACACCTCAACTGCGGCCTGAGCGGCAACTGGGAAGCTCACGCTCTGTACCGCACTGAAAGACTCGGTGCCATCAGTATCTACTTGGCGCAGGCGGTAGTACACTACGCGGCCCTGAGCTTTGGCGGCTACCTGAGCATCCACTTCGGCGTATACCGTGGTAGTAGCCTTAGTACCCTGGCCTTTCACCTGCTTCACCGTAGTGAAGGCCTGGCCGTCGAAGCTGCGCTCTACCACAAAGTGGTCGTTGTTCACTTCCTGGGCCGTGGTCCAGGTTAGCTTGGCATCCTGACCGGCAGCCTGAGCCGTAAAGCTTACCAGCGTTACCGGCAGCGGGCTAGCGCCTACTGGGATAGTTACGCTCTGGGTCGTAACGCCCCCGTAGATATCGGTGGTCGTGATGCTCACCGTGTACGAACCTTGCTTGAGCAACAGGCGGTTGGCTACAAACACCTGACCGGTAATCGGGTTCAGGGCCAGACCCACGGCGCTGAGCGTATTCTGATCAGCCGTGGAAATGGTAGCGTTGGTACCCGAGGTAGGCAGACCGTTGGCAACCGACGTATTTACAAGTGCACCGGTAGTGGCATCATAAATAGTACCCGTGCTGCTGTATACTGCCCCATTGATATCTACCACGTAGGCCAGCACGTCATTGTTCTGGTACTGGTTAGCGCCACCTTTGGTAGGCGTAGTAGCGTAGCGCGAAGCATTATCGGAGGCAACCGGAATGGTGTACACGGCCGTGTTGCCCGATACAGCGTTGTCGTTATCCGTGGCCGTGTAGTTGAAGAAGGCATTGCCAACAAACGAGCTTACGGGGCGGAAGGACAGCTTGTTGGCATCAGCCAGCAGCACTACCTGATTTTCCGTAGCGGCCACTCCATTCACGAACAGCGTGCCTTGGGTGGTCGTGTTCGGGAGGTTGGTGAGCGTGAAGGACCTGATGGTACCGTCTGCATCGGTGGCGGCCAGCGTAGAAATCGGTTGAGCAACCACGGCGCTGTTTCCATCAGGAGCCGTTACGCTGTTAACCACGTTGCGGACTACCGGAGCCTGGTTGGCAATATTGGTAGTGAAAGGGTCCGTGTTGTTAGCCGTTACGCCGCCTTCCGCAGTAGTAGTCGATACGTTGGCTACCAGACGGTAAGAAGCCGCCGGGAACGGGAAGCTGATGGTGTTGGTAACGGCTTGCGCAGTGCCCGAGTAGAGGGTATTAAAATTTGGGAAAGTGACTACTCCACTACCACTATCGTAGCTGCCGCCACCTGATATTATTACGCCGGACAGGCCCACAGGCAGCTGCACCGTTTGCTGTACGTTACTAGCGGGAGAGGCACCATTATTACGAGTGATAACCGTGTATGAAACCTGGCTGCCAGCTGTAGCTGTACCCACACCATCCAGCACCGTTTGAACGTCGGCCAGCGTGTTAATTGTCACACTGTTCTGGTTGATGTTATTTGTCGTCACATTATCGGTGTTGTCAGAGGAAGTGCTGGCAACTGCTACTACTGGGCCAGCGCCCGGGGCATTCACGCTGAAAGTGTAGGTGAGCGAAGCGCCGCTGGCTAACGATACGTTCGCCGTGTTCGAGGTTACCAGAACCAGACCAGAGCCTGAGCTATAAGAAGCACCTGTCGGGCCCGAGAAGCCGGTTAGGTCGCCGGGCAAGGCTACCCGCGTCCGCACGTCGGTGGCCGTAGCCGTACCGTTGTTGGTGACCGTTACTGTATACGTGATAGGCGAGCCGGCCGCGTACGAAGTAGCGTTAGAACTAATGGTTACAGCTAGGTCGCTGATAGTCGTAGTAGGCTGGCTAATGTTAATACTCGACAGGTCTACGTTGTTGCCCAGGTTCAGGTCGTTGGTGGCGTTGGTCACGTTGGCCGTAGCTGTAGCTGTCAGGCGCTCTATGTCAGGAGCCAAGAAGCTAATGGTATTGGTTATGGTACCATCAGGGCCGGCCGGTACTTCCGTGCGGGCGGCAAACGTCACCACACCGGTAGCGGCATCATAAGTACCCCCACCCGAAACCGTCACGCCCGTCAGGCCCGTAGGCAGTTGTACCGTTGTAGTTACCGAGGCCGCTGGAGCTTCTCCATTGTTTACAGTTGTAACCGAGTATACTACTGGTGTACCCGTTACAATGGGGCTAGCTGGAGATGCCAAGTACACTTGCACATCAGAGGAACGCTGGCTAGTGGTCGTAACCGTAGCCGTATTGTTTGTCACGCTGGTTTCCGGCGTGCCGGTAGCCACCGATGACACAACGCTAATCTGCGTTTCGGTGGGCATAAAGAAGCTAATAGTGTTCTGTACCTGAGTGCCAGCATTTACCGTGCTCAGGTCAAAGGTCACCTCCCCAGTACCGTTGTTATATACGCCGTTACCCGTGATGGTCACGTTGGGAGCACCCAAGTAAGCCGGAATCCGAACCACTTGCGTGGTGCCGACAGCAGCAGCAGCACCGCTGTTAACCGCCGTAGCATTGTAGGTTACCAATTGGCCAGCTACCGCAGTGCTCGGGCCAGAAACAGTAGTCAACAAATCGGTGCGGGGCGTTACCGTTACCGACGCTTCTGCCTGGTTGTTGCCAGGTACCGGGTCAATGGTAGTACCGGCAATGGAAGAGGTAGCCAGAACTGTACCTGCAACCGGAGCCGTTACGTTGAAGGTGAAGTTTGCGGAGAAGCCGCTGGCCATAGTAGCCGTTACGGCCGAAGGCGTAACCTCACCCGTGGTTGAGTTGTATGAGTAGCCCGAGGGCAGGCCGGTAACGGTCAGGCCGGGAGCCAGCAAGATGCGCAGGCTGGTGTTCGTAGCCGTAGCGGGGCCGTTGTTGCCGTAAGTTACCGTGTAAGTATATACATCACCCGGAGCCGGTGAGGTCGTCGACGCGGTAATGGTCGAGAACAGGTTGGCCTGGTTGGTGGTAGCAGCTGCGTTAACCGTTAGCGAAGCCGTAGCCTGGTTGTTGGTAGTAGGCGTTTCGTTGCCGGTGCCGGAAATGTTAGCTACCGCCGAAAGGGTGCTGGCTGCCGGGGCTACAAAGCTGACCACGTGGTTCACGTTCTGTCCGCTGGGCAGGGTAGCCAGAGTCGGGAACGTAACAACACCGCTGGCAGCATCATAGGTGCCGTTGTTAGATACGTAGACGTTCGTCAGGTTTTGCGGCAGCGTTACGGTTTGCGCTACTGCCGTGGCCAAACCAGTACCCAGGTTCAGGGACGTAACGCTGAAGGTTACCGGCTGACCCGTTACCACCGTTGCCGGCCCGCTGATGCGGGTAGTCAAGTCGTAAGTTGGAGTCACGTTCACCGAGGCCGACATCAGGTTGTTGGTCAGCACGGTTTCGTTGCTGGCCGTGGTTACCTGGGCAGTGCCCACAATCGGGCCGCTGGCCGGAGCCGTGAAGGTGATGCCGTACGTGTTAGTGGCACCCAGGGCCAGCGTGCCATTGCTCAGCAGCGTTACCAGGCCCGTAGTGTTGTTATAAGAGCCCCCATTGGAGAAGGTAGGAGTACCCAAACCGGCGGGCAGCTGCAGGGTTTGCGTTACGCCTGTAGCAGGCGTGTTACCAGCTGTATTTACGTTAGTAGTCGTTACCGTGAAGGTAACCGACTGGCCCGCTGATACCGTGCTGGCACTGGCGCTAACAGTGGTAGCAACATCAGCCAGCGCCCGAACCGTTACAGCAATGTTAGCTTGGTTGGAAACTGCACCCGAAGTACCATTGATGGTGTAGGGAATAACGGCCGTACCAGTGAAGCCGTTTACCGGAGTGAAGGTTACTAAGCCAGTGTTGTCCACTGTAAAAGTACCCTGGCCCGTTACCGTCTTCGTAGTTTGAAGTCCAGCTGTGTTGGGGTCAAGGTCAACCGTGGCGACGTTTTTGGGGTTGCCGTCGTTGTCGGCTACGTTGAACGATACCGGCGTGTTAGGAGCAGTAAAGTTCTGGTCGTTCGCCGCAAGTGGGGCATTGCCTACTGGGATAGTATAGGTAGCCGTGTTTGACGTGGTACCGCTGTTGTCAGTAGCCTGATACGTAAAGCTGGCAGTAGTAGCACCTACTGCGGGGTCGAAGCGCAGGTTACCGGCGTTGGCAGTCGGAATTACCTGACCCACCGTAACGGCCGTCAGCGTAGCACCCGAGGTCAGGTACAGAATGCCGGCTGAAGAAGCTGGCAGCGTTAGAATGGTATAGCTGTCAACCTGCCCATCAGGATCAGTGGCGCTCAGGGCCGCAATGGCCGTGGGGCCATAGTTGTCCGGCAGAGTGGGCGAGTTGGTCACGTTGTTGGCAACCGGTGGTTGCGAAGCGCTGGCGCATAGCACCGAGTTCGGAATGATTTGACGAGCAACGTTAGCCGTGGCGCTGGCATACTCCAGCGTCAGCACATTGCCGCCGTTATTCTCCCCATAGATTACTAGCAGGTTGTGCGTACCGGCCGACAGATTGAGGGTTGCCGTACGTTCTACGGTACCGTGCAAGTTCCCATTGTTGATGGTAGCGTTGCCAATGGAGGGAGCCAGGGCAGCACCATCCAGCCACAGGTAAGAGGCGTCGTCGGAGTTCAGGTAGAACGTGTAGAAGCCAGCTGTGGCAATGTTGATGCTGCCACTGTAGCGTGCGGTAAACGTTTCCGGATTGCTGGCGCTACCCCCGGCCGTGGGCGTCAGGTTGCCCCAGCTGTTGTTGGCGGGAAAGTTCAGCGTAGCATCGTAGCGGGTTAGGCCGGCTGTTTTGTTCGTGAAGAACCCTAGGTTATCGGCGAAATAACCGTTGAAGTACTCGGCGTACAAACCGCTGCTGCGGGTGGGGCCGTACTGGGCACCGGCGCAGCCGTTGGCGGGCAGCGTCACAACCGTAGTTACGTTGGCATTGGCCAGGCTACCGTTGTTATTGGTAGCGGTGAGGTCGGTAGTGGCCGAGGTGCTGGCCGCCTTACCCGTGATAGTCGTGCTGTAGTTTGGAGCCGGGAATACGATGCGATAAGTCGGAGAGGCTCCGCTGTTTATCGTCGTGCTGGGGAAGGTCACCAGGCCGTTGTCGTTGTTATAGCTGCCGCCGTCGGGCAGGTTCGTGGCCGTCAGATTAAGTCCGGTTGGCAGTTGTACTGTGGGTACCACTGCAGTAGCCGTCGATGGGCCGTTGTTGGTTACCTGCGCCGTGTACGTAATGGAAGCGCCGGGCGCTACTGCCGTCTGCGAGGTGCTTAAGGTAGTAGCAATATCGGCTACCGGCGTAACGGCCGTAGTCGTGCTAGCCGAGTTGGCACCCGTATCTGCACCTTGACCAGTGGACGTGGTGGTATTGCTCGTAACCGTAATGTTGGCTACGTTGAGTGGCGTCAGGCTGAAAGTGTAGTTGACCGAGTTGCCCGAAGCGAAAGAGCCGCCTGGGTAAGTGATGGTCCAGCCAGTAGACTGGCTGCCAGTAACTGTGCCACTAGCCGAGGTAACTGCCGAGGCCGTGTTAGCCGGAATAGAAACCGTACGGGTTACGCTATTGGCTACGTCCGGGCCGTTGTTGGCGTATGTTACGGTGTAGTTGCCCGAGGGCTGGCCTACCAACAGGCTACCGGGAGCTGTGAGAGTGGTAGCTACATCAGCCTCTGCGCACCAAGCAAGTGAATGAATTCCCACAAATTGGTTGCCGGGGTCCGCTACTGTGGTTTGAGTGTTCCGATAGGTTAAAACAATTCTGCTTACAGCCTGCGGAAAAGTAATTACAACGTTAGCATCTGGACCAACACTATTGAAATTACCTTGTCCATTGATTAAGTTGCTGCCAGCGTATACGTTGGCCCCATTGCTAGCGGCGGCTACATCTGCAGCAGCTAGAGTAATTAGCGCGTTGGAAGTAGTATAACCATCTACCTGAAGTTGGTCTCTCCAGCCAGTATTAGCTCCGGTGCTGTTCAACTGGTCAATGTCAGAAACTGTCATTGAAAAATTGTACAGAGGTCGACTGAACGTCAGAGTAACTGTGGCAGTTTGATTAGTACCAGTGCCGTAATCAGTTTGCCAAATAAGCCCCTGGCCTGGTAAAGCAAGGTTATCCGCAATAGTAAGGTTAGTACCAGCGGGAGCAGCATAGTTGCTTGATGTAACCGTTACGCCCTGGGAAGTTGCACTAGCCCCCGTAGCCCAGTTAGTGCCAAGTGTCTGAGTAGCGAAATTCAATAAGGAGGTTTCACCACAGCCTGCCTTGCTAACAGGAATACCGTAAATCTGCTCCTCCGAGGAAGCCCCTTGGTTGTCCACGGCTACATATGCAAATGTTGCCGTGCCAAAGAAGGACGTGTTGGGAGTAAATGCAAGGTTGCCGGCCTGAACTGCTGGAATTGACTGGTTAACTGTAACAGCTGTGCCGTTCAGCGAAAGTACGCCGGATGATGCAGGCGGTAATGAGCGGACTGTGTAAGAGGCTACAGAGCCGTTGGCATCAGTAGCCGTCAGGGCCTGCGTTAATGCTGATAGTCCGCCGTTGCGTGATAGAATACCAGCAGTTAGAAGCCTTGCAACCGGCGAAACGTTGCCTACTTGCAGGGTATAAGTAGCTGTATTCGATACAGCGCCCGTGTTGTCTGTAGCAGTATAGGTAAAAGGAACGTTACCTGTATTAGCCGTCGAGATATATATGAGGTTCGGATACGTTACAGCACTATAAGTAACGTTGTTGGCTGTAATCTGCTGGTTGGCACCTGATACAGCGTTGTAAGCATACAACGCGCCTGTCGCGGGACGCGTAACAATGGTGTAGCTGGTTACAGATGTACTGTTAGTAAGCGTGGTGGAGAAGTCAGCTATCTGCGTTTGCGAGCTAACCGGCGCCCCAAACGTGATGTTGTTTGCTGAAACCGCCATTGGCCGTGCCCCAACCCCAGTAGCAGCAGGACGCACTACTGCGCTATTCAAAGGAAACCCTTTGTCAAGCAAAAGCCAGCCTCGAGGTGGGCCAGCTTCGGTGCGCCCATCACTGAGACGGAGCTGCTGCCCCCAAGTAGATGACGCACTGGTAATAAGCGCAGTGAACAACACTGCCGCTAATCGTAAGTGTGTTTTCATTTAAAAAGAGTTAGAAGAGAAAGCAAATGAAGTGTTGTCCCGGAGTGGGAAAGGTGCCTCAAAGTTACAGGGATAACTCCACAATATATCCGTACTTTATCTACAATAAAGGCGTGTTCAGCTAGTTAAAAGGCGCGTTCAGCTCTGCTCCATTCTGAAACTGAGCAGTAAAGCTGTCTGTACGCAAAAAGGTCCAACCCCGGATTTGGGATCGGACCTTTGCTGATAAAAGGTAATGGAATCGTAAAGCCCTTACTCGGCTTTGGTGAGGCGCTTGGTAATTACCTGGCCATTGCCCTGTACTTGCACTACGTAGGTCCCTTTAGGCAAACCTATAATAGGTAGACGCTCCTGGATGCCGCCGGTGCTGGAGAAAGTGCGCACTACGCGGCCTGCCATATCAGCAACCGTAATGGTATAGCGGCCTGTGGGCATGCCCGTCAGATCCAGATAGGTGGCCGTTTGGTCAGTAGCCGGGTTAGGGTATACCGTCACGTCCGCTTTGGGCGAGTTTGTGAAAGTTACCGTCTGCACGCTTGTGAGGCTGACGCTGCCATCGGTGTCCACTTGGCGCAGGCGGTAATACACGGGGCCGGTTGCTTTCCGGCCAATGCCTTCATCGGTGAAGCTGTAGGTGGTGGCCGTAGACTTAGTGCCTTGGCCCTGCACTTCGTCAATAGCAGCAAATTCCTGCCCATCAAGGCTGCGCTCTACCACGAAGTGGCTGTTGTTGAGCTCCTGTGCGGTACTCCAAGTCAGCAGAGAGTTCATGCCTGCTGCTTTGGCCGTAAAGCTTACCAGCGTAACCGGCAGCGGGGCCACCCCGATAGTGAAGGTAACGGGCTGCGTATTGGTGCCCCCGAAAACATCCACAGTGGTTACCTGCACAGTGTAGGTGCCGGCCTTAAGCTTCGTGCGGTCCTGTACCGAGATGAGCCCGGTAGTAGGGTTAAGCTGCAGGCCCAGCGACGTGAGCAGGGTAGTGCCGGCCGGGTTGGTAGCGGCACTGGCCAAGCCGTTGGCGGTAATGGCCCCGTCTGAGCTGTACTTGCCACCGTTCACGTCAAACACCGTGGCAATGGGGTCGTTGTTCTGGTAAGAGGTGGCTACTGTACCGCCCTTCGTGGGCGAATTGGTGTACAAAGAGTTGACATCCTGGCCCACCGGCAGCGTGTATAGTGCCGGAGCCGAGGTGGCATTGCCGTTGTCGGTGGCCGTGAAGGTGAAGAATACGTTGCCAACGTAACCAGCCGCCGGGTCAAAAGTGAGGAGCGCAGCATCGGCAGCCGGAATTTCTTTGTCCACGGTCAGCGGGATGCCCTGGTAGTACAGCACACCCTGCGTAGAGGCCGGAAGGGCCGTGACTTTGAAGAACGACACCGTACCATCAGCGTCCCGGCCCAGCAGCGCCGACAACGACACCGCGCCGGCCGAGTTGCCCACCGGAGCGGGCTGAGTGCTCACCACGGCAATGGCCGTGGGGGGCTGATTAGTGAGGGCCGTGTTCTGGGTGGAGCTGTTGTTGCCGCTGTTGGTTTCGGCCGTGGTGGTGGAAACTGAGCCCACCGCCGCAAAAGCCGTAGCCGGTGCCGTGAAGCTGATGGTGTTGGTTACCGCGTTGGCCGAACCGGGCTGCAGAGCCGTAATAGCCGGGAACGTTACTACTCCATTGCCACTGTTGTAGGTGCCGCCTCCCGATACTACTACGCCTGCCAGGCCAGCAGGCAGCTGCACGGTTTGCTGCACGCCCGCCGCTGCCGACGGGCCGTTGTTGAGCGTTACCACATTATACGTAGCCGAAGCACCGGGACTGCTGCTGCTGGGGCCAGTTACGGTGGTTACTACATCGGCCTGGGGCGTTACGGTAATCTGGCTGGATGCCGAGTTGTTGGCCGTGTTGGTTTCCGTCTGGCTGGCGCTGGCGAAGGCCAGCGCCGTGAACGAGCCGCTGGCTGGCGCATTCACGGTGACGGTATACGTCACCGCAACTCCCGGGGCCAGAGAACTGGTAACTGGCAGGGTCACCACGCCAGTCGTGCTGTTGTACGTGGCATTGGCGGGTAATTCTACTCCCGTGAGGCCGGCGGGCAGGTAGAGTACCGGCTGCACGTTGGTAGCACCCGTTGAGCTACCGGCGCTGTTGGTGGCCGTAACCGTGAAGGTAACGGGCTGCCCCGGCGTGCGGCTGCTGATGTTCGCCGAAATGGTAGTTACGACATCCACCGTCTGGGCCGTGGGGGCCGTAACCGTGGTAGTAGCCGTGGCCGAGTTATTAGTGGTTATTTCCTCGTTGTCTGCTGCCGTGTTGGCGGCCACCACCAATTGGGTAGTGGCCGGTGCTGTGAAGCCGATGGTGTTGGTAACGGAGCCAGCGGGCTGCGAGGCAATAGCGGGGAAAGTAACCACGCCGGTAGCACTGCTATACGTGCCCCCGCCCGATACTACTACGCCTGTCAGGCCCGTGGGCAGTTGCACCGTGGTAACTGAGTTCTGCGCCGAGGAAGTCCCGTTGTTGGTGGTGGTAACCGAGTACACTACCGGATTACCGGCTACCACGGTGGCTGGGCCCGTCAGGCTCACCGCCAGATCAGCCACTGGCGTTACGGCTGTGGTTACGGCCGAACGGTTGTTGGTGGTAATGGTTTCGGCCGTAGCCGTAGACACAGCCGCCACGTTGTTGAGCGTGCCGCCGGCCGGAGCTGTGTAAGTAATGGTATTGGTAACAGAAGCGCCAGGCAGTTGGGAGGCAATGGACGGGAAGGTGACCACCCCGGTAGCACTGCTGTAAGTGCCCCCACCCGATACCGTTACGCCTGTCAGACCCGCCGGAATCTGCACTGTGTGCTGTACGTTGCTGGCCGCCGTGCTGCCGTTGTTGGCGGTGGCCACGGTATAGGTTACTACCTGGCCGGCCGTGGCGGCCGTTGGGCCCGTGAGCGTAGTAGCTACATCCGTTACCGGGCTCACCCGCACATTGGCAGTGGAGATATTATTGGCCGGCATGGGGTCGGGAGTGCCGGATTTCACGCTGGCTCCGGCCATGAGGGTGCCGGTAGCCGGGGCATTTACTGTTACTGTATACGAAGTGCTGCTACCGGCATTCTGGGTGCCGATGGAGGGGAAAGTTACTACCCCAGTCAGCGGATCATAAGCCCCCCCGCCCGATACCGTTACACCCGTCAGGCCCGCCGGCAACGATATGGAGGTTACCACATCAATAGCCGGATTCAGCCCGTCGTTGCCCTGCGTGATGGTGTACGTTACTGCCCCACCCGGCGCCACCGAAGTAGCCGAGGGCGAAATAGTGGTGAACAGGTTGGCGCTGGTAGCAGGAGCTCTGGTAATGGCCGTAGCCGCGGCCGTAGCTGAGTTGTTAACCGGGTTAGAGTCGCCGGAAGTGGGGGTTACGCTGGCCGTAGCCGTGAACCCTGCCGCCGGGGCCAGGAAGCTGATGGTATTGTTCTGGCTGGCTCCCCCGCTCAGCGTAGCAATAACCGGGAAGGTTACCACGCCGCTGTTGCTGTCATAGGTACCGTTGTTGCTCACGTACACTCCCGTCAGGCCGGTGGGCAATTGCACCGTTTGGGTAGCACCCGCGGCCACCGAGGGCCCGTTGTTCTGGGTGATAACACTGAACGTGGTGAGGGTGCCTTCTACCGTAGTGCTCGGCCCACTGATGCGCGTTACCAAATCAAATACCGGCGTGAGGGCAATGGTGGCAGTGGACGTGTTGTTGGCCGTCTGGCCCAGCTCTACGTCCGGCGTAGCAATGCTGGCCGTAGCCGTTACCCCGCTGCCCGTAGCCGGAGTGGTGAACAGAATCCGGAAGCTGTTGGAAGCGCCGCTGGAAAGGGTGGCGAGTGTGGGGAAGGTCACCAGGCCGGTAGCCGGGTCATAGGAGCCGCCATCTGGCAACGATACGCCCGCGAGGCCCGCTGGCAGCTGTACCTGGCGGGTTACGCTGGTGGCCGTGTTGGGGCCGTTGTTGCTGAAAACGGCCGTGAACTGGCCCTGCGCCCCGGCGTTGATGGGGCTGGCCGCCGCCGTCAGGGTTACGGCCACATCGGCTACGGCCTGCACATCCAGCGCCAGCGTAAACTGGTCGGGAGCCGCGTTAGGGCCCTGGCCGGTAGTGGTGCTGGTGGTGGCCACTAGGCTGGCCGCGCCCGGAGTAGCCGGAGCTGTAAAGCTGAACTGGTACGCATTGGATGACCCCGCCGCCAGGGTTGCCGCGGTGCCGAAGTCAATTACGCGGGTGGTGGCGTTATAAGTCGCGCCGTTCGGAATAATCACGCTGGTAGCACCGGCGGGCAAGGTAACGGTTTGAGCTACCGTGCTGGCAGTGCTCAGGCCATTGTTGCTGAAGGTAGCCGTGTAGGTACCCGACGGCTGGCCGGCCAGTAGGCTGGTAGGGCCGTTGATAACCGTGGTTACATCCGCCAGCGGGTTTATTACCACAGTGCCGCTGCCCGAGTTGTTGGCCGTATTGCCGCCCTCACTGGCATCACCGCTGATAACGGCCGCTGCCGTAACCGAAGGTGCATTGGCTGGGGCCGTGAATGTAATAACGGAGTTCTGCGAAGCCCCGCTGGCCAACGACGGCAGCAACGTGTAGGTTACCACGCCGGTAGCAGGGTTGTAGGTGCCGCCGTTGGTAGCGGTTACGCCCGTAAGGCCGGCTGGAAGCTGCACCTGCCGCACCACGTTGTTAGAAGCATCGGGGCCGGTGTTAGTGAAGGCTACGTTGAACTGCCCTTGCGTGCCAGCGTTGATGGGCGTGGTCTGGGGAGTTACCGTGGTAGCCAAATCGGCCTGGGCGCAGAATGAGATATTGTTGATACCCAGGTTCTGCTCCCGGGCCCCGGTCAGGCTACCGGAAGAGTTGGAATACGTGAGTACCAAGCGCCGAATGGGCGTGGTAAAACGCACCGTCAGGTTACCGGCCGCATCACCGGCCTCCGCAGTATTAGTGCCGCGGGCGGTGTTAGGTGCAACAAACTCATTGGCCGCCCCGAACGAGAAATTAGCCGCACTCAGTGTTGCTGCCGTACCGCCGGTAGCTACCGAGTACCCGTCAAACCGCACGTTGTCAATGAAGTTGGCCGTAGTAGTGTTCCGGTCAATATCTTGGATATTCAGCGTCAGGTTATCTACTAAGCGGTTGAAGAGCAGCGTAACCGTAGCGTTGCCAAGCGTGGTAGTGGTGTTCAGCGTCCATACCAGCGTCTGGCCTTGTAGTACGCCGGCGTTGGTACCCACACTGAACACGTTGGTACCCGCTGAAGCAGCCGTATAGCCAGTGTATGTGAAGGAGGTACCACTCACGGTTTCAGTGGCAGTGCGCCGGTCACCGGTAGTGGTAGTAGTGGTGTAGTTGAGCGTGCTTACCTGGTTACAGTCACTTACCGTAAGGTTGCGAGTGGCCGTGTTGTTGGCCGTAGCACCATTTTCGTTGCCGGGGGTAGAGGTGCTGGCTACCAGGCTGTAAGCGCCCGTAGCAGTAGGTACCGTGAAGCTGAACGTAAACGAGCTGGGGCTACCGCTGGCCACCGAAGCCGCCGTGCCGAAGTTGATTACCCGGGTAGCGGGGTCATAGGTGGCACCCGTCGGAATGGTCACGTTGGTAGCACCCACCGGCAGGGTTACCTGGCGGGCTACTTGCTGGGCTGCATCGGGGCCGTTGTTGCCGTACTCCACGGTGTAGCTTACGGTATTGCCCACGTTGGCCGCTACCGGGCCCGCCGTGAAGCGGGTATACACATCCACTACCGAGCACCACGACATGGAGTTGATGCCAATCAGCTGTCCGCCGGGGTCAGCCACGCCTTCGGCGTTGCGGTAAGTAAGCTGCAGGCGCACAATGGGCTGCGGAAACGTAACCACCACGTTGCTGCTGGGCCCGAAGTTGTTGGCGTTGCCCTGGCCGGTGATGGTGTTGGGTGTAGAGAAATTGTTGGAGTTGTTAGGAGCCAGGGCCACATCCGCCGCCGACAGGGAAATCACCTGCCCGGAAGCGGTGTATCCGTTCAGCTGCAGCTGGTCGCGCCATACGTTGTTTACCTGGTCGATATCAGCCAAAGCCAGCGAGAAGTTGTCCAGCGGCCGGCTAAAAGTGAAGTCTACCGAGGAAGCGGCGCTGCTGGCGGAGGCGTAGTCAGCCGTCCAAGCCAGGCTTTTGCCCGGCAACGACTGGTTGTCCTCCACGCGCAAAGTCGTCTGGCCACTGGGGGCCGTGTAGTTGCTGGCCGTAATGGTTACGCCTTCAATCAATACCGACTGCGTGGTCTGGAAATCCTGACCAGTGCTGAGGTTGGCGAAGTTGAGTGTGCTGGCTTGGCCGCAAATGGTCTTGGCTACCGGAATGCCGTACGTGGCCGTAGTACCAGGGGTACCGCTGGCGTTGCGGCCCCGGTACGAGAATACCGCCGTACCAAAAAAGCCGGCCGCCGGGTCAAACGTCAGCTGGCTGGCCTGAGCGGCCGTTACAATCTGGCCCGCCGTGACGGCCGTACCGTTCAGGGCCAGAACGCCTTGGGTGGTGCTGGGCACCGACAGAATTGCAAAATCAGTGGCTGCAATGCTACCGGGCTCTACCGAAAGCGGCTCGGTGAGCGGAGTAGCAGGAGCACCAGCCGGCACAATCTGCGACACCAGTACGGCTGCTACCGGCGTCTGCTGCACGTTGATGGTGTATGTGGCCGAGGCTGATAAGTCAGTACTGCTGTTGCGGGCCCGCCACTGAAAGTTAGTGGTAGCGGTAGTATTAGCTACCGGCCGGATAGCTACCCGGTCGTATTGAGATACAGGAATTTCATCTGGAACAGCCGTAATCAGGCGACTTGCCCCCGTAGCTGAGTTGTAGGCGTACAGTTCTGCTACAGCCGGGTCTGGCAAGGTAATATATCGGAAGGCCGTAATCGGGAAGCCACCGTCATTGATGACGGTCAGAGTTGAAATGTAGATGAGGTTGGTAGTGCCCCCAATAGTTATGGTCTGGTTGCCTACCGTGGGGGCGGCCGTCGGCTTGCCCGCTACCGGATTACCTACCACGGAGGTGGTCACCGGATTGGCCTCTACTGCTTCCAGGCGTTGCTGCCGGAACGAAGGGGGCTGCAGGTCACTGATACTGGGCATTACAGCCGGCAGAGTGCTTGGCGGCGTAACGCGTTGGGCCTGCACGTCGGGTGATGCCAGGCAGGCGCCAGCAAGTAGCGCAACCCAGAGACGTAAAGCTTTCTTCATGAGATAAATAAGTTGGTGCAAACTGTATTCAAGCAGGAGTCAACAGCTCGGAATGGAATGTGCCAACGCCGCGGGGCCTCGCTTCTCTACCATGAAGCCCGCTAGTTTTGCCTCAGCAACTCTTCCTATCCGACAAAAGCCAACTATTGCTGTGTGAACCTACGCACGCACCAGGGCAAATGGTTCAACGGTCTAATAATGAGATATATACATTCTAATAATGGGAATTAACTGTAAAATGCGTCAAATCGGGACAAAGTATTTGCACCTGAGTAGTGCGGGAATAGGTGTAGTATATCTGCTTGATAATCAAAGAATATGAAACGGTGGCCAGCTTTATGAAAGTGGTAGCGAATTTGTATCCGGGATAGTGTAGCCCAACAGCAATTCCGGGAATGAGACAAAAAATATTGCTGCCTGTTTAAGGCCGTTTTGCAGTAATCAGAACCGTAAAAAACCTATCGGCGCAACCTAAGCGTCCTGTAGTCGGGCTAACAGGGTGCTGGCAACTGCCTACTGCGGCAGGCCCAAACAAAAGCGCCCGACCATAAGGCCGGGCGCTTATAAAGCACAATGAAAAAGGCAGGTCGAGGCTTAGTACACCTGGTTGCGGCCGCTCTGGTTTACCAGCTGCTGCACTTCCTGGTTGAAGCCGGCTTCCTGGCGCAGATCCTCCAGCGGAATATGGAAGCGGTACTTCCAGAAGTGGGTGGGGTTGGCCGGCACGTTGATCTGCTCCTCCAGTGGGTCCTGGCGGCGCAGGCGGGCATCCATGGCCAGCAAATCCTGGAGCGGGAAAATGGCCCACATAGCCGGGGAGTACAGGTGCTGTACCGTCAGTTCCCGGGCTACCCAGGGCTCACAATACTGCGGAGCCTGCTCGCCCCAGTGGCCCAGAATCGTCTCGAAGAACTTTTGGGTTTGCTCCCGGTCCTCTTCCCACCAGCCGCGCACGGTGCTCATATCGTGGGAGCCGGGGCTCACTACGCTCAGGTACGGGGCCGCGTTGGGGTGGCCAAACTCCACGGTGGGGTCGGAGGGCATGCGCTGGATGTTGAGGCCCAGGATGCCCAGCGCCTTCATCACGCCCGGCACCGACTCGGGCACCATGCCCAGGTCTTCGCCGCAGATGAGCATATCAGTGGCCCAGCGCACGGCGGGCAGCTTCACCAGGCCCTGGCGGCGCCAGAACTCTTCGTGCCGTCGGAAAAAGAAGTCGATGTAGATGTCGTGCATGCGGGGCCGGCTCTGCTCATCCAATTCTTTGAAGGAGCGGCTCAGGTACACCGTGATGCGCGGGTGGTAGAAGTCGGCGCGCAGGTCGTCGGGCACGAACAGCACCTCGTTGGCCAGCTTGTAGAGGCCGGTGCGCAGCCAGGTGTAGTGCTCGGTGTTGGCCGGGTCCTGCTGCATCTTTTCCGCAAACACGGCTTCCATCTGGCGCTGGGTGCGCACGTGGTCCTTGAGGCGGATAACGCCGTGGCCGGTATCCTCCATAAACTCATCAAACACGCTCTGGGCCTGGCCGTGGAAGATTTCCTGCAAAATGTGCCAGCGGATGTAGGGCTCACACAGACGGCCGTAATCAAACCAGCCGAGGCGCTGCTCAATCTCGTGCTGGTGCAGGGGCAACGCGGGCGAGAAGTGCCCGAGCAGGCCTTCCACCGAGTGGCCGGGAATTTCCCAGATGCGGAAGAAGCCCAGAATATGGTCGATGCGCAGGGCGTCGAAGTAGCGGGCCAAGTGGCCCATGCGCTGCTGCCACCACTGGTAGCCGTCCTCGGCCATCCGCTCCCAGTTGTAGGTGGGGAAGCGCCAGTTCTGGCCCGTCACCGAGAAATCGTCGGGCGGGGCGCCGGCCTGCTGGTGCATGTGGTATAGCTCGGGCTGGGTCCAGGCATCCACCGAGTGGCGGTAGATGCCAATGGGCAAGTCGCCTTTCACCACCACGCCACGCTGGCGGGCGTAGTCCACGGCATCCAGCAGCTGCTTATCCAAGTGAAACTGCGTGAACAGGTGCACGCCAAACTCGTCAAATTCGGGGTTGTCCTCGCGCACCAGCTCGGCGGCTACGGCCGGAGTGCGGAACTCCTCGGGCCACTGCGTGAAGTCGGCCGTACCGAAACGGTCGCGCAGGCCGCAGAAGGCCGCGTAGGGCAGCAGCCAGGATTTCTGCTCGTCGCGGAACAACTGGTACATGGGGTCGGCCAGCAGGGCGGCCTTCTCCTGCTTATACAGCTGCTTGATGAACTTCCACTTAGCGTTCATCACCGGCTCATAGTCCACGAAGTCTTTGGCGTTGAACTCTTCGCGCAGGCGGGCCAGCTCCTCGCGGGCGGCCGCATCCTGCAGTTCGGCAATGGCATCGAGGTTGAGGTACTGCGGGTGCAGCGCAAACACCGAAATGGCGGCGTAAGGGTAGCTGTCTACCCAGGTATGCGTGGCCACGGTATCGTTGATGGGCAGAATCTGCACCAGCTTGAGGCCGGTAGCCTCAGCCCAATCCACCAGCAGCTTGATGTCGGGGAACTCGCCCACGCCCAGGCCCTGGCGGCTGCGCAAGGCAAACACTGGCAGCGCCACGCCGGCTCCGCGCCAGTTGCCGGTAGGGTAGCGGAACTGGTCGTCGGCCTTCACGCGCAAAGTGCGCTTGTCCTGGCTAGCGGTAATCAGGCGGTCTTCCCCGGCTTCCAGCTGCACAATCTGCCGGGTGCGCGGGTCCCAGATACCATATTTATATTGAGCGGTGCGGTCTGGGTTTTCCAGGGCCACATCGGCCGTCCAGGTAGGGTAGGCCGCATCCGAAAGCACCACGGCCTGCTGCGCGTCCCAGCCGCCCAGAGCCGGGTCGGAGCCGAGCACGCAGAGCTGGTGGCCGGAATCGACGCGGGGGGCGGAAAGCTGGAAGCGCACCACCGCGCCGGCCGAAGCCGCGGCCGTAACGGCGGGAGCCGGCGCGGCGCGGCGCATCAGGGCCTTGGTGAAGGCGGCGGTGTGCAGCTCGTTTTCGGGCAGGGCCGGGGCCCGCCAGAAATCCTCCAGCACCACGCGGGTAAACTGGCCGGCATCGTATCCGATAGTACGGTTGGGGCCCCACTCCCAGTGCTTACCCCCATCCCGCTCATCCAGCAGCACGTATTTATACTCCACGGTACCAAGCTGGTCGTCGGGCAGGCTGATTTCCTGAGTCCAGAGGCCAGCCTCAGGGTGGTAGTGCAGGCTCAGAGCTTGGTCGAGGCTCCACTGGCCCAGGCTGGGCAAAGAGCCACATACCACCAGGCGCTGGCCCCAGGCCGTGCGGAAGGGTAGCGTAAAGCGAAGAATCATCGGGTACTGATCAGGTAAAAAATGGCCCCGAAGATACTGCATCTTAAGCTAAAACGGCACCGGTTGGTCAGCCAAAGCGAGGCTAATAGGTTAGAAATCCCCTGTTTATTTTCGGGGGATAATGCCTGGTTGACCAAGGGTTGATGTCCGGTTGATTTCCTGGAGCGGACGGCCAAGTAAGTACTCAGTAACCAGTTGGAAAGGGCTGGGTTATTCGCCCGTGCGCCGGTACTTTTTCTGGCGCGCGCGCAGGGCTTTGGAGGGTTGCTTGCCGGTACTCTGCAGCGTAATAAGCAGGTTTTTTTCGGTGAGCGGGCTGCGGATTTCTACCCGCTGCGGCTCGTGGGCCGGGAAGCCGACTAGCAATACCACCGGCTCGTTGGCCGGCAGCGTCAGCAAAAACGTCCCCTCGGAGTTGGCGCTGGCCGAAATCAGCTTCCGGCCTTCCACGCCAATGGCGGCCCCGGCCAGCGGCTGCCCGGTACTGCTCACTACTTTGCCGGTTAGCTGCACGCTGACCTGGCCCATAGCGGCGGACGGAGCTTGTTGCGCCCGGCCCGGGTGGGCCAGCAGCAGCGTTAGCCCCAGCAAAAGCAGGGCGGGCCGAAAAAGAACAGGGCGGAGGTGGGTGGAGTGGAGCATGGGGAATTGGCAATGAGGAGAGTGCGGGGAGAAAAGCGGTAATTTGGTCGGAAACTACAACTCTGCCGCGCACCATGCACAAGCTCATCGGTAGGCAGATGGTTTTTGTGGCTGGATGGTGCATGCCGGTTGTTAAAACGCCAACGAGCCAACCCGCCCCCCGATTTTACCGTTTGCCCGAGCAAGTTTCATCTATACACGCTGCCTTTTGCCGGTTACTCTACGTCGCGTTCTGTATGGCCTGCTGGGCCTAATTGGGCTGGTGCTGCTGTTAGTGGCCGGCCTGTATGTGTACATCCAAACCCCATCGGGCCAGGATTTTGTGGCCCGCAAAGCCGAGGGTTATTTGCGCGACAAGCTGCAAACGGAGGTGCGCATCGGCAAGTTTCGCTCCGACTTCAAGCACGCCATCAGCTTCGACGGGGTGTACCTGGAAGACCAGAAAGGCGACACGCTACTGTCGGTGGGCCACCTGGGCGTTGACCTGGATTTGTGGGCGCTGACAAAATCGGAAATCAACCTGAAAAGTCTGGAGCTGAATGACGGGCGGCTGGCCATTACCCGCACCGAGCCTGACAGCATCAGTAACTACGACTTCATCCTCAAGGCCTTTGCCACCGGCGACACCAGCACTGTGGCTACCACCCCGGCCGATACCACCGGCGCGGGCTTCAGGTACGACATCGGCGACCTGCGCCTCACCAATATTCTGCTCACCTACAACGACCAGGTGGACGGCATGAACGTGCGCACCCGGGTGGGCGAGTTGGCCGTAAGCATGGACGAGGTAAACGTGGACGCCTCCACCTATAAAGTGGACCAGGCGGCGCTGCGCAACACCGGCGTCACCATCGTGCAAACCAAAGTGCCGCCGGATACCCCCCAGGATACGGCCGCGTTGCAGCTGGAATTCGGGCTGAACCGGGCCCAGCTGGAAAACGTGAGTTTGAGCTACCGCAACAACCCCTCGGCCCAGTTCATCAGTACCCGCATCGGCGAGGCCGACGTGACGGCCGATAACATCGACCTAAAAAACAGCCGGGTGGCGCTGAACACGCTCAAGCTCAAAAATACCACCTTCGCCTACGCCCAGAACGAGAACGTGCCGGTGGAGCAGCGCGTGGTGAACCCCGCCGAAGCCGTGCGCGACCTGAACGCCGCCGTGGAAAACGCCACCGGCCAGGAGGCCAGTTGGGTAGTAAGCCTGAAGCAGTCGGATATCAGCGGGGTGGACGTGGCCTTTGATAACTTCAACGAGCCGGCCCAGAAAACCCGCATCCGGGGCATGGACTACAACCACCTGAAGTTCACGAACCTCACGCTCAACACCGAAAACCTGCGCTACTCCGCCGACAGCACCACCGGCCGCATCACGCAGCTGGCCGGGCAGGAGCAGAGCGGCTTTGCCATAACCCGCGCCGCCGCCGACGTGCTCTACGACGCCAACCGCATCCAGCTCAACAACCTGGATTTGGTAACGCCCCACAGCCACCTCAAGCGCCGCATCGGTATTGGCTTTAAGGACCTGGCGGCCATTCCCGACGATTTGCCCAACCTGCGGATGAACGGTGACCTGCGCGAGGCTCGCCTGGGCTTCCGCGACGTGCTGTACATCACGCCGAGTCTGATTGACACGCCCCCGTTCAGCAGCGGGCCCAACCAGTCGTTTTTGATAAGTGGGCTGGTAAGCGGGCGGCTGGGTGATTTGCGGGTGCAGAACCTGGACTTCACGGGCTTCCGCAACTCCGTGGTGCGCGGCTCGGGCCGGATTCAGGGTCTGCCCAACACCGACGACCGGCTGATTCTGGATCTGAACCTGGGCTACGTGCGCACCACCGAAAACGACCTGCGCAGCCTGCTGCCCAAAGGCACCTTGCCGGAGCTGGGCATCAACCCCAATGCCCCCATGACCATGAGCGGGCAGGTGAAAGGCCGCATCAGCAACCTGGCGCTTAACAACATCAGCTTTCAGGGCCTGCAAGGCACCCGCATCCGGACTACCGGTCGGCTGGTGGGCCTGCCGAATACGGACCGCCGCCTGTTCGTGGATTTCAACATCAAGGAGTTCACCTCTACCGCCGCCGATATTCGGGGGATTCTGCCGGCCGGCACCATTCCGGCGGGCTATAATTTGCCGCCCCGCATTTCGGCTACCGGCACGTTCCGGGGCCGGCCCACGGCGCTGGTGTTTGATACCGACCTGAAAGCCCAGACAACTTACGGCAACCTAGCCGCCAAGGTGAACGTGGGCGAAGGCCCCCAGGGGCAGGAGCCGGTTTCGGCCGTGTTCAGCACCCAGGGTCTGGATGTGGGCAAGTTTATGAATGACCCTACCATTGGTAAGGTAACCGCTAATGGTACCCTCACCGGCCGCGGTGGCCTCGACCCCAACCAATTGCGGGGGCAACTGAAAGCCAACGTGCAGCAGGCCACCTACAATGGCTATACCTACCGCGGCATCACCGCCAACGTGGACATCGACCGGAACCGCTACGTGGTGGACGCCAGCAGCAAGGACGACCCCAACCTGAACCTGGATGTGCTGGCCACCATCGACCTGCGCAACGCCGCCAACCCCACCTATACCGTGGACCGCCTGAACCTGCGCGGGGCCAACCTCACGGCCCTGGGCTTCTACTCCGGCGGCGACCTGCGCGTGCAGGGCGACCTGACCGCCAACCTCAGCGGCTCCGATCTGAACACGCTCAACGGCACGTTCTCCGGCAACCGCATCGTCATCGTAAGCAACAACCAGCCATTTGCGCTGGACTCGGTGAGCGGGCGCATTGTGCAGCGCACCGGCCGCACCGAGGTGGATTTTGCCAGCTCGGTGGCCGACGTGACCCTGCGCGGCAACACCCGCCTCGGCGACATTGCCACGGCCTTGCAGCAGCACATCGATAGGTATTTTGACCTGCCGGGCGTGCAGTTCCGGCCCGGGGGCGAGTACCGGCAGTTCTCGTTCGAGGCCAACGTGAAGCAGCCCCGCCTGATTCAGCAGTTGGTGCCCGACCTCAAGCGCCTCACGCCCTTCAAGCTCACCGGCAGCTACGACAGCCGCCAGGCCGACCTGCGCCTGAACACGGCCATCCGCCGCATCGTGTACATGGGCTACGCTATGGATTCGCTGAAGCTCAACGTCAGCTCCGACCCGCAGAAGCTGGATTACGCCCTGGGTTTGCGCCAGGTCAGCCAGGATACCACGCTGCGGATTCCGAACCCCAGCCTCACGGGTAGCATTCAGAACAATGAAATCGGGACCCGCCTGCGCATTGCGGAGTCCGACAGCGCCGAGCGGCTGAACCTGGCCGGGACGCTGCGGGAGCTGAACGGCGGCGAGGCCTACGTATTCCGCTTCGACCCCAAGCTGATGCTGGACCAGAAGCAGTGGGACACGCCCGCCGACAATGAGTTGCGCTACACCGCCAGCACCGGGGCCATCTTCGCCCGCAACGTGAGCTTCTCGCGCAACCAGCGCCGCCTCAGCCTCGAAACCCTGACCGGGCCCCAGTTCCCGTTGCAGGTAACTATGCAGAACCTCGAAATCAACGCCCTGGGCCGGGCAGCCGGCTTCCAGGATTCCCTGATTGCGGGCACGCTCAACGGGCAGGCCGTGGCCTACAGCCTGGGCCAGCCTAAGCAAGCCTTCACGGCCAACGCTACGCTGGGCGGTTTTGCTTACAACAAGGCCCTGATTGGGGACGTGGCCGTGCAGGCCACCAACCCCACCCCAGACCGTTATAATGTGGATGCCCGCCTCACCAACCAGCAGGGCATGGATGTGCGCGCCGTGGGCTACTACCTGGCCACGCCGCCTTCGCCCATTCAGTTCGACGTAAACGTGAACCGGCTGGACCTCAAAATCATCGAGCCGTTTTCCCTGGGCCAGCTCCAGCAGATGGGCGGGGGCGTAACCGGGCAGCTGGCCGTAACGGGCACGGTAAGCAAGCCCGACATCAACGGCACGCTCACTACCACGCCCGATGCCACTTTCGCGCTCAGCCAGCTGGGCGCGCCCTTCTTCCTGAAGTCCCAGGAAATTGCGTTTACCAACCAGGGTATCGGGTTCGATGACTTTGCGGTGACGGACTCCCTGGGCAGCCAGGCCATCATCAACGGCCGAATTCTGACCTCGGATTACGTGTCGGATTTCCGCTTCAACCTGCAGGCTACTACCGACAACTTCCTGGCCGTGCAAAGCTCCCGCCGCGAGAACAACCTGTTCTGGGGCAAGCTGTTCGTGGATTCCGACTCCCGCATTACCGGCACGCTCAACCTGCCGGTGGTGCGCACCCGGGCCCGCGTGGCCGATGGCTCCAACCTGTTTGTGGGCATCCCGACGGACGACCCCGTGAAGGTGGAGCGCGACGGTATCGTGGAGTTCGTGGATAAGAGCGCGCCCATTGATACCATGCTGGCCCGGCAGCTGGCCCTGGACACGGCCCAGACCGCCGGCAGCTACGATATTCAGGCCGTAGTGACGGTAACCGACAACACACCCTTCACCATTGTGGTGGATGAAGCCTCCGGCGACAACCTGAAAGTGCAGGCCAACGGCACGCTCAACACGGCCATCGACCCCGCCGGCACCATCACCCTCACCGGCCGCCTCGACGTGACCAAGGGCAAGTACCAGATGTCGCTCTACGACCTGGCTTCCCGCGAATTTGACATTGCGCCCGGCTCCTCCATTACCTGGAGCGGCGACCCGTACAACGGGCAAGCCAACGTAACGGCCCTCTACAACGTGCGCGCCGCTCCCGCCGAGCTGATTTCGGCCCAGGGCACCACCGACGAAACCCTGAACGCGCTGGGCCGCAACGCCCTGCCGTTTGTGGTGGATTTGAAAGTGACCGGGGAACTGCTTAAGCCCATTATCGGGTTTGATATCCGCCTGCCCGAAGAAACCCGCTCCGATTTGCGCGGCCCCATTGAGGCCCGCCTCACCCAGCTGCGCCAGCCCTCCCAGGAAAGTGAGCTGAATAAGCAGGTATTCTCCCTGCTGGTGCTGGGCCGCTTCCTGGCCGATGACCCCTTCCGGAGCAGCAGCGGCAACTTAGTGGCCCAGCAGCTGCGCGGCTCGGCCAGCCAGGTACTCACCCAGCAGCTCAACAACCTCACTGGCTCTTACCTCTCCAACCTGGGCGTGGAGCTAGGTGTGAACTCCTACGCCGACTTCAGCAGCGGCCAGGAGAAAACCCGCACCGACCTGAACGTGGCCGTGCGCCGCCAGCTGCTCAACAACCGCCTCACTGTGCGTCTCGGCACCGATGTACCCCTAGGCGGCGGCAACCAAGCCAGTACCGGTCAGAATGGGGCTGGTGTAAGTGCTTTTGCCGGGGATGTGAGCGTGGAATACAACGTGCTGGCTAATGGCCGTATCCGCCTGCGGGCCTTCCGCAACAACGCCTATGGCGACATTGACGGGCAGTTTGTGCGCACCGGCGCCTCGCTCATCTTCCAGCGCGACTACCAGACTTTGGCTGACCTGTTTAAGGGTATCGACGACAACGTGAAGGAAGAAGTGAAGCTGGAAAGCCGCCGCCGTCGACAGGACCGCCGCGCCGGTCGAGACTCCACCAACGCTGCCCCCAACGCCCGCCCCGATTCCCTGCGCCAGCGCCCCATGGTCCGGCCCGATTCGGCCCGGCGCGCCAGCCGCCCGGTTTCCCGCCCCGATTCTACCCGCCGCTAGTTTTTATACCGGAGCGGCAGGCTTCTCGCCGCCGCTTCTCCTTCCTGATTTCTGCCTGCATGCTGCCTCTTCTGCCTTTCCTTTCCCGACCACACAAAACGGCCGACTCTCCTCGTTGGGGGCTTGCTCCGGGCTGGAGTAGCTACCGGGCAGCCGGGCTGAGCGTGGGCCTGGCGTTGCTGGCGGCCTGCTCGGGTACCAAGTTTATTCCGGAGGGCAGCAAGCTCTACACCGGCAGCACCGTAAAGGTGAAGTCTGAGAGCCCTATCCCGAAGGAAGCGGAGTTGACCACCGAGCTGACCGGCGTGATTACGCCCAAGCCCAACGCTTCCATTCTGGGGCTGCGGCCCAAGCTGTATTTCTGGCACATGGGCGAGGGCAAAACCAAAGGCCTGGGCCACTGGCTGGCCAATAAGTACGGCGAAAAACCTGTGCTGCTCAGCCAGGTAGACACCCAGAAAGTGAAGGGCCTGATGGTGAACCGCCTCTACAACAACGGCTACTTTCAGCCGGTGGTGCACAGCAAAGTGCAGGTGAAGGGCCAGGCGGCTTCCGTTGATTACACGGCCACCGTGGGCCGGCCCTACACCATCAAGGAAATCTTCTTCCCCGAAGGCGACTCCCTGTTGCCCCGGGCCGTGCGCGCCACGCAGGCGGCCTCTCTGCTGAAAGTGGGTGACTCCTACAGCCTGCAAACCTTCACCAACGAGCGGCTCCGCATCGACCAGGCCGTGAAAAACCAGGGGTTCTACTACTTCAACCCCGACTACATTCTGTTTCAGGTAGACAGCACGCTCAATAACCAGGTGAACGTGTACCTGAAAATCAAGGGCAAAACGCCGGAGCAGGCGGCCAAACCCTACATTCTGGACCGGGTGCGGCTGAACACCGACTATACCCTGAACGATACCACGCTGGCCCCAAAGCCCATCAACTACCGGGGCTACCAGTACTTCCCGGATGAGGACGTGTTCAAGGCCAAGGCCATTGTGAATGCCGTGTTCCTGTTCCCGGACAGCCTGTACCGCCGCCGCCGCCAGGACCAGACGCTGAGCCGCCTGATGAGTCTGGGCACCTTCAAGTACGTGGATATCGGCTTCCGGCCCGCCCGCCAAAAGGCAGACTCGGCCGGTTACGGCTTCCTGAACTCCTACGTGCGCATGACCCAGCTGCCCAAGAAAAGCCTGCGGGCCGAGGTGCTGCTGGTGAGCAAATCCAACGGTTTCACGGGGCCTGGCTTTCAGGTGCAGTTCCGTAACCGCTCGGCCTTGCGCGGGGCTGAGCAACTCTTGGTAAACGTAACCGGCACCTTCGAAAACCAAACGCGTAGCAACACCAACACCATTGGTCTTACTAGTTATGAGCTGGGCGCCAATGCCCAGTTGGTAGTGCCCCGCCTCATCACGCCACCCTTTGATATTCGGCTCAAAAACTCTGATTTTCAGCCCCGAACTACGTTTGGAGTAGGGGCTAAAACCGTTACCCGCCTCGATGCTTTCACCCAGCAGGCGTTCAACGTGAACTACGGCTACACCTGGAAAACCAAACTCACCAACGAGCACGAGTTGCGGCCCATTGACGTACAATACCTGCGCCTGAGCAATCCGTCACAGGCGTTTGAAAAACTGCTGGAGGAGCGGCCATTCCTGGCTAACTCCTTCCGGCAGCAGTTTGTGCTGGCCAGCTCCTACCGCTACACCTACAACCAGCAGGCCCTGGAGCAGCGCCGCAACCAGGTCTACTTCAGTGGGGGCATAGAGGTAGCCGGCAACCTGGCCTACCTTGTCAGCTCCCTCTCGGGCCAGCCTCGCACTACCAACACCGACGGCAGCCAGGCCTACACCCTGCTCAGCCAGCAGTTTGCCCAGTACACCAAGGTGGATCTGGAGTTTCGTAACTACTTCCGCACCAGCTCCAACCCCAGCAGCGGCAATAAACTAGCCACTCGCCTGCTCATCGGGGCCGGGCTGCCCTACCAGAACTCCTCCGTGCTGCCCTACCTGAAACAGTACGGCATTGGCGGCCCCAACAGCGTGCGGGCCTTCGCCGCCCGGGGCTTGGGGCCGGGCACCTACCGCGCCCCCATTGCTAGCGAAAACAGCTCGTTCTATGACCAGGTGGGCGACATGCGCATTGAAGCCAACGCCGAGTACCGCCAGGATCTGTTCCCCTACGTGAAAGGCGCTTTGTTCGTGGATGCCGGCAACATCTGGCTGATCAACCAGGACCCCAGCCGCATTACCGTGGATGAAAACGGCAACCCTGATGGCAAAAACGGCCAGTTCTCGCCCAGCACGTTCCTGAAGGAGCTGGCCGTGGGAGCCGGGGCCGGTATCCGCATCGATGTGCAGTTCTTCGTCATTCGCCTCGACTACGCGTACCCGCTCAGCGTACCGTATAACAACAGTGACGTCGTCCGTCCCAGCCTCAACCAGTCGTTCAACAAGCGTGACCAGAGCGCCGGCCGCCTGAATATTGCCATTGGGTATCCGTTCTAAGCAATCCGCAGTCAGTATAGCCCCAAAAAAAGCCCGACTACAACAGTGTAGTCGGGCTTTTTTTGGGGCTATACTGACTGCTTACGCCTCCGCCGCCATGCGCACCTCTACCGGGGCACCTACGGTTTTGTGGGCAGGTACCACGGTTACTACCACGTATTTGGAGGTAGGCGTGTTGCTGGTTTTGGCTACGCTGCCCACTGGTACCAGCGGGTTGGCCTCCGGGAAGTATGCAGCTACATTGCCCTTCGGAATATCATAAGGTACGGCAATGAACTTCTCCACGGTGCGCTTTTCGCCCTTGAAGTGGCTGGTAATGTCGATGAGGTCCTTGGCCTTAAGGCCCCGGTCGGCCATGTCCTGCTCGTTCATAAACAGCACCCGCCGCTCGCCTAGTACGCCCCGGTACCGGTCGTTGTAATCGTAAATGGTAGTGTTAAACTGGTCGTGGCTGCGCACCGTCATCAGAATCAGCTGGTCAGGCTCATTGGTGTACTTCTCCAGCTCCGTGGTGGTGAAGTTGGCCATACCATTCTTGGTGGTGAACTTCCGTTCCCGGGGGCCGTTGGGCAGGTAGAATCCGCCGGGGCGGCGTAGCTTCTCGTTGAAGTTCTCGAAGCCCGGAATTACGCGGCTGATGTGGTCCCGGATGACGTCGTAGTTCTCCGTCATGGCCACCCAGTCGGCAATGTTGATTTTGCTACCGAAGGTGGCAATGGCTATGCCACAGAGAATGGCTACTTCGCTCATCATCTGGCCTTCCAGCGGCACCAGCACGCCCTTGTTCTGGCTGACCACGCCCATAGAGTTTTCGCAGGAAGTCATCTGGTGGCCCGACTTCTGCATGTCCACATCGGCGTGGGTGAAGCAGGGCAGCAGCAGGCTGGTTTCGCCGGTGGTCAGGTGGCCCCGGTTGAGCTTGGTGCCCACGAATACCGTCAGTTTCTGTTTGCGCATGCCCTCGGCTATGATTTCAGTATCGGGGCCGGCGGCAAGCAGGTTACCACCCAGGCTGAAGAAAACCTTGGTTTTGCCCTTATACATGGCCTTGATGGCCTCTACGGTATCGTAGCCGTGCTCATAAGGGGGCTGGAAGCTGAACTCCTTGGCCAGGGAATCCTGAAACTCCTTGGTAGGCTGCTCCCAAATGCCCATGGTCCGGTCGCCCTGCACGTTGGAGTGGCCGCGCACCGGGCAGGTACCCGCGCCGGGCTTGCCGATGGCACCCTTCATCAGCTGCAGATTCACGATTTCCTGGATGGTTTGTACACCCTGGCGCTGTTGGGTAACGCCCATAGCCCAGCAGGTTACAATCTTCTGCTTGGTAGCCAGCATGTTGGCCGCTTCCAGCAACTGAGCCCGCGAAATACCACTCAACTCCTCAATATCCTCCCAGGAAGTGTTGCGGATGTTCTGCTCGAAGGACGCAAAGCCAGTAGTGTACTTGTCGATGAACGGCCGGTCAACCACTTGGCCCGGATTCAGGTCCTCGGCCTCAAACAGGTGTTTCATAATGCCGCGCAGCAGAGCCATATCCCCATCCACGCGCACCTGCAGGAACAGGTCGGTAATCTGGGTGCCGTCGCCCAGCAAAGCGCCCAGCGCCCGGAAGGGGTTCATGAAGTCCTGGGGATTTTTGAAGGCCAGCAGGCCCGCTTCCGGCAGGGGGTTCACCGAAATGATTTTGGCCCCGTTGCGCTTGGCCTTTTGCAGGGCCGTGAGCATGCGCGGGTGGTTGGTGCCCGGGTTCTGCCCGATGATCAGGATCACCTCGGCCTCGTGGATGTCATTGAGCGTAACGGAGCCCTTGCCCAGGCCCAGCGTGGGGCTCAGGGCCGCGCCGCTGCTCTCGTGACACATATTGGAACAATCGGGCAGGTTGTTGGTACCCAAGAGCTTGGCAAACAGCTGAAACAGGAAAGCCGGCTCGTTGGGTACCTTGCCCGAGGTATAGAACACGGCTTCGTCGGGCGAGGCCAGGGAGTTCAGGTTGTCGGCAATCAGCTGGAACGCATCAGGCCAAGCAATGGGGGAGTAGTGGTTGTCGCCGGGGCGCTTTACCAGCGGGTGCGTGAGGCGGCCGGCGTTGTTCTGGTCCCGGTCAGTCATCTGGGAAAGCTGGGCCAGGCTATGCTTGGCAAAGAACTCAGGGCCGGCGGCTTTATCATCGGCATCCGAAGCGGTGGCTTTGGCCCCGTTCTCGCAGAACTCGGCCACCGAGCGGTGGTCGTCCGGGTCGGGCCAGGCGCAGCTGGAGCAGTCAAAACCGTCCTTCTGGTTCATTTTGAGCAGGCCCCGGGTGCCGCGGTTTACGCCCCCCTCACTCCAGCTAAACTCCATGGATTTGATAACCGCCGTAACGCCAGCCGCCACCTTGGCGCGCTCCTCCAGCTTGAGGCCGGTGGGCGCTTCCGGGGGTTGGGCCAGAATGGGGTGGTGGTACTTGGCGTTGGCTACGTCGGGGGCTGGTATCACGCTTTCGTCACGTTGGTGTTGAGGATCGGGGCGGTAGTGGTCGGGGGCGGGAGCAGTACCCTGATCGGGCCGTTCCCCGCTTTTAGGCTTATTCTCGGCCTTTTGCTGGTGAGAATTGCCCGCGTTGCCGGGGTTGCTAATGGGAGACTCTTCCATGGTGCATGGTGGGAATGACGGTGGAATAGAGAGAAGTACAGGGTGCTAATGCTTACAGCCCAGGTCTTTCTCTACCAAAATATGCAATACTTGATTATCGGCAACTTCGCTGGTGCCGCGCAGGCTCACCTCATCCGTTGAGGTCCAGCTGTCGGCCAGGGAGGCAGGTAGCAACACCCGGATACAGCCAGCCTCATAGCGGGTGCTAAGAGTCAGGGCGTCGGCGTCGCGCTCCAGGCTATACGTAAGTTGCTCGGCGGAGGTCGGGCCCAAGGGTACCCTGATTTTCAGACTTCCCTGCTGACGGAAAATATCCACCTCAGGTGGGTCGAGGCGCAGGCGGAGCGTGTTGTCTTCGAGGCGAAGTTTCATAAGGAATACAAGAGAAGTGCAGCGTATCAGGCAGGGACTGAACCGGCTATCCGCCAGGCGTGGCTATACACATTAAAGCGGTTCTGGCGTACAAAGCCGCACACCGTCATGCCGAAATTATGCGCCGCCTGCACCGCCAGGGAGGAGGGCGCGCCCACGGCTGCCAGCACCGGAATACCCGCCACGGCCGCCTTCTGCACCAGTTCAAATGAGGCTCGGCCACTCACCAGCAGCACCGTGTTGTGCAAGGGCAGCAACCCCTGCAGCAGGGCCGCGCCAATTACTTTATCCAGAGCATTGTGGCGGCCCACATCCTCGCGCAGAAGTAGCAGCTCCCCTTCCGGCGAAAACAAAGCCGCCGCATGCAGGCCGCCCGTTTGCTCAAATAGCTCCTGGGCCTGGCGCTGCCGCTCCGGAAGCAGGTGAATAACGCTGGCCGCCACCTGTGGCCCAGTAGTGGGCAGTACCGGGCAGGCCGCGGCGTGCACGGCCTCAATACTGGTTTTGCCACAAACGCCGCAGCTGCTACTGGTGTAGAAGTGGCGCTCGAGCCGGGGCAGGTCGGGTAACGCGGAGGGGGCCAACTCAGCCCGCACCACGTTTTCGCGCTCCTCCTCCTTTTCCACATCGGGGCAGTAGACGAGGCCCTGCAACTCCTGGCGGCTACTAATGATGCCCTCCGTAAACAGAAATCCGGCCGCCAGCTCAAAGTCGTGGCCCGGCGTGCGCATAGTAATGCTCAGAGTGCGGTGCTGCCGCTGCCCGGCCGGCCCAAAGCCCACCCGAATTTCCAGGGGTTCCTCGGCCGCCAGCACGTCGGTAGCTTCCACAGCGGTAGTGCCTTGCACGCGGTGTACGGTTACGTACTCGTAGCTGGTAGGCGGAAGAAAAACGGGAGCAGACACGGCAACAGTAAAAGAAGGAGGAAAACGCAGGTACCTGTACGCAAAACGGCACGGGCCGGTAAGAGCGGCGTATTTGGTTAACCTTATGGGCCGGAAGTAAGTTTGAGCTTGGCACGGCCCCGAGCGGCAGCGCCCGGCCAGAAACCAGCTTTGGCCCCTGCGCTGGAAGCGGCAGCCTCCTGTGCCGGCCATTATTTGCCCCCTACCCATGCTTACCCAAGAAGAACGCCAGATATACCGCCGCCACCTGCAACTGCCCGAAATAGGAGAAGCCGGCCAGGAAAAGCTGAAAGCCGCCCGCGTGCTGGTGGTGGGGGCCGGGGGCCTGGGCTGCCCTGTTCTGCAGTACTTGGCTGCCGCCGGTGTGGGCACGCTGGGCATAGCCGATGCCGATACGGTGGACCGCAGCAACCTGCAGCGCCAGATTTTGTACGGTCCTGCCGACCTGGGCCAGCCCAAGGCCGAAACGGCGGCCCGCGCCGTGCAGCGCATCAATCCCCTGGTACGCACGGAGGTATACACCTGCCGGGTTACGCTGGGCAACGTGCGCGAGCTGGTGAGCAAGTACGATGTGATAATAGACGGCTCCGACAACTTCCCCACGCGCTACCTGCTCAATGATGCCTGCGTGAGCTACGGCAAGCCGCTGGTGTCGGGGGCCATTTACAAGTTTGAGGGGCAGGTTGCGGTGTTCAACTACCAGGGCGGCCCCACCTACCGCTGCCTGTTTCCGCAGCCGCCCTCAGCCGCCGAGGCTCCCAACTGCGACGCTACCGGGGTGCTGGGCGTGTTGCCCGGCCTGGTGGGCACGGCCCAGGCCACGGAGGCCCTCAAAGTTGTGTTGGGCATAGGAGAAGTGCTCAGCGGACGGCTCTGGCTGTTTGATGCCCTCACCTTCCAAACCCGCACCCTGAAATTCGCCCGCCGCCCCGAGCAGGCCGCCCTGAACCTGGATACGGCCAACACCGCCAACTATGCCGACCTGTGCGGGGCAGGGGTCCGGAGCGTTTCGGTGGCGGAGCTGCGGGAGCAGGTGGCCTCGGCCCGGCCGCCCTTCCTGCTCGATGTGCGGGAGCCCCACGAGTACGCCGCCGGCCACTTGCCCAATGCTACTCTGCTGCCCCTGAGTGCTCTGGAAAAAGGCGTGGCTACCCTGCCCAAGCAGCACCCGGTAGTAGTATACTGCCGCTCGGGCCGCCGCAGTGCCCAAGCCGTTGAGCGCCTGCAAACCGAGTTCGGCCTAACCAACCTGCTGAACCTGGAAGGCGGTATCTTGGCTTGGGAGGATAAGATGGAAACGGTGGAAGAGGCGGCCAACCCGGAAGCGGCCGAAAACCAGGATGGGGCCTCGTGCGGAGCACGGTAGCAATGGCTGGGCATTTGCACCAGGCACACCAACTGCCGTGCTTGGTAAATGCCTGTTATCTTGAGGAGAAAAGAAAAGTAACTATACCTAACTAATCCTCAAGATTATGGCTAAGAAATTGGTGCAGATGCTACTGCTACTGGTTTTTTTGGGCGTGCTACCCATGGGCTGCTGCAAGGAGCTGCGGGACTACGCCAACGTGCGGGCGGTGCAACTGCTGGTGGCGGAAACCAGCAATGGACCCGCCTTCACTACTGGCACGCGCACCACCGCCGCCCAGCTGCTGGTAAGCATGGTGCTTAAGTACGACTACCTGGCGGCTGCCCCGGCCCGGAACTGGTTTGCGGCCAGTGCTATGGCCTTTCAGTGCGATGAGCCTGGCTCAAGGGGGCTGAAAGACAAAATATCCGAGCTGTCCTTGACCAGTACTGGGCAGTTTAACGGAGTAGCTGCCGGGCAGCCGCTAAACCAGTTTGTGCGCTGCTTGGCGGGCAACAGCAGCTACCAGGGCGTATCTTTCCCGCTGGCGCAACTGGCCGACTCTCTGAACTCCTGGAAATCGGGGAAGTACGATGAGCTGGACCGGCCAATTGAACTAGTAATAAGCCCCAAGCCCGCGGATAACGCGCAGCAGCAGTTCCGTTTGCGCATCCGGCTGCAAAGCGGAAAAGAAATTGAGCAAACCACCCCCAGCTTTATCTGGGAATAGATACCAGCGCCCTACTGGCAGCATCCCGCCCCCTAACACCATGCCCCTCACCGCTACCCCGCCGCCCCGCCCCCGTATTCGCTTCGACCGGAATGAGCTGGCGGGGGCCTTTGGCGACCTGGGTACCGATCTGCCCCTGCTCATTGGCATCATTGCCGCCTCCGGCATGGATAGCGCGGGTGTACTCATCATGTTCGGGCTGATGCAGGTGTTTTCGGGACTCTGGTACGGGATGCCCATGCCAGTGCAGCCCCTCAAGGCCTTTGCCGCCCTGGTTATTGCCCAGAAAATTCCCGGCCGCGTCATCTTCGGGGGCGGGTTGGCTATTGGCGTGAGTATGCTGCTGCTATCCGTAACCGGCCTGATTGACGCGCTGGCCCGGTTGGTGCCCAAGCCCGTTATCCGGGGCATCCAGTTCGGGCTGGCGTTGCAGCTAGCCACACTGGCCCTCAAGGAATACGTGCCCGCCGATGGCTTGGCGGGGTATGTACTGGCCGCGGCGGCCTTCCTGGTGACGGTGGTGCTCCTGGGCAACCGGCGCTGGCCGGCCGCGCTGGTGGTACTGGCTTTGGGCGTCAGCTACGGCCTGCTGTTCAAGCTCGATTTTGCCACCGCTCATCGTGCCATCGGGCTGCACCTGCCGGGCTGGCAGGTACCCACCTGGGACAATGTGAAGTACGGAGCCATTTTGCTGGCCCTACCCCAAATTCCGCTTTCCCTGGGCAACTCGGTGCTGGCTACCCGGCAGGTGGTGGAAGATTACTTTCCGGAGCGGCCTCTCTCGGTGCGGCAAATCAGCTTCACCTACGGCCTCATGAACCTGATAAATCCTTTTCTGGGTGGGTTTCCGGTATGCCACGGCTCGGGGGGCATGGTGGGCCACTACACATTTGGGGGGCGCACCGGGGGCTCGGTGGTGCTGTACGGCGGGCTGTTTCTGGTGCTGGGACTGGGGTTCAGTCAAGGGTTCCAGCAAATCGTGCAGATTTTCCCCTTGCCTATTCTGGGGGTGCTGCTGCTGTTTGAGGCCCTCACGCTGGCCACCCTCCTGCGCGATATTAGTGGCTCCCGTTCCAGCTTATTGCTGGCTTTGCTGGTGGGTTTGCTGTGTAGTGGGCTGCCGTATGGTTACCTTGTAGGCCTGTTGGCGGGTACGGCCCTGTACTATGCCATGCAGCGCGGCTGGGTAGGGCTGGGCAAGTAACTGCGTATGGAAGAACAAGTACTCTGTCGGATCTGGAAAACAGTGCGCATCGAGGCCGGCCCCCAGCCGTTCCAGGGCTACTGGAGCATGGGCGAAGGCGTGGTGTTTGACTTCAGCACCCTCAACCAGGCTCCTGATGCAAGGCTAACGGCTACGGGGTGGATGAAACAAGCCGGCAAAATCGTGCATCCCGGCAACGAGTCCTCCCTGTATCTGCTCATCAAAACCCTCTCCGACCAGCACCTCACCCTGGAGCTGCACATGTTGTACTCCGGCGAGGCCCGGCACACGCTTACCCTACACCTGGTGCCGGTGGCGGCTTAACTGGGTTGGGAGGATACGCTGATAGTACGTCATGCAGAGCCGACGGTGAAGCATCTCGCGTGCTGACGTTGCGGTAGTAATCAGACATCAGCACGCAAGGTTCTTCGCCGTCGGCTCTGCATGACGACCCGGATAGTAGCGAATAGCCAATTGCTCAAACACCCTAATCCGGCTGAGAGGGCACGTACTCCGGCGAGGCAATAGCAGTAGCCGGGCGGCCCAGGCGGTAAATAACCGACAGCACCACGTTGTTTTTAGCTACGGTAGTTTGGGGCGTGAATACGTTTTGACGGTAGTTGGCGGGCGTGTAGTTGGCCTGGTTCAGCCAGCCACCCTGCACCGTCCAGTGCTTATCAAACTGGTAGCCCACGCCCGCGTACAGGCGGTTGCGCTCGAAAAATGGACCCCGGGGGTTAAAAAACACCTCGTCGTACACCGACAGAAACGCCGTTTTGTCCGTGAAAGTAGGCCGGTTAAGGGGCAGAAACGTGTTGAAGCGGTAGCGCATGCGCGTGCGGTAGCGCGAAGAGCCGGCCGGCACCACATTGTCGCGGAAACGGTACCAGCGTTCCTCCATGCGGTAGCGGTGCTCCAGCTTAAGACGGGCGGCAAACTGCGTAAGCGTAAGCTGCTGCCAGAGGCGTCGTTCTACGTTGAGAGGGCCGGCGCTCGGGTTGCGGTAGTCGGCGGTGGAGTAGCGGCCGCCGGCCAGCATCAGGGTGAAGTTTTTGGCTACATCGTAGCTCACGCCTCCTTTCAGCTCGGTATAGAAATACTGGCGGAACAGGCTATTGGAGCGGGTTTGTACTTCCGCGTAGCCACCCCAGTGTTTGGGCCCACCCGGCAGCACCACCGTAGCAATGTGCCAGGTACCCGTTCTCGGGTCAGGAATAGCATTGGTCTGGCCCTGGGCGGCGGTGGGCACCAGCAAAGGCACAAGCAGCAGGCCAGCACAAAAAAGCAGACGGGAGGGGAAGGGCAGCATCAGGAATCGAAGGTAAATAACCTGGCTTCCTCCACCCAATTTGACCCTTATTCCAGCCTGTTCTGCACTCACCAATGAGCCCCGTCAATCTGACTTTCTCACCTACAGCCCCGCCAGAATCCGGCGCATGGCTTGCTGGTAGGCTGGGTTGTAAGTCATGCCATTATGGCCCGCCCCGGGCAGGGTAATAAACTGGTCCTGGGGTTTCAGCGACCTTTCTAGCCGCTGGGTTGACTGAGGACTGATAACCTCGTCCTGGTTGCCGTGAAAGATGACGATGGGCACTTGCACCTGCGGTAGCACTTCATCAGTGGCTAACGGGTAGCGCACGATAAAGCTCGGAACCCAGGGGTAATGCTGCCGGGCCATAGCGCGCATGCTGGCGTAGGGTGCCTGCAAAACCAGAAGTTGCGGACGGTGCCGAGCCGCCAGCCACGCCGCCGGCCCCGTGCCCAGCGAGTAGCCCAACAGTACCGTACGGTTTTCCGGGAACTCGCGCGTAAGCTGCTGGTAAGCCGTATCCACATCGGCGAGTAACTGCGCCTGGCTGCTGATGCGGCCCTCACTTTTGCCGTAGCCCCGATAATCTAGCAGAAACACCGAGTAGCCCAGCCGGGTGTAGGTAGCCGCTACTTCACCCCAGCTATCCAGCGCCCCGCCGTTGCCGTGCAGATAGAAAATGAGGCCTTTGGAAGTGGAATCGGCCGGGAACAGCAGGCCATGCAGGCGGGTACCGTCTGGAGTCGGTATCCACCGCTCTTCAAACCGGCTGTTGAACCGGAAACGATGATCAGCGGGTAGTTTGGCAGGAAAGAACAGCAGCCGCTCCTGCTGAAAGTACAGCAGCACGCATACCACCACATACAGCGCCGCTCCCAACCCAAGTATCCAGAATAGCACCTTCATAGTGGGGCAAGAATACCGGATTTACACAGAATAGTATCGGATTACACCAGTTTATGAATGACGTGCGCCGGCTGTAGAGACGCGACACTTCGCGTCTCAGCGTTGGCCGATTGCGTTCGGGCGGCGCATCCGAGGAGACGCAAAGTGTCGCGTCTCTACACTGTTTAGTGAATTGCGACAAAAAGCTTCGTCTGAAGCCAAAGTGCTTGCTCGTTACAGTTACGCAGCCACTTGTTCCGGGGAAACCAACCCCTGCAGCAGCGTCAGCGGCAGCGAGTCGCGCGCGGGGTTGCTGCTGGCCCTTTGGGTAGGCCTGTTGTGCAGCGGCTTGCCGTATGGCTACCTGATCGGCTTGGTGGTGGGTACGGGACTCCACTACGCCATGCGTCAGGGCTGGGTGGAACTGGGGAAAAGCTGGGGTTCGTAGTACAGCTCCAACTTTCGGAGGCTCGGTAAGCGCCTGAGGTTCACGGATAGTGTATCGAGGCCCGTACCTTTTATATTGAGCTCCTGCAGTTTCTGAAGCTGGTATACCGCTGCCGGGAGCGAATCCAACGGATTGTATTCTAAGCTTACTCTTCGCAGGTGTGGCAGGACCGTCAGCGCATCTACATTATGTACCTTGTTGGCTCGCTCATTACGCTGGTTTCCCACATCCATGACCTCCAGATTCCGGAGCTGTCTGGTGCTAAGCGGGAGGCGGCGGATATTGGCGTTGCCCAAATGTAATTCCCGCAAATTCGCTAAGGCGTTTACGGCTTCTGGGTACCGCGTCAGTTGATTGCTGCTGAGGTTTAGTACCCTTAGTCTTTCCATTTGCCGGATTGATGGCGGAATGCTATCCAGCCAGTTGCGCTCCAGATTTAACTCCTCTAGACTGTCGAGTTGGTATAATTCGGTTGGGAACTGCGTGAGACGGTTGTAGCTTAAATTCAGCTTCTTCAAGCGCTTCAGCTTTGTGAACCCGGGAGGGAGGACCGGCAAGTAACTGGCCTCCAAACTCAACTCTTCCAGATTATACAACTCTCCAAGCCGCGCATACAACGTGTCATAGCTGTCCTCTCCGTTGAACTTTCTGTAACGGTGGGCATAAGAATTCAGATCCAGCAACTTTACTCTGCCCGATTCCTTTAGCGCTAGACGCAGGTTGTTGTAGCGGCCCTGGTAGTCTTGGTTTGTCCGCTCGAAGTAAGTAGAATCTCGCTGGAAGCTAACCGTTGCCTTCAGGATTGTACTGGGTAGCTTGTACTTATCCAGATAGCGTAAGTCGAACTGAAACCGGGGCTGGATGGTCGAACTATCCAACCGGATAACGGTACCCGAGATGTTACTATACAGCGTATTACTATCGTAACCAGCAACGGTGAAGCTGGCATTCGGCACTGACATGATTTGTCCTACAGGAAGACTTTTCAGTTGAGCACAACGTAGAAAAATGGTCTGCTGATACTCCCTAAAACCCACATGCTGACGGTAGCGGGTACTTACGGTAAATGATTTACTGGTGTAATTCAGTACCTGGAAGCGGCCGGTATCCAGCTCTGTACCGCCCAGCACATCCGCATGGAGCAGGTGAGTAGCTGTTGTGGCAGTCTGTGTAGTGCTTTGATGAGGATGCATGGCGCGTACATACACGCGCTTCAGCGGTTTACAGCTTGATACTAGCAGCAGACTCACCACCGCCAGCCAGATGGCTCGTTGCCAATAATGCATAACGGGTAGTTTCAGGTGATGGACTAATTGCGCAAATTCTTCGCCCTAATCTACTACATCCTACACCCCTGCTAACTTACCGGAAACGCCCACGTGGCCTGCTAAACCGCCGCCTGCACATAGGGCCACACGAAATAAAGCGCCGACCCCTGCAACAGCGTCAGCAGCAGCGTGATGCTCCAGAAAGCAGCTTTGCGGTTTTTGTGGTGCAACAGCAGGATGGCTGCCCACGCGCCGGGGGCCGCGCCGGGTAGCGTGGCGAGGTGCAGCGTTTTTTCCGGGATGCGCCGCTGGCCGTGCTGGGCTTTGCGTTTATCGAGGGCGAACAGCAGAAAGCACAGCAGGTTAAGGAACAGCAGGCAACTCAGGAGTAAGGTCATGGTGTGGGAGGCGGGCTGCCGGTGGCGGGGCGGGCGAAAAACGCATTGGCAGGGCCGTAAGGTGTAGAGCTGGGTTCAGATAAAAAGCCGGAATGACTAAGCAAATTAGTGGGTACACTTGGTAGGCCATTTGAACAACAAACGGGTGCCAGCACCTGAAGCTGTCAGCGGCGCCTACCCCCCAATCGTGCTCATCGACTCGAAGCTGAGCTGGTGCAACGGGCGCTGGCTCTCGGCCTCAAAGCCATTGGCGGCGCGGTTCCGGAACGCCGACTTCAGGGCTTCCGCTACCTGCTCATTGGTGGAGCCGCCGCGCAACAGAGCCCGCACATCCAGCACACCCTGGTCATAGAGGCAGGTTTTCACGCCGCCTTCGGCCGTGAGGCGGATGCGGTTGCAGGTGCCGCAGAAGGTGCGTGAGTAGGCCGCAATGATGCCCAGGCGGCCCTGGTGCCCAGCCACGGTGTAGTGCGAGGCCGTGTCGCCGGGGCGGGTGGCCACTGGGGTCAGTTCGCCCAGGTTTAGCTCCAGATGCTGACGGATACGGCGGTGGTTCCAGGGCAGAACGGCCGCGTCGTGGCTGCCGCCATTGAAGGGCATTTCCTCAATAAAGCGCACATCCACGGGTAAGTCGCGGGTTAGCTCGGCCAAGGGCAATAAATCCTGGGTGTTTTGGCCGTCCATCACCACGGCGTTGATTTTGACCCGGATGCCGGCCGCCAGCAGGGCATACAGCGTGTCCAGCACCCGGGGCAGCTCGTCGCGGCGGGTGATGCTGGCGAAACGGGCCCTGTCCAGAGTATCCAGGCTCAGGTTCACGGCTTTTACGCCTATGCGGGCCAGCTCGGGTACGTGGGGGGCGGTGAGCACCCCGTTAGTGGTCATGGTTAGCTCCTCAATGCCCGGAATCTGGCTGAGGCGGTCCATAAACGGCACTAAGTCGCGGCGCACAAATGGCTCCCCGCCCGTCAGGCGCACTTTACGCACGCCCAGCCCAGCCATGATGGTCACCAGCCGCTCCATTTCCTCGTAGGTCAGCAGCTCCTGCTTGGGTAGGTACTTGATGCCTTCCTCGGGCATGCAGTAGAAGCAGCGCAGATTGCACCGGTCCGTTACGGCCAGCCGCAGGTATTCCAGCGGGCGGCCATGATTATCAAACAGAACGGAGGGTACGACAGCGGACATAGACAACAGAGCGAAATAACGGCGGCGCCAGCGCAACCAAACAAACAACGTAAATCAGGCGTTTCCGTTCGGGTAAACTGCAACCGAGGGGGCACCGTCGGTTGGCTGCTTCCGCCTGGCCTGGCAGCTACCCCACCTGGCGCGGGGCCTTTCCCGAACAAGAACTACTAGATAACCAATGAACCTGAAAATTGCTTTGTTTGGCATTGCCCGCGAAATCGTGGGGCAGCCTACGCTGGAGGTGGTGGCCCCGGAAGGGCAGTCGGCCCAGGGCCTGCTGCAGGATCTGCACGCCCGCTACCCCGAACTTGCCCGCCTCAGCAGCTTGGCCGTAGCCGTTAACAACGAGTACGCCGCCGATGACACTCTGCTGCAGGAACGCGACGAAATAGCTCTGATTCCGCCCGTGAGTGGTGGCTAATCTCAGTTGCTGGATAGCAGCTGCTAGTTGTCAGATAACTTAGAACGTCATGCTTTATTTGGCGTCCGCTTGTCGAAGCATCTCTACTGATTCGTCAGGATTGCCACTGCAACGTCAGCACGCGATATGCTTCGCTGCGCTCTGCATGACGATTAACCTCATCACCCCATCACCTCACCACTTTCCTTTGATTCACATCGACCTCACTGCCCAGCCCATTGATGTAGCCGCCGCCCTGCAAAGCGTGGAAGCCGATGGGGCCGGGGCCATTAACACGTTTATCGGTACCGTGCGCAACCGTAGCACCGGCCGCGCCGTGGTACGCCTGGAGTACGAGGCCTACGACAGCATGGCCCTGCACCAGCTGCGCAAAGTGGCCGAGCAGGCCGCCGAGCAGTGGCCGATGGTAGAAAAAATAACCGTGGTCCACCGCAAAGGCACCCTGCACATCGGGGACGTGGCCGTGGTGGTAGCCGTTTCCACGCCGCACCGAGCCGAGAGCTTCGCCGCCTGCCAGTACATCATCGATACCCTGAAGCAGGTAGTTACTATCTGGAAAAAGGAATTTTACGAAGATGGGGACGTGTGGGTAGCGGCTCATCCGTAGCCGTTATTTCACGAGCGGCGCACCGTTTTCAATGTAGGCAACGGCGCGTTCCAGCACCTCGTCGCGGCCCGTTTTGATGCCGGCAATGGTGGGCTTTACTTCCACATCGGGCACAATGCCAATGCGCTGGGTTTCGCGGCCATCGGGGTAATAGACGCCCAAGCCGGAAATGCGGGTGGTAATGTTGCCGGGCAGCACAATGGTTGATACGTTGCCATCGGCCCCGGCCGTGGTGCTGCCCATTACCACAGCGCCCGGCACCGCGCGCAGGGCCATGGTGGTGTACTCCGACTGGCTAACCGAAAGCTCATTCACCAGAACCACCACCTTGCCCGCGTATGGCTTGCCCTTGCCAGGAAAAACCTGTAGCGGCTCCGTAGTGCTGAACAGGCCTGGGTAAGTGGGCGTGGGTACGCTGAACCGCACAAACTCGGCGGGTTTGCTCAGGAGATATTTCGTGAGGGAAAACACCACAAAATCCGATGGGTAGTTGCGGATATCAATAATCAGGCCCTTGGTACCCTGCGCTTCCTGCATAATGCCGGGCAGCTCCTTATTTTGAATAGTGCCCAGCGTGAGGTGCCCGATGTTGCTCGGTAGCCGGCGCCAAGCAGGAGCTTTCGGGTCGGGCGTGCCCAGGTTATACAGCAGGTTTAGCTTGCTGGGTAGGTGACGCGTAATGCTAAACGGCAGCTCTTTACCATCTCGCCGTACTAGCAGTTGTACCTGCTCGGTATTGCCGCGTAGCAGGTCGCGGGCAATGTTGCGCAGCTGGGTGGGCTCGTTGGAGGCCGGGGTAAGGGGCTTGCGCTCAGTAACCAGGTCTTGCACCTTGCGCCCATCCACGGATAGTACAATGTCGCCTTTGAGCAGCCCAGTAGCCGGGCCCAGCTGCGGGTCGAAGTACTCCGTAACAACCGGCTGCCCTTCCACAAACCGCACTTGCACCGGCGCATAAAACGTACCCCGGTACCTGGCTATTACCGGGTCCCCATCCGAGATGTTGGCGTGGGTATCCTGAATGCGGGCAATGAGGGCCAGGGCCGCCAGGCGGTATTGCTCCGGGGTGCGGGCGCCCACAAACTGCGGCAGAAACTCGGGCAGCACTTGCTGCCAGTCCTCGCCCGTGGCGTAGCGGTAGGGGAAGAAATAGTCAATCATGTTCCAGTAGCGGAACAAGGCCAGTACCCGCAAGCCATCGTCGGGCAGGTTACCGGGGGCTGAGCGGTACGCCTCCTCGTGCTCAAACAGTGGGTTACCAATTTGGGGTGCTGCACCTATGTAGTAATGCGGCCCCTGGTTGCGGTTCTGGCGTAAGTACAGCAGTTGCTGGCTGAGTTCTGGACCAAGCTGTTTTGTATCGGTCAGCCAATCTAAGTCCGGCTGTAGCCGTACATCCTTGGGTTTGGGCTCCCGGCAAGCAGAGCAAGCCGCTACCGGGCCCAGGTCTGTGAGCCAGCTGCTTAGCACCTGGCTGCGGACTTTTAAGTTGGGGGCCTGTAGTACCTTGGGCATTACCCGGAACAGCTCAGCATCCATGTTGAACTGGCCCGCTGCCACGGCCGGATGGTAGTATTTCGCGAAGCCCCACACCCGGCCCAGCACCGTTAAGTTGTCGAGCTGCTGCTGGTTAAGGTTTGCCAGGCTAATGCCGGAGCCCCGCGCAAAAGCCGTGTCCTGCTCGGCCTTGAAATGTTGCTCCGGTTTTGGCGAGGAGCCGGAGCCTGAAGTTGACTGCTGCGCCTGGGCAGAGAGAGTGCAGGCCATCAGGGCCACTACTGAATAGATGCGTTTCATATAACGGGATAGAGTCAGAAAGTGGCCCTAAAGTAGCGGCAACTCCCTGACTCTATTCTGTTTATTTTGCCTAGACTACTCTACGTATTAAGCCTGACGGACTTTTTCGCTTCTTACTCCAGCTCCTGCCGCACCTGGGCCGCCTCTTCGGGCGTGTTCACGTTGCGCAACTCCTGGGGAGCGGGGGCCGGTAGTAGCTCAATATCGGAGTTGATGAGCGACTTGCGGGGGCAGCTGTAGCCCAGGCTCAGGAAGCGCAGCAGCGTACCGTAGCTGCGGGGCTCCCAAATGGTAATCAGCGGCTCGGGCCACTCGTTCTCGGGGCTTTGGAAGGCCGTAGCCATGCGGCCCGCGTGGCGGTTTTCCAGCAGGTGCTGCAGGGTAGCGGCCGAGAGAAACGGCAAGTCGCAGGCCACTACCAGCCAGGCGGCATTGGGGTCGAGGCGGAAGGCGGAAAGCAGGCCGCTCAGCGGGCCCAGGTCGGCAAACGTGTCGGGCAGGGGGCGCAGGCCGGCGTACTCCAGCTCCGTTACCTGGTCGGGGCGGCAGGATACGTGCACATCCTGGCAGAAAGGTGCCAGCAGTTCGGCGGCGTAGGCGCGCTGCTCCTGCCCGTGATGGTAAGCGAGTTTGCCCTTATCCTGGCCCATGCGCTGGCTGCGGCCCCCGGCCAGCACCAACCCGCGCAGAGGAGGGGCGGCAGCGCGCCATTCTTCCAGAATCAGCTCGGCCAGGGCGGCCGTATCGTGCAGGGGCAGTACAGGCACATTGGCCTCCTGCAGGTGGGCGCGCAGGTAAGCGGGCACTTCCGTCACGTCTTCGGGTAGCAGCAGGGCGCGCACATCAGTCAGGCGGTCCAGCTTCTTCTCCACTGGTTTGGCCGGGTCGAGAATGACGAGTTGCTGCCGGGCCCGGAAGTGGTTGCCGTTCACCAGTACCAGGCTCTGGTGGTGCAGCAGCTCCGGCTGGCTGAATCGGTCCAGGGGGCGCTTCACATCCAGGCGAGTGAAGGTGATTTTGTCGGTCAGCTCGGCGGCTGCGCCAGCCTGCAGAATGGCATCCTGGCCGCCGCTGCCGCCCTGGGCCGCGTCGTCGCCGGCGGCGTGGTCGGCATCCACGTAGGCCACGCGCAACGTGTCAGAAAGCAACGGTATCAGCCGGGCCGCCAGCTCCTTAATGCGGCCGCAGGGCGCACCCAGAATGGCCAGCTCATGGCGCCCAAACTCCCCCAGGTTAGGTCGGGCTAGTTGGGCGTGTTTGCGGCGGGGCTGGTCGGCGGCGTGGGCGTTATCCGGCATGGTGGAAGTCCTGTTTGCCGCCGGTTTTGCTCACCAAGCGGGTTTCCTGAATCAGAATATCGTGGGAAAGGGCCTTGCACATGTCGTAGATGGTGAGGGCCGCTACCGAAGCGCCAGTCAGGGCCTCCATTTCCACGCCGGTTTTGCCGGTTACCGTGGCCGTACACTCAATCAGTACGGCGTCCGGCCCATCCACCTCAATGGTTACCCGGCAGTTATCCAGGCCCAGCGGATGGCACAGCGGAATCAGCTCCGAGGTGCGCTTGGCCCCCATAATCCCGGCCAGAATGGCCGTTTGGAACACGGGGCCTTTGCGGGTGGGCAGGTCGCCTTCCTGCACCAGGGCCATAATTTCGGGGCCCAGCACCACGCGGCTGCGGGCCCGGGCCACGCGGCGGGTGGGCTGTTTGGCGCCCACATCCACCATGGCGGGTTGGCCGGCGGCATTGAGGTGGGTAAGTTTGGGAGAATCGGACATAAGTAGCACAAGCTTCCGCTCGTGGTTGGAGGAAAAGTAAAAAGTAGGGAGTAAGTGCTGTACGAAGGGCCTGTCGGAAAGTAGCGCGAACTTTGTAGTTCGCGTCCGCATGCCGTTAGGTCTTCAGCCATTCAGTTAACGTGCGAAGGCGCGAACTACAAAGTTCGCGCTACGGCTTTCCTGCCTGAACAACCAGCCGGTTTCCTCGTTGGTTAGGGCGCAAGCTACGGCTTGTTCTACCTTCGCACCTATGATTTCCGTTGAAGAAGCCACCCGCCTCGTTACCGCCACCGTCCGTTCCCTGTCCGTTGAGTACCTGTCGTTGGGGTTGGCCGCGGGCCGCATCCTGCGCGAAGACCTTCGGGCCGACCGGGACTTCCCGCCCTTCAACCGGGTAGCCATGGATGGTATTGCCCTGCAGTTCGCCGGTTTAGCGGCGGGCCAAACGGAGTTCCGTATTGAAAGCATCCAGTTTGCCGGTCAGCCCCCCGTGCCGGTGCAGGATGTTGAGGCCGCCGTAGAAATCATGACCGGGGCCGCGCTGCCGCCCAACCTCGACACCGTTATCCGCTACGAAGACCTCACGTTCCGCACCGATGCAATTGGGCAGCGCTGGGCCACCGTGCAGGTGCCCGCGCCCCATGCCGGTCATAACGTGCACGCCCGCGCCGCCGACCGCCAGCAGGGTGACTTGCTGGTGCCCGCCGGCACGCGCCTGGAGCCGGCCGAAATGGCGGTGGCCGCTACCATAGGTGCCGCTACCGTGGCCGTATCGCGCCGTCCCCGCCTGGCCGTGGTCAGCACCGGCGACGAGCTGGTGCCCATCACGCAGCAGCCCCAGGCCCACCAGATCCGGCGTTCCAATGCGCTCATGCTGCAAGCCGCTGCCTGGCAGGCTGGGGCCGAAGCCGAGGCCTTTCACTTCGACGACGACCCGGCTGCCCTGCGCCAGGGCCTGCCGGCTTTGCTTGTGGGTTACGACGCCGTTATTCTGAGCGGGGGGGTATCCAAAGGCAAGGCCGATTTGCTGCCGGAAACCCTGCGGGAGTTGGGCGTGGAGCAACGGTTTCACGAGGTGGGGCAGCGGCCTGGCAAGCCGTTCTGGTTTGGAGAGCAGCCGGGCGGCGCGGTGGTATTTGCCTTGCCTGGCAATCCGGTTTCCACCTTTGTGAACTTCTACCGCTACGCCCGGCCCTGGCTGCTAGCCGCGCAACAACCTGAGGGCGCAGATTTTGCTGCCACGACCCTAGGCGGCCCCGTACCAGCCGTGCTGACGGAGGATGTAGCCTTCAAGCCGCGCATCACGCACTTCAAGCTGGTAAGCCTGGCCCCTGGCCCCAATGGCCACCTGCTGGCCACCCCAGAGCGGGCCGGCGGCTCCGGCGACATGGCCAGCCTGCTTACCTCCAGCGGCTTCCTGGAGCTGCCACCGGAGCCGGAAGTTTTTCCGGCCGGAGCGGTGCTGCCGCTGTGGCGGTTTCGGTAGCCTCATGGTGGCATCCTGTTGGGGTGGAATAGGGCGTGCATGCTTTCCTGATGGATCAATCAAGTAGAGCGTAGCAAGGAGAGAATAGTAACAGAAGGAAAATCTAGGGTCTGGTTCCAGGGCCAGTTGATTGCACGTGATGACTGCTCATACTCAATCGGCCACACTTCGGCCTAGCCTTTCTCAGCATGTGCGAGCTTACTGGCCAGAATATCTGTTTGGGTTGGTACTGCTGTTGCATCTGCTGCCAATCTGGGCCCTGTCCCATTTTCCTACCACCGATGGTCCGGCCCACGTGTACAACGCTTGGCTACTGAAACTACTACTCACAGAGCCACAGCACCCATTTCATCAGTATCTGGCAATCAACTCGGTACCAGTACCCAATTACCTAACCAGCGTGTTACTGGCGGGGGCATTACAAGTGCTTCCTGCCTGGGTGGCCGAGAAAGTAGTGCAGACGCTCTTTGTTATGGGTCTGCCTTTGGCAGTCCGGTACGCGTTACGAGCCTGGCACTCTGATACTGGGTTTTTGGCATTTTTGTCGTTTCCACTGATTTACAGCGCGGTATTCCAGCTCGGCTTTTACAACTTCTGTCTGAGCTTGGTGCTGCTGATGACGGTACTGGGCTATTGGCGGCGGCATTTTTACCGGCGAGTAGTTGGGGCGCATTACGTAGTTGGCCTGGCCGTATTATTCGTGCTACTCTATTTTGCGCATCCGCTCACCTACCTGCTAGCGGGTCTAGTACTCGGAGTGTTCCTGCTGGGGGCCTCTTGGGGTGGGCATCCCAAGTTGGCGGCCAACAGGCAAATGGCTACGTTCAGAACGGGTTTTCTGCCCTTGTTGCTCGCCTGCCTGCCATCTCTCTTGCTGCTAGGTTGGTGGTTACTCCAGCCTGCGGCCGAGCAACAGTTATCCTTACCGCCACCCGGCATCGGCCAGCTCCTGCATGATTGGCTGTTGTTGGAGCCTTTGCGTTTCATGGGCTCAGTGGAGGGTACCTACCGGCTATTACTGGCCGCTCTGCTATTTGGCCTAGTGGCGTACGTGGTATGGCAGCACTGGCAACGCAAAGTAGCCGGGGGTATGGTTTGGGGAGGCATCATTGGGATGCTGCTGCTGGGCTACGTCTTTCTGCCTGATGCTCTATTGGGGGGCAGCATCATTCGTCCGCGGTTGGGTTTACTCAGCTATTTATTCGTGTTGGGCCTGCTGGGCGCTGGGCATTACCCGGTTTGGCTGCGCCATGCAGTGGTGTGTGCTACCGTAGTGGTGGCCGTATTGCTCCTAAGCTTTCGATTTACTAAGTACCGAACCTGGGCAACTGGCCTAGTGGAGTATCAGGCTGCCGCGCCTTATCTCCGTCCTGGTACCTCCGTGGTTTCTTTCACGTACGGCCCCGCGCTCAGGATGCCCAACGGCAAAGAATACAGAAGCTACATTGACGTTTTCTCGCACGCGGCCAGCTACCTGAGCGTTGACCGCCAATTGCTTGATCTGGAAAACTACGAGGCCCATACCGGCTATTTTCCTCTGGTGTGGCGCCCCGGCCAGGAGCTGGTGCTAGAGCAGGCCACCCATCCGGCTCGGGCCCATTGGTCTGTCTACCCGCACCCGCAATGGCCGAAATACATTGTTGTATGGGCCCGCTCTGAGCATCCCCAACCTTCCGCCCAAGCCCAGGAACTGACTACCCACTTACGTCACAATTACCGCCTCGTCTTCATCTCTCAAACCGGCCTGTTGGAGCTATATGAGTATAAGTTGGGTTCCGGTTTCTCAAATAGCAGGTAACATGATTGTTACCCCTCAAAATCATAGCCGCACTGGAAGCAGTGGCACTGGGGCCGCTCGGGGGCCAGCAGCCAGAGGCGTAGCTTCACGAAGAGGTTGTCGTGGGGCTGGGGCTGGTGACGGCATACCACGTCGGGGTGGTGGCAGCGGGGGCAGCGCGGAGTAGTGGCCATGGCCGGCTCATCCGCAAGGGTGTGCATAACGGAATGATGGGGCTGCAGGGCCTGCTGGGCGGCAGCCACGTCCTCGGCCCGCACAAACAGGCGTACGGCTCCCAGTACGGGTCCATATGGGCGGTTTTCGTTGCCCAGGAAACAGGGAATATCGGCGGTGTCCAGCTGGTTTTTGGCCAGATGCGCGGCAATGGTATCCGTAAAAGAAGCCAGCAGGACAATTTGGGAAGGCTCGGTGGAGCTGGAGTGCATGAGAAGAAGCGCAGGAAAGCAGCCGCGCCGGGCCAAAAACAACAGAAGCACCCACTTGGGTGCTTCTGAAGATGAAAAAGTTAGCGCAGAAAAGCTACTTAAACAGGGCCAGCGCTTTAATAAACGTTTGGGATACGCCCCACAGTAGCGGGACGCCCACGTACAGCCAGGCAATAACGGCCGACCCGCCCACTGCTGCGGGCTCGGCGGCTGGGGTGGTAGAAGGGGTGGGGGAGTTAGATGGGGTGCTCATACGAAAGTTGCTGGTTAGGAGTGAATGATTGCCTAGTGGCCGCCGGCTTCAACTGTTACCGGGCCTTTCTCATAGTATTCCTCCTTCACGGGGCGCACGGCCAAGTTGGCTAGCAGGCCCAGTACCAGCACCCCGGCCATGGTGTAGAATACGTTCTGGTACGCCGCTGCCCCGGTCAGGCCCTGCTCTTTGGCATGCTCATGCAAGGTGTGCACGATGAGCGGGCCCAGTACGCCAGCCGTACTCCAGGCCGTGAGCAGGCGGCCGTGAATGGCGCCTACCTGGTACTTGCCAAACATATCGGAGAGGTAAGCCGGCACGGTAGCAAAACCGCCGCCGTACATGCTGATAATTACGCAGGCTACTACTACGAACAGCGTGAGCTGCAGGCCGTGGCCCAGCGTAGGTACCAGCGCATACAGCAGAATGCCCAGCCCGAAGTAAATGGCATACGTCATCTTGCGGCCCAGCTTATCGGAAGCCGACGACCAGAAGAAGCGGCCCAGCAGGTTGAACAGGCTGAGCAAGCCCACAAAGCCCGCCGCCGCCGCCGCCGTCACGCCCCGGCCCTCGCCCATGGCCCCATCCGAGAAGGTTTCCTGAATCAGGGGCGAAGCCGTTTCCAGCACGCCAATACCGGCCGTTACGTTGGTAAGCAGCACTACCCACAACAACCAGAATTGCGGCGTTTTGATGGCGTTGTCGGCCGACACGTTGGCCGTGGTAATCATGGCGTTGTGCTCGGTGCTGGGCACGTAGCCGGCTGGTTTCCAGTCGTCGGCGGGCACCCGGATGCTCCACACCCCGAACTGCATAAACAGCAGGTACACAATGCCCATCACAATGAAGGTAGGAGCTACACCCTGCGGAGCCGAGTCCTTGAAGTAGCCCATCAGGTTGTTGGCCAGCGGGGAGCCAATCATGGCGCCGCCCCCAAAGCCCATAATGGCCATGCCGGTAGCCACGCCCTTGCGGTCGGGGAACCACTTAATGAGCGTACTCACCGGCGAGATATAGCCAATGCCCAGCCCAATGCCGCCCACGAAGCCGTAGCCGAAATACACCAACCAGATACTGTGCAGGTGCACGCCCAGCGAGGCAATCAGAAAGCCCCCACCGAAGCAGAGTGCCGAGGCCAGCATGGCCTTGCGGGGCCCTACCCGCTCCAGCCACTTCCCAAAAATAGCCGCCGATAAGCCCAGCAGCACAATGGCAATGGAGAAGGTGATGCCGATTTGCGTAGGCGTCCAGTCGTCGGGAGCGGGCTTGTTCACGTCGCCGCTGATAAGAGCGCCCAGGGGCTTGTTGAATACGCTGAAAGCGTAAGCCTGCCCAATAGCCAGGTGAATGGCCAGGGCCGCCGGCGGCACCAGCCAGCGGTTGTAGCCTGGTCCGGCCACGGTGCGACTCCGGTCCAGTAGAGAATCGTTTGCCATAAAGAGTGTGGGTGTTTGGGGAGAGTGAAAGAACGAACTGGCCGCCGGAGCAGCACCGCCTGTGCAGGGGCTGTACGCATTGGCCACCAATAAGGTAGAGTTGCTAGCTCCGCTTTGGTACCCGCCGGCAACTATTTTTTGCTAAAAAGCTATAGCAACACTAGCGTGGGAGCGAGGCCCCTACCTCCTGAAGCTAGGACCCGGCAGCTCCCTGTCATACGATCCTAAAGGATGTAGGTACACGCCACTGCCCTCCAGGAGGCTCTTTTTGACAAAATACTTCCCAGAACTGTGCCTGCGGTAAGCTGAGCTACGAGGCGTGTGTGGACGCAATGGTCGAGAAAATCAGTGGTTTTCGGTAGCTGGCTCTTGGCCTAGCCAGCCCCGAAGCCCGGGTGCCCGGGTGCCCTTCAGAAATTGCTCCAGCCCCCGCTTCATGGCTTCGGCCATGCGCTGCTGAAACTGCGGGTCGGTGAGCCGCTTCTCATCCTCGGGGTTAGATATGAAAGCCGTTTCTACCAACGCATTGGGGTATTCCGTGGGGCCATTCAGGCCGAAGTTGAAGCTGCCCACATTCCCAAAACCGGCCAGCCCAGTACTGCGCATCTGCTCGTACAAGGCCACCGACAGCGGCCGGAAAGCCACGTAGCGGTAAAACGTGCTGGTGCCGTGGGCACTAGTGCTACCCGCCGAGTTAACGTGGATGCTGACCAGCACATCGGGGTTGAGGCGGCGCAGTAGCAGTACCCGGTCGCCGTTGTCCACGGTGGCATCGGTGGTGCGCGTCATCAGCACCCGGGCCCCGGCCTGCTCCAGCTCCCGCTGCAGCTTCAGGGCAATGGCCAGGGTCAGGTCTTTCTCCCGAGCACCACTGGCCCCAACGGCTCCAATGTTGGTGCCACCGTGACCGGCATCAATGGCCACCGTGAGGCCGCGCAGGCGTAGCTTCCGGGGTGGCCGCTTCACCCGGATTTCCAACATGTTGCCCCGGTAGCCAATGTGGTAGCCCCAGCTCTGGCGGTGGCGCAGGGGCAGAATCATTCGGAACACGTCGGGCTGTAGCTGCTCATAGGTTACGTCGCCTAACTCCTGCAGGCCCTCGCGCTGGGTTATCCAGTTGGTATTGGAGGTAGCCCCGAATACATCCACTACCAGTCGGCTGGGCCCGGTGAGCAGCTGGGAGCGGTAGGGCAGGCGCTGGGAAAGGGGTACCCGCACGTAGTCATACGCCGAGTCGCCCTGCACGCTCCAGGAGCCGGTGAGGGAGTTGGGCACGAAGCCACCCGGGGGCAGTAGGCGCACTACCTCCTGGGGCACCCAGGCCACGTTGGTTTCCGAGAGCTGCACCCGGTACTGGTTGCCCACGCGCCCGGTCAGGTGCAGCACTACCGCCGAGTCGAGGTAGCCCAACTTGGCCCCGCCCAATCGGTCTTCGCCCAGCCCGTAGTTCAGGTAGGCCAACTCCCCTTTGGTCAGGGCTAGCTGGGGCTCATGGGGGCTGAGAAACCGGACTTTACTTTTGCTGTACGCCGTGGCCTGCACGCTGTCGGGGGTAAGCAGCTGGAAGCTGATGCGGCGGTTACGCAACGTGTCGGTGGGCTGCACCACGTAGGTTCCCTGGTACACGCCGCGTTTGCCCTGGGTTTGGGCGGGCAGCAGTTCTACGAGCGGTTGCCCATTCAGGAAGGAGGCGCGCAGGCCCGGTGTGCCCACCAGGCGCACCTGCAGCCGGTCGCCGGGGTACAGCCATTGGTCGGTGGCTGGTACGGTTTCGACGGTGGTAATAACTGGCGCTGGCTTGGTTAGGGCAGCAACAGGCCGCCTCTGGGCCGGCGCCGCCAGCAAACAAATCCAACTTAGTAAAACCAAGCAGTATACACGAAGCAGCATAGGCAAAGGCAAAGAAAAAGCCCCGCGTAGGGCGGGGCTTTCATTCAGATACTTCCAACGCAGGAAACGGGCTACGGTTGCTTCACGGCGTCGCCCAGGTCCTTCACGTCGCGGCCGGTTTCCAGGGCCGTAAACTCGGTCTGCAGAGCTCTGATGTGCAGTTCGTCGCGGCCTTTAATATCGAGGCGGATGTTGCGAAACTGCGCGTTGAGGCGGCGGCTGATAGCGGTAGCATAGTCCCAGTCGCGCTGAGTCCACTGGCGCCGGTTGGCCCGCACCTGTTGCATAAACTGCACAAAGGCCGGCTCAATGGTGGTCGGCGTTAGGCCTTCAACGGCCGAGTAGGTACCCAGCAAGTCATTGGTGAAGGCCGCTTCCGAACTTTTGTCCAGGGGCTGGCGGCTGCGAGATTTCGACACCGAGTCGAAGCGGGCAGCGCGGCGGCCAGCCACGCGCAGCTTGGCGGCGGCCTCGTCTACGGCCGTATCCAGCTTGCGGGCTTCCTGTTTCACCATTTCCTGCCGCTCCCGCGGGGTCGAGTCGCAGGCGGCCAGCAGCAGAACGCCTACCGACAACCCAAACAAAACGTGCTTTTTCATGGCCGTAAGATACGAGAACGGGCAGTCAACAGTTAACCCCCACAGATGGGCTCCTGTGTTCGGGCTGGATATGCGCCGTTTTACTGCTGGCTTAGCCGAAACGTAAAGGGCAACTCAAATTTTGATACGACGGCCCGGCTGCCCACGCGGGCCGGAATCCACTGGTTGGGAATACTGCGGGCAATGCGCAGGGCTTCTTCGTCGCAGCCCGAGCCAATGCCCAGCAGCACCTGCTGGTTGGAGGCTCGGCCCAGCGTGTCAACCACAAAAGAAACGACTACCCGGCCCTGCACGTTTTTGGCCTGGGCCGCCGGCGGGTAGTTCAGCTTGCTCATATACGGTGCCAGGGCAGCATCTCCACCCACAAAAAACACCGGATGCGTAACCCGCTGCCGCGTCCACTCGCCGCTGGCCGTCTGCACCGGGTAGGGCACATCATCAAAGGGCCGGAAGAACAGGAGCTTGTTGGTGGAGTGGTCGTACTTCTGGGTGATTACCTGGCTGCCGTCGCGGGTGTAGGCATAGTATTCCCACACGCCTACTTTCTCGCCCTTATCCAGCAGGCCACTGGCAGTGTCTGTTTTGCGTAGCTTCTGAGCCTGGGTGCTGAAGCAGATGAGTACTAAGCTGAAGAGTAAGAGTTGTTTCATGAGCGGTGGGAATGGGGTAGTGCAAGCAGGGCAAGATGTAGGAACGGCCGGCTGGAAACCCAGTCGGCCTACTTGGTTGTGGAAAGAAAATTATAGTTTTAGTACAAAGCAGGCCTGGGCCTGTAGGGGTGGGAAAAGAAGTAAAACCAACAGAACTATCGGCCTGAAGCGGCAGACATACGCAAAATTACGTCGGGGGGATTGACGAGCTTGCTCTCCTAGTCCGGGAAATATACAACTATCCGTGCAACTACCCAAAGCCTAAAGTTCCAGGCAGTTGAGTTAGCGGCAGTTACTCTTCCAGCGCATCACGCAAACTGCGCAGCTGGTTTTGCAGGCCCGGCCAGCCGGGGCACAGCTTCTCCAAGCGCTGCAGCACCAGCAGCGCCCCCCGGTTATCCCCAATAGTGCGCAAGATGGCCGCCCACCCCGACAAGGCCCCAAAGTGCCGGGGCTCCAGTCGCAGAGTTTCGCGCACGTCGCGCAGGGCCGCGTTGAACTCGCCGCGCAGGTAGTAGGCCGTGGCACGCTTGTTCCAGCCCTCAGCGTACTCCGGCGAGGCAGTAGTCAACTCCGTAAACTCCGCAATGGCCACCGTGTACTCCTCCGCCGACAGGGCCCGCATACCTGCTTCCAGGTGCTTATCGAGCAGCGGGTGGTTGGTAGTAAGCCACAACTGCCAGATTCCGTCCTGCAGGGCCTCAATTTCCGTGGGCGAGGTAGCAACCCGCAGGCGGCTGAACAGGTCGTCGAGAGAATCCAAAGTGGTGAAGTTGTGAAAGGTGAAGTTTTGAAGACCAAGCGTGTCTCTACGCGAAGTCAGAAAGCACAGTTAGTAGAACAGTTCACAATTTCACCCTTCACAACTTCACCCTTAAAAAAGGGCCGCCGCCACCCGGCGCACCGCCTCCGCCTTGCCCATGCTGTAGTAGTGCAGCACCGGCACGCCGTGGGCCATCAGCTCACGGCTCTGATTGATGCACCACTCAATCCCGATTTCGCGGGCGGCGGCGTTGTCGGGGGCCAGGTGCACGGCATCCACCAGCTCGTCGGGCAGGTTCAGGTAGAACGAGCGGGGCAGGGCCGTAAGCTGGGCCTTAGTAGTGAGCGGCTTGAGGCCGGGGATGATGGGCACCAGTATGCCCGCCGCCCGGCACTTTTTCTCGAAGTTGAAGAACTGCTCGTTGTCGAAGAACATCTGCGTCACGATGTACTCGGCGCCGCGGTCCACTTTGTGCTTGAGGTAGCGGATATCCGCCCCCGAGTTGGGCGACTCAAAGTGCTTTTCGGGGTAGCCAGCCGTACCGATGCAGAAGTTGGTGGCCCATACATCATCCTGTTCCTCATCCAGGTACGCCCCTTTGTTGAGGTCGGCTACCTGCCCAATTAAGTCGCAGGCGTAGCCGTGGCCGTCGGGGTGGGCCTTGAATACGCCCTCCGATTTGATGGGGTCGCCGCGCAGGGCCAGCACATTGTCGATGCCCAGAAAGTGCAGGTCGATGAGGGCATTTTCGGTTTCCTCCTTGGAGAAGCCGCCGCAAATCAGGTGGGGCACCGTGTCCACGTCGAAGCGGTTTTTGATGGCCGCGCAAATGCCGACCGTACCCGGCCGCTTGCGCACCGTTTTCTTTTCCAGCAGGCCATTGAGGTGCTGGCGGTACACGTACTCCTCGCGGTGGTAGGTGACATCAATAAACGGCGGTTTGAACTCCATTAGAGGCTCAATATTCGAAAACAGGTTCTGAATATTTTCGCCCTTTTTGGGCGGCAGCACCTCAAAGGAAAACAGCGTTTTGCCCTCAGCACGGGTCAGGTGTTCGGTTACTTTCATACACGTCGGCCCGGTGGTCAATGGGCCCAGGGCTAAAGCCCTAGGCTATGCAGCGAGCTGGTAAAGACTGAAAAGGATTGAGGTAGCACAGCGGGCCCTATATAGCCCAAAGCTTTGGCCCTGGCTTGTGAGGACTACAGCGCCGTTACGGGCACGCTGCTGGGCTCGTAGTTCAGGTTGGGCATCAGCCAGCGTTCCAGCTCCGGCAGGGGCATGTTCTTGCGCGCGGCTATGTCGGCTACCTGGTCCTGGCCGATGCGGCCGAGGCCGAAGTAGCGCGAGTCGGGGTGGGCGTAGTACAGGCCGCTCACCGAGGAGGCCGGGTACATGGCCAAATTTTCGGTGAGGCGGATGCCGGTTTGGGTTGAAGCGTCGAGCAGCTCAAACAGGGTGATTTTCTCGGTGTGGTCGGGGCAGCCGGGGTAGCCGGGCGCGGGCCGCACGCCTTTGTATTTCTCTTGAATGAGGTCTTCGTTAGACAGGTTTTCGGCCGGGTCGTAGCCCCAGAACTCCTCCCGTACCCGCTGGTGCAGGCGTTCAGCAAAGGCCTCCGCCAGGCGGTCGGCCAGGGCCTTCATCATGATGCTGGAGTAGTCATCGTGCTCGGCCTCGAACTTTTCTAGGTGCTTCTCGATGCCAATACCGGCCGTCACGGCAAAGCCGCCGATGTAGTCGGCGCGGCCGGTTTCCCGCGGCGCCACGAAGTCGGAGAAGGCGAGGTTAGGCACACCGGCGGCTTTTTCGCTCTGCTGACGCAGGGTGAAAAACTCGGTGGCTACTTCCTGGCGGGTATCATCCTTGAATACTTGCACCGTATCGTAGCCGACGGTATTGGCGGGCCAGAAACCGAGCACGGCGCGGGCCGTGAGCTGCTTCTCGTCGATGATTTGCTTGAGCATCTTTTGGGCGTCGTTGAAGAGCTGAGTGGCGGCTTCGCCCACGTTTTCATCGGTGAGGATGCGCGGGTAGCGGCCTTTCAATTCCCAGGTCTGGAAGAACGGCGTCCAGTCGATGTACTCGGCTAGCTCGGCCAAGTCGTAGTCTTCCAGGGCTTTGGTGCCCAAGAAGGTCGGCTTCACGATGGGCGTGGTTTCCCAATCAGCCTTGAAGCCATTCTCGCGGGCGGCCTCAATGGTGAGGTAGTTTTTGTCGCGCTGGCGGCCGGCGTAGTCTTCACGGAGCTGGCGGTACTCCTCACGCACGGTGCGGGCGTACTCGACATCAGCCGAACCCAACAGCGCCGCCGCCACACCCACCGAGCGGGAAGCGTCGTTGACGTGCACGATGGGGCCGCTGTAGTTGGGCGCAATCTTCACGGCGGCGTGCAGGCGCGAGGTGGTAGCCCCGCCAATGAGCAGCGGGGTTTTGAGGCCGCGCTTCTCCATTTCCTGCGCCACGTACACCATTTCATCCAGGCTCGGCGTAATCAGGCCGCTCAACCCGATGACATCTACTTGCTGCTTCTGCGCTTCGTCGAGGATGGTTTCCAGCGGCACCATCACGCCCAGGTCCACGATGTCGAAGTTGTTGCAGGCCAGCACCACGCCCACGATGTTCTTGCCGATGTCGTGCACGTCGCCTTTCACGGTGGCCAGCAGAATCTTGCCGGCGGTTTGCCGGTCCCCGCTCTGCTTGTCGGCCAGCAGGTAGGGCTCCAGGTACGCCACGGCTTTCTTCATCACCCGCGCCGATTTCACCACCTGGGGCAAGAACATCTTGCCGGCGCCAAACAGGTCACCTACCACGTTCATACCAGCCATCAACGGGCCTTCAATCACCTCCAATGGCCGGCCTACTTGCTGGCGCACTTCCTCGGTGTCCTGGTCGATAAATTCGGTAAGGCCTTTTATCAGAGCGTGTTGCAGGCGTTCCTTCACCGGCAAACTGCGCCAGGCGTCGGCCACCACTTCCACTTTGTCTTTCTGCTTCACCGTGTCGGCGAAGTCCACGAGGCGCTCGGTGGCATCGGGGCGGCGGTTGAGCAGCACGTCTTCCACCAGTTCCAGCAGGTCCTTGGGTACTTCGTCGTACACGGCCAGCTGGCTGGGGTTCACGATGCCCATATCCAGGCCGGCCCGGATGGCGTGGAACAGGAACGACGAGTGCATGGCTTCGCGCACTACATCGTTGCCGCGGTACGAGAAGCTGATGTTGCTGACGCCGCCGCTGGTGAGGGCGCCGGGCAGGTTTTGCTTGATCCAGCGGACGGCCTCAATGAAGTCCAGCGCGTAGTTGCGGTGTTCCTCCATGCCGGTGCCCACGGTCAGGATGTTGGGGTCGAAGATGATGTCCTCGGGCGGGAAACCGACGTCGTTCACCAGGATGTCGTAGCTGCGGTGGCAGATTTCGATGCGCTTCTCGTAGGAGTCAGCCTGACCGTTTTCGTCGAAGGCCATGACCACCATGGCCGCGCCGTATTGGCGCACGGTGCGGGCACGCTGCTTGAACACTTCCTCGCCTTCCTTCAGCGAAATCGAGTTGACGATGCTCTTGCCTTGCACGCACTTCAGGCCGGCTTCGAGCACGCTCCACTTCGAGGAGTCAATCATAATCGGCACCCGCGAAATGTCGGGCTCCGAGGCAATCAGGTTCAGGAAGGTGGTCATGGCCTGCTCCGAATCGAGCATACCTTCGTCCATGTTCACGTCGATAACTTGGGCGCCACCTTCCACCTGGTCGCGGGCCACTTGCAGGGCTTGCTCGTAAGCGCCGGTGCGGATGAGGCGGGCAAAGGCGCGGCTACCCGTCACGTTGCACCGCTCGCCTACGTTCACAAACAGGCTTTCCCCGGTGATGCCAAAGGGCTCCAAACCACTCAACCGAGTAGCCTGGGGCACTTCCGGCAAGGGGCGTGGCTCGTATTTCTCAGCTAGGCGGGCCAGTTCAGCAATGTGCTGGGGCGTGGTGCCACAACAGCCGCCCACCACCGTCACGAGCCGGTCAGACAGATAGCCTTCCACCACGCCCGCAAATTCCTGCGCCGACTCATCATACCCACCGAAGGCATTGGGCAAGCCGGCGTTGGGGTAAGCGGAAATGTGCACGTCGGCAATGCGGCTCAGTTCCTTGATGTACACCTTAAGCTGGTCGGCCCCAAGGGCGCAGTTCAACCCCACGCTCAGCAGCGGCAGGTGGCGGATGGAGTTCCAGAAGGCCTCCACCGTCTGCCCGGAAAGCGTGCGGCCCGAAGCATCGGTAATGGTACCGGAAATCATGACGGGCACCACCCGGCCGCCTTCGTCGAAGAACTTCTGCACCGCGTACAGGGCCGCCTTGGCGTTGAGCGTGTCGAAGATGGTTTCGATGAGCAGCGCGTCGGAGCCGCCGTCAATCAGGCCGCGCACCTGCTCGTGGTAGGCGGTAGCCAACTCATCGAAGGTTACGGCGCGAAAACCGGGGCGGTTTACGTCGGGCGAGAGAGAGGCGGTGCGGTTGGTAGGCCCAATGGCACCAGCCACAAAGCGCGGCTTGGCGGGGTTCTGAGCGGTAAACTCGTCGGCAGCTTCCTTGGCCAGGCGCGCCGACTCGTAGTTCAGTTCGTACACCACGTGCTCCAGGGAGTAGTCGGCCTGAGCAATGGTGGTGCCGCTGAAAGTGTTGGTTTCCACCATATCGGCCCCGGCGGCGAAGTACTCGGCGTGAATACCCTTGATGATGTCGGGGCGGGTGAGGCTGAGCAGGTCGTTGTTGCCGCGCAAGGGATGCGAGTGGTCGGCGAAACGGGTGCCCCGGAAGTCGGCCTCGGTCAGCGGGTGGCGCTGAATCATGGTGCCCATGGCGCCGTCCAGCACCAGCACGCGCTGGCGCAGGATGTCGTAGAGGGGGGAATCGGGGCGGGCAGGGGCGGGGAGAACGGTCGGCATATCGGCTCTTCTAAGGAAAATCAGCGGCGAAAAGTGCCTATCCAGAAAGAGCCGGGCGCGGAGGCCGGTTCCGTACTTATCTTCTTCCAAGACCCGCAAAGGCCTTGAAAAGGGAGTTAGCACCTTGTTTTATTTCAGGTTGCTAAGACGTCATCGGGCCCAATCCCTCGGTCTTTCTGGATAAGTAACACGACGAAGATACACCGCAAGCCGCTAAAAACAACAAGCCCGGCTGTTTGCACGGCCGGGCTCTAAGCAAGGACTAGCAGAGTAGCTAATCCTTTTTGATGCAGTTGGGTACGGTTTTGCCGTCCTTTTTCTTGGTGCCGGCTTGCTCGTAGCCTTTCCAGCAGGGGTCCTCTTTCTTGGCGGTAGTGTGGGCGGTGGTGGTTTTTTTGGTAGGCATAACTAGTACAGCGGCAGGGCTATATGGACTTCCGGCCGGTAACAGTGGTACGGCCGCGTTCAAGCGGAGGTTGCCGGGCAGGGTGCCGCATAAATTCCGTTGGGGCAGCGTTATGCTACGCCGGATATTGTGCAAGCCAGCTGCCGATAGGTTGAGGGCTTGCCCTGGTTGGTTGAATTTGTAAACGGACACTCCCTCAGGCTGCTACCTTTCAGAAGCTATGCACCACAAGCACCATCTACGAATTGGCAGCGCGCTGTTGCTGCTCCTGAGCTGCTCCGGTCTGGCTTATGCCCAGCAGCCGGATGGTACCGGCCTGCGCGGACAGTATTACGCGGGCCAAAACTTTGAGAAGCCGGTACTCCTACGCTCCGACCCGGGTATTGACTTCAACTGGACAATTGGCCCCACTGGTGACCATTTTGTGCCGCCGGGGCCGGGCGTACCGGGGGAGCACTTTTCGGTGCGCTGGACGGGCTACCTCTACGCGCCAACCACCGGCACATACACTTTTCAGGTGGCTACCGATGATGGGATGCGCGTGTGGGTGGGAGGTAAGCGGCTGGTGAGCTCCTGGCGCGGGCAGCCCGTGGCCATAGTCACTGCGCGGGTACACCTCATGGCCGGGCGCTATTACCCGGTGCGCGTCGACTACTTCCAGATTGACCGAGACTCCCGGGCCCGGCTGGCCTGGCAGCCGCCAAGGGCTACTGAGCCTCAAACCATTCCGGTGCGCTACCTCTACCAGCGCCTGCCAGCCACGGCCGTACCCGTGCCTGCTGCTCCGCCGGTTGTGGCTGCTCCAGTGGCCGTAGTGCGCCCTACACCAGCCCCGTTGGCATCCGTAGCGCCTCCTCGCAGAATGGCCCCCGCCCCACCTGTGCGAGCCGTGAAAACCCGCCCCCGGCAGCTGACCCTGCCTACCGCTCCAGCGCCGGTAGCAGCGCTTGATACGCAGGCGGCGGTGTTGGAAAACCTGGCTGCTCTGAGCAAAGGAGCAGCTGTTACACTGCCCAACCTCTACTTCACCCAGAGCACGGCCTCCCTGCTGCCCGCCTCCCGCCCTACACTCAACGCCCTGGCCCGTACCCTGCGGCAGCAGCCGGCGCTACAGCTGGAAATAGCCGGCCACACCGATAACGTGGGCGACGCTTACCTGAACCTGCGCCTCTCGGAGCAGCGCGCCCAGGTGGTCAGGCGCTATCTGCTGCAACAGGGCATTGACTCGGTGCGGCTGACGGCGCGTGGCTACGGTGGTACCCGGCCGGTAGCCAACAACCAGCATCCCGAGCAGCGGCCCCGCAACCGCCGGGTAGAAGTAGTGGTGCGGTAAGGCTGGCCGGCCCCCTGCGTGTACGTACATCAATTTGGCATAAGCTCAACAACCCAGTCGGTTTCGCGTAAGGCATAAGCTCCGCACTATTTCTTACTGATCTATGGCTGCTAAAAAAGCGGCGGCTCCTACAAAAGCTGCTACCACCGATTCTCCTGCTGCTGCCAATGTGGCAAAATCAGCGGCAACGCCCGCTGCCAAAAAGGCTTCCAAAGCGGCCGCCGAAGCGCCTGAGCCCGTAAAACGGCCCACGGCTAAGGATATGAAGCAGCATGCCCAAAAGCTGCCCTATCCCGCCAAGCAGGCCGACATGAAGCTGCAGCCCGGCATGAGCTTCAGTACCTACCGGGCGGCTGGCAAGCTGCAGGATAAAATTGCCCTTATAACCGGTGCCGACTCTGGGATTGGGCGGGCGGTAGCAGTGGCGTTTGCCATGGAAGGAGCCCACGTGGCTGTTCTCTTCAACGAAAACGTGGAAGATGCCGAGGAAACCAAACGGCTAATAGAAGCCCAGCAGCGCCGGTGCATTCTGCTGCAGCTGGATGTGCGTGACCCGGAACAGTGCAAGCAAGCCGTACGCCGCACCCGCGCCGAGTTAGGTGGCCTCAACATTCTGGTCAATAACGCGGCCTTCCAGATGGCCCAGGAGAAGTTCGAGGATATTTCGGAGGAGCAAATCCGCCGCACGTTCGATACCAATATTCTCGGCTACATCTGGATGGCGCAGGCCGCCATTCCTCACCTCAAGCAGGACGACTGCATCATCAACACCGGCAGCATTGTAGGGCTCACCGGCATTCCTATTCTGGTGGATTACGCCTGCACGAAGTCGGCCATTCATGCCCTTACCAAAAGCCTAGCTACTTACCTGGGAGAAAAGGGTATCCGGGTGAACTGCGTGGTGCCCGGCCCCGTCTGGACGCCCAATATACCCGGCACCATGCCCCGGGAGGAGGTAGAAAAATTTGGTTACGAGGTGGCCTTGGCCCGCCCTGGCCAGCCCGAGGAGTTAGCTCCCGCCTACGTGCTGCTGGCCTCCCAGGACGGCTCCTTTATGACTGGCTCCCTGGTACACGTTACCGGTGGCAAAATGAGCAGCGACCAATAAGTAGATGTGTGAAGCGGTGAAGTTGCGAAGTGCCGTTGGCCAGCAGCTGCCTTTCACAAGTTCGCAAACTCCCCACTTCACCCACATGAAATATCCCCAAGGCACCGTCCGGGCGCTGCTTAATTCCGAGCATGTGACGCCCGCTACCAAAGCGGCGTTGGAAGCCCGGCTCGCTATTTCGGCAGACTATGTGCCCCAGTTTTTCGACGCTGATACCTACCAGTTGCTACGAGCCGTGGCTGCCCGCCTTTTCCCCCAGCCCGAACGGGAAACGCCCATTGAGTTGGCCCCAAACGTGGATAAGCGGCTGGCGGAAGGCCGGGCCGATGGCTGGCGCTATGATGTAATGCCCCCCGACCGGGAAGCCTACCGGCTGGGCCTGGGTGGCATCAATCAGGCGGCCCAGGCGCAGTTTCAGCAGCCGTTTATGGCGCTGGATGAAACCTCCCAGGATGCCGTGCTGGGGCAGTTGGCGGCCGAAAAAGCGCCGGGAGAAAACTGGACCCAAGTGTCGCAGAAATACTTTTTTGAAGAAATGCTGGCCGAACTGACGGAAAGCTACTACGCCCACCCTCTAGCCCAGGAGGAAATTGGGTACGTGGGCATGGCCGACCAACCCGGTTGGACGCGTATCGGCCTCAACGAGCGGGAAGACCGGGAACCTGCTGTGAGTTAGTGAGTTAGCGAAGTGATGCAGTTTAATCGTCAAACTGCATCATTTACGCTGCTTATGCCGATGGAACGTCAAACTCACTATCTCACTACTTCACCATTTCACCGTACATGCCCGACGAAGAAGTACTCGAAGAAGGCGTGCTGAACCCGGTTCAGCCCGAAATACAAGACCCTCTGCTTAAAAGTATACTGGCCGAGAATGAGGCGGCCCCGGCGGCTACCCCTGTTGAGCAGGTGCAACCGGCTGACCTTCCTGATTTTGCCGAGGAAGTAGACTGCGTGGTAATTGGGACTGGTGCGGGCGGAGCGCCCCTGCTGGCTCGGCTGGCTATGGCCGGCCTGAAAGTGGTGGCCCTGGAGGCCGGCCCCCGCCGCGACCCAACCAGAGACTACGCCACCGACGAGAAAGCCCAGAACTTCCTTTTCTGGAATGATGAGCGCCTCTCCGCCGGCCAAAATCCGGTGGCCTTCGGTAAAAATAACTCTGGCACCGGTGTGGGCGGCTCCACCCTGCATTATACGGCCTACACGCCCCGCGCCCACCGGGGCGACCTGAAGCTGCATACTGACTTTGGGCAGGGTGTAGACTGGCCGTTTGGTATCGAGGAGCTGGAGCCGTACTACGAGGAGATAGAGCACTTTCTGGGTATATCCGGACCCACGCCTTACCCCTGGGATGCTGGCCGCCGCAAGGGCTACCCGCTGCCTCCGCTACCACTCAATGGAGCAGCCCAACTCATGGAGCGCGCCTGTGCCCAACTCGGTATTACAACCTCGCCGGCGGCCAACGCGGCGTTGTCGGCGCGCTATTACCAGGAGGGCATTGGCTGGCGTGAGGCCTGCACCAACCGGGGCTTTTGCCAGGCGGGCTGCAACCGGGGTGCCAAAGCCAGCATGGACGTAACCTTTCTGCCCTTGGCGGAAAGCTATGGGGCCGAAATCAGGGCTGATGCCTACGTGACGGAAATTGAGCGCGACGCCACCGACCGCGTAACGGGCGTGGTGTATGAGCAACACGGCCAAACGGTACGCCAGCGTTGCCGCCACCTGTTTTTGTGTGCCGGGGCCGTAGAAACGCCGCGCCTGCTTATGCTCAATGAGCTAGCATTAAGCAGCGGGCACGTTGGCAAAAACTTCATGGCCCACCCCGGCATGCAGGTCTGGGGTACTTTCCCTGAGGATATCCGGCCCTACAAGGGTATTCCGGGGGGCTTGATTTCTGAGGATACCCACCGCCCTAAAGATGCTGATTTTGCCGGGGGATATTTGCTGCAGAGTATAGGGGTAATGCCCGTTACGTTTGCCACCCAAATGGTGCGCCAACGCAAGCTGTGGGGGCAGCCCCTGCGCGACTATATGCGCAGCTACAATCATGTGGCCGGTATCAATATTCTGGGTGATTGTCTGCCGCACGCGGCTAATTTTATGGAGCTCAGTGAGGAGAAAGACGCGCGCGGCCTGCCCAAGCCCCGCCTGCACTTCACGGCCCAGGAAAACGAGCAGCGCATGAACCGCCACGCCGAAAAGCTGATGCGGCAGATCTGGGAAGCGGCCGGCGCCACGGATATCTGGGCGTTTGAGCGCTACGCCCACGTCATCGGGACGGCGCGCATGGGCCTGAGCGGCGACGATGCAGTGGTAAACCCGGATGGTAAAGCCTTCGATGTGCCCAACCTCTACATCTGCGACAACTCCGTGTTTCCCAGCGCCCTGAGCGTGAACCCGGCCCTCACTATTATGGCCCTGAGCCTGCGCACTGCCGATAAGTTTCTGGAAGCGCAAAACCGGCTAGATACCTGATTTGGGGTGTCAGTTACTGGTTGTCAGACTCTGATAGCAACCCGCCGCTGATACCCAGTACCTGACTTTTAACACGTCATGTCTAAGAATTTCCTCACGCACATTAAAGCCCGGTTCGGCGACGGCCATTACGAAGGCGACCAGTTTGGCGGGGCCGGCGGCCACGATGGTACTGGCCTGCCTACCGGCACACCGGGCAATTTTATGTTTGCCACCGGTGTCGAGTGCTCCTATCCCACTATTGCCAACGGCACCATCCGGCGCGATTTGCTGGCCGAAACCGACCACTACAACCGCTATAAGGAAGACCTGGGGCTGGTGAAGGAAATGGGCCTGAAGGTGCTGCGCTACAACCTGCCTTACTACCTTATTCACAAGGGGCCCGGCCAGTTTGACTGGGAGTTTGCCGATTTGGCCATGGCCGAAATCAAGCGCCTCGGCATTACGCCTATTCTGGACCTGATGCATTTTGGGGTGCCCGATTGGGTAGGAAACTTCCAGAACCCCGAGCTGCCCGTGCACTTTGCCGAGTACTGCGGGGCAGTGGCCCAGCGCTACCCCTGGGTGCGGTTTTATACCCCCGTCAACGAAATCTACGTGACGGCCCGCGCCTCTGCCAAAGATGGTATCTGGAATGAGCAGCTCAAGGATGATCGGGCTTTCATCACGGCTATGAAGCACATTACGGCGGCCAGCATCATGGGTAACCAGCAAATTGCCCGCTACCGCCCCGACTGCATCATCGTGCAAAGTGAATCGGCGGAGTACATCCATGAAATGCGGGCAGTGGAAAGCGCCGAAATCCGGCTGCAGAACAAGCTGCGCTTCCTGTCCCTGGATTTGCTATACGCCCACACCATTGACGCCGAGGTGCTACTCTACTGCCTTGATAACGGCATGACCCGGGAAGAAATGAAGTGGTTTATGGCTGGTGAGCCGCCCGGCTACCAGATCATGGGCAACGACTATTACGGCCGCAACGAGAAGATAATCAAGCCCAACGGCGACTGGTGCGAGGCCGAGGATGTGCTGGGCTGGTACACCATGACCAAGCAGTACTACGAGCGGTACCGCAAGCCCGTATTCCATACCGAAACCAACACGTTTAATGCCAAGGATGCTGAGTGCTGGCTCTGGAAGCAGTGGGTAAACGTGCAGCGTATTCGCCAGGATGGGGTGCCGGTGGTCGGCTTTACCTGGTATAGCCTCCTCGATCAGCTCGACTGGGATATAAGCCTGCGGGAAAAGCGCTTGAAGGTAAACGCCTGCGGCCTCTACGACCTGGACCGCAAGATCAGGCCGGTGGGGGAGAGCTATAAGATGATGATTGAGGAGTTCGGCCAGATTACCGTTGTGCCCCACGCCGAAATGTTCGAATTTACTAGCCGCCCCGCTACCCTCAAAGTGGAGAAATAGCAACTCCGTTTCAAAACGCAAAAGCGCCACCTCACACGTGTAAGGTGGCGCTTTTGCGTTTTGCCCTATACAGTTTCCTAGACGGCAGCAGCGGGAGCGTGTTCGGCGGGCATTTCGGCATCTACGCCCAAGCCTTTGGCAATGGCCATGCCCAAGCGTACATCGGCCCGGAACCAGTGGCACAACTGGCGCTGAGTGATGAGGTCCTTTTTGGGGCCTTCGATGCCGCTCATGGCACCTACTACGTTGGCAATCAGGTTCTGCTGGGCCTGCTTGTCGAGGAGGCGGAACAGGTTGCCGGCCTGGGTGTAATGGTCGTCGTTGCCGGGGCCTTCGTTCCGGTCGTAGCGGGCGGCAAAACCGTCGAGCTCCTGGGCGGGCTCACCCTGGGTTTTGTCTTCCTCTGGGCCATCAAACGAGTTGGGGAAGTAGTTTGGGCCGGGGCCGCCGTTAGCGCCCAGGGCCATCAGGCCGTCGCGCTGGTAGTTGCTGAAGCCGAAGGGACAGGCGTTTACGGGCAGGTGCTCGTAGTTCACGCCCAAGCGGTAGCGCTGCGCATCGGGGTAGCTCAGGATGCGGCCTTGCAGCATTTTGTCGGGCGAGTAGCCGATGCCATCCACTACGTGGGCCGGGGCAAAGGCGGCCTGCTCTACGTGGGCGTGGTAGTTCTCGGGCACGGCGTTCAGCTCCATCACACCTACTTCCTGCAGCGGAAACTCACCCTGAGGCCACACTTTGGTCAGGTCGAAGGGGTTCCAGCGGAAGTCGCGGGCCTGCTCCTCGGTCATGGTCTGGATGAACATGGTCCACTTCGGGAAGTTGCCGTTGTCGATGGCGTCTACCAGGTCGTGCTGCGCGAAGTCGGCGTCCTCGGCCTTCATCAGCTTGGCTTCCTCATCAGAGAAATTCTTCACGCCCTGTTGGGTACGGAAGTGAAACTTCACCCAGGTCCGCTCGTTGGCCGCGTTAATTAGCGAGAAAGTATGGGAGCCGTAGCCGTGCATGTGGCGGTAGCCGTAGGGCGTGCCGCGGTCCGACATCAGAATGGTTACTTGGTGCAGGCTCTCGGGGTTCAGGCTCCAGTAGTCCCACATCATCGTGGGGCTCTTGCGGTTGCTGCGCGCCTCACGCTTCTGGGTATGAATGAAGTCCATGAACTTGATGGGGTCCTTCACAAAGAACACCGGCGTGTTGTTACCTACCAGGTCCCAGTTGCCATCTTCGGTGTAGAACTTCAGGGCGAAGCCGCGGGGGTCCCGCTCGGTATCGGCCGAGCCTTTCTCGCCGCCTACGGTGCTGAAGCGGGCAAACAGTTTACACTCATTGCCAACCTTGCTGAACAGCTTGGCCCGGGTGAGGTGGGTGATGTCGTGGGTGACGGTAAACTTACCGTAGGCGCCGCTGCCTTTAGCGTGCACCACCCGCTCCGGAATCCGCTCCCGGTTGAAATGGGCCGACTTCTCGTGGAAGAAATAGTCTTGCAGCAACAACGGCCCACGGGCACCGGCCGACTGCGTGTTCTGGTTATCAAAAATCGGGCGACCCGAAGCGGTAGTTAGTTTCTTGGGCTGAGTTGATTCTTCCATGGAGTAGAACGGTTGAGCTCTTTAGTACGGTGGAGTTTGGCAAAGGTGCGGAAATACCGATTATAAGTAAAATTGATTGTTATTATAGGTTTATAGCCTGTATCTATATTTGTGCCCATGACCGTTCAGCAACTGGAGTATGTGGTGGCCCTGGATTCGTACCGGCAGTTTGTGCTGGCTGCCGAGAAGTGCCACGTTACGCAGCCTACACTCAGCATGCAGCTCCAGAAGCTGGAAGAGGAGCTGGGTGTGCTGCTGTTTGACCGTACCACGAAAGGCGTGCAGCCCACGGCCGTAGGCGTCAAAGTAGTGCAGCAGGCCCGGCAAGTGCTGCGGCAGGTGCAGCAGCTACACGAGGTAGTTCAGCTGGAAAAAGGCGAACTGGTGGGGGAGCTGCGCCTGGGCATCATTCCCACGCTGGCGCCCTACCTGGTACCCTTGTTTCTGGTGGCCCTGGTAGAGCATTACCCGCAGTTGCGCGTGCAAGTGGAGGAGTTACAGTCGGCCCAGATAATTCAGCGCCTTAAAGACAACCAGCTGGACATGGGCCTGCTGGTAACCCCCCTGGAAGACCGGCAGCTACGGGAAATTCCGGTGCTGGAAGAGCCTTTTCTGGGGTACATTTCCCCGGCTCACCCCCTGTATCCGCACGCCACCATTACCCCGGCCGATATGGGGGAGCCGGGCCTCTGGCTGTTGCAGCAGGGGCACTGCTTCCGGCACCAGGTACTCAACATATGCGCCCCGGCCCCGGCGGCTACCAACCGGCCCTTCACCTACGAAAGTGGCTCCATTGAAACGTTGAAGGAACTGGTGCGCCACAACCACGGCTACACGCTGGTACCGGAGCTGTCGGTGCTGCAGGAGCTGGATAACCCCATGGTGAAGCGGTTTGCTGCCCCCGAACCGGTGCGCGAAATCAGCCTGGTAGTACATCGGGGGTTTGTGCGCCTGCCGCTGCTGGAAACGCTCCGTGCTATCATTCTGCGGCAAGTACCGGAGCGCCTGCGGGCCGGCAGGGCCAAACAAAAGATTCGGTGGCGCTGAACGGCCCGCGGGGTTTGGGTGCTACCCTTACTGTGGGCGCAACTATTCATCGTACCGGCGGCCAAGTGGCGCGCCCTGAGCAACTTTTTCCGAGTAGAATATTATGCAACTTTCAAAGTCAACGTGGGGTACCGTTCTGCAATGGGGCGGAATAGCGGCGTTCCTGGTTATTCTGCTCACCGACCTGCGCACGCCCGTGCTGGGCGGCATGCAACGGGCTCTGCTGGCTACGGGCCTGTGGCGCCCGGACCTGCCCGCAGCTCCAGCGTCGGCGCCCGTGCAGCCCGTTGGCAGCTACCCCCACAATGTGCCCCTGCTTACCCTGGATGGGCAGCCCGTCAACCTGCGCGACCTGCAGGGTAAGGTGGTGCTGGTGAACCTGTGGGCCAGCTGGTGCCCGCCCTGCGTGGCCGAAATGCCCGGTTTGCAGAAACTCTACGCGCAGGTAGATAAACGTAAAGTGGCCTTCGTGATGATATCCCTGGATCAGAACCATGAGAAGGCCAGCCGCCTGATAGCACGCAAGGGCTACACGTTTCCGGTGTATTTCCCCGCGGCTCCGCTTCCCCCTGCCTTCGATTCTGAATCCATTCCGACGACTATCATTGTAGGGCCCGATGGGCGTGTTGCCGCCCGCCACGAGGGCATGGCCGATTACGATACCCCCGAGTTTAAAGCCGCCCTGGAGAAACTAGCCGGTTCGGGCCAGCTGTAAACTCCTCGGCTGCGTATCGTAGCTACCCGTTACCGGCCCTGAAATGGCCCTGCTTTATACCTGCTCCTATGCCCACATCCTCTTCCGTTACCTTCGTTGGCCTGCACTACTGGGCGGGCTCCGGCCGCGAGTTTCACGCCCTAGCCCACCTGCTGGCGCCCGCGTATTCTCTGCTGGCTCCCAACCTGGCCGGGTTCGGCGACGCGCCCCCGCCGGAAGTAATTAGCTACACCGTGGATGCCTATGCCAACCAGGTAGCCCAGTTCATTGAGGATAATCAACTAACGCAGTACGTGCTGGTGGGCCACAGCATGGGTGGTAAAATTGCGCTGGCCTTGGCCGCCCGGCAGCCGGCGGGTCTGCTGGGGGTGGCCCTGCTGAGCCCTTCGCCGCCCACCCCCGAGCCCATGACCGATGAGGACCGGATGAGCAGCCTTAAAGCCTACGGCAAGCCCACAGAAGCCGAAAAAACTCTGCGCACCATCACCGTTCGGCCCTTGTCAGCCGCTGACCAGCAGCAGATTGTGCAGGACAACTTGCAAAGCTCCCGCCTGGCCTACGACGCCTGGCTGCTGCACGGCAGCCGGGAGGATATCAGCGCCCGGATGTGTACCGTGGAGGTACCCTGCACCATTCTGGCCGGCGACCAGGACGCGGTAATGTCACCCTCGGTGCATGGGCTGGAAACGCTGCCGCTGCTGCCCGAAGGCACGCCCCTGGAAATCATCAGCGGCGCGGGCCACTTGCTGCCCTATGAAGCTCCGGAAGAAGTAGCCCATCTGCTGCGCGACTTTGCCCGAAAAATCCGGCCGGAGTAGCGGCCCGGTTTCCGGGCGCAGCTTAAACCCCCGAACTTGGGGGTTCAATTCTGTATCCCTATGCAACTCCGGATTCTGCTTGCCCCTGTACTGGTCCTAAGTACGCTCACTACCTGCCGTACCGCTCAGGTGGGAGAAGTATATGATACCTACCCAACCTACGACGGCCCCGACCTCGGCCTGACCTTTCATCAGGGCCAAGCTAAGCTGCGGGTGTGGGCTCCTACGGCCGAGAAGCTGCAACTAAAGCTGTACACCGCCGGAACGGGGGGCAGCCCCGCGGCGGAGTACTCCATGCAAAAATCGACCAGCGGAACCTGGGTATACACGCTGCCGGCCCAGCCGGCCGGTAAATTTTACGTGGTGCAGGCCACCATCAAAGGTCAGCAGATGGCCGAAGTGCCCGACCCCTACGTGCACGCCCTGGGCCTGAACGGACAGCGCGGCGCCCTGCTCGACCCCGCCACCGCAAGCCCGGCGCAGTGGGCCGACGATGAGCGGCCCCGCCTGAAGCAAGCCACCGACGTGGTGATTGGGGAGCTGCACGTCCGCGACCTGTCTATGCATCCGCAGTCGGGCGTGCAGCAGAAGGGCAAGTACCTGGGCGTAGCCGAAACCGGCACGCGCGGCCCGGGCGGCGTTACAACCGGCCTCGACCACCTTACCGAGCTGGGTATCACTCACCTGCATTTACTGCCCACCAATGATTTTTCCTCGGTGGATGAGAGCCGCCTGGCCGATAACCAGTATAACTGGGGCTACGACCCGCTGCACTACACCGCCCCCGAAGGCTCCTACGCCACCGACCCCGCCAACCCCGCCAGCCGCATTCGGGAGCTGAAACAGCTGGTGCAAACCCTGCACCGCCAGGGTCTGCGGCTGGTGCTGGATGTGGTGTACAACCATACCACGGCCGTTGCGCGCACTTCCTTCGAGCAGCTGGTGCCCGGCTACTACTACCGCCACCGCCCCGATGGCAGCCTCTCCGACGCGGCGGCCTGCGGCAACGAAGTAGCCTCTGAGCGGCCCATGGTGCGCAAGCTGATTGTGGAGTCGGTGGCGTACTGGGCCCGGGAGTACCACGTGGATGGATTCCGGTTTGATTTAATGGGCGTGCTGGATTTGCGCACCATGCGGGCCGTGCGCGTGGCCCTCGACCAGCAGGACCACAGCATTTTCGTGTACGGGGAAGGCTGGACGGCCGGTAGCTCGCCCCTGCCCGAAACCGAGCGGGCCCTGAAAGCTAATGTGCTCAAGCTGGACCGCGTAGCGGCCTTTTCGGACGAACTGCGCGATGGGGTGAAGGGCCACTTCGCCCGCCAGACGGAGCCGGGTTTTGCCAGCGGGCAGCCGGGGCTGGAGGAAAGCGTGAAGTTCGGAATAGTAGCGGCCACTCAGCACCCCCAGCTCGACTACGCCAAAGTAAACTACTCCAAAGCGCCCTGGGCTGCCTCCCCGGCCCAAACCATCAACTACGTGGCCTGCCACGACGATATGGTACTCTGGGATAAGCTGGCGGCCTCCAACCCCACCGCTTCCGAGGAAGAGCGCATCAAGATGGATCTGCTCAGCAATACCATCGTGTTTACCTCCCAGGGCGTACCGTTTCTGCCCATCGGCGACGAGTTTCTGCGCACCAAATTTGGCTCTCACAACTCCTACAACCAGCCCGACAGCATCAACCAGATTGACTGGGCCCGCAAGGGGCGTTACCGGCGCGTGTTCACGTTCTACAAGCAGCTGCTGGCACTGCGGCAGGCCCACCCGGCGTTCCGGTTGCCCACCCAGGCGCTGGTGCAGCAGCACCTGGAGTTCCTGCCCAATTTGCCGCCCACTACCATCGGCTACCGCCTCAAGGACCACGCCGGCGGCGACGAGTGGAACAACATTGTGGTACTTTTCAATGGCAACCGCCAACCCGCCCGTATGCCGGTACCCGGCGGCCGGTACTCGGTGGTACTAGCCGGCGACGAAATCAACCCCCAAGGCCTGCGCCAACTAAGCCTGGGAGGCGCAGCTGCTGAGGTAGAAATGCCCGCCTCGTCAGCTATGATACTGGTGCAGAAGTAGACAAGCAGCGCCAAGCTGCCCGTACTTTTCAGGATTGAAGCCCGGGAAGAAACACAAAGCCCATGATGACCGGGTTGGCATCATGGGCTTTTGTTATAAGCAGAAGCGAAGAAAAGCAGACCAGTTCGCTCCCAGAGCTGGTGGCTTGCTTCCTACAGCATCATTTCACTTCCTACTCCAACGACCGGTCCCGGAACAGGACGTAGCCAATGTGGGCGAATACCCCGAAGCGGTGGTTCCGGTCGTCGTAGTGGATGGCTTGCACCGACAGCGGGCCAACCGGTGTTTGATATACCAGCCCAGTCATAACAGTGAGGTAAGGACGGCTGATAGTTTTGGCCCGGCGCACCAGCACTGGATTTTCCGGAACCTGCTGCCAGGGGCGCACCAGTACGTGGGTGAAGGCCTCAGTGCGCCACTCCACACCCCTAAAAACGCCTTTTATGTACCGCAGGCCTATTCCGGCGTAAGCGGTGCCCCGGTAGTTGTCCAGGAACAAGGTACGCGAGTCGGGCAGGGGCAGGAAAGCCGCCGAAGTGGTCAGGGAAGAGCGGTAGGTGGCAAAGGGCCCCTGCGTACTGGCTACGGCATCCAGCAGAACGCCCCAGGCGTGGGCTTTAGCCCCCACCGAGTCAACCTTACCCAAAGAGAAATACTGCTCTGAAAACACCGACAGCCGCAGCCAGCGCTGGTTGTTAGTGCGGTCGGGCACGCCGTTGGATGTGGTGCCGGCCTCATACTTTTCCTGGCCCGTAACGCCGCGCAAAGCAAACTCCGCGCGCCGGCCTTTGGTAGCATATTGCCGGGAGTTCAGGGAATTACGCTCAAACCGGATGCCGGCCGTAACGCCCTGGAAGCGGTTGAGGTCCAGTTCGTCGGTGCTGCTTACCTCACGCGTGTTGGCAAACCGGTCACGATTGGTGAAGGCACCGATGTCCAGTATGTAGCGGCTGCGGTAGTTGGGGCTGATACCGATGTTGAGGGCCGTTTTCAGGTCGCGCTGCACCAGTTGGCTGGTTTCCGCGTTCTGGCCCAGCAAGCCACCCGTATCCTGATAGTTGAGGTTGTTAAAGGTGATGATGGGCTCAAAATACAAGGGAACCTGCCCCGGCACACTCACCCGGAATGAGCCCTGCACGGCATTGTAAAAGCGCCCAATGGTAGCATTGGCCCGCGCCGTGTACAGGTAACGGCTCAGGTAGCGGTAAGCGCCCCCGATGTACACGTTGCTCATGGAGCGCGACGACAGCAGCACGCCCAGGTCGGCGGTGAGGTTGTTGGCCTGGCGGGCATCAATGCTCAGGCCGTAGCCCTTGTCGGCCGCCGAGTAGCGCACCCGGGGGTACACGTTCGTGAAAAAGTCGTTGCTTACGAGGCGGAAATAGCCTTCCTCCACGTCGCTGGGCGTGTAGGTGGAGCCGCTGCGCTGGAAAAACCGGCGCACAAAATCCTGTTGCTGGCGCGGCAGGCCCTGCACCGAAATCCGGGTGAAATCGGGGCGGGGGGCGCGCTGCTGGAACGCCAGCCGCCGCTGCTGCAGGGCCAGGGTGTCCTCCCGGCGCTGAATCCGCTGCAGGGTAAGTTGCAGCTTTTCTTCGGCGGCTTTTTCGCCCAGGGCAACCAGGCGCTTCACCCGGCCAAAATCGGCGGCGGTGTAGTCGGTCAGGTCGGGCTGGATAAAAATGCCGTTGGGCCCCACCGACAGGGTATCGGCGGCGTTGGAGCCCAGGAAAACCAGCGTGCTGGTCAGGAGTTGGTCGTCCTTCTCCTTGGGATATTTGCGGTAGGCCACGTCGCCCACGTTTACCCCAATAATAATGTCGGGCTTGAACTCCTGCTTGATAACGCCGGTCGGGAAGTTGTCAACTACCGCTCCATCAAACAAGTAGCGCCCATCTTCCTGGCGAATGGGGCGAAAAGCCAGCGGGAAAGCCATGGAGTTGCGCACCGCGTCGGAGAGGGAGCCGCTACGCTGCACCACCCGCTGGCGCGTGAACACCTCCGAAGCTACTGCGCGGTAGGGCACAAACAGGTTATCGAAGTTGTAGTCGGCAATGGCTCCGGCCGGGGCCAGCATGGTGGCTAGCTTGTAGTTCAGGGTGGCGTCGTTGATGATGCGCGGCGTAACCCGGGTACGAAAGGCCGAGTCGATGGAAAGGCCCAGGTGCAAGGCAGCTGGGGAGGGGTCGGCATCGTAAAAATTGAACACCTTGCCCTCCAGCGGGCGGTTGGCCACCCAGTCCTGAAACTCGGGCCGCATCACAATTTCCTCAATTTCCCGGGGAGAATAGCCCGCCGCATACATGCCGCCCACAATGGCGCCCATGCTGGTACCCACAATGTAGTCGATGGGTATGCGGTTTTTCTCCAGCACTTTCAGCACGCCTACGTGGGCCAGGCCTTTCGCTCCGCCCCCGCTAAGCACCAAGCCTACTTTTTGGGCCTGAGCGGTAAAAGTGGCCAACAGCCACGCGCACAAAAAGACAACGGCGCAAGTACAGTTACGCATATAAGCAGAGGGGCTATAACGGGGAGAAACCCCGGGAGTGGGGCGCGTTTCCTACGCATACCATACGGGCAAGTTGCCTGACCACAGCTCGGCCATATGTAATGCTCGGCGTACGCCCGGTCCTGCTGGCCCAAAGTACCTGCATCCTCCGCCAAGGCAAGCCGGTTTTACAGCCCGCTACCGCAGATAATGGCCCGGCAGAAGTTGGCGCGGAAAGGAATAAAAAGCGCACCACAATGAGGTGGGCGCGTGCCGGCATTGTGCTGGCCCTGTTGTTACTAAGCTATTGGGGAGAGTTTGGCAGGCTACTTAGTCCTCGTGGCCCGCTACGGGTTTGGCGGGGGCTTGCTCAGTTTGCTTGGCTTCCAGCGCCAGCCGCTGCTTTTCTTTCTCGGAAGGGGAGCGGGGCAGGGCGCCCAGATCGGGCTGGCCGGCATCCACCCAGGCCGTGTACCAGAATGCGCCCACCAGCCGCAGGGCCGACCGCATCTGCCGCTCCACCTGCCCATTCAGGCGCTGGTGGTACTCGCGGGCGAAGTCGCGGGAGTAGGTGCGTACCGTCAGGTTGCCGCGCTGCTCGAAGCCGTACTTGCGGTCCTCGGGCGTTTTCAGGCTCAGCTCCCGCTCAAACCGCAGTACCGAATCGACGGCGGCGTTGGAGCGGGCCACAACGGCCCAAATGGCATCAGTGGGCTTATCCAGGTAGGGCGCGGGGCCGGTGAAGAAGTCGTAGCCGCTGCTGAGTAGCTCCGGCAGGCGGCTTTCCCAGAGGCCATGAATGCCCCGCTGCCCGGTCAGCTGCCCGTTGTAGTTGTGGGTGGTGTGCAGGGGCACGCAGGCATCGGCCACGTAATGGCCCATATCGGCCGAGAGGTGCAGAATCCGGTCGGCATCGTGGGCCTGGAAGGCGGCCGTGAGTTGGCCTTTCATGCGCGCCACCTGCCAGGGCACAATGCCGTGGCGCAGCAACGAATCCTCGCCCAGCAGGGCCACGGCGTCGGCGTAGGAGCGGGGCAATTTGAAGAGGGCCGAGTCGCCGTACACATCCACGTCCAGGAAGTGGCGCGGGGCTTCGCCGGGCACCACCGTGCGGCGGGAGTCGGGCCGGGTGGCGTTGTCGGTGAGGTAGTCGATGTTGGCCTTGTAGAAACCAATCATTTCGGGCGGCAGCGTGTACACTGCCAGCCGGTTAATCAGCCGGTGCCCGAAAAATCCCCAGGCCTGCGCCGAGGAGGTAAGTAGCAGCAGGAAACCAAGCAGCGGCAGAATACGAGGCATAGACATCGGGAACACAGCGGATAGGGAAAGGAAGATACACGGAGTTCCTGAGCCTGCCAACTGCCGGCGGTGGCGGCCGGCCTTACTCCCGCACCAGCCGGCTAGCCTTGGTTGAGTAGCTCCAGCAGGGGGCGGTTCAGGTAGAACTGATAACGCCCTACCGGCTTGTTTTCCAGCAACTGTGCTTCCGCCAGATAGCCCAGGTAGCGGGAAGTGGTTTTGTAATGCAGCCCGGTGGCTATACTAGCCTGTTGCGGAGTGGTGATAGGCCGCGCGAAAAGGTGTTCGGCCAACTCAAGGGGCACTCGCTTGGGTAGCTGCCGGACTTGTTGCTTGAAATGGTGCAGCTGATTCACAACGGCCAGCAGTGTGTCCTTGGTAGCCCGCGCCTGCTGCTGAAAACCGCGTAGCATAAACAGCAAAAAATCCATCCACTGCCCTTCTGCCGATACCGCCAGCAACAGCCGGTAATACTCCTGCCGATGCCGGTTGATGTAGCCGCTGATAAAAAGAGTAGGCTGCGCCAGCAGCTGCTCCTGCACTAGGTGCAGAACCATCAGAATCCGGCCGGTGCGCCCGTTGCCGTCGCCGAAGGGATGAATAGCTTCGAACTGATAATGGCCAATGGCGCACCGCAACAACGGGTCGGTAATGGTATCTTCGGTGTTAATGTAGTGCTCCCAGTTGCTTAGTAGCTCGGGAATACTGGCCGCGCGCGGCGGCGTAAAAACTGGTTCTCCGGTAACCGAGTTGATAATCTGGTTGGGTGTAGTGCGGTAGCCCGGACCATAATGCGGCAGCAACCGGTGCTGAATGCCCACAATCAGGCGCGATGAAAGTGGCAGCGTAACCAGCTGCCCGGCACCCCAGCGGACCGCGTCGCCGTAGCGCAACACCTCCTTGTCGGCGTCGCGGCGTTCCGCCTCCGGAAACAGCTCCTGTTGCAGCGCCGATTCTATTGTCGTATGAATATTCTCTATTTCCGAACTGGCCACAGACTCCCGGATAATGGCTGGTGACAACAGCAACATCGGGTTGGGCATAGCCGCTGAATAGCCCTTCAGTTCTGCCAGTTCTACCCGGGCGGCAGCTACGGCCCGGAGCAAAGCAGGAGCCTCCAGATCGGCTGACGGTGGCAGGTGCGGCAGGTCGAATGGGTGAGTGAGACGAAAGGGCATACGATAGGAAAGGTATGGGATAAAAATACGTTATTTATCCCATACCGCCCCGGGCATTGGACAAATTGTCCTATACCTCGCCCAGCCGGCCCTACTCCCGCTCCCGCACCAGCCGGTACAGCGCTTCGCGGTAGGTTTCGCCCACCGGAATGGCCTGCTCGCCAATGTACACCGTGTTGCCATCCACCATGCTGATCTTGTCCACGGCTACCAGAAACGACTTGTGCACCCGCAGAAACGGGGGCTGCGGCAGCTGGGCGGCCAGCTCCTTCAGCGTCTGGTAGGTAGTGAGGCGCTGGCCCGCCACGAACAGCGTTACGTAGTTGCCCAGGGCCTCGGCGTACAGAATATCGGCGTGGCTGACGCGCAGGAACTTGTTCTTGCTTTCGCCCTTCACGAACAGGTAGTCATTGGCCGGAACGGGAACGGGAACTGCTGGTGCCGGAGCCACGGGCAGCGGCGCGGCCGCTACTGCTGGGGCGGGCACCAGCAGGGCCTGGGCTTTCTGCACGGCCCGTAAAAAACGGTCGAAGGCAATGGGCTTGAGCAGGTAGTCCACCACGTCGTGTTCGTAGCCTTCCAGCGCGTATTCGGGGTAGGCGGTGGTGAGGATGACTTTGCATCGGTTGCCACACAGGCGCAGAAACTGCAGGCCCGTCAGCTCGGGCATCTGAATATCGAGGAACACGAGGTCGGCGCGGCCTTCCTGCACCCATTGCAGCGCCTCAATGGGGTTGGTGGTGGTGCCGGCCAGTTCCAGCCCCGGAATTTTCTGGATGTAGGCGGCCAGCAGCCGACTGGCGTAGGCTTCATCATCAACGGCAATACAGCGGAGCATAGCGGCGGGCACAGGTGGAGGCTGCAATATAGCCGCCAGAACCGCGCCCTCCGCGCTTTCCTCTGCGTCCTCTGCGGGAACCAACGTCAGGACCTCACGCCAATTCCAGTTCCAGCCGGGTGTGGTGCATGGTGCCGTCGTTGCGGATTTCCAGGTGGTGGCGGCCGGGGTAGAGCAGCTCCAGCCGCCGCCGGATATTGGCCAGCCCGATGCCGGTAGTATGGTCTTTCTGGTGCTGGCTGATGTGGTTGCGCACCTCAAACCGCAGCTGCCGGGGCGTGGGCAGGCGCAGGTTAATCTGCACCAGGCATTCGGGCCGGCTGGTGACGCCGTGCTTGAGGGCGTTTTCCACGAACGGAATTAGCAGCAAAGCTGCCACCCGCTGCCCCTCAATAGCCCCCTGCACGTCCATTTCCACAAAGAACTGGTCCTCGAACCGCAGCCGGTGCAGCGCCAGGTAGTTGCGCAGGTAGTCCACTTCGTGTTGCAGACTGGCCGTGCCGTCGGGGCTTTCGGTGAGCATGTAGCGCATCAGGTCGGAGAGGCGCAACACCGCGTCGGCCAGCGGCTCCGACACCAGGTAGGCTTCGGCGTAGAGGTAGTTGAGCGTGTTGTAGAGGAAGTGCGGGTTGATCTGGGTTTTGAGGAAGGCCAGCTCGGCCCGGGTTTTCTCCTGCTGCAGCTGCTGGTGCTCCCGCTCCCGCCGAAACGCGTTTTCCAGCCCCCACACCGCCGCACTCAGCACAATATACGACGTGCCCCAGTACAGATTTTCCAGCACGTACGCGCTGGTCGGCGTGTCGGCATCGTAGTTGCCGAAACCCAACGCGGCGGGCAGCAGCACCTGTTCCAGCAGATAGCGCAGCGCAATGAACGTGGCCATGATGCCGGCCACGCCCAGCAGCAGCTGCGGCAGCCGGCCGCGCCGCAGGTAGCGCGGAAACACCCACAGGTAGCCCAGGTAGAACTCCACGCACTCGGCCAGCAGGATGGTGCCCGTGAGGATGGCTCGCTCCGGCTTGGCCTTATCAAAGTAGAGGCCCAGGCCGATGTAGCCGGCCCACAGCGTCCAGCAGAGCAGGTGCAGCCCGATGGTTTGGCGTTTCGTCATGCCCTAAAAGTAGCAGGAGCCGCCCGGCAGACGCAGTTTATTATGTGAACCCGCCGGTTCAGCCTGTGAACCGGGCGGGCGGGCCTTCCGCGGGCTGGTTGGGGGTTGGCAGCTGGTTTTGGGTGGTTGACATAATAAAATTTCGGCCGGGCGTCCGGGCCTGCACCTTTGAATCAGTTCTACCGCCTCACCTCCCTTTCTCTTTTGTTATGCTGCTTTCCCCGCTCCACCACCTACTGTTCTGCCTGCTGCTGGTGCTTCCCCTGGCCGCCCGCTCCCAATCTGCCGCGCCGCTTGAGGTGGTGGTGGTGGCTTCCTCGCACGTCAACTCCGGCCCTGCCGCCAATTTCCGGCCCGTCATCGAGAAGCTGAAAGCCTACCAGCCCGACATGATTTTCGGCGAGTACACCTCGGCCACGGAGCTGAAGCAGCTGCCCGCCGACAACTATGCTTCCCGGATGTTTCTGCCCCGCCGCCAGTTCGTGCAGCAGCGCAACCCCAAGGCCCGGCCGTTGGCTCCGCACCAGATGGAAAAAGCCCGACAGGCACTGGCCGGCTTCCCCTACTACCACAAAACCCGCATGGACCTGGCCCGCAGCTACGTGCTCGGCTTCGACCGAGCCAATGCCGAGTACCAGCTCTACTTGCTTCACCAGGAGATGAAACCCCGCTTCGGCGCGCAAGAGTTGGCCTACTTCAATACCGTGTTCGGCGGCTCCGACTCGCTACGGCAGCGCCGGCTCGTGCGGCCCACCAGCGAGTACCACAAGATCTTTTTTCCACTGGCCTATGAGCTGAAGCACGCGCAGATATACCCCATGGACTGCCAGCTTTACGATATTGCCTGGAGCACTGCCTGGGGTCAGGCCGCTGAGCAGGTAGCGGCCCTTCAAGCCCGCGTCAAACTTGATTCCACGTCGGCGGAAGCCGCTACCTGGCGCCGCATGAAAGCCGCCAACGCCGCTTACGAAAACTACGGACCCGCCACTAACACCCCGTTGGCTGTCTACCAGGCCCTCAATGCGCCCGCCTATGCCCAAGTAGATGAGCCCATCAATTTCTATGGCGGCGTGGCCCTGTACGGCGCGCCCGGCTTCCCTACCGAAGAAGTGAAAGGCATGAAAGCCCAATGGCTGCTGCGCAACCAGGGCATGTGCGCCAACGTGGTGCGCCTGGCCCGCCAGCAGGGTGCCCGCCGGGTGGTAGTGGCCGTCGGGGCCTCGCACGGCCAGCTGCTAAGCCAGCTGCTCCGCGAAACTACCGGCGTGAAAGTGCTCAGCTTCAACGACCTGCCGTAGCGCAACCAAACTATCCAAGTGAATGATCTGGTGGGAGTAGGATACGTGAACTGTTGCGCGTGTATATAAAAAGGCCTGCCGCAGTGCATACTGCCGCAGGCCTTGGTCGTTGTTAGACCGGGGTACTGTCTGGCCGCTTACCGCCGGCCCTGGCCGACAAATTTCATGCGGTAATCGGCCGATACGTCGCCCTTGCTGATGCGGGCTAACTTTCCCTTCAGCAGCTGCTTTTTCAGGCCCGACACGTAGTCGGTGAACAGCACGCCCTCCAGGTGGTCGTACTCGTGCTGAATCACGCGGGCCGTCATGCCCGAGAAGGTTTCCTCGTGCTCCTGGCGGTTTTCGTCCTCGTAGCGCAGCACAATGGTGGCGTGGCGCACCACTTTCTCACGCACGCCGGGGATGCTCAGGCAGCCTTCCTCGAAGGCCCATTCCTCGCCGGTTTCGCTTACCATCTGGGGGTTGATGAAGGCGCGCTTCACCGGCCCGGCCGTAGGCTCCTCGATGATGGGGTTGCCGTCTTCGTCCTCGTCCATCATGGGCTCGGAGTCAATTACGAACAGGCGGATGCTTTTGCCAACCTGGGGTGCTGCCAGCCCCACGCCGTGGGCGTAGTACATGGTGTCGTACATGTCGGCAATAATCTGCTTGAGCTCAGCGGCCGGAAAATCGGCCGGAATGCGTTTGGCCTTGGTCTTGAGTACGGGGTCACCGAAGGCGACAATGGGGTAAATCATCGGGATTCGAGGTAGGATTGCAGAATGATGGTAGCGGCCACCTTATCTACGGTAGCCTTGTCGCGGCGGTCCTTTTTGCTCAGCCCGCCCGCCAGCATAGCCGCATGGGCCATGCGGGAGGTAAACCGCTCGTCTATCTCGTGCACGGGCACCGCCGGAAACTCCTTGCGCAGCTTCCGCACTACGCCTACTACGGCACTGGTAGTGTCGGTAGCCTCGTTCTGAAGATTCTTCGGCATTCCAATTACCAGGGCATCCAGCGGGTCGCGCTGATGGTAGGCTTTTAGGTAGGCCAGCAAGTCCTGGCTGTGAATCGTATCGAGCGGGGAGGCAATAAGCTGGAGCGGGTCCGTGACGGCCAGCCCTACGCGCTTGTGCCCGTAATCGATGGCAAGAATTCGGCCCATTGCAACAAGGTAAAAGGTGAAGCCGCTTGGCTGCGGCCTAGGAGTAGGCCGTAGCCGCCCACAAAGATACGAGGCCCTGCCGGAAAGGTACCGGATGCCCGGCCTGCGAGTAGTGGCCGGCACCGAGTAGTGGGGCCGATTCATCCGGTGAAGTCCGGTGTCAGGCGAATAAGTGGGGTCTTTCTAAAATCATAAATTAATCTTTGCACTAAGTTCATAATCAGGCAATTTACGGATGAACGGCAACAGGTTTGTTAATCTAATTATTGGGTTTGATTAAGGTAAAATTGCACTGTCATTTGAAAATGATTCTGCCCGTATAGGTGCCTTGGCATTCTTGGAAAGTTTCAATAGTTTTGAAGGCTTGCCCGTACCGTGTATTTCTGACTATCGATTGAACTGCTACTCTTTCAACGCGTTATGACCCCCGAGCCAATCGACTCGCCGCCATCCGCGTCGCAGCCAACTCCGCAAAATGCCCGGTGGCGTGTGCGCCAGCCGCTCCTGCTGGCGCTGGCCTTGCTAGCTGGGGTGCTGCTCGGGGCCAACCCGTTTCGCCCTTCCGACCAGAACCCCGACCTCACGGCCCGTGGCTACCTAAAGTTCAAGGAAATCCTCAGCTACGTGGATCGGGACTACGTGGACTCGGTAAATGCGGAGGAGCTGTCGGATTACGCTATCAGCCGCATGCTGGAGCGCCTGGACCCGCACTCGGTTTTTATTCCGGCCAAGCAGCAGCAGCAGGCATCGTCCTTCTTGCAGAGCGACTACGACGGCATTGGGGTTGAATTCAACCTGTTCCGGGACACCGTAACGGTAGTGGCCCCGTTAAGCGAAGGCCCCGCTGAGCAGGCCGGCCTGCAGCCCGGCGACCGTATTCTGACCGTGAACGGACAGCGGGTGTCGGGTACGCACCACACCACCGAGCAGGTATTTGGCAAGCTGCGCGGCCCCCGGGGCAGCAATGTGCAGCTGCTACTGCTGCGGCGCGGCCTGCCCAAGCCCATTACCGTGCAGGTAACCCGCAACCGTATCCCCAACGCCTCCGTGGATGTTGCCTATATGGTGGACAGCCAAACCGGCTACATTAAAGTGAGCCGGTTTGCCAGCGGCACTTACGATGAATTTAAGTCCGCCTTGGGTGATTTGCGCCGGCAAGGCCTTACCCGATTGGTGCTGGATTTGCGCGGCAACCCCGGCGGCTACCTCGACCGGGCCACCAAAATGGCGGATGAGTTTATCGGGGGCACCAAGAAGATTGTGTACACCGACGGCAAAGGCGACCAGTACGACACCCAGACGTTTTCCCGGGTAGTGGGCGAGTTTGAGGAAGGCTCCCTGGTAGTGCTGGTAGATGAGGGCAGCGCCTCGGCGGCCGAAGTGCTGGCCGGCGCCCTGCAAGACCACGACCGGGCCGTATTGGTAGGTCGCCGCACCTTCGGCAAGGGCCTGGTGCAGCAGCCCATTGCCCTCAACGACGGCTCGGAGCTGCGCCTGACCATTGCCCGCTACTACACGCCCTCGGGCCGTAGCATTCAGAAATCCTACCGGGGCGGGCTCACCGAGTACGAAAAAGACCTGCAGAACCGCCTGCGTCACGGGGAGCTTTTCCACGCCGACAGCATCCACTTCGCCGACTCGCTGAAGTTCCGCACGGCCCACGGCCGCACCGTGTACGGCGGCGGCGGCATCATGCCTGATTTGTTTGTACCCCGCGACACCTCGGCTACCTCGGCTTACTATACCCGTTTGCAGAGCAACAACCTCATTCGGGAGTACGCCGTGACTTATTACCAGGAGCACAAGGAGGAACTGGCAGCCCTGCGCTTTGAGCAGTTCAACCAAAGCTTCCGGGTTAGTGAAACTCAGCTGCAGCAACTGGTAGCCCGCGCCGCCCACAATGGGGTTGCGCAGGATGCCCCCGGCCTGCGCCGCAGCACGCCCCTGCTGCGCACCCAAATTAAAGCCCTTATTGCCCGCAGCGCCTACGGCAAGTCAGCTTACTTCCAGGTTATCAATCAAGACGATGTGGAAATGCAGCAAGCTCTGAAAGCCGTGCAGGAGCCGAACAACCCCGTGATGCTGGGGCTGCTGGAGAAGTAGTATTTATAGTATGCACCCTGAAGCCCTGCTACAGGGTACACAGCGGGAAGGATATTCTATATAAAAACTGTCCTCCTGAGCGTAGCGAAGGGCCTTATCACGTCGGAGCCAATAGGTTCGACGTGATAAGGCCCTTCGCTACGCTCAGGAGGACAGTCTTGTACTTGGCTATTTCAAAAAACCTACGGCTTCACATCCTGAAACCGGAAGGTTTGCTGCATACCTGTTAGCGGCTTGCCATCGGCTTCGGCGTAGGGGTAGATGAAGTAGTTAAGCGGGGCGCTGTCTTGGCGCGGGGTTAGCACCAGGTCCCGGCCCCGGGTGACTTCGATGCGATTCTCATCGTGGGCCCCAAAGAAGTAGTTGCGGCGGGCGGGGTTTTTGGCAGCTTCCGACGCATCCACGGGCACCCAACCGGTTTCGGGCGTGTAGAACTCGGCCCAGCAGTGGTAACCTTTGATTTCGCCCTGCCCCCGCTCGGGCGGCAGCGGAAACCCAATGCTGAACCGGGCCGGAATGCCCACCGCCCGGCAGTAGCCGATGAACACGGCGTGAAAATCGGTGCAGTTGCCGCGGCGGGCGTCGCAGGCGTAGTAGATGTCGCCCCGGCCCCAACCCTGACCAGTCTTGTCGTAGGTGACGGTGCTGACCACGTGCTCATAGATAGCCCGGGCTTTTTCGAGGTCGGTTTTGGCCTGGGCTTTCGTGACTACTTCCTGGGCCCACTGCTTGATTTTGCCATCCAGCGGTACCAGGCGGTCGGGTTGGAGCCAGCGGGCCATGTTGGGGTCGGCGGCGTCGGCCCGCCGGACTTTGCGCGGGGCGGGGCTGCTGAGGTAGGGGTTGAGGTGCTCCCGGCGCGTGGCCTCAAACTTCATAGCAACCTGCAAGTTGGCCGCCTGAGCCGCCGGTACTTTCAGATGCAGCAGCAAATTGCCGTATTGCGCCGCCTGCAGGGTGTAGGGCGCCGAAGTATGGATGCTCAGGTGGCTGGTCTGCTGGGAGGCATCGGGCTGGGGCACCGGTAGCCACAGCTCCACCGAGTCGGTACCCGCTGGCACGGGCGGTACCGTGGCCGTATACTCGAAAGTAAAGGTGCGGCTGCGCGGGGTGAGCGGCGCGTCAGCTGCGAAAATCGAGAGTAAAGGGAGCAGAAACGAGAGCATAGGGGAGGGCGGTAGCAGGCCAGGAAACGGATAAAGCCCGAATGGCACCTAAAAGTTACCAGCGCAGCCGTTCGGTAATGTTACGGCTAGCCGACGGCTCAGTTGGCCTGAGCAGGCCGAAGACCACGGGCTGGGTTTCCGGCTGGGCAACCTGCGTAAACTTTGTACCTTCACCACCCGGCATTCCCCGCTTGTTTCCCACCCGAAATTCTCCACCCGTATGCCCTTCTATCAACGCGTAGGCCAGATTCCGCGCAAGCGTCATACCCAGTTCCGCCAGCCCGACGGCTCCCTGTACCACGAGCAGCTGGTGGGCACGCTGGGCTTTCACGGCGTCTCGTCCCTGCTCTACCACCGGCACGCTCCCACCGAAATCAAGAAGGTAGGGGAGCCCCGGCCCTTCGCGCCCAAGCTGCTGAAAGACCGGCCCCTGGAGCCGGCCCACCTGCGCACCCTCGCCCAGACCAGCACCGGCGGCGACTACCTGCAGGCCCGCCAGACCCTGCTCGGCAATGCCGACGTGACCATGAGTATCTGCAACCCCACGGAGCAGCGCATGGACTACTACTACAAAAACGCGCTGGCCGACGAGGTGATTTTCGTGCACGAGGGCCGGGGCGAGCTGTGGAGTCAGCTGGGCAAGCTGGCCTTCGAGCCTGGCGACTACGTGGTGATTCCGCGCACTATCATTCACCAGTTACACTTCGAGGAAGGCCCCGTGCGTCTGCTCATCATCGAGTCGTTCAGCCCCGTGGAAACCTGCCGGCGCTACCGCAACCACTTTGGGCAACTGCTGGAACACGCGCCCTACTGTGAGCGGGACTTCCGGGGCCCCACGGAGCTGATTGAGGGCGACGTGCGCGAATCGGGCGAGTACGAGGTGCGGGTGAAGAAGGATGGGCTGCTGCACACGCTGGTGTACGGCCACTCGCCCTTTGATGTGGTGGGCTGGGACGGCTACTTCTACCCCTACGCCACCAGCATCCACGATTTCGAGCCCATAACCGGCCGCATCCACCAGCCGCCACCCGTGCACCAGCAGTTCGAGGGCAACAACTTTGTCATCTGCTCCTTCGTGCCGCGCCTGTTCGACTATCATCCGCTGGCTATTCCGGCGCCCTACAACCACTCCAACGTTGATTCGGACGAGGTGCTGTACTACGTGGCGGGCAACTTCATGTCGCGCAAGGGCGTGGATCTGGCCTCGTTCACCTGGCACCCCAGCGGCATCCCGCACGGCCCGCACCCCGGTACCGTAGAGGCCAGCATCGGCAAGAAGGAAACCCACGAGCTGGCCGTGATGGTAGATACCTTCCGCCCGCTCTACCTCACCGAAGCCGCTCTGCCCTACGTAGATCCGCGCTACCCCATGAGCTGGCAGCCCGGTTTCGTGCCCGACCCACCCCGCGCGGCGGACATGATGGATTAACCCGGTAGAGCTGTCATTCCGAGCGAAGCGAAGAATGACAGCTCGGCTGGCTTGCACACGAAAACAGGAACCGGGGCGTTAGACAACTAGCGCCCCGGTTCCTGTTTTCGTGTGCAAGCCAGCCGAGTAGTAGGCCGGATTTGTGAGGCGGAAACTCCCTTCCAGCGCCTGGCACAAACCGCCAATAACCGGGACATCGTATCTTCGGCCAAATTGCAAAACCCATGAAAAAAATCCTGTTTCTGGCTCCCGTATTCCTGGTGTTGGCCTTCCTGTCTGGCTGCGACAAAATTGCCGACCTGCTGACGTTCTATATTGAAGATTCGCAGTCGGTGAAGATTGCCAGCAACTTCCCTATTGGACAAGTACTTCCGCTCACGCCCATCACCGTGCCTACGCGCTCAGATGAGAAGTTCAAGAACGAAAACACCAGCGCCAATCTGGTGAAGGATGTGAAGCTGGACCGGCTCACGCTCACCATCACCGACCCCAACGCCGAAAACTTCGACTTCCTGCAAAGCATCAGCATTTACATCAGCACCGACAGCAACGACCGGATTCTGCTGGCTTCCCAGGATAACATCTCGACCGGCGTAAATACGCTCCAACTCACGCCTACCAAAGAGAAGCTGGACAAGTACGTGAAAGCCAGTAGCTACACCCTGTCCACGGAGGCTCGCATCCGCAAGCCCATCAGCCGCGACATTACCATTCGCACGGATTCCCGCTTCAAAGTAACCGCTGACCCGCTGTAAAGGTGAGTTGGTGAAGTTGCGAAACGGTGAGAGGCCGTTCTAGTAGCGCATGTAGCGCCGCTAGAACGGTCTCTCACCGTTTCAGTGACGCACTATTTCTACCGATTTCGGCCGTATTGCTCGTGGCTGCTTACCCAGTCCGAGCTGCTGATGGCGGCGCCCAGGCTGAGCTCCCCGGCCAGCACCACGCCGGCCACTATTTCAGCAAATTTGTTGACGGTACCGCGGCCCACGCAGCCCAGCATCCGCAGAAACTCGTTCTGGGTGGCCAGACCGGTGCCGCCGCCATGGGTGGCTACGATGAGGCTGGGAATGGTCATGCTGATGTATAAGTCGCCCTCGGGCGTAATTTCGGAGTAGAGCACGCCGGCTGAGGACTCCGAGACGTTGGCTACATCCTGGCCGGTGGCAATGAACATGGCCGTAATGCCGTTGGCCGAGTGCGCGCCGTTATTATTAGCCCCCGAGATGAACGCGCCCACGTTGCTCACCTGCCCGTGATAGGCCAGCTGCTCGGGCGTCACGCGCATCCGCTGCTGCAATATGTCGCGCTTGATGACGGCCTCGGCCACCACCCGCTTACCGCGGGTGCGCATCACGTTAATTTGGGAAGCCTTTTTATCGGTGGCGAAGTTGCTTTCCAGGTAGAAGTGGCGGATGGGCGCGCCTTTGTAGTTCTCCAGAATCCAGGAGCAGGCCGCAAACGTGGCCCGGCCCACCATGTTCTGCCCCGCCGCGTCGCCGGTTGAAAAGTTGAAGCGCAGGTAGGCGAATTTGCCCGCTAGGTAGGTGTCAATGTACTGCAGCTTGGCCACGCGGGAGGTGCTTTCCGCCTCGGGCCGAATCTTGTCGATTTCGTCTTCCACCCACTTGCCGAAATCCCGGGCCCCGCGGGCATCATCGAACACGAATACTGGGGCCCGTTGCATGGCATCCCCGATGACGGTGCACTTCACGCCGCCGCAGAGGTTGAGCAGCTGAATGCCGCGGTTGTAGCTGGCTACCAGCGTACCTTCGGTAGTGGCCAGCGGAATCAGGAAGTCGCCCTGGGCGTGCTCCCCGTTTACGTGCAGCGGGCCGGCTAGGCCCACCGGAATCTGGGCTACGCCGGTGAAATGTTCACAGTTGCCCTGCAACTCGTGGGCATCGAAGGAGTAGTGCTTGAGGTGCTGAAACTGCTGGCCCGAAAACTCCTCGGCAAACCGCTGCCGGGCCCGGATGGCGTCGTCGGCGTAATCATCCTGCTCGGAGCGCGGAATCTTATTGCCCTGGGCCGGCAGGTTGGTAATGGCATCCTCTACCTCTACCGTCAACTCCCCAAACGGGTCAGCCGAAAACTGCACCTGCACGGTATGCAGTCCTTCTTTGAGCGGCTCGGTATGCAGATGGAAGGTGGCCGACTGCCCTACCGGCAGCGTGAAACCGGCCGCATCGGCGTTGAAGGTGGTAGCCGGCCGCACGTCGCCGCCGCCCAGATCCAGGGCAATTTGCTCCACACCAATACGCTTGCCATCCAGCACTACGGCCTCTACGCGGGTGATGCGCACAGTATCGAGGCGGTTTTTGATGCTGAAAGCCACGCCCTCGGGCGTGTTGTGTAGGCTGCCGCGGGTATACAGCAGCTTGAGCAGCATGGGGCTGGGCGTAAAAAGCATAGGGCGGGGGAGGTTAGATTAGTATACTACGGGAGGGGAAAATAGAAAGGTTTTGGATAGCTCAACGGGTAGTGGCTGTAAAAGATGAGAAGCAGCGTTTCATACCGCTACTTGAGTTGAAACGTGAACGGCACCGTTTGCTTTACTGCAACAGGTCGGCCCTGTGCGTCCAGCGCCGCAGTAAACTCACCCAGAAGCCGCACGGCCCGCACAACGGCCGAATCGGCGTCGGGCTGAAGGCCCTGTTTTACCACGGGGTTGCGTACCCGCCCTTGCTCATCAATCGTGAACTGCACGAAGACTTTTCCGTCTCGTTGCAGGTGCTCAGGGAAGCGCACGTTTTTGCTAATAGCGCGAATCATACCTTCAACGCCTCCATCTTTATAGACTGGATATTTGCAGCCGGAGCAGTGAAACAGCACGTCACCGGGCACGAAGCCAAATGGTAAAGGCGGATTAGGCTTTGTTATAATAGCTTGGGCAGAAGCGTGGTGGCCGAGAAGCGAGAAGCCCGCAGTCAGCGGTAATAACAACAACCTACTCATCCTCCGCAAGGCTAAAGTTTACAGGTAAAGTGTAACGCACATCTACCGCTCGACCTTGTTGGTTTCCTGGATTCCAGGCCGGCATCTTTCCAATAACTCGCAGCACTTCTTGGTCCAGCAGTGGTTCCAGACCTTTCACAATGCTGGCGCCTTTTACCCGACCATTAGCTGCTACAGTGAAAGTGACCAAAATCCTCCCGGTAGAAGTCGCTCCGTCAGGATAGTGTAGGTTCTGCTGCAAAAAGGACCGTACGCCTTTCTGTCCGCCTTTAAACTCAGGCATTTGTTCCACTACCATTCCTACGAATGGCATTGGTGGAAGAGAAGGGAAGCTTGACGGACTTTCCAACCCTAGGGCCGCTGCCGTAACATCAGCAATAGGTTCAAATAGCTCAGTTTGCGCGGGCTTGGCACAGAAAATTAATTGTCCCACCGCCTCCCGCGCCGATAGTCCCAGCCCGCACACCAGCAGCAGCGCCACCAGAAATTTCCGCTGCCGGGGCCGCAACGCCACGCGGCGCGGCAAGGGTGCCGGCTGCTGCGGAGCCAGCTGCTCCGGCTGAAACCGGCCGCATACCCGGCCATCGGGCGAGGTGCGGAAAGCGGCTTCCAGCTCCGGTTGGGCGGCCTGGGTGAAGTCGAGGACGGTGCGGCGGCACTGGGCGCAGTGGCGGCCCCGGGCGGTGGGCGTCATTTGCTGCCAGTCTTCGTGGCAGGCTTGCAGGCGCACATTCAGGATGGGGAGCGGCAGCATAACGGACAGATATAGTAGCGGATACCTAGCCAAACGGCGCAGGAGCATGGATACATACCTGGGCCATCGGAATATACCGTTTTTACGCCTCGTTACTGTTCGTCGGTCCAGAACTCCTGGCCGGTGCTGTCGAGGTAACCGCTGCGGCCGTTGGGGGTTTGCACGCGGGCTACATCCTGCAGGAAGGGCTCAGCCTGGAGGTAGCGTATTTCAGTAAGACGGTTGCCCTCGGCATCCAGGTAGCCGAAACGGCCGGCCAGCTGCACTACCGGGAAGGTGAGGTTGCCGGTGAGCCGGATGGCGTCGTACTGCGGGGACTGCACCACCTTGCCCTTGCCATTGATGACGCCCCACTTGCCGGCCTGTCGCACAAACAGCAAGCCGTTGTAGTTGTCCCGAATTTCGTCGTAGATAGCCGGCACCGAGGCCGTGCCTACCGTGAAGCGGAAACCCACTTTGCCGTCTTTGCGCACCACGTCGCCCTGTTCCAGCGGCTCCTCTTCGGGCTCAGGCGGGGCCGGCTCAGTCAGGCGGCGGCCGCTGGGGCCGATGTCGAAGGTTTCGCCGCTGAGCTCTACGGTGGCCCGGCCCTGGCGGAAGTTGCCGGCGCGGGTGTACTGAATAGGGGTTACGGGGTTGCCGCCCCCATCAATGTAGCCATACAGCTGGCCCTGCCGCACCCAGGCCAACTCTTCCTGAAAGGGGCCCGCCTCATCGAAGCGGGCAGGCAGCACCAAGCGGCGGCTACGGTCGGCGTAGCCCCAGCGGGTGCCTTGCCGAAAGGGCACGAGGCGGGTCGGGACGGTTTGCGCGTGTGCCACGAAAGCCGCGCCTGCGCACAGCAGTAGCAGCCACGGCAGCAGCAGTCGTTTCATGCAGAACGGTGGTTGGTATGGCAGCGGCAATACAGGCCAAGATACGCATTACGGTGCAAACCAAATGCCGGCTGCCTGGTTGGTTCACTCGTTCTTCACCCGCCGGGGCGCACCTTTGGCGCCGCACCAAGGCAGATGAATTGCTACAAATACCGCTCTGCGGCATCTTAACCTGTTATCTTTGCCCCTGCCTGAACAGGCGTGTTCCTGGCCGCCTCTGCTTATGTCATCACAACCAACCTATCCACGCTTTACCCTGGGCGAGAGCCTGACGCCGGAACAGCTGGATTTTTTTCGCGAGTACGGGTTTCTGCATTTTCGCGCATTCATTGAGCCCACCACGGTGCAAAGTCTGCTGCGGGCTTCCCAAGACGTGCAGCAGCAATGGCTCACCAACGAGGTGAAAAAGGTCAACGGGGTGCCCATCAAATACGGCAAGGACGTGGACGGCACGCCCATCGTGCAGCGTTTCGCCTTTGCCTCCCACCACAGCCCGGTGCTGCACCAGTTTCTGCAGGACCCCCGTTTCCGGGCCCTATTTCCGCTGCTGGAAGCGCCCGGCGGCCGGGTGGGGGAGAATGAGAAGGATGGCCTCGTCATCAACCACTACGTGAACGTGCCCGGCTCGGAGTTTTCGCAAATGGGCTGGCACACCGATTCGCTACGGGACGTGTTCTACGGCAAGAAGATTGGCCCTATGCTGAACGTGGGCGTGCACCTGGATGGGACGCCCGCCACCAACGGCGGCCTGCGCCTGATACCCGGCACCCACCGCCAGGGCCTGCGCGACATCCTGTTCCGCAAGAAATACTATAAAGACGTAGGCCCCGACGAGCACGAAATAGCCGTGGAAACCGAGCCCGGCGACCTGACCGTGCACGACGGCCGCATGTGGCACCGCGTGGCCCAGTCGCCGCTGGTGGGGGAGGTGTCGCGCCGCCGCGTGATGTACGTGCCCATCATTGCCGGCAAATACGAGCCCAAGCACGACAACAGCCCCACCCCATTCTACTTGCGGTTTTTACATCTGGTTAAATAGTGAAATTGTGAAGGGTGAAATTGTGAAAATTCTGCCTTCGCAACACGAAGCTGTTTAGAAAGTCGTAAAAATCAACAGAACGTCATGCAGAGCGGAGCGAAGCATCTCGCGTGCTGGTTGAGTCACCATTACAACGTCAGCACGCGAGATGCTTCGCCTCCGGCTCTGCATGACGTTCCACCACTTTCTAAACAGCTTCAACTTCACCCTTCACAATTTCACCTTTCACAACTTGACCCTTGAAAACAGCACTGATTACGGGCGCGTCACGCGGCATTGGGCGGGCTATGGCCTTGGAGCTGGCGCAGCGCGGGTACGATGTGCTGCTCACGGCCCGCTCTGAGCCTCAGCTGAACGAGGTAGCGGCGGAGGCGCGCAAGCTAGGCCGCGCGGCGCAGGTGCTGCCGTTGGATTTGGCCTCACCCGGCGCGGCGGAGCAGCTGGCCGCCTGGGCCACCGCCCAGACTACGGAGCTGGCGGTGCTGGTGAATAACGCTGGCTACGGCCTCTGGGGGCGGTTTGAAGACTTGAGCCTGGCCGAGCAGCAGGATATGCTGCAGCTAAACATGCATTTGCCGGTGGCCCTTACGCACGCCCTGTTACCTACCTTACGCCGCCAGCTCAAAGCCTACATCCTGAACGTGGCCAGCACCGCCGCCTACCAGGCCGTGCCCACGCTCACGCTTTACGCGGCCAGCAAGGCCTTTCTGCTCAGCTTCAGCCGGGGCCTGCGCTACGAGCTGCGCGACACCTCCGTATCGGTAACCTGCCTGAGCCCCGGCGCCACCACCACCGATTTTGCGGGCCGGGCCGGTATGAACGCCGAGCTGCAGGCCACCGCCAACAAGGTATCCATGACGCCTGCCCAGGTGGCCCAGGCCGGCATTGGTGCCCTACTGGCCGGCGAAGCCGAACTCATTCCTGGAGCCCTTAATAAGGTTTCCGCCACGCTCACCAGCTTCGTGCCCAAAAGCCTGACGGAGCGCATTGCCGCCGGCATCTACGAGAAGCATTTAAAGTGAAATTGTGAAGGGTGAAGTTGTGAAATGTTCTGATGACACTAGCGGTCAGAACATTTCACAATTTCACCCTTCACAATTTCACCGCTCAGCCACCACGCTAGCCCCACGAACAGCGGCGCGGCCAGCACATCGTAGGTGTAGTGCGCGTGCTGCACGAGTACCAGCGTGCCAATAGCCACGGTGCCCGCCAGCAGTACCTGCCGCCGCCAGCCGGCCGGCACGGCCAACGCCAGCAGCAGCAGCGTGGCGGTATGGCCCGAGAAAAACAGGTCTTTGGTGATGGGGGCGGGGGCGGCGTAGATGAGCTGATCCACCAGCGGGTCGCGGAGCAGCACCAGGTCCGGTGGCGGCTCCAGCGGCAGCAGATACAGCGTGAGGCAGCGCAGCAGGTGCAGCCCCAGGTACGCCCACAGCGCCCGCAGCAGCCGCAGCGGCCGGGGCAGCAGCACGGCCACGCCCAGCCCGATACTCAGGTAAATCACCGCAAACGTCAGCCCCGAAACATCGTGGGTGGGCAGGGCGGCCAGTAGTGGATCGGGGAGGATGCGGCCGGGGCGGGCCTGCACCCAGGCAAAGTAGCGCGGCAGCTGACTGGCCAGCAGCAGCAGCAGGGCCACCACCGCGCCCAGCTGCCCCCGGAAAGCGGGGCGACGCCAAACGGCGGGCCAGGTAAGAGAATCAACGGATAACATCAGGAAAGAATCTTGCAAATGAGGTCGGCTCCGGTCCGGCGGCTGGAAGCCGTCGGGCCGGTCGTCGCGTGCTGACGCCAGAACGGAACTGCCTAACAGCCACAGCCGCCGCAACGTCAGCAGATGGTAACCGGTCCGACGGCTTGCAGCCGCCGGACCGGGACGGCCGCCGCAAAGAAGCACCGGAAAACGGCAGCAACTTTGCGGGGCCGCCGCTTTTGTTCCCGCCGGTTGGGGCTTACCTTGGGCACCGAGCCGCTTCGCCCCGTTAGGAGCCGGCCTTTTACCCGCGTTTTTCTGCTGATATGACCCTTCGCTACCTGACTGCACTGGCGGCCGCCGCCGTTACCGCTACCTCCGCCTTCGCCCAGAATACGGCCCTCACGGAGCGCATTGCCAAACTCTCGCAGCAGCAGGAAGCCAAAGTGGTAGCCTGGCGGCGCGATTTGCACGAGCATCCCGAGCTGGGCAACCAGGAAACCCGCACCGCCGCGCTGGTGGCCGAGCACCTGCGCAAGCTGGGCCTGGAAGTGCAAACCGGCGTGGCCCGCACCGGCGTGGTGGCGTTGCTGAAAGGCGGCAAGCCCGGCCCCGTGGTGGCCCTGCGCGCCGATATGGACGGCCTGCCCGTGACGGAAAGCAACAACCTGCCCTTCGCCTCCAAGGCCCGCACTCAGTACAACGGCCAGGAAGTGGGCGTGATGCACGCCTGCGGCCACGACACCCACGTGGCCATGCTGCTGGGTGCGGCCGAAGTGCTGGTGCAGATGCGCCAGGAATTGGCTGGTACCGTCAAGTTCATCTTCCAGCCCGCCGAGGAAGGCTCCCTGCCAGGGCAGGAGGGCGGGGCCCGGCTCATGGTGAAAGAAGGTGTGCTGCAGAACCCAAAGGTGGACGCCATCTTCGGGCTGCACATTCAGGCCCAAACGGAAGTAGGCAAGCTCAGCTACCGACCCGGGGGTGAAATGGCCTCCTCGGATGTGTTCAACATCAAGGTGAAAGGTAAATCGGCGCACGGAGCCTATCCTTGGCTGGCCGTGGACCCCGTAGTAACCGCCGCTCAAATCATTCTGGGGCTGCAAACCATTGTTAGCCGGCAGGCTGAGCTGACGGAGGACGCGGTGGTGCTGACGGTGGGCATGGTGCACGGCGGAGTGCGCAACAACATCATTCCGGAGCAAGTGGAGCTGACGGGTACCATCCGCTGCCTCAACAAGGAAATGCAGCAGAACGTGTGGGCCGCCGTGCGCCGCACCGCCACCAACATTGCCGAAAGCGCCGGCGCCACCGCCGAGGTAGACATCGTGAACTACGCCCCCATTACCTACAACGACCCGCGCCTGACCGCCCAGATGGTGCCCAGCCTCAACCGGGCCGCCGGAGCCGCCAACGTAAGCGTGCAAAAAGCTGTGACCGGGGCCGAGGACTTTGCCTTCTACCAGGAAAAAGTGCCCGGCGTGTTCGTATTCGTGGGGGGCATGCCCAAGGGCAAAAACCCTGCTGATACGGCCCCGCACCACACCGCCGGCTTCTTTGTGGATGAAAGTGGGCTGACTTTGGGCGTGCGGACCCTGGTTACATTGGCTACCGATTACCTGGCGGCTGGTAAGAAGTAAACTTGTCCAGCAGTAGTCGGTTGACCGCCAATCTGCCGGCAAACGCAACCTGCCGCCAGCTTTATCGTCTGCTAGCCTGTTCACTTTCCGAATTAGGCGTGCTGTACCGGCGCGCCTCCCGTACCGCGTATGGCTTCTTCTAGTTCTGCCCTCAACATTGCCCTCGTCACCTGCGAAAGCCTGGCCCAGTACGCCGCTCCCAACGTGGATGATGAGGATAGCCTGCTTACCCGTTACCTGCGCCAACAGGGCCACACCGTGGAGCCCCGCGTCTGGAGCAATCCGGCCGTCGACTGGCTGCGCTACGATGCAGTAGTGGTAAAGTCGCCCTGGGATTATTTTGACCGGGTAGCGGAGTTTTACGAGTGGCTGGACCGCATGCAGCAGCTGGGCGTGCGCATGTTCAACCCCGCCGCTACCATCCGCTGGAACGCCGACAAAAAGTACTTGCTGGAAATGGAGCAAGCCGGCGTGCGCATTGTGCCCACCCGCCTGCTACCCCGGGGCCGGGCCGTTGATGCGGCGGCTTTGCTCGCGGAAATGGGCCAGGAGCAGCTGGTAATCAAGCCTGCCGTGAGTGGGGGCGCCAAAAACACCTTCATTCTCACGCAGCAGGAAACGGCCGTACGCCAGCCCCAACTCGCAGAGCTGCTCCAGCACGAGGATTTTCTGGCCCAACCTTTCCTATCCCGCATTCAGGAGGAAGGCGAGTGGTCGTTGCTGTACTACGGCGGCCAGTATAGCCATTGCGTGTTGAAAACGCCCAAGGCCGGCGACTTTCGGGTGCAGCACTACCTAGGCGGCGGCATCGAGCCCCGGCAGGCCCCCGCCCACCTGCGCCGCGCCGCCGACGACATCGTGCAGCGCTTCGCCCAGGGCTGCCTCTACGCCCGCGTGGATGGCGTGGACCAGAACGGCGAGCCGTTGCTTATGGAGCTGGAACTCATCGAGCCCTTCCTCTACCTCGCCTCCGACCCGCAGGCCCTGCCCCGCTACGAAGCCGCCCTGCGGGAGATGGTGAAGTTGTGAAATGGTGAAGTTGTGAAATAGAAGCTGTCCAGAAAGTCGTAAAAAATCAACAGAACGTCATGCAGAGCGGAGCGAAGCATCTCGCGTGCTGACGTTGGGATGGTAATCTGACGTCAGCACGCGAGATGCTTCGCTCCGCTCTGCATGACGTTTCACTACTTTCTAAACAGCTTCATGGTGAAGTTGTGCTGTTCAGGCTACCAGAACGACACAACTTCACTATCTCGCCACCTAGAACCCATTCACCGTGAAGCCGCCGTCTACGGCCAGGGTTTGGCCGGTGATGTAGGCTGCGGCGGGCAGACACAGAAACGCCACGGCGGCGGCCACTTCCTCCGGCTCCCCAATGCGGCCGGCCGGGGTGCGACTCAGCACGTCCCTCAGATAGGCCTCGTTCTGGAGGACGCTGGCGGCCAGCGGCGTGCGGATGTACCAAGGAGCCACGCAGTTTACCCGGATGCCCTGCCCGGCCCATTCCACGGCCAGGTTGCGCGTGAGCTGCACCAGGGCCGCCTTCGTCATGCCGTAAATGGCTCCGGTGCGCACGTGCGTGAGGCCCGCCACCGAGGAGATATTCACGATGCTGCCCGCGCCCGTAGCCGCCAACAGCGGCTGCACGTCCCGGCTCAGCTCCCAGGCCGATTCCAGGTTGGTGGCCAGCAGGCGGCGGTATTCGTCCTCGGAGTAGTCCACGGTGGGCTTGCGGATGTTGGTACCCACGTTGTTGACCAGCATGTGCAGCCCGTTTCCCAGCTGCTGCACCGCCGCCAGCACCTGCGCCCGCCCGGCCGCTGTGCTTACGTCGGCGGCTACGGCGTGGGCGGCCAGGCCCTGTTGCTGCCACTGCGCCACCTGCTCCTCCAGGTCGGGCGCGGTGCGGGCCACGGCCAACACGGTAGCGCCAAAGCGCAGTAATTCAGCGGCTACGGCGGCCCCTATGCCCTTGGAAGCCCCCGTTATGACGGCCGTGCGCCCCCGTAAGCTCCAGCGCGGATCAGTGAGGATAGAAGATGAAGAGTTCATGAAGAGAATCTTGGAATGTTTAAAATTTTGTGCTGCGAAAGCCAGGCAACAAAGCCGGACTTATACGGTCTGAGACGAAGTTTCTGCTAAACGACTGAACAATAAGCGTTTCAATATTTATGAATTAAAGCGGTTATTTTTGATTAAAAATACCGTGAAATGAGGCATTGATAATAATTTTTTTAATGAATGATACAGTAGATTAAAAATCTATTAATTTGTGGACTGCTTCTGCTTCATGGTCGGGCGTAAGGCGCTATCCATGAGCAGTTCAATTTCACTCCCCCACAACCAACCACACAGTATGATCAACAAATACTCTGCGGCAACCCTGTTGCTGCTTGGTGGCCTCACCTCATCTGCCCTAGCCCAGGACTACTCCCGCGTGCAGGTGCAGGACCAGAACGACAACGGGACGCCCTACCTGGTCCGGTTCCGGGCCGGCAAGGAAGCCCCGCTCAGCACCGCGCCGGCCGTGTTGCGGGAGCAGCTCCAGCTCGCGCAGGAAGACCAGTTGGTGCAGGCCAAAACCGACATCGACCAGCTCGGCTACGTGCACGAGAAATACCAGCAGTACTACAAAGGCATTAAGGTAGAGCACGCCACCTACTCCGTACACGCCCGCAAAGGGCAGGTGGAGAGCATCAGTGGGCAGTTTGAGAAGGTGCGTGGCATCAACACTACGCCTTCCCTGGATGCCAAAGCGGCCCTGGAGCGGGCTATGGCCTTTGTGGGTGCCCGCACCTACATGTGGCAGGATGCGCGGGAAGAAGCCAGCCTGAAGCAGCAGGAAAACAACCCCGCCGCCACCTACAAGCCCCAAGGCGAGCTGGTGATTGTGCGCAACCAGCGCAGCACTAACGCCCTGAAAGCCAACAAGCCCACCCTGGCCTGGAAGTTCAATGTATACGCCAAGGCCCCGCTGAGCCGCGCCTACATCTACGTAGATGCCAACTCGGGTGAGGTAGTGTTGCAGGATAACATCATCAAGCACGCCGGCGCTACGGCTTCCTTCGCCACGGCCTACAACGGCACCCGCTCTTTGGCCACCGAAACCACCACCGGCGGCTACCGCTTGCGCGAGTACACCCGGGGCCTGGGCATTGAAACCTACAACGCCAAAAAGGGCAACAGCTACACCGCCGCCGTCGATTTCATTGACGCCGACAACAACTGGACCGCCGCCGAATACAACAACGCCAACTACGACAATGTGGCCGGCGACGCCCATTTCGGGGCCCAGGCTACCTACGACTACTGGAGCGCCGTGCACGGCCGCAACTCCTACGACAACGCCGGGGCCAAAATTAAGAGCTACGTGCACTTTGATGACGTGCCCGGCGGGGCCGGCTACGAAAACGCCTTCTGGAACGGCTCGGTGATGACCTACGGCGACGGGGCCAGCACCTTCAAGCCCCTCACGGCCATGGACGTGTGCGGCCACGAAATCGGCCACGCCGTGTGCGAGAAAACGGCTAACCTGACCTATCAGAACGAATCGGGCGCGATGAACGAAGGCTTCTCCGACATCTGGGGTGCCTGCGTGGAAGCCCGCGCCGTGAGCCAGTACGGCCTCACGGGCAAAAGCACCTGGCTGATTGGCGAGGAAATCATGAAGGCCGGCGGGGCACTGCGCTCCATGAGCAACCCCAATGCCTACGGCCAGCCCGATACCTACAAAGGCACCAACTGGCGCGCCACCACCACCTCGCCCACCTCCAGCAACGACTACGGCGGAGTACACACCAACTCGGGCGTGCTCAACTTCTGGTTCTACCTGCTGGCCCAGGGCGGTTCGGGCACTAATGATATCAGCAGCGCCTACTCGGTAACCGGCGTTGGTATTGATGCCGCCGCCAAAATTGCCTACCGCACCGAAAGCGTGTACCTCACGGCTTCCTCCACCTACGCCAACGCCCGTACGGCCTCCATTTCGGCGGCTACCGATTTGTACGGTGCCGGCTCGGCCCAGGTAACGGCCGTTACCAACGCCTGGTACGCCGTGGGTGTAGGCGCTGCCGCCGGTGGCGGCACCACGCCTCCGCCCACCACGGTTACCTACTGCACCAGCAAAGGCGGCAACGTGGCCTACGAGTGGATTGACTACGTGAAGCTGGGCACCATTGCCCGCACCTCGGCTGCTGACGCTGGCTACTACAACGGCACGGCTTCCTCGACCTCCATTGCCGCCGGCTCTTCGCAAACCATCAGCTTCTCGGCCGGCTTCGCCTCCACGGCCTACACCGAGTACTGGAAAATCTTCATCGACTACAACCAGGATGGCGACTTTGCTGACGCCGGCGAAACGGTGGTATCCGGCTCCTCGGCCAGCACCGGCACGCTCACGGGCACCTTCACGGTACCCAGCACGGCCAAATCGGGGGCTACCCGCCTGCGGGTGGTGATGAGCGACGCCTCGGCCACGACCAGCTGCAACAGCTACAGCTACGGCGAAACCGAAGATTACACCGTGAACATCACGGGTGGTACCCTGGCTTTTGATGGCGTAGCCGGCATCACCGGCGGCACTGCCCTGGGCAACTCGGTTGAAAAAGCCATTTCGGTATTCCCTAACCCCGCTTCCGAGGTGCTGAACATTGCCCTGGCCAGCAAGGCCCCGGTAGTATCGGCCACGGTAACCGACCTGCGCGGAGCCCGCGTGGTGGGTGCCCGCTTCGAGAATGGCCAACTGAACGTGGCCGGCCTCGCCAAAGGCATCTACCTGCTGACGGTGAGCGACGGGCAGAAATCCTTCCACGAGCGTTTCGTGAAAGAGTAGTGCGCCGCACGGCCGCAGAAACAGAAAAGGGTTGCCAATCGGCAGCCCTTTTCTGTTTCTGTCTGAATTACTGGTGCTTACCAGTAGCATTTGCAGGCAGGTGTTAGCGGCTCCAGGGCGAGTACTCCAGCTTCAGCTCCAACTGGCCATAGTTATCATTGAGGGCGGATGAGGAGAGGCCCGATACGGGGCTGATGTCGTCGAGCTGGTCGGTGGAGGTGAGGGAGTAGGAGCCCTCCAGGGTAGCGCCCAGCTTGGGGGTCAGGCGCACGGTAACGCCCACGCCCACGGGCAGTACCACCGCCAGGGCCGAGTAGTCGTTGCGCTCCGTGGGCAGATACTCCGGCGTGTTGTTGCCACTGGGGCGCTCCGTGCCCCGAAAGGCTTTGGGGTTATAAAGCAGCCAGCCCCCGCCCACCTTCAGGTAGGGCTTGATGATGGACGCTGGTTTGCGCTGGGAAGCATAAGCGCCTCCATCGTGCAAAGGCTCCCAGCGCACAAAGGCAATACCGGCCAGGTTGCTGCCCTGAAAAGCCAAGTTACGCACGGTGCTACCTGGTAAAATCGGGCCACGTGGATTATTTCCCTGAAAATCTCGTTCCGGCAGGTAGTCCTTCGCCCCCAGCCGGATATACGAAGCCTCGCCGCCCAGCTGCCAGTGCGGGTGCAGCTGATATTGCACGCCGCCGGTGATGCTGGGCCCCAGAAACTGGTCGCCGAGGCGGCTGGTCAGGTCGCCGTTGTAGTACCCGATGCCGCCCCCCAGCGTGAAGCGCACAGGGCCCCGGTAATACGCCCGCGCCTGTGCATCATAGTGACGGCGACGACGCTCGGGGCCAGTGCCCTGGGCGCTGACGTGGTGGGCGGCAACGGAGATAAGCAGGGCGGTGGGCAGGAGAGAACGGAAAATCACGCGGTAGGAAGCAATAGGTGAGGAAGCCTCGGCTTACGCGCACTGGCAGCCGGGGTTGCCACGGCCGAGGGGCAAGGCGCTTACTTGATGGTGCCCTGAGGATCGGGAAGTTTGGCTTTCAACTCAGTTATCAAATCGAAATCCATGGAAGCCAGGCTGATATTCTGGCCCTTGTGAATGGCCTCCCAGGCCTGGGGGTATTTCTCCTGGAGGTAGTAGGCACGGGCTAGCTGCTGCCAGGCAGCGGCGTTGGGCGTTGCCTGAGTGGTGGCCTTTTCCAGCAGCTCCGTGGCCGTGGTCAGGTCTTTTTTCTTGTTGGTTTGCTGGTAGCGAATCAAGTAGCTGGCTCCCAGGTCGCTGAGCAAGAAGGCGTTGGTAGGGGCCAGGGTCAGGCCCTTGTGAAGCAGACTGATGGACTGCTCGGGGGCCGAAGTGCTAGTGACGATGCCGAGGCCATGGTAGGCATCCGCATTGTTGGGGTCGAGTACCCAGGCTAGGTTGAAGCGGTACGCAGCTGTATCGGTTTTGCTTTCGGCCAGGTATTCGTAGCCTTTGGTGCTGAAAAACTGGCTGGCCTCGGCCCGCGAGGGGAAACTGCTGGCTAGCTTCGTTAGGAAAGCCGGGCCCAGCACCTGCTCGGCCTGGGTGGGGGTGAGGCCCCCAAACTGAGGCTGGAGCCGCTGGAAAGAGGCAGCTGTGGTAGTAGCTGTTTTGGCTTTGCGCTGTGCCTGCGCTGGTGTAGCAGCCCAGAGCAGGCCGGCCGCTGCCAGCAAAACAAGTGGTTTCATGAAAGGAGAACGAACAAACGAAGTAAAAATTGGCGGGAGGCCCACAACCAAAGATAGAAAGACTCTACAACCCGGCGCCCCAGGGGCCGTTGCAGGCACGGGGCCGTCAATCCGGGCCCTGGAGCAGGTGCGTACGTCCGGCTTCCTGATTCACTAAAGGTAATATGATGCGGTTTTGGCTGTGGCGGGTGTTACCTGCGCTGATAGGTATGATGGGCGCGCTGGTAGCCGGAACCGAATATGCCGTGGCCCGGCCCAGCCGCCGCACCGCCGACGTGGTCTACGTGCCAGTCACCGACACGGCCTACAATGCCACTCGCCACCGCCTGGATGTGTATGCGCCCAAAGAAAAATCGGCCACCCCGCGCCCGGTGGTTGTGTTTATACACGGGGGCAGCTGGAACAGCGGAAGCAAGAACTTCTACTCCTTCATCGGGCGGCGGCTGGCCAAACAGGGCGTAGTGGTCGTTATCATCAACTACCGGCTGGCCCCGCAGGTGCGCGTGCCCCAGATGACCGACGACTGCGCCCGGGCCGTGGCCTGGACGGCCGCCCACATTCAGGACTACGGTGGCGACCCGCAGCGGCTGTTTGTGATGGGCCACTCGGCCGGCGGCGGACTAGCGGCCCTGCTTACGGCTGATGACGCCCTGTTCCGGCGCTGGGGCCTGCCGCGCAACCCCATCAAAGGGGCCATTCTGGATGACCCCGCCGGCCTGGATATGTACGACTACCTCCAGAAGATGCAGTACCCCAACGACGAGCAGTACCTGGTGCCGTTCAGCAAGAACCCGGCTGTATGGAAGCAAACCTCGGCGCTGTATCATGTTACTACGCACACGCCGCCTTTCATCCTCTTCATCGGTGGCGAAACCTACCCCTCCATTAGCAGCAGCAGTGCCCGGTTTCGGGAGCGGCTGCTGGCCCTGGGCCACGCACCCCAGTACACCGTGCTACCGGGCAAAAAACACATTCCCATGGTGTTGCAGCTATACTGGCAGCACAATATTATCTACCGGCAGCTGCTGGACTTCGTGGGCAGCTGAGGGTGCAGGGGACTTGACACGGGTAACAGCTTAGGGCATATGCAAGAGCCTCAGAAGAGGCTGGTTTGCAGGCTAGGCCGCTCGAATTCGAGTAGCCAACGCTTTCGGGCCAAACCGCCGGCATACCCCGTCAGCTGCCCAGCCGCCCCAATGATGCGGTGGCAGGGCCAGATGATGGTCAGCGGGTTTTGTCCGTTGGCCGCGCCCACGGCCCGTACCGCACCCGGGTTGCCCAACTGCCGCGCTACCTCCAGGTAGGAGGCAGTACGGCCATAGCCAACGGCCGGCAGCGTGGCCCACACCAACTGCTGAAACTCGGTGCCGGCGGCTACATCTGTTGCCACGGTAAAGTGCTGCAGCTCGCGGCCAAAGTAAGCGCGCAACTGGGCCCGGGTTTCCCGCAAGCACTCGGGTACTTGCTGGGTCGGTGTTTCGGCCAGGGTAGAGGGCGTGCCCACTAGCGGATGCAGGAACCGGGCCGCCCGCAAGCCAGCTTCTGTACCCTGCAATTCCAGGGGGCCAAGGGGAGTAGCCAGAATGGCGCGGGCATCGGTCATGAAAACGGCAGTACGTGGAGAAATCCAAAAATACCGAATTCACTTAAAAAGACTGTTTGTAAGTCTGAAATGCTGGTTTTGTACCAGATGCATAAAGCTGATAAGGCTCAACTTATGCATTGGGGGCTGAAAAAAGGCGTATATTAGTGAGGGCAGAACAGGAAAAATATAAATCTGTTTCTACTTTTTTGGGTGGTTCCCAGATGCCCGAATCTGCCTTCTACCTTCAACGCTTTTCAGCCTGTGCGGTATTTACTTCTTTGCTCTGCGTTAGGGCTAAGCCTGACCGGTCAACTGCAGCCTGTTTCTGCCCGCGCATTTCCCTTGTTGCTCCCCGCAACGGCCGCCCGCCCGTTGCCCGTGCAAGGCTGGGGAACAGGCCTCACGGCTTTCTATTTCAATAATGGCTCCCTGGCCGGTGCCCCCGTGCTGAAGCGGCAGGATGCCAGCATCGATTTTAAGTGGGGTGCCGCCGCCCCGGCTCCGGAGCTGCCCACCGATAACTTTTCGGTGCGCTGGGAGGGCCTGCTGGCCGCGCCCTCTACGGGCCGCTACCGGTTTGTAGCCGTTACCACCGATGAGGTGCGCCTGTGGGTGAACGGAAAAAAAGTGCTGGATACCTGGAACGGCCGCAAAGCCAGCAGCACCGATGATGCCACCGTAACGCTGGCCGCCGGCGAGAAGACCACCATCAAGCTGGAGTACAACGATAGTGAAGGCACCGCCGGTATTCAACTGCAGTGGGTAGCCCCTGGCCAGTCGGCGCAGGTGATTCCCTCAGGTAACCTATACCCGCTGGGCTCCCCCCTCACCCGCGACCCGGCCGGTCCGCCGCCAGTAGCCAAGGCCAAAGCCGTCCCGACCCCCAACCCCAACGCGGCTCCCAAGCCAGCGCCTGCCAAACCGGCCCCAGCCAAGCCCGCCGCCACGGCTGCCAAAACTGTCCCCGCCGACAAAGCGCCCAAACCAGCCGCTAAAGCCGTAGCCCAGGCCCCAGCTAAACCAGCCAAACCTGCTCCGGCTGAAAAGGCTCCCAAGCCAGTGAAGCCGCCCAAGCCAGTAAAGGAAGTTGTGGAGGCCGCGCCCCCAGCTGATCTTTCGGGACTGTATATGCTCACGGTGCGCTCTACGGGGCGTCCGCTGAAAATAGACCAGGGCCGACCAGCCACCCGCGCCGAGCAGCTGGCTGCCCAGGCCGCTGGGGTAAAAGAGGAGGCTCAGTGGCGCATAGAGCCCGCCGGGGAAGGCCTGTACCGCCTGGTGTCGCCGGGCAGCAACAAAGTGCTGGAGGTGCTGGGCAGCTCCACCTCCAACGGAGCTCCGCTTAGCGTCTGGACCTATTACAGTGGCTACAACCAGCGCTGGAAAATTGAGGATGCGGGTGAGGGGTACTACAAGTTCACCCCCCACCACGTTCGGAAGAAGGTGCTGACTTACGGCGACACGTTGCAGGGTGGTTTGCAGCAGCTCAAATACAGCGGTGCACCTAATCAGCAGTGGAAACTGGTGGCCGTGAAACCGGCCGAAGAACCCCTGTTGGCTGGAGCTCCGGCCACGCCAGGTGTGGGCGCCAACAACATGAGCGTTTACCCCAACCCTTCCAATGGCGTGATGCAGATGTCGTACTCCCTGGCGGAAGCCCGCCCCCTGGGCTGGGTACTGTACAACCAGAACGGCACGGCCGTGCGCGTATCCGACTACCGGAAGCAAACGGCCGGAGCGCACCACCAAACGCTGGACTTCACTGGCCTGCCCGCCGGCGACTATTACCTCAGCCTGACGGTAGGCGTCACGAATACGCGGCAGCTAATTTCTATTCGTCGGCCGGCTGCCGATGTGCCGGAGGTAGGAGCCACCGGTAAGTAATAGCTGGGCTTTATATGAATAATAAGGCCGGGCGTACGCAGCAGCTGTGTACGTCCGGCCCTTTTTTATCCGGTAAACTCCGGCAACTGTTCCCACAGCCGGGAAAACTCCGCGGCGTATTGCTCCACAATGAAGGAGTCGGCGGATATCAGGAAGTTTTCGAGGTTGAACTCGGCGGCTGAGCGGGTCCAGTTATAGCTGCCGGTCAGCACGGCTCGGTTGTCGACTAGGGCAAACTTGTGGTGCATGTGGTTCGTGGAACGGTCGGTGCGCACCGAAACTCCGGCGTCCCGCAGCTGGCGCACATCGGAGCCCCGGTCGTGCAGCTTCTCATCGTCGGTGAGCAGCCGCACCCGCACGCCCCGCTGGTAAGCTATCAGAATGGCATCGGTCAGGCGATTGTCAGCTACAGTAAAAACGCATAAATCCAGCGTGTGCTGGGCCCCAATAATAAACTGGCGGATAGCGGCCACGCACTCATCGTTGGGGCTGAAATACACCTGAGCGCTGCCAGCCCGGGGAGTGGTTGTGGGGGCAGCCGAAGCTGGCAGCAAGGCGCTGGCCGCTTCCAGCCACTCTATCACGGCTTTATCTTTGAAGGTATTGAACCGCTCTTTCGCCAGCTCAAACAGCTGGTGGCGCAGGTGCTCCACATTGCCGTGCTGCTGCTGAAACGACGTGAGTTGGTCGCGTAACTGCCGGGCTTCCACGGGTGAAAGGTTGACATCAGCAAATGCCTGGCGAAAGAGTTGGAGCAGCTCGGTCTCAGGGGAGAAGGACATACGCGCAAAATTAAAACGTGAGCTGCTGCGCCTTAGCGGGTTGCAGCGCCTTGGCTACCACCCGTTGGGCCTGCTGCAAAGCGTGGGCTGAGGAAGAGTGCAGCACGCGGGTAAGGCCCGGAATAGGTTGTGTGGTATCGGCATCCCAGAGGCCGGCGCGGTGCCAGGGCGTGAGGTGGTCCCAGTCGGGCCGGTCGATGATGGGGTAGAGGCAGACGCCCAGCAGCGGCACGCCCTGCCGGATGGCCAGCGCGGCTTCGTGGGCAATCATGCGCAGCCAGGGTGCCCGGTCTTCGCCGGGGTGGCTGGTTTCGGTGAGCACCACCGGGCGGTTGTAGCGGCGGTAGGCCTTTTCCAGCAGCGCGCTCAGGGGCCGGAACCGGGAGTCGTGGTACTCATTGGCCCAGCCCAACGTCATGCGCGGCTCCAGCTGCCACTGGTTGTCGTAGTAGTAATTAAAGCCCAGCATATCCAGGTATTCGGGACGCCCGCCCAGCTCGGGACACAAGCGGCCGGCCAACATGTCCACACTCTGAAACTGGTTGAGGTCGAACTCCCGGGCGCGGCGTGTTTCGGCGGGCCCGGCTCCCAGGCGCGGCACAATGCTGATAAGCGGTTCGGTAGTCAGAATGCGGATGCTGGGGTCGGCCTCGCGCAGGGCTGCCACGCCCTCAATGTAGGCACGCATCAGGCCCCGCTTCACCTCCCAGCCCTGGCCCACGCAATAGGGCGAAGTACCGCGCACATCACCGCCTAGCCAGCTCATGAAACTGACCTCGTTAATGGGCGTCACAATCAGAGTTTCCTCGGGGTAATGCTCCCGATAGAAGGCCACAAAAGCCCGGCATAAATGCGCGAAACGGCGCGCAAACATTGGGTGCAGGGGCGTTAGGTCATCGGGGTAGCCGAAGTGGCACAAGTCCCACACCTGCTGAATGCCGTGGCGGCGGCCCGCCTGCAACAGCACCAGCACCGTGCTCCAATCGTATTGATAAGGCGTTTTTTCCACCTGGCTCCACCGGATGCCCTCCCGCACGGTGGTCAACCCAATTGACTGGATATTCTGGTAATCCGTGTCCAGCAGTTGCAGGTGGCCGGTCAAGGTCAGGAAATCAACCCGGTGACCAAAGGCATTCTGTTGGTCGGTACACTCAAAGCCAGCCATCCAAAAAGAACGGAACGGAGAATCAGCGAAGAAGTCATGTTGCATAGCACAGAGCAGAAGTGAACAGGAACCCCCCGGCGCCAATAAAGGCTAAATCTGGGGGGAGGGAGAATCGGTGACGGAGGGGTGACGGTTTTTGCCCGTCAGGCCCTTGGCCTCCACAAAAATGCGTTTGAACTCGGGGTGCTTGGCCCGGATAGCGTCCTGCAGACGGTCCACGGCTTGCTCCACCTCATGGGCCGAAAGGTGGTCATGAAATTCCACATCCAAGGCCAATACCACGTCGTGGGGACCCATATACATGGTAAGGGGGCGGCGCACCTGCTCCACGCCGGTCTGGGCACGGGCCAAAGTTTCCAGGCTGTCGAGGGTTTCACCATCTACCCCTTCACCCACCAGCAGGCCCTTGGTTTTGTAAATCAGGAAGATAGCCACCGATACCAGCAGGATGCCTATGCAAATGGAAGCTCCCCCGTCGAAGAGCGGGTTGTTGAGCAGGTGCCCGAAATAGACGCCCGCCAGGGCAATTACCAACCCCACCAGCGCCGCCATATCCTCCATCAGAATGGCGAAAATGGAGGGGTCCTTGCTGCGGCTCAGGGTGGCCCAAAAGCTCAGGTCGCCCCGGTTTTTATTGAACTCCCGCAGCGCTAGGAAACAGGAAATGCCTTCAAATACCAAGGAAAGACCCAGCACCCAGTAGTTCCAGGTTGGGTCGGTGATGGGAGCGGGGTGCTTAAGATGTTCCACGCCCTCGTAAAACGACATGCCCCCGCCCACCGAAAACACCAGAATAGCCACAATCAGGGACCAGAAATACAGCTCCTTGCTGCGCCCGAAGGGGTGGCGCGCATCGGCCGGCTTCTCCGATTGTTTTACCCCGTACAGCAGTAGCAGCCCGTTGCCGCTATCCACCAGGGAATGAATTCCCTCCGACAGCATGGCGGAACTACCCGTGAAGAAGGCGGCTACAAATTTGCTGATGGCAATGGCGACGTTGGCCCCAATGGCCCCGTAAATGGCAATTTTTGATGAACCAGCCGACATGTTGGGCGTAGTGAGATGCGAGGGTGGTACGGGGGGCGGCCCATTGGGGTTAGAATAGGAAGTATAAGAGTGGCCGGGCGCTGAACAAACGGGGCGGCTGCCGCTTTAGCAACTCCAAGCCTTTCTCAGCATGCCCAACCTCTCCTCGCCGCCCCCGCCTTCGCCCACCACTGCGCCCCTGCGCCGCCGCCTGGGCCTGGTGCAGGCCACGGCCCTGAACATGATTGACATGGTGGGCATCGGACCCTTCGTGACCCTGCCCTTGGTGATGGGGTTTATGGGGCCAAACTTTCTGCTGGCCTGGGTGGTAGGGGCAGCCCTGAGTCTGGTAGATGGCCTGATCTGGAGCGAGCTGGGCGCGGCCTACCCTGAGGCGGGCGGCTCCTACCGCTTTCTGAAGCTGGCCTACGGAGAGCATAGCTGGGGCCGCCTGCTGTCTTTCCTGTACGTGTGGCAGACGCTGGTGCAGGCTCCGCTGGTAGTAGCTTCCGGGGCCATTGGCTTCGCGCAGTATTTCGAGTACTTGGTGCCCCTAACGGAATGGTGGCAGCCGAAGCTGGTAGCCAGTACGGTAGTGCTGCTACTCATTGCGTTGCTCTACCGCCGCATTGAGGACGTGGGGCGGCTGGGCGTGCTGCTGTGTGTGGGGGTGCTAGCTCTAATGGGCTGGCTGATTTTCGGCGGGCTCACGCACGGTACTCAACCGGTGGCCTGGCTGCCGGCCGGCGGGGTAGGGGAGCTGCCGGGCGTGCTGCTGTCGGTGGCTATGGGGCAGGCCACCGTCAAAACTATTTACAGCTACCTGGGCTACTACAACGTCTGCCACTTGGGCGGGGAGGTGCAGGAGCCGCACAAGCTGATTCCGCGCAGCATTTTCCTGAGCATAGTGGGTATTATGGCCCTGTACCTGCTGCTGAACTGGAGCGTGGGAGCCGTAATTCCCTGGCAGGAAGCCGCCCAGTCCAAGTTCATTGTGAGCACCTTCGTGGAGCGCCTCTACGGGCCGGTAGCGGCCAAAGCGGCTACGGGCCTGGTGCTGTGGGTGGCTTTTGCCTCCCTGTTTGCAGTGCTGCTGGGCTACTCGCGCATTCCCTACGCCGCCGCCGCCGACGGGGAGTTTCTACCGGTATTCGCCCGCACTCACCCTACCAAGCAGTTTCCGCACGTGTCGTTGCTGCTGCTGGGGGGCGTGGGATTTGTGTTCAGCCTGTTGTTTAAGCTGGGTGAGGTTATCAGCGCCATTCTGGCCATGCGCATACTGGTGCAGTTTGTGGGGCAGGCCGTGGGTGTAGTGCTGCTGCGCCGCCGGCGCGGGGCGGTAGGGTTGCCCTTCCGCATGCCCCTGTACCCGCTGCCGGTGGTGGTGGCCGTGGCCGTGTGGCTGTGGGTGTTTGCCAGCATTCAGGAAGGCATTGAAGTGTCGGTGCTCAACACAACGGTGTTTCTGCCTTTCCAGGTAGGAGCCTTGCTGATGATGGCGCTGGGTACAGTAGTGTTTCTGCTCTGGAGCAGCCGCCTGGGCCGTTGGCCGTTTGACAAGTAGTGCTACCTGTCATGCTCGTGCTGATTAGGCCTGCGCCTATCGGATGAATATTGAGCCAGGTGGGTGCTTCACAGATTTGGCCTTGGCCAGCTCAAGGGCAATTACGGCTTCCGGTGCCTCGAGCGTGGCCGGCGTGACGCACACTTGCCCGATAGCACCGAGGGCAATCCGCAGGTCCGACACTTGTTCGGCGCTGAGTGGCCGGCCGTTTATCACTACCCGAAAAGGCCGCTGCACACTTTGTTGGCGGGCTATCTGCGCAAACGACTGACTGGGAACACGTTTTTTGTAGTCGGTGGAAACAATATGTCCCGAAGTCAGACCGATTAGTGCACGGGGTATACCTTCTCCCTTATAAATTACAATTCGTAGAATTTCGTGGGAATTCATCCGGGCAAAAAACCCGCTGCCCATGATGACGGTAGAGTTTAGCACATACAACGGCTCTATTATCTGATGCCTTGAATGCTGCACAGAAGTAGAGTCCTGCCCGTAGCCAAGGCCAGCGCAGGCTGTTAGGCCCACAAAGAGCAGGAAGCCGAATAAGCGCTTCGCCATAGTAAATGATAGATTAATACGAGTTAGGAATGCGGGTAAGGTAAGCCCACCGCTCACCCAATGGGCTTCCATGATTTATGTCGCCAGTGCTACGCCAGCCGCTTCTCGTAGCAGAAAAACCGCAGGCCGGGCCGGAAGGCCAGCGTGATTTCGCCCGCAAACCGGTAGCCCAGCTTCGGAAATAGCCGTTGCGTGGCCTGGTTTTCCGAGTTGGTATCTACGCGCAGCACCCGCAGGCCCTGCTCCCGGGCCAGCTGTTCCGCCTGCGCCAGCAGAGCCGCTGCCAGCCCGTGGCCCTGGGCAGCGGGCGACACCGCCAAGCGGTGCGTAACCAGGGCCGGCTCGGCCACGTCCCAGTCGGCCTGGGCATATTCCTGGTCTTGATGGTTATGGGTAAGGGCCGCCAGGGCGGCTACTTGGCCCTCGTGTTCCGCTACCCACAAATGGCCCTGCTCAATGTCCCGTTGGAATACCTCCGCATTCGGGTAGTCCGCTGTCCACTGAAAATTGCCGCTGGCTTGCATCAGAGGTACCACTTGCTCAATCAGGTGCAGAATAGCCGGAATATCGGCCAGGGTTGCCAAACGAATCATACAAATAGAGAAGGTAAATGAATAGCCGAAAGTAAAAGCTCCCGGCGAAGCCCTGGTCAGGGCCACACCGGGAGCTTGCAACGCAACGTGAAAACTTAGCCGCGGCGCAGTACCTCGGCCGCTTCTTTGGCGAAGTAGGTAAGAATGGCGTCGGCCCCGGCCCGCTTAATGCTGGTGAGTACCTCCATCATAGTCTTTTCGCCGTCGAGCCAGCCTTGCTGGGCGGCGGCTTTCACCATGGCATACTCCCCCGATACATTGTAGGCCGTTACGGGCAGCTGGGTGTTGTCGCGCACTTCCCGAATCACGTCGAGGTAGCTCAAAGCGGGTTTAATCATCACCATATCAGCGCCTTCCTGTTCATCCAGGGCTAACTCGCGCAGGGCTTCGCGGCGGTTGGCCGGGTTCATCTGGTAGCTTTTCTTGTCGCCTTTTTTGGGGGCCGAGTCCAGCGCGTCGCGGAAGGGACCGTAGAAGGCGGAAGCGTACTTGGCCGTGTAGCTCATGATGCTCACACCCGAAAAGCCGTTGCTATCCAACACCTCCCGAATCCAGGCCACGCGCCCATCCATCATGTCGGAAGGCCCGATAATATCGGCGCCGGCGCGGGCCTGAGCCAGGGCCATTTGGCCCAGCACTTCCAGGGAAGCATCGTTCAGGATTTCGCCCGATTCCGCGTCCACAATGCCATCGTGCCCGTCGGAGGAGTATGGGTCCATGGCTACATCAGTCATCAACACCACTTCCGGAAACTGCCGCTTGATGTCGGCCACGGTTTTCAGGTACAGGCCTTCCATATTGGCCGATTCGCGTGCCAGCCGGTCTTTCAAGCCCTCATTCACCTGCGGAAACGGCGCGAAGCTTTTAATACCCAGCTCTACGCACCGGCCAATTTCGTCGATAACCCGGTCGGCGGAAAACCGGTGAATTCCAGGCATCGACTTAATTTCAATCTGCTGATTCTGACCCTCCGTGATAAAAATCGGGTAGATAAAGTCGTGGGTGGCGAGGTGAGTTTCCTGCACCATGTCGCGGATAACCTGAGATTTGCGGTTGCGGCGCGGGCGGTGCGTGGGTACAATAGGCATAAGCTGCTTTCAGTTGAGTAGACGGGGTAGAACAACTGGGGCAAAGGTAAGGTTGCGGCCGGCAATGGGTTTGTGCCTGCCTAGCGCTCCACCACTACTTGGTGAGCGTGGTACTCATGGCTCTTCGTCGAGCACTCCTCATATCCGGCACGGCCTCCGCAGCTAGCGGCCGAGGTGCCGCTCTAATTTCGTATGAATGCGAAGCCGGTGCTCGAAACCGAGAAGCTGCTCCGGGCCTGGGCAAGCGTAGATACCTTAGCCGGCCACAGCCCGAAATTTTGTGCCGGCTGCCCCTTCTTTCAAACCGTATGTAAGTGGGCAGGTAACCAGCCTGATGCACCTCACCCTTTGTTTCCATAGCCATGAACGACCCCAAGCAAACCCCGAATCATCCGAATAGCGGCGAAACCGGCAAACAGGCTCCCGGCGTGAGCGGGCAACCCTCCGGTCCGCACGAAGGCCCGGTAGCCGGTGGTGCCGATAACACCCGCGGCGAGAATGTACCCAGCTCCGAAGGGCACAGTGGCGGCGCCAAGAAAGCCAAAGCCGACAACAACCCCAATAGCCCCCAGGGCTCCCACACCAACCCCTCCGATGAGCGGGGCGCCGACAGCTCTGACAAGGAGTTCCGGAACAACCAGCCCAACGACAGCACTTCCCAAACCGGCCAGCACAACTAGCCCGGCCCACGTAGTCGGCCCTCAGTAAAAGCATCCGCGCCCCATACCCAACGTAAGTGGGTGCAGGGCGCGGAGGCTTTTAGTAGGTAAAGGCTTGTTCGTAAAGGAAGTGCTTACATGTTGAAGAACTCCTGAAATATTTCCAGCCAGGCGTGCTTGCCACCAATGCCCAGCACCACAAAATAGTAGCCCAGCAGCACCACCAGCGCCCCCAGGCCCAGGCCCAGCCAGCCCCCCAGCGCTATACCACCTACTACCCCACCTACCACCAGTAGCGCCCCCAGTACAATATGCAGGGTATCGTGGCGGGCGGGCTGATCGGGTTGAACTGCTACTGCCGTTTCCGGCTGCTTACGCGGCACAACTGAGTGCGCTAGGTGCCGCATGGCGCTTGGCCGTTGTAGTGCTGCTGCCTTTGCCGGAGTGGCGGCTGCGTGGCTTCGAGGCGTTTGCAGCCGCGGCGGTTTTCCTCTCTGGGCATGGGCAGGCGCAACGGGAGCAACAGGTGCAACAGGTTCGGCGGCAGAAGGCAGAGGCACCTCAGCCTGCACAATAACTGATGGCGCGGGGTGAAACCGGAATACGGCCTGCTGACTCTGGCAGCCGCTGAGCAGCCCCAGCAACAGCCCCCAGCCAAGTCGGGTAGATGATTGCATGCCCCAAAGTACCCACAAACCGCCCGAGGTTTCACCTGGCAGCGGGCTGGCAGGCAAAATTACTGCGCAAAAAAAGCCGCGCCCACCCCAAGCAGGTGAAAGCGCGGCCCTATACGCTGAGGGGAGCGGATGATGTACTATGTACCGATGACTTATTGCTGGCGGAAGGCGGCGGCTTCGGCGGTAGTCATGATGGCGCGGGTAGCCTGGGGACCCTGCGAGTCGTGCAGAAGCAGCACCGTACTGGCCGAATCAGTGGGGAAAGAGGTTACGGTGCCCGATGTGCGGGTAACAAATGTGGGCCGGCTTACCTGGCAGCTTGCCAGTGATGCAACCATATATCCACCAAGTACTACCAGTTGAAGAGCACGCATAACGACTAGGTTTAGAAGAAGTAACGGCTCAAAGGTACCGCCTCGGCCAGGCGCCGCGCCAGGTTCTTCGGTCAGCAGCCTGGCCACCACTATCAGCATCCCCGATTTGTCGGTAAAGGAAATGACCGCCCGGTGAATGCTCCGACTCACACGACAAACGGCCCACCAGTCTGGTGAGCCGTTCGGTATAGTAGCGCCTCGGGCAGTTGGCTGCTTAAAACTCCTGAATTACCCGCTCAATAATGTCGCAGGCTTCGTGCAGCTGCTCTTCCGTGATAACCAGGGGCGGGGCAAACCGGATAATGTCGCCGTGGGTGGGTTTGGCCAGTACGCCACGCTCCATCAGCGTCACGCACACGTCCCAGGCGGTGCGGCCATCGGGGTGGGGCTTAATGATGACAGCGTTGAGTAGTCCTTTACCGCGCACTAATTCTACCACCTCGGGGCGCCGCTGCTGTACGCGGCGCATCCGCTCCCGAAACACTTCCCCCAACGCTTTGGCGTTGCTGGTCAGGTGCTCCTCTACCAATACATCCAGAGCCGCCCGCATCACTACGCACGCCAGCGGGTTGCCCCCAAACGTGGAGCCGTGCTGCCCGGGCTGAATAGTAAGCATGATTTCGTTGCGGGCCAGCACCGCCGACACCGGCAGTACGCCCCCACTCAGGGCCTTGCCCAGAATCAGAATATCGGCATGCACGCCCTCGTAGCAAACGGCCAGCAGCTCACCGGTGCGGCCCAGCCCAGTCTGGATTTCATCGGCAATAAACAGCACGTTGTGCGCCTTGCACAGTGCGGCTGCCTTGGCTAGGTACCCATCCGAAGGCACCATCACGCCGGCCTCGCCCTGAATGGGTTCTACCAAAAAGCCGCATATGTGCGGGTCCTGCAACGCCTCCTCCAGCGCCGCCACATCATCGTAGGGCACCACCTGGTAGCCGGGCATGTAGGGCCCGAAGCCGCCCGTGGAGTCGCCGTCGGTGCTGAAGGAGATAATACCAGTAGTGCGGCCGTGGAAGTTGTGCTCGGCCACGATGATGCGGGCTTGGTTTGGGGCAATACCTTTCTCTTGGTAGCCCCACTTGCGAGCCAGCTTCAGCGCCGTTTCCACGGCCTCCGCCCCGGAGTTCATCAGCAGGGCCTTATCGTAGTTGAATAACTCGCACAACTGCTTTTCAGCGGGCCCCAATTGGTCATTGAAGAACGCGCGGGACGTAAGCGTGAGCCTCTGGGCCTGCTCGGTAAGGGCCCCAATAATGCGGGGGTGGCAGTGGCCTTGGTTTACGGCCGAGTAGGCCGAGAGAAAATCATAGTACCGCTTGCCGTCTACGTCCCAGAGGTGTACGCCCTCACCCCGGCTCAGCACCACGGGCAGGGGGTGGTAATTATGGGCACCGTAGTGGTCTTCCAGGGCCATCAGCTCCTGGCTGCGGCTGCGAGTAGCGGGGGCGGAATCAGGGAAGTGGGTGGGCATTGCCATAAGCGGGATGGTAGTAGGTGGGTATTCCCAAAACTACGCAAAACCGGGCGGGCCGGTCAAGGCTAGCGTTGCTGGGCATCAAGCAGCTTACCCACAAAGTTGCCTTCTTCCCTGCCATCGGGCGTGGCTACCGTCCAGTCCAGCACCGCCGATTCCGGGAAGGTAATCAGCTGCCCGGGCTGGTAGGAGCGGACCACGTTCAAATCGTTGCTGATGACGCCTTTCACTGTAACTCCGTTCCACTCGCGCACCCGCACAAATACCTGCTCATACGCGCCGCTGGGGTCGAAAATACGGGTAGTCAGAAAAAAGGCATGGCCCGCAGGCAAGCCCTTCAGGAAGCGTTGCTTGGCTTGGGGCAGCGTCCGGCGCGCCTGCTTAATGGCGGGGGCTAACAGCTTGTCAAACGCCCGCAGTTCTGCCTCAGCCGAAGTGCCTGCTATGGCTACGGGCCGGTCAGTGGGGGCCGTGGAGGCCAACGGGGCCTCATTGCGAGGCTGTTGAGCCACCACCTCCTGCGTGCTCAGTAGAAGTGCCACCAGTCCCAGGAATCGGCAAACAGGAATACGAATCATGCCAAGTAGAATAAAATGGAGGTGAATGAATTGCTGGTAAAACTAGTCTTCCTCCTCGGTCAGGCGTTCTTCTAGGTCCCAGTATTTACCCAAATAATTGCCCTCCTCCCGGCCGTCGGGGTGCAGAACCAGCCAATCCAGCACCTGGCCCTCCGGCAACTCAATGGGGGCCGGCGTGCCGGGCGTGGTGCTAATAATGTGCCCGCTCAGCTGCGGGCTTCGCCAGCTGAGTACCCGCACTACCAGCAGTTCCGGGGTGGCGGCTTCGTTGAGGCCGCGGGCCACCACGTACAGTTGAGCGCCCGTTGGCAAGCCCCGCTGAAATTGGCGGCGGGCGGTATCCAGGGTGCGGCGGGCCTCTTTTAGCGGCAATGCCGGAAGTAGGGCCGGGGCCCGCGCCACCTGGCGCACCAACTGCTCTGGTCCAACCAGCCCCAGCTGCGCCGCCGCCCACACCGGGTACAAGCAAATAACCAGCATAAGAAACCGTAGAACACGCATACCGAGGGGCTTTAAAGGATAAGCAAGATAGGGCCTGGGCACTCACCTTGGCTGGGCTGCGTAACTTGCCGCCTCACTCAGCCCGCCCACCGTGCCGCGCCCCACTCCCCAGCCCCTGCAACCCGGCGACTTTTACTACACCCCCGAAGGCTATATGGTTTTCACGGAGCAGTACCACCGGCGGCGGGGCTCCTGCTGCGGCAGCGGCTGTCGGCACTGTCCCTGGAAAAAGAAACCCGGCGCAGCTGAAAGTACCGGCTCAACTCCCGTGAAAGGGTGAAAATTCGGTGGAGTTTTTAGATAACCCGCTATTTTCCAGTACAACGGTTTGATTTCGAAATATTAATTACGATATTTGCGGCCCCGTTTTTCTGCTTTGTAACACTCAACTTTCTGATATCATGGCCCGTGTTTGTGACCTTACTGGCAAGCGTACCCGCGTAGGCAACAACGTTTCGCACGCCAACAACAAAACCAAGCGCAAGTTCTACCCGAACCTGCAGAAGAAGCGTTTCTACATCCCCGAACAGGATGCTTGGGTTACGTTGAAAGTGGCGACCAGCACCATCCGCACCATCAACAAGAACGGCATCATGTCGGTCCTGAAGAAGGCGAAGGAGCAGGGCTTCATCGTGTACTAGTTTCTCTTTCCGAGAAATCAGTCGTTTTTTCGCGAAGCTTCCGCGGCCTATGCTTCTTTGTGAGGAGCATATAGCCGCGGAAGCTTCGCGTTTTTCAGTTCCTGGGCAGGCAGGAGCTAGGCCTGAGCTATTATCTTCGCCTGGCGGTCTACCCGCGCGCAACGAGTGCCGCGCGGGGTGGTCTTTGTCCCTGCTATGTCTACTCCCTCTCTTTCGCGCGCTTTCCGGCCAGTGCTGCTGGCGGCAGCCCTCCTCACGTTGGCCCCGGCTGCCCAGGCCCAGCATACCATCGGCCCCAACCATCCGGCCGATCAACTGGCCCCGTCCTTTCACAAGCAGCGCCGTGAGCTAGTGCGGCAGGCACTGCCGGCCGGCTCAGCGGCCGTGGTGTTTGCCGCCCCCGTGCGCAACCGCGCCAACGACGTGGACTTTGTCTACCACCAGAATCCCGACTTATATTACCTGACGGGCTACCAGGAGCCAAACAGCTTGCTGGTTTTGTTTAAAGAGCCCCAAACGGTGAACGGGCAGACCGGCGTTACGGAAATGCTGTTTGTGGACCCCCGCAACCCCCAACGGGAGCAGTGGACGGGCCACCGCCTGGGCGCTGAGGGTGCCAGGCAGCAGTTGGGCCTACAGTTCGCCGCCGATAACAACGCGTTTGCAACCTCCGGCATCAAGTGGTCCGATTTCAAGACGGTACTGTTTGCGGAATTGCCTGCCGATGTGCGCGACGATGACCGGGACCCATCCGACTTGTTCAACTTGGTGGCCTCGTTTCGGCAGCAGGCCGCCGTGCCCACCGATTTCAACCCCCAACAGGCCGAGCTGTACACAACCATCCAGCGCTACGGAGTAGCCAACGCCGCTAACCTGCGGCCCTACCTCGAAAACCTGATCAAGCAAAACCCCGGGGTGGCCCAGGATGCCTATGTGCAAGCCTACCTGAAAGCCACCACCGACGCTGACCGCCAGAAAGCCATAGCCAACCGCCCCGTGGCCCGCTTCGATGCCAGTACCCTCAATGATGTATTGGGCGACCTGCGGGCCGTAAAAACACCGGAAGAAATAGCCCTGCTGCGCCGGGCCGTCCGCATCAGCGCCGTGGGTCAGCAGGAGGTCATGAAAGCTACCCGTCCCGACATGGGCGAAATGGAGGTGCAGGGCCTGCACGAGTACGTGTACAAAAAGTACGGGGCCGAGTTTGAGGGCTACCCTAGCATTGTGGGCGCTGGCAACAACGCCTGCGTGCTCCACTACATCACCAACGACAAGCCTCAGGTAAAAAACGACCTGCTGCTGATGGACTGCGGCGCCGAATACCACGGCTACACCGCCGACGTAACGCGCACCATTCCGCCCAGCGGCAAGTTTAGCCCGGCCCAGCGCCAGATCTATGACATTGTGCTGGCCGCCCAAGAAGCCGGCTTCGCCGCCTGCAGGCCAGGAGCTGAATTTCAGGCCCCCCACAAAGCCGCCCAAAAAGTTATTGCCGACGGCTTGCTTAAGCTCGGTATCATTCAGAAGCCGGAAGACGTGCGCACCTACTTCCCCCACGGTACCAGCCACTACTTGGGCCTGGATGTGCACGACCGGGGCAACTACGGCCCCCTGCAGGCCGGCAACGTAATTACCGTGGAGCCTGGTATCTACATTCCCGAAGGCAGCCCCTGCGACAAGAAATGGTGGAACATTGGCGTGCGGATTGAAGATGATGTGCTGATAACCAGCGCGGGCTCCGAAAACCTCTCCCGGGAAGCTCCCCGCACCGTGGCCGAAATTGAGGCGCTGATGGCCAAGCCCAGTGCTTTGGATGACTTTAAACTGCCCGCATTGCGGTAAACAGCGCGCAGGCAGTGTAGAGGATATGCGCTTATCCAGGACCTTGAGAGCATCCTTCTCACATTCCATCAACTATTTAGCTGTGCTATATTTGACTTTTCAGAAAAGCCTTGTACCTTTGCAGTCCTTAATCCCAAAACCCCGTCGAGATGGCTAAGAAAGGCAACCGGGTGCAGGTAATCCTTGAATGCACTGAGCATAAGAACTCGGGGCAGCCGGGCACCTCGCGCTACATCACCACCAAGAACCGTAAAAACACTCCTGAGCGCATCGAGCTGAAGAAGTTCAACAACGTGCTCAAGAAGATGACCGTTCACAAGGAAATCAAGTAATTGAGCAATGGCTAAGAAAGTAGTAGCAACCCTGAAGACCCCCGGTGGTAAGGATTGGGCAAAGGTGATTCGTGCCGTTAAATCGGAGAAAACCGGTGCCTATACTTTCCGCGAGGAAATGGTGCCCGTTGACAAAGTGCAGGAGTACATCAGCACTGGCGTTAAGTAATCCGGCGCCACCCGTGGCAACCTGATATAGTGTGAAGAAGTCCCGCCAACGTGGGACTTTTTTGCGTTGTCAGGGGGTGGCCCTTGGTGCTTAGTTGTTAGTGCTTAGCGCCACAGTACCTATACCTACGGCTGTACAGCAGTTTTACCAACTGGCTTCCACGCACTAACCCTAAGCACTAGGCACCAACCAATGGGACTTTTCGATTTTTTCAAGAAGGATAAGGAAAGCAAGGAACAGCAGCAGGCTCTTGATGAGGGCCTGCAGAAAACCAAAACCAGCTTCTTCGATCAACTGAGCAAAGCCGTGGTGGGCAAAGCCACCGTGGATGAGGCCGTACTCGATGATCTGGAAACCATGCTGGTGCACGCCGACGTGGGCATCGACACGACGGTGAAGGTGATTGACCGCATCGAGAAGCGAGTAGCCCGCGACAAGTACGTAAGTACCTCGGAGCTGGACCGCATCCTGCGCGAGGAAATTGTGGAGCTGCTGGACCGCAACAGCGGCGCCACTGGCTCCCGCGCCATCCTCGACCGGGCCGACAATACCGGCTCCCCCTTCGTGATTATGGTAGTGGGCGTAAACGGGGTGGGCAAAACCACTACCATTGGTAAGCTGGCCCACCGCTTCCATGCGGCTGGCAAGAAGGTGGTGCTGGGCGCCGCCGATACCTTCCGGGCCGCCGCCGTGGATCAACTCATTATTTGGGGCCAGCGGGTGGGCGTGCCGGTTATTTCCCACGGCATGAACACCGACCCAGCCGCCGTTGCCTTCGACGCGGTGCAGAAAGCCGTAGATATGCAGGCCGACGTGGTGATTATCGACACGGCCGGCCGCCTGCACAACAAGGTGAACCTGATGAACGAGCTCAGCAAAATCAAGCGGGTGATGCAGAAGGTAATTCCCGATGCGCCCCATGAAGTGCTGCTGGTGCTCGACGGTAGCACGGGCCAGAATGCCTTCCTGCAAGCCAAAGAGTTCACCAAAGCCACCGAAGTATCGGCCCTGGCCATCACCAAGCTCGACGGCACGGCCAAAGGCGGCGTGGTAATCGGTATTTCCGACCAGCTCCAGGTGCCAGTGCGCTACATCGGCGTGGGCGAAAAGATGACTGATTTGCAGCTGTTCGACCGGACAACGTTTGTGAATTCGCTGTTTTCGAAGAAATAGACCCGTCAGATTCTCTTATAAGAAGCGCCATTGCCATAGCAGTGGCGCTTTTGCGTTATTTAGACCCAGTTAATCAGCTCTGCACAATGGGTCTTCGGGATATATTCAGCAAACTGCGCCGTGCCGCGCCAATGCCTCCACCCACCGGTATGCGGGAGCTACTGTTCGGCGACTTGCCCCTGGCGCAGTGGGCCGCGCCCGAGTCGGCGGTGCGTGAGCTGGAGCCCTGGACGTGGTTTGCGGCGGCCCAGCAAGCACAACATCAAGATGACGTTGTGGCGGCGGAGCAGGCATTGCGGCGGGTTTTGGCCGCAGCGGGGTTGGAGTCGCGGCAGTATTTGCAGGCTTGGCACGCGTTGCGCACGTTGGGCGTGCAGCCAACGGCTACTGAAGCCAAGCAGGTGCTGGGAGTGATAGTGGAAGTGGCTTTGCCGGGTGGGCTGGATGTGCTGGCCGCTTACGCCGACGGCTCGGCCCGTTACCTGAATCAAAGCGGAAAGGTTATCGTGTGGGATGCAGAAAGCGAGCAGGTAGATGGTCTGCTGCGGCAACTGCTGGCGGCCGGGCAGCACGTAACCAACCAGATTGGTCCTTGGGAAGGGGCCCGGCCCCCGCAGCCGACCGGCGACGCGGTCCGGCTCAACTTTCTGACACCCTCGGGCCTGCATTTTGGCGAAGCTCCATTCGGGGTATTCTGGAATGACACTATGGCGCATCCGGTGCTGGCCGCGGCCCAGGCGCTGATGGTAGCCCTGATGGAGCAGGCCGAGCCGGGAAGCAGCGGGGTGGCGCAGTAGGAATATGGGCGGACTGAAAGTAGTGAGCTGGGAAAAGGAACAATCCGAGTAGGAAAAGGCGTTGCCGAGTTCGTACCTTTGCGGTCCGATTTTCGCCGCGGGCCGTAGTGGGCAACTTTCTCACGCAGAAAGCCTTGCCCAGCCGCCCGCCTACTCAATCCAGCATGAAAGTAAGAAGCCAACAGGCGAATAAAGTCAACGTCATTACCCTTGGCTGCTCCAAAAACCTCGTCGATTCGGAGGTGATGATGGGCCAGCTCCGCGCCAACCAGTTCGACGTAACCCACGAGGCCGACACGAGTGACGCCAACATCGTCATTATCAACACCTGCGGCTTTATTGACAACGCCAAGCAGGAAAGCATTGACACCATTCTGCGCTACGCCGATGAGAAGCAGGCCGGCCGCCTGGAGAAGCTCTACGTAACGGGCTGCCTCTCTCAGCGCTACAAGGACGACCTGGAGGTAGAAATTCCGCAGGTTGACGCCTTTTTCGGTACCCTGGAGCTGCCCCAGTTGATGAAAACGCTGGAGGCCGACTATATGCACGAGTTGGTGGGCGAGCGGCTGCTGACCACACCCAAGCACTACGCCTACTTCAAAATTGCGGAAGGCTGCAACCGGCCCTGCTCGTTCTGCGCCATTCCGCTGATGCGCGGCAAGCACCAGGACCGCCCCATTGAGGACCTGGTAAAAGAAGCTAAGCGCCTGGCCAGCATGGGTACCAAAGAGCTGATTCTCATTGCCCAGGACCTGACTTACTACGGTCTGCAGCACTACGGGGAGCGGAAACTGGCCGACCTGATGCGTCACCTCTCCGACGTGAACGGCATCGACTGGATTCGGCTACAGTACGCCTACCCCTCGCAGTTCCCAATGGATGCCCTGGACGTGATGAACGAGCGGGACAACATCTGCAAGTACCTGGATATGCCCTTGCAGCACGTGTCGGATAATATGCTCAAAACAATGCGCCGCGGCATTAGCCGGCGGCGTACGGTGGAGCTGGTGGATACTATCCGGCAGCGGGTGCCGGGCATTGCCCTGCGCACCACCCTCATTGCCGGCCACCCCGGCGAAACCCAGCAGGACTTTGAGGACCTCTACAACTTCGTGGAGGAAACCCGCTTCGACCGTTTAGGCATCTTCACCTACTCCCACGAGGATAATACCCACTCCTACACCCTGGAAGACAACGTGCCTGATGAAGTGAAGCAGGACCGCGCCGACCAGATTATGGAGTTGCAGCAGGGCATTTCGATGGAGCTGAATGAGGAGCGCGTGGGCCAGACTTACAAGGTGCTTTTCGACCGGAAGGAAAGCGGCTACTTTGTGGGCCGCACCCAGTACGACTCGCCCGAAGTGGACAACGAAGTGCTGGTGCCTGCCACCAAAGACACCTACGTGCGCCTCGGCGACTTCGCCCAGGTGCAGATTACGGAAGCTTCCGACTTCGACCTGTACGGCAAGCTGGTGTAAGCTTTTAGTTGTCGGTTGCTCGTTATTAGCTGTCAGGTAGAAGAACCGGATGGCTGACCGGCAATGAACTTTCGTAGTAGCTCCCGGTGCGCTCAGTGCATCGGGAGCTACTGCTTTTTATATCCTGGCTCCCAGCAGCCAACCGCCAACGAGCAACAAACAACTAAAGTCCTGATTAGCAACAGACAACTGGCAACAAGCAACTGACAACTAAAAAAGCTCAGTTACTTTGTGGCCGCTGGCTGGTTATAGCCCGATACCTCTCCTCTCGTATGTCCGTCACGACTCTCTCATACGCCGCAACCGGCGCGTTTTCCTCTTTGCTTACCGATTATCTGGGCCAGGCGGAGGCGCTGCAGCCTTTTTATCACCGCTTCCCTACGCTGGCTGCCTTTGAGGAACAAATCCGGGAAAAACAGGCCCAGTACACGCCTGCGGCCCGGCAGCGGCTCACGGCCGAGTTGCGTCGGCAGTACGCCGCGCTACCCGCAGTGCACCCGGCCGTGCAGGCCAATTTGGAGCTGCTGGATAAGGACACGACGTTTACCATCACCACCGGCCATCAGCTCAACCTACTCACCGGGCCGCTGTACTTCATCTATAAGATTGTAACGGCCGTGAAACTGGCCCGCCAGCTGAAGGAGCAGTACCCGCAGTACGATTTCGTGCCGGTGTACTGGATGGCTACTGAGGACCACGACTTTGCCGAAATCAACCACCTGAACCTGTTCGGCAAGAAATACGAGTGGAACGCCGCTGAAACCGGCGGCCCCGTGGGCCGGCTGCCGCTGGCCGGGCTGAAAGATGAGTTGCTTGACCACTTACCCGCCGATGTACCCGCCCTGTTCCGGGAAGCCTACGAGCAGTCGTATACTTTGGCCGAAGCCACCCGCCGCCTCACGCACGCGCTGTTCGGCGGGTATGGGTTGGTGAGCCTGGATGCCGATGCGCCGGCCTTAAAGCAGGCATTGGTACCGGTGCTGGAGCAGGAAATCCAGGCGCAGGCTTCCAACCGGGCTGTGCAGGCGGCCAATACCGAGCTGGAAGCGGCTGGCTACAAGCCCCAGGTATACTCGCGCCCCCTTAACCTGTTTTTCCTGACCGATGCAGGCAAGCGGGAGCGGCTGGAGTACGACGCCGCCCAGGATTGCGTGCAGATTACGGTGCGCAACACCGGCCACTGCCATACCCAAGCCGAGCTACTGGAACTGGCCCGCCAGCACCCTGAGCAGTTCAGTCCCAATGTGGTGTTGCGGCCCTTGTACCAGGAGCTGCTGCTGCCTAACCTGTGTTACATTGGCGGCGGGGCCGAAGTGGCCTACTGGTTTCAGCTAAAGGGCGTGTTTGCGCAGAACAACGTACCATTCCCCATTCTGCTGCCCCGCAACTCGGCCCAGTACGTGGGCAAGGCCAATGTGGGCAAGCTGCGCAAGCTGGGCCTTACCTCCGTGGATGTTTTCCGGCCGCTGGCGGAGTTGAAAAAGCAGGTAGGCGCATCGTTAGGGCAGGAAGAAGTGAGTTTACAGGCTCAGCAGCAGCAAATGGCCGCCGCGTTTCAGCAACTGTCGGAGTTGGCCCAGCGCCTCGACCCAACGCTGGTAAAAACGGTGGCTGCCGAGCAACAGAAAGTGGCCGGTATTGTGCAGGGCCTGGAAAAGCGCCTGAGCAAAGCCGCCGAAGCCAAGCACGAAACCGCCTACACCCAACTCACCGCCCTTAAAGACAAGCTCATGCCCAACGGCCACCTGCAGGAGCGGGAAGACAACGTGCTCAGCATCCTCATCAACAACCCCGGCTTTATCAACCAGCTGCTGGATGCCTTTGACCCGCTGGCCCTGGAGTTTACGGTGCTGGAAGAGGAGTAACCGACGCGGATACGCAACCATCGGCCGCCGGCCGGACTCCGGGAGAGAGTTGTTTCACTTTCTCTTGGTTACTTATTGCCGATGGTGTTCATCCGATTTTCCTGCCTTTCTGTTTCTTGCCTCCGCAAGGTAGCCGGTGCTCTGCTGGCGGGGCTGCTGCCTCTGGCGGCCATTGGTCAGATACTGACCGGCACCATTACCGCCGGCTCCGCGTCCGGGCCGGTGCCCTACGCCAACCTGGGTATTCCGGGCAAAACAGTGGGCACCGTAACGGATGAGCACGGGCGCTATCAGTTAGCCTACATGCCAGCCAACCTCACCGATACGGTGTACGTGTCCAGCTTGGGCTACCGGCCGCAGCGGGTGCTGCTGCGTGAGTTGGTGGCCCAGCCCAACCGCGCGCTGACGGCTGTGGCCGTGCCACTGGCCGATGTGCGGGTGCAGGGCGCGGGATTTTACAAGCGCCGCCGTACGTTGGGCTGCACCAGCACTTCCCATTCCATTATATCCAGGCTCAAGGCCGAGCACCTGGGGGCCGAGGTAGGCATGGTGGTTTCTCTTAAACACAAACCCACAAAGCTGCTGACGGCCAACTTCAACGTGCTGTATTATCAGCCCGATACGCTCCGGTTCCGGGTGAACCTGTACCGTCTGCTGCCCGACGGCAGTCCGTCGGGGGAGAAGCTGCTTACGCGCAACCTGCTGGTCAGTACGGCGGATAGGGCCACCCCCAAAGGCCCTCTCACCGTTGACCTGACAACGGACCAGCTAGTAATAGAGGAGGATTTTCTGCTGACGCTGGAATGGATTAGCGGTGGTGATGTGCAGCAGGTAAGCAAAAACCTGGGCTTTTCCAGCGCCCTAGGCTATGGTAAGGGCGACCTGTACTTCCGCAAAACCAGCCAAGATACCTGGGAAAAGCCCTCCTTAGGGGCCAGGCTGGCTGGTATGCAGCCGAAAGTGGGCTTTTACGTGACGGCATTGGATTGATTCAGGCCCAAAGACCCAGCCGCCTACTAAGCGCCCTGTTGTTCGCATCCGATGACGAAAGAAACAGCGTAATCAGCGAAAATCTGTGATGAAAGCCGACCTCCGCCGCGCCGCCTTGGCCCGCCGCCGGGCCCTGCCCGAAGCCGAAGTAACCCAACGCAGCACCGCGCTGTGGCAGCAGCTGTGGGCCGAATTTCCGGTAGCGCAGTGGCAATGGCTGCACCTGTTTCTGCCCATTCCACGGCAACACGAGCCCGATACCTGGCCGCTGATCCGGCAGTTGTGGGCGCAGCAGCCGCACTTGCAGCTGGCCGTACCGGTGGTGCAGCCCGATGGCCGCACGCTCCGCCACTACCATCTTACGCCCGAAACGCAGCTGGTGAAAAACCGCTGGGAAATTGATGAGCCGGTGGGCGCCACCGAAGTAGCGCCGCCGCAGTTGGATGCCGTGCTGATTCCGCTGCTGGCCTTCGATGAAACCGGCCACCGCGTGGGCTACGGCAAAGGCTTCTACGACCTGTTTCTGGCCCAGTGCCGCCCCAGCGCCCGGCGGATTGGCGTGAGCCTGGAGCCGCCGGTGCCCCGCATAACCGATGCCTGGGAAGGGGACGTGCGCCTGCATGCTTGCCTCACGCCGGAGCGGGTGTGGTGGTTTTAGCGGGTGTGGTGGTTTTAAGCGGTTCGGGGTCTGACCACTAGCTCTATCAGACGAATACTTGCCCACGAAGCAGTTAGCAGTAAAACGCCATGTAGCCCCCAGAGTATACCTGATAACGGGGCAACAGCCATAATCGGGCTAGGGGAAAGGGGGGGATAGATGGTAAAGCGGGTATTAATGGCTGCAATGCACAGCAACAGTTCCAGCACTACACTGCTCCCGGCCAGTACTACGAGCAGCGGCTTGCTGGCTTTGGCCTGCCGCTTCAGGCTGCTGGCCGCTAGCATCAGCAGAAACGTGAGGGTCAGCAGTAAGATTTGGCCGGCATAACTCCCCACTACAAAATACGTGTTGTGCAGCTGAATGTCGAGGGTGGCTTGCAGAGCCATCTGGCCAAGCAATAGCCACAGCAACAGCACCCATACAATCAGACTGAAACAAAACAGGCGGAGAAGTTTACGCATGCACGCAAAGGATATGCCGGCGTGGTGTGCCGGTGGAGAATAGGAGAGAAAACGAGTGCAAGTATAGCTGCCCGCCCGGCAGGTACAATACCCGGCCAGTGTATAGCGTTGCCTGCATACAACCGTATTCACCTAACCCCCAGCACCGTTATGGCCAACCTCCAAACCGCCGCCCCCGCCGCCCGTGGTACCAAGCCCCGCGTCAAGAAACATGCTTTCCACCTCGATATGACTCCGATGGTAGACCTGGCGTTTCTGCTGCTCACTTTCTTCATGCTAACTACCACCTTCAGCAAGCCTACCATCATGGAAGTAGCCATGCCTGACCCGAAAGGGAAAACGGATGTGCCGGCTTCCGGAGCCATGACGGTGCTGCTGGACAAAAACCACACGGTGCACTACTTCTACGGTCTGAACTCTGAAGCCGAGCCCGCCCAGTTGCACACCACGTCTTTCGGGGCTGGGGGGCTACGGCAGGCGCTGCTGTCCTTCCGGCCAAAGAACGGTATGGTGCTCATCAAAGCCTCCGATAAAGCCGCTTACCAGAGCATGGTGGATGCCTTGGATGAGATGAACATCACGAATACCAAAAAGTATGCGTTAGTAGATATTAATCCTGCCGACGAGCACCTGCTGGCTCAGGTGCGCTAGGCACTGCCAAGATTAAGGCACAAGACAAAAGCCACCGGCTTTCTACAAGAGAAGCCGGTGGCTTTATTACTTTCCGTGGGGAGTACTTTCGGGGGTGGCTGCGGCTACGGGCAACTTAGCGGCAGGTTTTTTTCGGGAGGTGGCCGCTTGACCGGCGCGGCGCTGAGCCGCCAGCACCTCGCTGAGGGAGGACAACGTGACTTTCATATAAAAGCAGTGTAAGTGGATAATGCAACATGCAATAGGTAGTGTAGGAGTAGCGTAGTACCGGCAAGATACATAAACAGAGCAGAAAATCAGCAGCTTGCCCGCGAATCTGCTTGTTACTGCCGGGCAGTGGTGTCCAGTTTGATAATGCGGGCCTGCCCCCAGGGCGCCACGCTGATTTGCACGCGCATAGCCCGGCGCTGGCGTAGCTGCCGGCTCATTGTTTCGGGCACGTAGTACCGCTCCAGGCCGTAGCGCAGGCGCACGCCGCGCCGCCACACGGCCTGCACCGACCCGCGCAACACTACCTGTGACCCTTGAGTAGCCGGGCGCTCCGGGTAAATGGCCGTAGCCGCGTGCGTGCCATCAGCGGCCGGGGCCAGTAGCACGTAGGCGGCCTGCTGGCGGCGCGGTGGGCTGCTGCCCCGCCACAGCTGCCCAGGCAGCTCATTGATTTGGTAGCGCAGGTTCAGGTAGTCGCCGTACAGCAGGTCGCGGGGGTCAACGGGCTGGGTGCTGAGCCAGAGGGTGCGGCCCAGGGCGGCGGTAGCGTAGCCCGCTGCGGCCACGCCCAGCACAAACAGCACCTGGGCCGCCACCAGCCACTGCAACCAGCGGCGGCGCTTGGGCTCGGGTAGCTCAGGTAAGGGGCTAGAGAAAGGAGGTTCCGGCATCATGGCTGAGGAGGAGTGGAGCCGGCAAAAGTGCGGGCCGCCCGGCGGCGCAGTCCCCACCAGATACCCAGCAGTAGCAAGCCGCCCAGCAGGAAGAACAACGACTTATCCATGAAGCCCCAAGTGAGCTTGAAGTAGGCCACGGCCGTGGTAAGAATGAACAGCACGGTACCCAGCGTTACCCGGTCGGGGTTCTGCTCCTGATGGGCCCGTACCAGTACCGAGCCGGAATAGGCGTACAGCACCACCAGCGTAGCCACGGCCAGGGGCAGGCCGCCCGTAAAGTAAAAGCCCGGCAGCAGCAGCAGCCAATCGGTGAGGCTGCCCAACCGCCCCCGCTGCCGCTTGCCCACCGCCGACAGCAGGGCCACTGCGGCCAACGCCGCTACGTAGGGCACCATGGGGGCCCGCAGCTGCCCGGCATAGATATCTGATTCCCCGAACAAGGCCAGCCCCAGTGTAAACAGAAAGGCCGTTACCAATGGTGGGCCCTGCAAGGCGCGGCCGGCCGGCCGGTCGGGCTGCCAGTCACCAAGAGTATACACCAGCATGGCCGGAATAAAAAACCAGGTGATTTTGACGTGCAGGTGGTTGATGAGCAGCGCCGCCTGCCACAGCAGGCCCGTGGCCAGTACCCCACCCAGCAGGGCATCGGGGCGGCGCCACCAGTAGTAGCCCAAGCCCAGCGCCGTGCCCACGGCCGTGAGGTAGCTGAACGCGCCCAGCTGCCCGGTGTTGTAGCCCTGCACAATGCCGCTGATTACAGCCGTCATCAGAAACAGTAGGCGGCTACGATACAGCCACGTCAGGCCCATGCCCGCCACGGCCCAGGCCAGCAGCCCCGTCAAGTCGTAGCCAATAAGCTGGTACAACTGGCTGGTAAGCACGATGCTGGCCCCGAACAGTACGAGCCCCAGCGCCACCAGCCCCATGCCCAAACTTAGGTTGCCGCGCCGCCGAAAATACTCGCCCCCGGCGTACGCAGCGCACAAGGCCCCAAGTAGTAGGGCCAGGCGCAGCAGCTCGGGTAGGCCCTGCCAGTTGGCCGCCACAATGCTCAGGGCGCTCAGGCCTACCAGTAGGCTGCCCAGTAGCGGCAGTAGCCCCACGGCGGTAGCATCGGTGGGATAAAGCGCCAGCAGCTGCTCCCATTGCGCTTCCGAAATGAGGCCCTTCTGCACCCACTCGCGCCCGTCGGTTTCCAGTAGTTTTCGGCTCATAGCGCTGGCAACTTACGCAGGATGCCCGAAAGTAGGCCAGCCCCAGGTTAGTTAGGACTGATAATGTACCAGCTACCGGCCGGGTTAGGCTGGCGGTACCACGCCGCGTGCCCGGAGGTGCAAAAACAGCCCAGACACTGCGTGTCCTGCCATTGGTGCCGGCAGTTTGGGCATTGGCCAGCCGTAGAAAACGTGTCCCAGGTATGGCCGCAGCTGCACTGCCACTCCTCGCCCCCGGCGGGCTGCCAGTTACACTTGGGACAGGCAATAAAAGGACGGAATTTTCGGCGGGGCATAAAAAGTAGGCTCTATAAAAAGCGGAAGACCAAGGTAGCCTGACTCCTCTAGCTCCGTTTCCAGGCCCGGGTCATTTCGCGCTTGCCGGGCGGGCCGGGTATTTTCTCCACCAGCCAACCGGCCGCCAGTAGGCTGCGCTTGAAAGAGCCTTTGGCGCAGTAGCTGACCAGGCAGCCCCCCGGCGCGGCTGCCGCGTACAGCTGCTGAAATACCTCATCCGTCCACATATCGGGCTGCTTCTCGGGGGCGAAGGCATCGAAGTAGATAACGTGGTAGGTGTCGTTGGGCAGGGGGGTAGCCTGGAGTTCCCCGGCCATTTTCATCAGCACAAAGTGCGGGGTAAGCGCCACCGGCCGGCCCCAGGCGGCGGCGTGTAGCTGCTGCTGATAGTCCAGTAGCTCCGGGTCGTGGAGGTAGTTCTCTGTGCCCAGCTGGCCCACTATTTCCCAGGGTAGCGGGTACTTTTCAATGGTGTCGTAGAATACCGGCTGGGGAGCTGAGTGGCTGCGCTCCAGGGTCAGCAAGGCGTTCAGGCCAGTGCCAAAGCCAATTTCCAGCACCCATACCGGCTCCGTGGCCGCTTCCAAGGCCGACTCCAGCCCGGCGGCCAGGTACACGTGCCGGGCCTCCTGCACGGCGCCGTGGGTACTGTGGTAATGCTCATTCAGGGCAGGAACAAAAAGGGTGCTGGAGCCATCGGCCGTAGCACGCACTTCGACGTGGGGCGTCGTCGTCATAAAAGCAGAAGTAATACAGACCGGAATCTACGGCATCGGTGCCCGCATACTGGCCGGGCACTGTAGCCCAATATACGCCGGATTTGGTGTAAACCTGCTGCCGCCGTTGGGTGTACCTTGCCGGGCATTTCACCCAACTGCTGCTCATGGCCCGAATTAAAGTTGCCCTGCCCGAATCCTTTCCCGTGACGGTGGAGTTGCCCCTGCGCATCACCGACCTGAACTACGGAGCCCACCTCGGCAACGACGCCCTGGTTAGTCTGCTGCACGAGGCCCGGGTGCAGTTCCTGCAGCAGATGGAGCTTACCGAATTCGACCCTGCTACTAAACAAGGTCTCATCATGGCCGATTTGGCAGTGGAGTACAAGGGCGAGGGGTTTTACGGCGACGTGCTGCGGGTGCAAATGGCTGCCACCGACCTGCATAAGTACGGCTTCGACGTGGTATACCAGGTGCAAACCACCACCGGCCGCGCCATTGCCCGCGCCAAAACCGGCATGCTCTGCTTCAACTACACCGCCCGCAAGCTTACCGAATTACCAGCCGCCGCCGCCGCCCGCCTGCGGGGTGGTGAGTGAGTGAGTGAGTGAGTGAGTGAGTGAGTGAGTGAGTGAGTGAGTTGTGTGGAGCTGCCGGGGGCAGATGCCGCCGAACGGTAAACTCACCATTTCACAACTTCACCACCCGGCACTTTTTTCATTCTCAGCGGGTTGAGGCACGTTCCCGGCTTGAGGCGTAGGGCTTCGGCGGCCGGTGTTGTATCTTTGCAGTATGATGATTGATTTGCCCGTAGTTTCCAAGCGCGACATCCGCAAACTCACCCCCGACGAGCTCAAGGCCTTTATGGTGGAGCACGGCGAGAAGCCCTTCCGTGCCAAGCAGGTGAGTGAGTGGCTGTGGAAGAACACGGCCGGCACCTTCGAGGAGATGAACAACATCAGCCTGGCTACCCGGGAGCTGCTGGCCCGCCACTTCGTCATTAACGGGGTGCAGGTGCAAAACCACCAGCTCAGCAACGACGGTACCATCAAATCGGCCTTCCGCCTGTATGATGGCAATATTGTGGAGGGCGTGCTTATTCCGCACGATACCCGCATGACGGCCTGCATCAGCTCCCAGGTGGGCTGCTCGCTCACCTGCAAGTTTTGCGCTACCGGTTACATGGAGCGCAAGCGCAACCTCGATGCGGCTGAAATCTACGACCAGGTGGTGCGCATCCGGGAGCAGTGCGAAGCCCAGTACGGCACGCCGCTTACCAACATTGTGTACATGGGCATGGGTGAGCCCCTGCTCAACTACGCCAACGTGGTAAAAAGTATTGAGCGCATCACGGCCCCCGATGGCCTGAACATGGCCCCACGCCGCATTACGGTGAGTACCGCCGGCATTGCCAAGATGATCAAAAAGCTGGCCGACGACGGCGTGAAGGCTAACCTGGCCCTGAGCCTGCACGCGCCCAACGATGCCAAGCGCAACGAAATCATGCCCATCAACGAGGCCAACTCTCTGGCTTCGCTCAAGGATGCGCTCCAGCACTACCACCAGGTAACGGGCCGCAAGGTGACCTACGAGTACATCGTGTTTGAGAGCTTCAACGATACCTTGCAGGATGCCGAGGAGCTGTTTCAGATTTCGAAGTGGATACCGTGCAAGGTGAACCTCATCGAGTACAACCCCATCGAAAACGCCGACTACATCAACACCGCCGACGACAAGCTCACGGCCTTCCACAAGTACCTAGCCGACCGGGGCGTGCAAACCAACATCCGCCGCTCCCGGGGCAAGGACATTGACGCCGCCTGCGGGCAGTTGGCCGTAAAGCAGAAACCCGAAGAAGTATAGCGCCTGCTGAGCGCACAAAAAAAGCCCGCTGTATTCGTACAGCGGGCTTTTTTTGTGCGCTCAGCAGGCGCTATTTCTTTGGTGCAAACTCAGCAAACAACAACAATACATCCGGGCATTCGGTAGCCATTTGAAGGGATATTTTCGTGCCCAGCTCCTTCATTCGCTCCCCGTCCAGAAATATTTCGGCGCCGTATTGCTGAGAAATTTCCTTGGCTGAGGTTTTAAGATTTTTCTCAAAGGCCTGCGTCAGGGCCTTCATGCGCTCCTCGGGGGAGAGTTTCTGCAGGGCTGCAATTCGAGGCTGCAAGTCGCGGCACATTGCACTGGCAATGGGCTTGAGTACCTTGATTTCTGCTGCTGCCAGGGGTTGCCGCTCACTAAGTTCGGCCCCGCCCAAACGCATGAACATAGGACGGCTAGCGGGGCAATCCTTCAGCATAACTACTCCTACTTGCCGCCCCAGTTGCTCCCCATACGTGGATGCCGCGGGGCCCATTTCGGTAATTTTGGCAATCAACTCGTCATCGGTGGAAGCCACCCGAGTGAACAAGCGCACAAACAGTTGTTTTGTCTCGGCTTGCGAGAGAGTAGCAACCGACTTCTTTTTGTCTTCCTTGATAAGTTCGGCGCACACCTGGTTGGCAACCCGTTGCACCAATTGTTTCTCGGCTACGCTATCAGCCGATGAAGTTTGTGCCAAGCCTCGAAAGGCAGTGCTGCACAACGCCAGGAGCAATACAACACGAAGTATAGAGAGTTTCATTGCCTAAAGGTAAATGGCTCGCCTCAGGCAACCTAACTCCTGCCCTGTCCTTGAGCTTACTCAGTAGTCATGGAGCCAACTACAGGACCAGGTAGGGCCTGGCTAGGCACGCCAGCGGCCTTCGGCGCGGGGGCGGCCGGTGGCAATTTCCTCGTGGCTTTCACCCTCGGGCACCTCCCGGGTTTCAATGCGCACGGCGTGAGCTTTGGGCTGCACCCGCTGCCCAAAGGCATCAGCAAACTCCTGGGTAAACTCGGCCCCGAAGAAGATGATGAGAGCCGAGTAGTTTACCCACACCAGCAGAATGATGGCCGAGCCCGCCGCCCCAAATGTGGAGCCGGGGTTGGCCTGAGCAATGTAAAACGCAATAAGGTACTTACCCAGCATAAACAGCAGCGCCGTGATGAACGCGCCCACCCCCACGTCGCGCCAGCGGATAATGGCATCGGGCAGAAAGCGGTAGATAAGGGCAAACAGCAGGGAAGTAATGAACAGAGAAAGGCTGAAATCAATGAGCTTGAGCAGGAAAACCGTTATTTCCGGCATCAGCCGCTGCAGGTAATCGGTAAAGAAGGAGAGGGTGGCGCTGATTACAAACGAAATGAGCAGGAGCAGGGCCACGCTCAAAATCAGGCCAAACGACAGCAACCGGTCACGCACAAACTGCCAGATGCCGTTGCGCGGCTTCACCTTCAAGTTCCAGATGTCGTTGATGCTTTCCTGGAGCGTGACAAAGAAGGTGGTGGCCGCGAAAATGAGGGTGCCGATGCCAATGACGGCGGCAAAGCCGCTCCGTTCCTGCTTGTTGAACTCGTTGATGCTGTCCTGCATGAACTTGGCCGCGTCGGGTCCCACCAAGCCCTTCATCTGGGCGTACACCTGGCCGGTAATAGCCTCGGTGCCGAATACCGTGCTGGCCGTGGTAATGACGATGATGAGCAGCGGGGGCAGCGAAAAAATAGTGTAGTACGACAACGCCGCCGCGTGCCGCAGGGAGTTGTTGGTCATAAATTCGCTGGCCGTCATCTTGAGAATGTTCAGGACGTCGGAAAGCTTGTAATGCGTAGCCATGGGCGCGGGGTTCGGGGGCGAAAGGTTGCTGCTAGTACGGGCTGGGTAGGCGTGGCGTTTGGTTGAGCTCGACTGAACTTCCGCGCGTTTGGGTTGGCCAGTGGCGGCGGCACCTACTTTTGTAGGTCCCAGCGCAGGGTTTCGATGGGGGCTTCGCGCAGGGCCTGGGCCAGTTCCTCATCATCCCGAAACTGCAGCTGACTCAGCACCGTAGCCTCCACGCTTACCGAAAAATGCGTTTCGCGGAAGGGCCAGGGCTGTACCTGCACGGGGCCCTCCTCTGCCGGGCGCAGTACCTCGTAGCGGCGGCCATCGGGGCCGTGATGAATTTCCAGGGCCCGGCCCATTTCCGGTAATTCCTGGCGGCAGAGAATCAGGCTGAGTCGGTCGCACCAGTGCAGGAGGGTATAGGCTTGGTCGGCCTCGGTCTTCTTGAGCTTCAGCTCGCGCCGCCAGGTTTTCTGGCAGGCCAGCTGCTCATCCAGGAAGCTGTCAATTTCTGCCTTCTGTCCCCGCAGGCTCTCATACAGGGTGCTCAGATGCAGGCTGGTAAGTAAGCTCCGCCAGCGCCCTTGAAACCGCGCCGCGTGCATCAGGCGCGTGGCCTGTTCCAAGGAAAATTCCTTCATGGTAAAGTTAGCCGGGGCCCCGGCGGGCGTGAGGCCGTAATGGCCGGTCCAGTCGGCCTGCTCATCGTCGTGCTGAGCGGCGGCGGCCAGCAGGCCCACCCATTGGTCGGTGGGCAGAAACGCGGGCCACTGGTGCAGCAGCTGGGCCGCCAGCAGCGCGTGGGCCTGCTGGTAAATAATCTGCCAGCCGGCGGGCGTGTGGTTGACAATCATGTGGGGGCGGATAGTCCAGTATTTGCTGCTGAGAAACGCAAGCGGCGGGCACAGGTTTGCCAAGACCACAGAAAACAGAAACGCCCCACCGGGCGGGGTGGGGCGTTTCTGTTTTCCGTCAAGACCAGGAATCAGAAATTGGCGGTAGTATCGGCTGCGGCCATACGTTGCAGGAACTGCTCGGTCCAATATGCGTCCAGACCAACTTCAACCATACCGACCTGAAATAAGCCGGGTGTGTATTCGGTTTCACTCAAACGGGTTGCCTGAAATGCCTCCGGTGGTTGAAGTAGCTCAATATGGCTGTACGGAGTTCTGACCAGGGAAGAAAGGCCCATGTTGTTGCGGATAACGACGTCCTGTGCATCAAAACCAATCTGCAGAACCTCGTTGTGCCATATCTCCCCGATGTGGGCAGAAAACGGGACCATTCGCAGCATCCCATGCGAGCTTTCATACTGGTCACGTAACTGCGACCAGCCGGCTTGGAAAGGATTGGCAGAACGCACGTTGCCGTAATAGCGCCGGATGACGGTACGCACAAGCCAATACACCAAGTAAATGGCCCCGACATTCAGAGCTAGTCCAACCAACAAGCCAATAGCGCCCATATTACTTCAGCACCACCATTTCCTTCAAGTGCAGCAGCATGTCGTCGGTCATTTTATCCAGGGTGAACTCAGGTTGCCAGTTCCAGTCCTGGCGGGCTTTGCTGTCGTCGATGCTGGCGGGCCAGGAATCGGCAATCTGCTGGCGCTGGTCGGGCTGGTAGGTTACCCGGAAATCGGGGTAGTGGCGTTGGATGCTGGCCGTAATTTCCGCAGGGCTGAAGCTCATGGCGCCCAGGTTGTAGCTGCTGCGCACCTTGATGTTGTCGGCCGGGGCGTGCATCAGGTCCAGGGTGGCTTTTAGCGCGTCGGGCATGTACATCATGGGCAGGTAAGTGTCTTCTTTGAGGAAGCACTCGAAGTTCTCGCCGGCCACGGCTTTGTGGTAGATATCCACGGCGTAGTCGGTGGTGCCGCCGCCGGGCAGGCTCTTGTAGCCGATGAGGCCGGGGTAGCGCAGGCTGCGCACATCCAAGCCGTGCTTGCGGAAGTACCACTCGCACCACTGCTCCCCGGCCAGCTTGCTGATGCCGTACACCGTGTTGGGGTTCATGATGGTGAGCTGGGGCGTATTGTGGCGGGGGGTATCGGGCCCGAATACGGCAATGCTGCTGGGCCAGTACACCCGCTGTACGCCCAGATCCACGGAGGCATCCAGCACGTGAAACAGGCCGTCCATGTTCAGCTGCCACCCGAATTTGGGGTTCTTCTCGGCCGTGGCCGAAAGCAGGGCCGCCAAGTGGTACACCTGCTTAGGCTTGTACTGGCGCATCACTTCTTCCAGGCGGTTTTTATCCAGCACATCCAGCAGCTCGAAGGGGCCAGCTTGAGCAGTTTCGGCATCCTGGGGGGCGCGCACGTCGGCGGCTACCACGTTGGAAGCCCCGTATAGCTGGCGCAGCTCGTGGGTCAGTTCCAGGCCCAGCTGTCCGCCGGCGCCAATAACGAGGATGGTGTCGCCGGGAGTGGTAGCGGCGGAAGTGCTGGGTGTAGCCATTCGGGAGGGTGGTGAAGAAAAAGGGTGGTAGAGGAATGCAAAGATACGGGGCCAAAGGGCTTTCGGTAGTACTCCAGGATGCAGGGCAAACGCAACGCACCTGGTATCTTTGGGCTCCACGGGTTACTTTTCTTTTTTGCAAGCTATGCGCTATTGGTTTCTGCTGATATTGATTGGGTTACTGCTGCAAACTGGGCTGGCGGCGGCCCAGCCGATGGCGCGGCCGGTGTACCGCAACCTAGTGATGGAGGGCGGCGGCATCCGGGGCGTGGCCTACGGCGGGGCCCTGGAGGAGCTGGAAAAACAGGGCGTGCTGGCAGGTTTGCAGCGGGTGGGCGGCACCTCGGCCGGGGCCATTCAGGCGGCGCTGCTGGCCGTGGGCTACTCGGCGCAGGAAATTATCGACGTCGTGAACAACACGCCCATTCAGCGCTTTAACGACGGACAATTTATGTTCATTGGGGGCAGCCACCGTCTCACCAAGCAGTTTGGCTGGTACCGCGGCGACGCCCTCACCCAGCATATGATGCAGCTGGTGGCCCGCAAAACCAACCGCCCCAACCTCACGCTGCTGGAGCTGCACCAGCTGGCCCAGCAGCAACCCGGCCGCTTCCTGGATTTGTACACCACCGGCACCAACCTCACCCAGCAGCGCATCCAGGTGTTCAGCTACGAAACCAACCCCACCATGCGCGTGGCCGATGCCGTGCGCATCAGCATGAGCATTCCGCTCTACTTCCGGGCCGTGTTGCTCGATGCCCGCGGCAACGTCATTCAGGGCAAACCGCAAAAGGGCCAGCCCGTGCAGGTGCTGGTAGATGGGGGCTTGCTGGCCAATTACCCAGTGGAGCTGTTCGACCACCCGCGCTACCTACCGGCCCAACTTTCCGCCTCTACCACCCCCGATGCTGGCGGCCACGTCTACAACCCCGAAACCCTGGGCCTGCGCCTCGACCGGGCCGAGCAGATTGCCTGCGACACGCTGCCCACCGGCCGCCAGGAGCTGGCTCCCTATGACATCAATGGCTTTTCCAGCTACATAGCCGCCCTGTACAACCTCACCGAGGAAACCCTCAACCCCACCCGCGCCCAGGACTGGCCCCGCACCATCAGCATCAACACCGAAGGCTTTGCCCCCAAAATCAAGCGCATGCCCGACGCCGACAAGCAGCGGCTAATGGCCAGCGGCCGCAAAGGTGTGCAGGGTTTCTTTGCGCGGTGATTTATAGCTGTCATCCTGAGCGGAGCGAAGGACCTTATTGTGGCTGAATAAGTCGGACAGCCAACTGTCGTTCAATCCTGATAAGGTCCTTCGCTCCGCTCAGGATGAGAGGTGGTATCTTTGCCATGTAACCTCCCACTCACGTAGTCATTAACTCACAACCTCACCGATGTACACCACCCTTCAGCCCGACCTGCAGCAGCAGCTCCAGGAAATCAAAGATGCCGGCCTCTACAAGAAGGAGCGGGTGATTACCTCGCCCCAGGGTGCCGAAATTGAAACTCAGGAAGCGGGGGAGGTGCTGAACTTCTGCGCCAACAATTACCTGGGCCTGTCCTCGCACCCCGAGGTGGTGAAGGCCGCCAAGGAGGCCATTGACACCCACGGCTACGGCATGTCGTCGGTGCGCTTCATTTGTGGTACCCAGGATATTCATAAGCAGCTGGAAGCCAAACTGGCCGAGTTTCTGGGCACCGAGGATACCATTCTGTACGCCGCCGCTTTTGATGCCAACGGCGGGGTGTTTGAGCCCTTGTTCAACGAGCAGGATGCCATTATTTCGGATGCGCTGAACCACGCCAGCATCATTGACGGGGTGCGCCTGTGCAAGGCCCAGCGCTACCGCTACGCCCACAACGACATGGCGGACCTGGAAAAGCAACTCCAGGATGCTCAGGAGAAAGGCACCCGCCACCGCATCATCGTCACGGACGGCTCGTTCTCCATGGACGGCACCATTGCCCAACTCGACAAAATCTGCGACTTGGCCGACAAGTACGAGGCCCTGGTGATGATTGACGAGTGCCACAGCATGGGCTTCCTGGGCAAAACCGGCCGGGGTACCCACGAGTACCGCAACGTGCTGGGCCGCGTGGATATCATCACCGGCACGCTGGGCAAGGCACTGGGCGGGGCCATGGGCGGCTTTACCTCGGGCCGCAAGGAAATCATTGATATGCTGCGTCAGCGCAGCCGGCCCTACCTGTTCAGCAACACCCTCGCGCCCGCTATTGTGGGGGCCAGCCTGCGGGTGCTGGAGCTACTCACGGAAAGCACCCAGCTCCGCGACCAGCTCGAAGAAAACACCAAATACTTCCGCGAGAAAATGACGGCCGCCGGCTTCGATATCAAGCCCGGGGAGCACCCCATCGTGCCCGTCATGCTGTATGATGCCAAGCTGGCCCAGGAATTCGCCGCCAAGATGCTTGATAAGGGTATCTACGTGGTGGGCTTCTACTTCCCCGTAGTACCCAAGGGCCAGGCCCGCATCCGGGTGCAGCTCTCCGCCGCCCACACCCGCGCCCACATCGACAAGGCTATTCAGGCGTTTATCGAAGTAGGTCAGGAGCTTGGCACCATCAAGGACCGCAGCGCGGCTCAGCCGGAAGGCGGCCAAGTAGTGACAAACACGCCGTAAGGAATTTAAACGAATGGTATCCCTACGTTTCCGCAGGGACACTACGCAAAAAAAAGGCCTCCGCTGCGTAGCGGAGGCCTTTTTTTATTCACTCTGTTGCTGATTTAGCTGGCCCGAAAACCGGTAGCCTGCCGAATGGTGCGCTCCTGGCCCGTGGCGGGGTCGGGGTAGGTATGGTCACTGACTTCAACCGACAGCGTTTTACCAATGAGTTGTTTGGTATCCAGGTCTTTGTCGCCCTCTGGTTTGATGCCCACGGCGGAGTACAGCCCCAGAATGATGGGTTTACCGGCGGCCGAGTTGTAGAAACGCTGCGTTACAAACCCATCTTCACTCTCCATGCGGGCTGCGAAAAAGGGTACGTTCTGGTGCTCACTCGTTCCCTCTTCGATATCGGTGATTTTTACCGTGTGGCGGCCATCGGGCAAAAAGCCTTTCTCCTCTTTATCAACTTGAATTTTCATGATACGCTCGTATTATTAGCAAGATTTGCTAATAATAACGGCAAAGTGAGACGCGGGGTTATGCCTGATAAAGTACATCATGCTGAACGGCAATACAGCAGACGTTTACGCCGCTACCTCTGCTGCTGTGGCGCCAGTGGCCGCCGGTTTGGGGGCCACATCGAATAGGAATTCGTTGAGGCGGGCGCGCAGGTCGGCGGGAGCTAGGTTGCGGAATACTTCCCCGCCCCGCACCAATGAAATCTGGCTGGTTTCCTCGCTTACTACCAGCACAATGGCATCCGTTACCTCGGTGAGGCCAATGGCGGCGCGGTGGCGCAGGCCCAGGGCCGCCGGCACATCGGGGTTTTCGCTCACGGGCAGAATGCAGCGCGCCGCTTTGATGCGGCCGTTGCTGATAATCACGGCTCCGTCGTGCAAGGGGCTGGTTTTGTTGAAGATACTCAGGAGCAGGCGCTTGCTCACGGCGGCATCGAGCAGGTCGCCGGAGTCGGCGAAGAATTTGAGGTCGGAGGCCATGCTGAAGGCAATGAGGGCCCCGGTTTGCTTGCTGGCCAGGCTTTTGGCGGCCTCAATGAACGGGGTGATGTTCATGCGCTCCTGCTGGGGCTCCCGCCGCCAGGAAAACATGCGCAGGCGGTTGCCGAAGCTGGTGGCCTTGCCCACGTTCAGCAAAAACCGCCGAATTTCCTGCTGAAACAGAATGATGCCGGCCAGCACGCCCACGCTCATAAACTGCCCCAGAATGCTGGTAAGCAGCTCCATGCCGGCCGCCTTCACCACCAGGTAAAACAGGTACAGGGACATGAAGCCCAGGAAGACCTTCAGGGCCACGCTGCCGGTCAGCAGCTTGTACAGCTGATAAAACAATACCGTGACCAATAGCACGTCCACGACGTCTATCCAGCCGATGCGCAGGAAGCCGATGCCGAAGGAGCCTATCACGGGAAGAGGTCAGGAAAAGTATTGAGTACCAATTGAATAGTTTGCGCCGCTTCCGCCACATCGTGCACGCGCAGTAGCTTGGCCCCGTTGAGCACGGCCATAGTGTTGACGCTCACGGTGCCGGCCAGGGCGGCATCAGGCGTGAGCCCCAGGGGCTTGTATACCATGCTTTTGCGCGAGAGGCCGGCCAGTATCGGGAGCCCCAGAATATGCAGCTCCCGCAGCCGCCGCAGCAGCTCGTGGCCCTGGGCCGGCGTTTTGGCAAACCCGAAGCCGGGGTCCAGCACCACGTCGGTTACGCCGTGCTGGCGCAGCTCCGTGAGCTTATCACGGAAGTAGCGCACCAGCTCCAGCACCAGGTCGCCCTCGTAGTGGGTGAGCTGGGTCATGGTGGCGGGCGTGCCGCGCATGTGCATCAGGATGTAGGGTACGCCCAGGCGGCCGGCGGTGGGCAGCATCTCGGGGTCCAGCTGGCCCCCACTTACATCGTTGAGGATGTCGGCCCCGGCGGCTACGGCTTCGGCGGCCACCTCGGCCCGAAAGGTATCCACGGAAATGAAGGCTTCCGGAAAGGCTTGGCGCAGGGCGGCCACGGCGGGTAGCAGGCGGCGTTTTTCCTCTTCCACCAAAATATCTTCGGCGCCCGGGCGGGTGGAGTAAGCCCCCAGATCCAGGATGGCGGCCCCGGCTTCCAGCATGCGGCCGGCCCGCTGCACCAACTCCTCCTCGGAGGCCACGCGGCTGCCTTGGTAAAATGAATCGGGGGTCAGGTTCAGGATGCCCATCACCCGGGGGCGGCGCAAATCCAGCACCCGCCCACCGGGGCAGCGCAGCGTCAGCCTCGGGGAAAAGCACGTATCTTGCGGGGCCTGAGACATGGATTTTTGGGCGGTTTATAGGCTGTCATCCTGAGCGGCGCGAAGGACCTTACTACGTTGGAACAACCACTCGCGTGATTTCCTTCTACGCGTTAAAGTTCTCCGCGCTGCTCAGGATGAAGAGCACTAAGGAAAAGGCGAAGAACAACAAAATAGCCGCAAAAACTTGGAGAATCAAACCCAGCTTGAGTATAACCGGGTAATTGCCCAGTGCCGGACGCTGTTTCTGGCCAAAACCCACGACTACGGCACGGCCTGGCGCATCCTGCGGCTGCCCTCCGTTACCGACCAGATTTACATCAAGGCCCAGCGTATCCGCAGCATCCAGGAAAAAGGTACCCAACTGGTGGCCGACGGGGTGGAGGAGGAGTTTGTGGCCATCATCAACTACTGTGTTATTGCCCTGATGCAGCTGCGCCTGCCCGCCGATGCTCCGCTGGAGCTGGAGCCCGCCGCCGTGGCCGAGGCCTATGATGCGCAGGTAGAGGAGAACCGCCAGCTGCTCTTCGCCAAAAACCACGACTACGGCGAGGCCTGGCGGCAGATGCGCATTGAAAGCATCACCGATATTATCCTGATGAAGCTGCACCGCACCAAGCAGATTGAGGATTTGGGCGGCCTTACTCAGGTTTCGGAAGGCGTGGAGGCCAACTACCGCGACATGCTGAACTACGCCGTGTTCGTGCTGATAAAAATGGGGTTCGGCATGAGCAAGGTAGCCGCCGAATAGTGGAGTAAGTAGCTTCCGACCATACATTTGCGTAGTAGCTTCAGCGCATCCATTTCAACCTGTACTCCCCATGTAGACCGGGCGTAACCGCGCAACTTCTCCGCTACGCCGCTACGCTCGTTACTCACCGTCGTTCATGAAACAACTCACCCGCATCTGCTGGCTGCTGCTGGGCATCGTGTTTATCTTCTCGGGCCTCGTGAAGCTCAACGACCCCATCGGCACGGCCCTGAAGCTGGAAGAATACTTTGAGGTATTTGCCAAGGACTTCGGCTCTTTCTTCAGCGTGTTTGTGCCGCATTCCCGCACGCTCAGCCTGGTGCTTAGCTCCCTGGAAGTAGTGCTGGGTGTGGCCTTGCTGCTGCGCTGGATGCTGCGCAAAACCCTGTGGGTGCTGCTGGCCCTGCTGGTGTTCTTCGGGTTTCTCACCTTCTACTCGGCCGCTTTTAACAAGGTAACCGACTGCGGCTGTTTCGGCGACTTTATCAAGCTCACGCCCTGGGCTTCGTTTACCAAGGACATGGTGCTGCTGGCCCTGTGGACGGTGGTATTCCTGAATCAGCGCTACCTGCGCCGGGTGTTTGCCAAGGGCACTACCGGCGTCATGTACATCACCATTGCCTCGGCCGTGGCGGTGGGTATTGGGGTGCGGGCACTGGGCCATTTGCCTTACTTCGATTTCCTGCCCTACAAGGTGGGCAACAACATCCCCAAGCTGATGAAGCCCCAGGAGCAGGCCAAGTATCAGTACGTGATGGAGCGCAACGGCGAATCCAAAACCTTTGCCGAGTACCCCACCGACTCGACCTGGAAGTACAAGAGCATGGAGGTGCTGAACCCCGACGTGAGCAAGCCCGTCATTACCGACTTCTCCATCTTCGACGCCGACGGTACCGACCACACCCAGGACGTGTTGAAAGGCAACAAGCTGCTGCTCATCGTGCAGAGCACCCAGACGGCCGACCGGGACCGGTTCAAGGATATCAACAAGCTGATGACGGAGGCCGCCAAGTCGCGCAAGCAGATTCAGCCGCTCATCGTCACCAGCAGCAGCCCCCAGGAGTTTGATGCCTTCCGCCACGATGTGAACCTGCCCGGCACCTTTTACTTCGCCGATGCCACGGTGCTCAAATCCATGATTCGCTCCAACCCCGGCTTTATCCTGCTCCAGGATGGCACCGTGAAAGGCAAGTATCACTACCACGACATCCCGGAAACCAGCAAGCTGGAAGAGCTGCTGTAATTTAGTTTTTAGTTGCTGGTTGTCAGCTGTTCGTGCAGTTCTGGCAACCAGCACCACCCGACTGGAACTGTAGTCGAAAAGCGTAACCGTAGTTTGCTGGGACAGTTCTGACAACTGACAACCAGCAACTAAAAACTAAAAAAATGCTCGGATTTATCCTCAGCCGGCTGTGGCAGGGCGTACTGGTGCTGCTGGGCGTGGCTCTTACAGTGTTTTTCCTGTTTCAGGTGCTGCCCGGCGACCCGGTGGCCCTGCTGGCCGGCCAACGCAGTGACGCCGCCACCCGCGCCGCCATTGCCCAGGACCTGGGCCTCGACCAGCCGTTGCCGGTGCAGCTGCTGGGCTACCTCAATGATGTGTCGCCGGTGGGCGTGCACCCGCGCGACTCGGCGGGCGTGGCCAAGTACGGCGGTTTGCAAGTGCTGCCGCTAAGCGCGGAGAGGGCCTTGGTGCTGAAAACGCCCTACCTGCGCCGCTCTTTCCAGAGCAACAAGGAGGTGCTGGATATCCTGCTCGACCACTTTACCGGCACGCTCTGGCTGGCGTTGGCGGCTATGCTGCTGGCGGCCGTGGTGGGCATTGGGCTGGGGATGCTGGCGGCGCTGCGGCCTCACTCCTGGCTGGATCGGGTGCTGGTGTCCACCTCGGTGCTGGGTATTTCGGTTCCCTCGTTTGTGGCCGCTATTCTCATTGCCATGACGTTCGGCTTTTACTGGAGCCGCTGGACGGGCCTCAACCTCACCGGCCAGCTCTTCGAAACCGACCCGTTCACCGGGCGCCACCTGGTACTGAAAAACCTGCTGCTGCCGGCGTTTGCCCTGGGCGTGCGGCCCTTGGCGGTTATCGTGCAGCTCACCCGCTCCTCCATGCTCGATGTGATGAGCCAGGACTATATCCGTACCGCCCGGGCCAAGGGGTTGTCGAGCTACCGCACGGTGCTGGGGCACGCCCTCAAAAATGCCCTGAACCCGGTTATCACGGCCGTGTCGGGTTGGCTGGCTTCTTTAATGGCGGGGGCTTTCTTCATTGAGTACATCTTCAACTGGAAAGGTCTGGGCACCGTCACCCTGCGCGCCGTCGAAAACCTGGATTTTCCGGTAGTAATGGGTGCCACTATCTTTATTGCGGCCCTGTTTGTGGTGGTGAACATCGTGGTCGACGTGCTCTACGCCGTACTCGACCCCCGCGTGAAGCTGGGGTGATTCTGTTTGAATGTGAGCAGTGGGGAGAATGTGAGAAGTGTGGAAAATGCACGTATCCTGTTTTTCCCATCTCCTGTTTGTGAGCAATACAACTGCTCAATCCTTACGTTTTCTCCATTTTTTGCCATTTCTCACATTCCGCACATTTCTCACGTTTCCTCCCACATTCCAAAACCATGCGCCTTTACTTGATTGGCATGCCCGGTGCGGGCAAAACCACCCTGGGCCGGGCGCTAGCGGTGGCCAACGAGCTGCCCTTCTTGGACCTGGATGAGGAAATTGTGCGCCGGGAGCAGCGGAGCGTATCGGAAATATTTGCCCAGGAGGGGGAGGAGTATTTCCGGCAGCGGGAGGCCGATGTACTGCGAGACGTGGTAGTGGAGTACCCGCGCGTGGTGCTGGCTACCGGGGGCGGCACCCCTTGCTACCACTACAACCTGGACGTACTGCTGGCTACCGGCCTCACGCTCTACCTCGCCGTGCCGGTGCCCGAACTCACGCGGCGGCTACTGGCCGCTGCCGCCACCCGCCCCCTACTGGCCACCTTGCCCAACGCCGAGGCCCTGCAAAACCGCCTCTACGAAACCTTGGCCGCTCGTCAGCGGTTCTACGACCGTGCGCCGCTACGCTGCACGGCTCCTACCTGTTCAGTGGAAGCTGTGCAGCAGATGCTGGCCCGGTACCAGGCTTCCGCGTAATAGAGGAGCTATGGGGCCGGGTATTTGCGTGAGCGTGTGTATTTTTGCGTCTTCATCATTCCTGTACTGGTATGAATTCAACTTCCGAAATTCCGGAAACCCGTTCTGTCGTAACGCCGGCCAAGCCTGCTGAAGCCATCCGGCCCAAGCACAAAGGCTCGGCCCGACTGTTTGAAAACCCTGTGCTGGAGCGTCTCACGCATACGCACATTGCGGGGCCACTGAGTATTTTCTTCGCCGTGGCGGCCGTGAGCCTGTACTATAGCCTGAGCCGAGGGCTGCTGACGGGACTGTCGGCGTTTGGCCTGTTTCTGGGTGGCTGGTTTCTGTTCACGCTCGTGGAATACCTGATGCACCGGTTCCTCTACCACATGAATACGGATACGCCCGGCAAGGCTAAGTTTCAGTACACCATGCACGGCGTACACCACGAGTTTCCGAAGGATAAAACCCGCTTGGCCATGCCCCCCATTCTGACGGTGTTCGTGGCCTCTTTGCTGTTCTTTATCTTCCGCTTTACTCTGGGCAACGCAGGCTTTGGAGTGCTGGCGGGTTTTGTGTTTGGGTACGCACTGTATTTATTCGTGCATTACGCCATTCACGTGTATGCCCCTCCCAAAAACTTCCTGAAATTCTGGTGGCACCACCACGCCATGCACCACTACCGCCAAGATGAGGTAGCATTTGGCGTGAGTACCACTATCTGGGACCATATTGTAGGTACAATGCCAAGTAAAAAATAGAATATTTCAGTGTTTTGCTGAGTGTAAAAAGGGCTTCGAAAGAAGCCCTTTTTTATTGCGTGGCTTACATGTAATTGCTGTTGAGCTTGCTGATAGCACGTTAGGAAGGAATAGAGTAGATTTGCGGTGCTGTTCTTGAATAGGACTTCAGCGGTACACCATTTCTGTTCCTTTTTCTAGCTATGAAACAACTCTACACTTTTCTGCTGGCACTGGGCACGCTAGGCTTCGTGCAGCCAGCTGCGGCGCAAATCAATCTGGCCTCTGTGGCCCCGTACACCGAAAATTTCAACTCCCTGGCTGGTAAAACTGAGTTTGTCAGCAACACAACCATCAGTGGAGTGTACGTCCAGTACGGCACGTACCAGAGTGTGCCCTGCGCCGCCAACGACGGCTCTACTACCACTGCCAGTTTCTATCATTTCGGAGCCTCCGGCGACGCTGACCGGGCTCTGGGTGGCGTGGCTTCTTTTGCTACTACCGGCACCGGCTACGTAGCCATGCGCTTCAAAAACACTACGGGCGTAACCATCAAAAACCTGGGCGTATCCTTTGCTATGGAGCAGTGGTACAACTCCGGCCGGCAGGATAATGCTCAGGTTTCCTTTGATTACCGCACCAGCGCTACGCCCATTACCTCAGCTACCAATGGCACCTGGACGAATGTGTCCGCCCTGAACGTGGACGCCCCCTCCACTGCCACCGTAATTGACAACAAGAACGGAAACTCCTCGGCTAACCGCCGTACCCGCACCTACACCATTCAGGATGTGAACTTAGCCGCCAACAGCGAAATCATGCTGCGGTGGCGCTATGAGTTAAACAACGCCACCAACGGCAACGGCCTCTCGGTGGATGATGTGACGGTGACGCCCGAAACCAATGTATTCTACTACAAAGGCAGCGGTGACCTGAATGTTCTGGCCAGCTGGGCACCCAATAAGGATGGAAAGGGCACTGCCCCTGACAACTTCACCACGGCCGGGCGCACCTATTACATTCTCTCCGAGGTAAAAAACGACCGGATTGCCGCTAACTGGACGGTAAGCGGCGCTAACTCCAAAATTGTGGTGGGTGATGGTACTACGGCAGCCTACCTGCTGATTCTGAACGGCGGCGGTAATGGCATTTCCGGCACCATAGATGTGCTGGATAATGCCACCCTGGACATCCAGCGCGGCGGCGGGCAGGTGCCCGCCCTGGGCCGCATAGCCAACAAGAGCACGGTAAAATATGTGCGCGACGGCGGCAAGACTGAGCTGAGCAGCCTGAACTACGGGAACCTGGTGGTGGATGGTACCAGCGAGAAGATGCTCACCGGCAGCACCATCGTCAACGGTGACCTCACGCTGAGCGGCGCCTCCTACCTCATACTGGGCGGTTACGACCTAACAATTATCCGGGGTGGTAAAATACTGGGTGGCGACAACAACACCTTTATCCGTACCGACGGCCAGGGTACCCTTAAGCAAACCGTGTTGGCCGATGGCGTTGCGGTGAAGTACCCGGTAGGCACCGGTACCACGTACACCCCCGCCTTCCTAACCCAAACAGCGGATCGGTCGGAAGACGTATTCAGTGTACAGGTGAAGAACGAAATGTTTCCAAGCTACACGGGCCGTAATGGCAATGGAACGGCTACTCGCAACCGCAACGTAACCCGGACGTGGTTTGTGGAAGAAGAAGTTACCGGCAACTCCGATGTGACCTTGCAGCTGCAGTGGCCCGTTGCTGCACAAATGGCCGATTTTACGCCCGCCCAAGCCCGGCTGGAGCACTACAGCACTACTAATAACCAGTGGGACCCAGGTATAGCCACCACGGGTGCGGTTACCAACGATAGGGGAACTACGTATTCCATTAGTCGCGGCGGTATCAAAAGCTTCTCGCCCTTCGCCGTATCCTCGCGGGTTGGTGGGCCTTTGCCCGTACAGTTGGTAGGCTTCTCGGCCCAGCGCACCGGCTCAGCGGTAGTATGCAACTGGCAGACTGCCCAGGAACTCGCCAACGACCATTTCGTGGTGGAGCGTAGCGCAGATGGTGAGAAGTTTGAATCCGTTGGCACCGTGGCCGGCCGGGGCACCACCGCCACCAGCCAGCACTACCGGTTCACCGATACCCAGCCCCTGGCTACAGTGGCCTACTACCGGTTGCGGCAGGTAGATGCTGATGGTACGCAAACCCTGTCGCAGGTCGTGGCTGTATCGGCAGCGGCCGGCTCAGTCCAGGCTTGGATAACGCCCAACCCTGGCACCGGCCACTTTCAACTACAAGTGCCCGTGACTGGCAGTGTTACAAAGGCGGAAGTGCTGAACGTGGTTGGGAAAACCGTGCAAATTGTAGGAGCGGACGGTCAGATTCACTTAGAGAACCAGCCCGCAGGTATATACCTGGTGCGCCTGCACACTGCAGCCGGAACCAGTGTACTACGCTTGCTGAAGCAGTAACCCACCACTTTTAAAACAGCAAAGGCCGCTCCCCTGAGGGGAGCGGCCTTTGCTGTTTATGTGGGCTGAGAACTAGGAGCGGCGGAAACGGTTGATGACAAACCATACCAGCAAAACCACCAGAAATACGCCAATGATGCCCGTCCAGGCACCGGCTTTGAAAACAGTGGCAATGGCGTCGCAGCTGCTAAGCGAGAAGGTGAGTAGCACCAGCAAAGCGCCAGTAACGGGGAAACGGAAGGTATTCATGGCAAGGAAGGAGAGAGGAACACGCAGCACCGGACAGCCCGGTACCACTGGTACGTACTGTATTGGCCGGAAAAAAGTTAAAAGTTGGCTCTACCAGTCCGTCGTCACGAAATCGTTTGCCTGTTGCCTCGCCAATTCAACGGAATAGGCCCATCACTTCCAGTTTACTGCAAGTGTGAGCTCATTGGTTCACTGGAAGCATTGCCCACCACAGGACTGCGCGCTACAGAGACAAACGCAAAAAAGCCCGGTAATAGACTAGTGTAAAGTCTACTACCGGGCTTGTGCGCTCCCTCCTGGGCTCGAACCAGGGACCCTCTGATTAACAGTCAGATGCTCTAACCGGCTGAGCTAAGGAAGCGGTTATGGCGGCGTTTTCTGCCGTTGCTGGTGCAATATTAGACCAAAGTTTTGGAAGGTCCAAACATGTGTTTTGAAATTTTTACGACAATTTTACTAATTGGTGATTGTCAAAGTGTTGCCGGAAAGTGCAGTGGAATATTGTCGTAAGGCCCGGGAGGCAGGGCCTCCTTGAGGCTGGCCCTGTAGGCTAAACTGAGAGTTGCAACATGGGTCGTAGAGGCGTAGGAAGGGCTCCACTTTCACCCGGGCGCAGGTATCCTGCGGCTGGTAAGGACAATTCCGCTCGAAGGCCAGGTAGGTATTAGCATTCTGTCGCACCACAATAATGCCCCGTACGCCACCTTTCACATACACCGCCCCATTATCAAAGCGCAAGTTGCTGTTCTGTTGATCCGTCAGGAAAAGGACTTCATTCACGGCAGCCAGCGGAATCTGAGGCTGTACATCGCCCGAGGATGAGCAGGCGGTGAACATGCCAGCAGTAACAACCAAAGCTGCCAAGGCCGGGCCGATGCGGGAGAATGATGCTACCATACTGAACAGGAAACGGGTACGGGCAAGTAAACGAGCAGGCAACGGAAATAGTGCGGTGCCCAGGATTCCAGAAAAACGCAAGCCGGTTGCAGAAGTTGACCTTCTGCAACCGGCTTGCGTGTCTTAGCTAGGCGGGGTGCTTATTGCGCGCTGTCAAACTGGCGCAGAAAGCGGGTATCATTTTCCGTGAATAGGCGCAGGTCTTTGATCTGGTATTTGAGCATGGTGATACGCTCAATGCCCATACCCCAGGCATAACCTGAGTACCGTTCCGGGTCGATGCCGGACTGTTCAAGCACAGCGGGGTCTACCATACCGCAGCCGCCAATTTCAACCCAGCCGCTGCCTTTGCAGATGTTGCAGCCCTTGCCTTTGCAAATCAGGCAGGTAATATCAATTTCTGCGGACGGTTCGGTGAAGGGAAAGAACGAGGGCCGGAACCGCACCTGCATATCACTGCCGAACAACTCCTGCACGAAGTAGTACACTGTTTGCTTCAGGTCGGCGAAGCTCACGTTTTCATCCACGAACAAGGCCTCCACTTGATGGAACATCATGTGGGCCCGGGCCGAAATAGCTTCGTTGCGGTACACCCGGCCCGGCATGATACTCCGGATAGGCGGCTTTTGCGACTTCATCACGCGTACCTGCACGGGGCTGGTGTGGGTGCGCAGCACCCACTCGGCTTCGCCCGGCTCCCGGCGCACGAAAAAGGTATCCTGCATGTCGCGGGCAGGATGGTTTTCGGGGAAGTTGAGGGCCGTGAAGTTGTGCCAGTCGTCCTCAATTTCGGGTCCTTCGGCCACATTAAAGCCGATACGAGCCAGAATTCGCACAATTTCTTCCCGCACCAAGCTCAAAGGGTGACGGGTGCCCAGGGCCTGGGGTACCGTAGGCAGGGTGTAATCAAAGGTTGGGTCGGCGGGGGCGTTGGAGCTGGCCGCTTCCAGCTCCTGCTGGCGCTGCTCAAATCGGGCCTGCGCCAGCTGCTTCAGCTGGTTAAGCTCCTGGCCCACGGCCCGTCGGTCTTCCTGGGGTACGGTTTTAAGCTGATCAAACAGGTCGGCTAACTGGCCTTTGCGGCCGGTGTAGGCAATGCGAAACTGGTCGAGCTGCTCGGCAGTAGCGAGGTCGAAGGCATCAATTTCCGCCCGTACGCGGGCAATGGTATCCTGCATCATAGCACAAAGGTAAGTTGATTACGGGTTGTTGCTAAAAGCCCCACTGGTAGACTCGTGTTTTAGGCGTATCGTCTGGACCTAAACGTTATTTCAGAACCAAAACAGCCCAGGCAATCATGAATTTTCCGTTCCAGGCCGGTAGCTGCAAAAGTTGGTACGGTTGCTGCAAAGTATCCAAACACAACTGGCACACAGTACTGGACGTGGGGCGCCACCCGTCAGTCGGCCGTTGGCAGTAGCCCGCGGCCAAGTGGGCACAAGTATCCACCTTTCCTGCTTTGTACTCCGATGAAACGGTTTCTCTTCGCTGCCGCCGTTGCGGCTGCCTTCCTCAGCGCGCCCCAGGCTCAGGCTCAAACAGTAAACAAAGTGCCGGCTTCCAAAGCGGCCAACAGCAGCGCGGCGCCAGCTGCCGATGACGATTGGGGGTGGACGACGGGTGCGCCTGCTCAGCAGGAGGTATCGGGGTGGGAAGTGCGGGGTGCTGAAACGCCCACCGTAGTAGCCTCCGACAGCGACCCAATGATGCAGTCATCGGGAGTGCTGGTAGCACCGGGCATGAGCTCTTCCCCCTACCGGGGTACCAGCACCGACTACCACGGCCGCCCCGTGGTGAAGGCCAAATCCAAGCGTCCCCGCTCAGTAGAGGTAGCCCAGGAGGACCCCATGATGCGCTCCTCCGGGGTGATGTTGGCTCCCGGTATGAACACAGCTCCGTACCGGGGCGTGAGCACCGACTACAATGGCCGACCCCTGCGCAAAACCACCGCTAACACCACCGTCACGTCCCAGCGGCCCTCCGACAACTCAACAGTGGCGGCTGGCTGGTAAATCGTCTCCTGCCAGACAATCTGATCTGAGGTGAACCAACTGCCTGTTCCGCTTGGCTGCGGGCGGGCAGTTGGTGTAAGTAGCAGGGTACTAGTGTCAGGGGCAACTGCTATGCTTCTACAATGACCACGGCCTGCTTTTTCTCGGTGGTTGTAAGTATACTGAAAGCGAATGGCCGAGCGTTTCCTCTGAAAATGTGCGTAAGCACCGGAGAGTCTGCTGGTTGCTTTTTTGTGGCGGCTACCGGGAACTTACTACCGACGCTTACGTTTGGGCAAAATATGAAGCGGGGGTTTTGGGCCCGCGCAGGGTGCCGTACCTTTGCGGTAAGAAGCTGCTAAATATTCCGTTTACCATGACTCGACAATTCCTCCCGCTCCTTCTGCTAGGTGGCGTACTGATAGCAGCCCCAGCGGCTGCACAGAAAAAAAAGGCCGATGATGGCTGGGGTTCTTCCGATGGTTGGGGCGCTCCGGCGGCCAAACCCGCTGCCAAAAAAACCACTACCACGGCTACCAAAACGGTTACTAAGTCAGCTGTAGCGCCAGTCGCTGAGCCGGTTGTGGCTCCGGCTCCGGCCGCTGCCCCAGCAGGTGGCGAGTGGGGTGCCAGTGGCTCGGCCGCTGGCGGCGGAGCCGCTGCCGCTGCCCCCGAGCAGCCAATTGGCGCTAGCTTGGCTCCAGGTTTCTCGGCTGCTCCTTCGCGCCGCGTAACCACCGACTATCGGGGCCGCCCGTTGGCTCCCTACATTCGTCGCTCGGTACGCGCCTCCGACCCGGTTCCGCCTACGCCTGCTCCCGCCCCCATTGTGGCTCCCGAGCCTGAGCCCGCTCCAGTAGCAGCTACCCCTGCCCCGGCTTCTAAAGCAGCCAGTGCTAGCGCTGCCACCAAAGCAGGCGGTGCTGGCACCACGGCTACCAAAAAAACCACTGCTCCGGTGAAGAAAGCCGCCCCCAAGAAAAAGGCCGATGACGGCTGGGGTAGCGGCGGCAGTGGCTGGTAAGCCACACGCCTCGGCTTACTAGCTTCAGCACCTAAACACAAAACCCCCGACCGGCAATGCCGGTCGGGGGTTTTGTGTTTAGGTAGACTAGGTATTAAGCTTCTGCCTCTTCCTCCGTTAAAACGGTTTCGGCTACGGGCTGAGCACGGTAGTAGAGGGTGCTGCAGTTGGTGGGGCGCAATACCTCCCGAGCGGCCGCTTGCACCTGGGCAGGCGTTACGGCCTGTACCTTGGCACTTTCTTCATTCACCAAGTTGGCGTCGCCGAGCAACTTACTGAAGGCTAGGTTCATGGCCCGGTTCAGCAGCTCTATCTCACTGAACACGATACTAACCTCCGCTTGATTCTTTACTTTCTCCAACTCCTCGGCCGGAACCTCAAGGGTACTTAATTCAGCCAGTACGGCTTCTACGGCGGCGTCAGCTTCCTCCAGCGTAACGCCGGCGTTCAGCTTGCCACTTACTACCAGTAAACCTGGTTCCAGGGAACCCATTACTGAGGCCGACAAAGAGTTGAACAACGGCCGCTCTTTCACCAGCTGCTGGTACAAGCGGCTTGATTTACCCCGACCCAGCACGTCCGACAGTAAATCGGCGGCGTGATAGGCGGCCTCACTTCGGCCAGGCATGTGGTACACCTTGTACAGGGCCGACAGCGGAACCTCAGCGGTTATTTCCAGAAAACGGGCTTCTTCCTGGCGGGGCTCCGGGGTAAGGTTCCGGTCGTAGCGGGTGCCGCCCGGAATGGGGCCGAACCACTTTTCGGCTAGGCGCTGGGCCTCGGCTACCGTCACGTCGCCGGCTACTACCAGAATGGCGTTGGCGGGCGAATAGTGCTTGGCGAAAAAGTCGCGCACCTGCTGCATGGTGGCGTCTTCGATGTGCGCTACTTCCTTGCCAATGGTGGCCCACTGATAAGGGTGGTGCTGGTAGGCCAGGGGGCGCAGCTTCAGCCAGACGTCGCCGTAGGGCTGGTTAAGGTAGTTCTGCTTGAACTCCTCTACTACCACCTTGCGCTGTACCTCCAGGCCATTCTCGGAGAAAGCCAGATTCAGCATCCTATCCGATTCCAGCCAGAAACCGGTTTCCAGGTTGGCAGCGGGTAGGGTGAGGTAGTAGTTGGTAATGTCGGGGGAGGTGAAGGCGTTGTTCTCGCCGCCCACCAGCTGCAACGGCTCGTCGTAGCTCGGGATGTTCACGGAGCCCGAGAACATCAGGTGTTCAAATAGGTGGGCAAAGCCAGTGTGCTCGGGGTTCTCGTCGCGGGAACCTACGTTGTAGAGCACGTTGAGCACGGCCATGGGGGTGCTGTGGTCTTCGTGCACAATGCAGCGCAGGCCGTTGGCAAGGGTGAATTCTTCGAAATGAATCATGCAGGGGAAGTCGGGAAGGAAACGGCCGAATGGGCCGGCAAGGTATACAACCGGGAGCCCAAAACAGAAGTTTCCGGCTCCCGGCAGCCGCTCTACGCTTTCGGCCTACAGCGTGGCCCGCACGCCCACCAGAAACGTGCGGGCCACCGGGTACGCGCCGGCATCAAGCCCAGCCTGCTGGTTGTCGGAGCCAGCGGAGCTGACGTTGGGGTCGTAGCCCCGGTATTTCGACAGCACCAGCAGGTTCTGGCCACCCAGCCACACCCGCGCGCTGCGGGCCTCCTTCTCCCATACCTTATAGCTGAGCGTAAGGGCCGACAACCGCGCGTGGTTGCCCGATTGCAGCGTGTAGGAACTGAAGACTGGCAGGTTGGTACCCGCCACCGGCACCTCGGTACTAGTATTAGTAGGCGTCCACCGGTTCAGTACCCGACTGGAAGCGTTGGTGAAGCCGCTAGTCGCGTCCAGAAATTGCAGGGTAGAGTTGTACATCTGGTAGCCAAACATACCATCGGCCTGCAGCTGCGCCTCAAACCGGCCCACCGTGAGTTGCTGACTGAAGCTGAGCAGCTGCCGGGGCAAGCCACTGCCCAGCGGTTGCCGGTCCAGCGGGTCGATTTGCCCATTGCCGTTCACATTCTCGTAGCGCGGATTGCCGGTAGCATCCAGGCCCTGGGCGCGGTAGCCGTGAAACGTACTGATAGGTTGCCCATCGAGGGTGCGCTGGTAGGGAAAGAAGTACGAGGTGGTACTAGTGGGTGCAAACCGGTTGCGGTTAACGGCGGCGGCCAGCCGGCTAGTACCCTGCAGCTTGCCAGCCTGCCAGTTGCCCTGTAGCGTCAGCTCCAGCCCAGTATTATGTAGGTAGTCGTCCTGAGTAGTTCCCGACGAAGTCAGCAGGCCCGGCGCGCGCACTGTGCTGGTAGTGCGGCGGGCGTAAGCCTGGGCCGTTGCGGTGAGGTGACCATTGAACAGGCCGGCTTCGATGCCCGCATCCAGCTGCCGGGTCTGCTCGGGCAGGAATACCGGTACCGTCTGCCCCAGGCCGCCCTGGCCCGGCACCAGAATCTGGAAGTAGTTGCGCCCGTTGTTGCCCGCTCCCGAGGTCCGGCCCCAGCCCACCCACACGTCCAGCGTGCCGGGGGCTGAGGTCCAGAAGTTCTCTTTGGCCGCGTGCCAGCGCACCTGTGCCCCCGGCAGCCAGTCCCACCGCTCCGTGGGAGCAAAGGTGCTGTTGGTGTCGCGGCGCAGCGTCCCCTGCACCTGGTACCGCTCGGCATAAGTGTAGCCGGCCGTGAGCTGGTAAAAATTCTGGGTGGCCTGGGTGCTGCTGCCATTGCTGCCCAGGCTGCCGGGCATACCGGGCACGTAGCGGAACTGCTCGGCAGCGCTTTCCCGATCCTGCCGCTGGGCTTCCAGACTGGCCACTACCGCGTGCCGCTCCCCGCCAAAGCTGCGGGCGAAGCGCAAAGCCGGGTGTAGCACCCACTGCCGGTAGGTGGAGGTGAGCTTTCCACTCTCCCCGGCCGGGAAGGTGGAAAAAGCCGACTGATAAGAGCGGCTGCGCAGCGTAGCTCGTTCCAGATTGGCCCGCAGATCCAACGTCAGCCAAGTCGTCAAATCGTAGCGGACCCCCAGCTGGACTAGTAGCCGCTGCTGTTCTGGAGTCTGGTAGTTCTGCCGGGCCTGGTTGAGGGGGCTCACGTAGTAGCCGGGGTTGGGGTTATCCGTCGGCGACTGGGTGGGCGGGGTGAGCAGGGCCTCCGATAGGGCATAGTAGGCGGGTACGCGCTGCTCGGTCTGGCTGAAGCTGCCGGTGGCATCCAGGTGTAGGTGCTGGCCGATGCGCTGGTTGAGGGTGGCGTGGGCAGCGTAGCGGCGCAGGCGCGAGTTCAGTACCACGCCCTGCTGGTTTAGGTAGTCGGCGGCGGCGTAGTAGCGGGTGGTAGCCGTGCCGCCCGACAGGCCCAGGTGGTGCTCCTGCACGGCGGCTGTGCGCAATAGCTCGTCCTGCCAGTCGGTGCCCCGGCCCAGAGCCGCCAGCTGGGGGGCTGAAAACGGGGCCGCCTGCCCGGCCCGCTGGGCTACCTCGTTGCGCAGGTCGGCGTACTGGCGGGCGTCCAACAGTTCGTAGCGGCTGCGGGCCTGCTGCACCCCGCCGTAGCTGGCGTAGCGCAGGCGCGGCTTGCCGCTGGTACCCCGCTTGGTGGTGATTTTGATAACGCCGTTAATGCCCTGGGAGCCGTACAGCGCGGTTTCGTAGGCCCCTTTCAGCACTTCCACCTGCTCGATATCCTCATTCGGAATACTTAGCAGCGGGTTTACGTCCAGCTCCTGTACCTCGGCCGGCACCACGCCCCCGAGCGAGTTGCTCATATTGGGCCGGAACGTGTGCTGAAACACCGGCACCCCATCCACTACGTACAGCGGCTGCGCGTTGCCCGACAGGCTGGCCGCCCCCCGAATCCGCACCGCCACCTGCGCCCCCGGTGCCCCCGAGTACGGCGTGGCCTGCACCCCGGCTACCTGGCGCAGCTGCTCCTGGAGCGGAAGAAAGGGAAGAATCTGGTAGTAGCTCGATATATACTGGACAGTTGGACAATGGGAAGTAACACGCATTACAGAATCCGCTACAATCACTTCATACAGCCGGACGGTATCGGTCTGCTGGGCCAGGGCGTGGGTGGATAGCGGTAGCAACAGGCCGAGGGCGTATAGTTGATTCATGCAGATAGGATAGGAGGAGGAATGCGGCCCCGAAGATAGATGCCGACAACGGCCTGATTCCATAAACCGTCGGCTATAATTCCGCATCCCGCCCAAACCCGTACTTTTGGCCCCACCCACCACACTCAGCCGATTCCCGATGCACTTCGACCGGAAAGACTACTCGAACGACACTCTGCTCCACCTCTACCAGCACCTGCTCAAGCCGCGCATGATTGAGGAGAAAATGCTCATTCTGCTCCGCCAGGGCAAGGTTAGCAAGTGGTTTTCGGGCATCGGACAGGAGGCCATTTCGGTGGGTAGTACCCTGGCCCTGGATTCGGACGAGTACATTCTACCTCTGCACCGCAACCTGGGCGTGTTCACGGGGCGCGATATTCCACTGCACCAGCTGTTTGCGCAATGGCAGGGCAAAACCAGCGGCTTCACCAAGGGCCGGGATAGGAGCTTCCACTTCGGCACCAATGAGCACCACATTGTGGGTATGATCTCGCACCTGGGGCCCCAGCTGGCCGTGGCCGGCGGCATTGCCCTGGCTGATAAGCTCGACGATAAACCCAGAGTAACCATCACCTACAGCGGCGACGGCGGGGCCTCGGAGGGCGACTTCCACGAGGCCCTGAACGTGGCGGCGGTGTGGGAGCTGCCGGTTATCTTCATCATCGAAAACAATGGCTACGGCCTCAGCACCCCCAGCAACGAGCAGTTCCGCTTCCGCTACTTCGTGGATAAAGGCCCCGCCTACGGCATGGAGGCCGTGCAGGTAGACGGCAACAACGTGCTGGAAGTGTACGACACGGTGCGCCGCCTGGCCGAGGATTTGCGTCAGAACCCCCGCCCGGTGCTGCTGGAGGCCCTCACCTTCCGCATGCGCGGGCACGAGGAGGCCAGCGGCACCAAGTACGTACCCCAGGAGCTGTTTGAGCAGTGGGCCCAGAAAGACCCGGTGGAGAACTACGAAAAATGGCTGCTCCAGGAAGGTATCCTTGACGAAGAAGCCCGCATGCGCTTCCGCGAAACCATCAAGCGCGAAATTGAGGAAGGCCTACGCCTGGCCGATGCCGAACCCATGCCCACGGCCTCCGAGCAGGAGGTAACGGATATGTACCGCTCCTTCGAGCCCGATGCCAGCCTGAACCTATCAACTGACAACGAGCAACCGACAACTGATAAGCGCTACGTGGATGCCATTTCCGACGGGCTGCGCCAGAGCATGGAGCGCTACCCCGAGCTGGTACTCATGGGCCAGGATATTGCCGAGTACGGCGGCGTGTTCAAGATTACCGACGGTTTCGTGGCCCAGTTCGGCAAGGGCCGGGTACGCAATACCCCCCTCTGCGAGTCGGCCATTGTGGGCGCGGGGCTGGGCCTGAGCATCAAGGGCAAAAAGGCCATGGTGGAAATGCAGTTTGCCGATTTCGTGACCTGCGGCTTCAACCAGATTGTGAACAATCTGGCCAAAAGCCACTACCGCTGGGGCCAGAACGCCGACGTGGTGGTGCGCATGCCCACCGGGGCCGGCACCGCCGCCGGGCCCTTCCACAGCCAAAGCAACGAGGCCTGGTTTACGCATACGCCCGGTCTGAAAGTGGTGTACCCCAGCAACCCCGTGGATGCCAAGGGCCTGCTCTGCGCCGCCTTCGAAGACCCCAACCCGGTAATGTTCTTCGAGCACAAGCTCCTCTACCGCAGCCTCTCGGCGCCCGTGCCCGATGCATACTACACCACGCCCATCGGGAAAGCCGCGCTGGTGCGGGAAGGACAGGAAATGAGCATCATCACCTACGGGGCGGGCGTGCACTGGGCCCTGGCGGCCGTGGAAGAGCTAGGCGTGGGTGCCGATATCTTGGACCTGCGTACCCTGCTACCCTGGGACGAGGAAGCAGTGCGCAAGACGGTAGAGAAAAACGGCCGCGTCATCCTGCTGCACGAAGACACCCTAACCGGCGGCCTGGCCGGCGAAATCGGGGCCTGGATTGCCGAGCATTGCTTCCGCAGCCTTGATGCCCCCATTCTGCGCGTAGCCTCCCTGGATACGGCCGTACCCTTCGCGCCCCCGCTGGAAAAGCAGTTCCTGCCCCAGCAGCGCCTCCGCCAAGCCATTGAGAAGCTGCGCAACTATTAACAACCGGCACTCTGCGTGAAGCAAATAAGCTGCGCCAGCATTCAATAACACTAAGCCAGCTTCCTCGCCTCGCTCGGAATGACGAGTAGACCCTCGGCTTCAATTACGTACTTTGGCAGCCCCTTCCTGCTGCACAGAACCTGAAAATTCATGAAAGTATCCGGTGCTTTTCGCCGCTTTTGTTTGCTGCTGCTGGCCGCTGGCTGGTTACTGGCGGGCCCGGCCTGCCACAGCTACCGGATTCCGAACCCCCAGGGGCCACCGCAGCCGAAGGTGAAAAAGGCCAAAACTCCGGGCAATGAATCGGCCGATGGGCGGGCCCTGGACGTAGAGAAGGAAGCGGTAAAAACCCAGAAAAACAGCTATGACAAGAACGGCTTGCTGAAGAAGCCCAAAATGGAGCGCCGCCGCCTCAAGCATAAAGTGGGGCAGCGGAAGTTCCTTGGTTTCACGCTTCCCTTCTAACTTAGTGCTGCTCAGGGAAGTTGTTACTGCTTAGCTAATTCTCCACCGTTTCACCCAGTGTTATGCGTTACCTCTTATTCTGTATGGCTGTAGGGCTGAGCCTGGCCAGTACCCCGGCCCTGGCCCAGCTGGAGTCTACCAGCCCTGCTCAGCAGCGCGTAGCCAACCGCAAGGCGCTCCGGGATGCTGAAAAATTCAATGCCCGCTACAAAGACTCCCACCTGACCGTAACCAAGCCTGAGCTAAAGCACCAGGGTGGGGGCAAGCAGGAGGTAGTAGCACCGCCACCCGGCCAGGACAGCTACCGTTTCGACCGGGCCGGCGCGCCCCGCGTAAGCGAACCATCCCGCGTCAATTTGCGTCTGCGGAAGAAGCGCGCCGCCGCGCAGTAATATTCACCGAACCACTTCTGCCCATGGCACCCTGGCAACCCCTCACCGAATCTGAGCAACTCACCGACATCGTTCGGGAGTCCTTTGAGCAACCTGTCCTGATTTTTAAGCACAGCACCACCTGTTCCATCAGCGCCATGGCCAAGGGCAAGGTGGAGCGTCAGTGGGACGATGCTGGCCTTGATAACGCCAAGATATACTACCTGGACTTGCTGCGCTTTCGGCCCATTTCGCAGGAAATAGCCCAGAAATTCAGTATTCACCACGAGTCGCCGCAACTCCTGCTCATCCAAAACGGCGAATGTACCCTCGACTCCTCTCACATGGGCATCAAGCTCAGCGAGGTGAAGGAACTAGTGAAATAGTGAGATAGTGAACTGGTGAGTTTGACGCTCTGTTGGCCCTCACTGCGCAAGTAGCACCGTCAAAACGTCGAACTCACCAGTTCATTATTTCACCATCTCGCTACTCGTACAGGAAGCGAACTTCCTGGCGTATTTCCGGGTTCAGGCTAAGTGCAACCGGGCAGGTACGGGCAGCATTTTCAAGGCTGGCACGCTCTTTTTCGGAGAGGGTAGCCGGCAACCGAAACGTAAGGTCAATCTGCCCGATGCGGCGCGGCTCGGCCACCATGTGCTTGGTTACCTCCCAGGTTACACCTGTTAGGTCTACGTCTTGGCGGGCGGCTACAATGCCCATTATCGTCATCATGCAGGAGCCCAGCGCCGAGCATACCAAGTCAGTGGGGGAGAAGGCCTCTCCCCGGCCGTGGTTGTCCACTGGGGCGTCGGTGAGGATGGTATTGCCCGAGGCCAGGTGAGTGGCTTCGGTGCGTAGGTTTCCGGCGTAACGGGCAGTGGCTGTGCTCATGTCAGGTTGAATTAGGTAAGCAGGGTATGCATGTAAATTTACGTACTTTCGGCAGGGTTGGCGGCTTGTTGCTGCTGAGCCGCTATTTTATTTCCCGTCCTTCTATTCCGACTCAACCTGTGCGTACTCTGCTTGTTTTCGGTGGTGGCCTGCTGGCGGCCGTATTGGGCCTCGCGCCCCAAGGCCAAGCCCAGCAACTCAAGCAAACCCTGGCTTCCAACAACGATGAGCCCTCCTACCGGAAGGAGCTGATTTATGGAGTAAACTTCAACACGCGGGGTGGCCTGATTGGCGGGGCCACGGTGCGCTCCACCAAGCTGCTTAACCAGGATTGGGCCCGTTTCTGGAGCATTGATCTGGTGGAAGTAAAGCACCCCAAGGAGCAAAAATCCGGTACTTTCTACGGGGGCGTTATCGTGCCTGGCAAAAGCAACTACTTCTTCGTGGCCCGGCCCTCCGTGGGCGTGCAGCGGGTCATTTTTCGTAAAGCTCCCGATTCGGGCGTGCAAGTCAACGGGCTGCTGAGTGCCGGGCCATCCATTGGCCTGCTGCTGCCCTACTACATCACCTACAATTACACTTCCGATCCGCAGGTGAACCCCACCGATTATCGGAATGAGCAGTTCGACCCGCAGATTCACGAGGAGAGGCGGATTATAGATCGGGCACCGCTGTTTTCGGGCGTCAGCAATACCGATGTGCAGGTAGGAGCCCACATTCGGGGGGCGCTAAGCTTTGAGTATGGCCGCTACCGCGACGCCGTAGCAGGGGTGGAGGTAGGAGCACTGGTAGAAGCCTACACCAAAGCCCCACCTATTATTCGAGCCCGAACTCTCTCGGATGAAGCTCTCAATGACCGTTTCTTGCCTTCCGTGTACCTCACAGTGTACCTCGGAAGCCGCAACTAAAGCAAGCGCCCAGCATCAAAAGCCTTGGCCAACGTTCCTATCCGGAACCTGAGCCGGGGCTTTTGGCTGAACGAAGCATCGGGGAAACCTCTTGCCGGCTGGAATTGTCTTAGCAGTGGACTATTCCGCCACGCATTCCCCTTACCTTTGCAGCATGGATGAACTGTTGCTGACTCTGCCCATCATTCAGCCCGAAGCGGTGGCCCCTGCGGCTCCTGCCAAAGCGCGCAAGCCTGACTGGCTACGCGTAAAGCTGCCCGTGGGCCCGGCCTACGCCAACGTCCGCCGCTTGGTGGACGAACACAAACTGCACACTATCTGCGAATCCGGCAACTGCCCCAACATGGGTGAGTGCTGGGGCGCGGGTACGGCCACCTTTATGATTCTGGGCAACGTGTGCACGCGCTCCTGCTCATTCTGCGCCGTGGCCACCGGCCGCCCCAACGAGTATGACCTCGATGAGCCCCGCCGCGTAGCCGAAGCCATTCAGCTCATGGGCGTGAAGCACGCGGTACTCACCAGCGTAAACCGCGACGAGTTGAAAGACCGGGGTGCCAGCGTGTGGTACGAAACCGTGGTGCAAACCAAGCAGCTCAGCCCCACCACCACCATCGAAACACTGATTCCGGATGTGAAAGCCAACTGGGCGGCGCTGGAAACCATGATTGCCGGCGGCCAGGAAGTAGTGTCGCACAACATGGAAACGGTGGGCAGCCTGTACCGCCTCGTGCGCCCCCAGGCCAAGTACGACCGGAGCCTGGAGCAAATCCGGCGCACGAAGGAGGCCGGCAAGCGCACCAAATCGGGCATTATGCTAGGATTGGGCGAGAAGCAGGACGAAATGTACAAGGCCATGGATGACTTGGTGGCTAACGGCCTCGATATTCTGACCCTGGGACAGTATCTGCAGCCAACCAAGCGTCACATTGAGGTATCCGAGTTCATTCACCCCGACCTGTTCGCCCACTACAAGGAAGAGGGCCTGCGCCGGGGCCTGAAGTACGTGGAAAGCGGCCCGCTGGTGCGCTCCAGCTACCACGCCGAGCGTCACGTGAACGTACCCATCTAGCAGCATACTGGTAGTTATACGGCTTTACTACATCAATTAAGCCCCACTTCTTTCTTAGAGGTGGGGCTTTTGTATGCCGTCATGCTTGCCCAGAGTGTAGGCGAGCAGGTAGCTTCGCATGCAAAGCTCGCGGCTAGCCATGTGTAAGGCGGGCCAGGCACCAGACGCACCTGCATGCCCCTCGCAAATCACCGTGAAAGATCTTTCTGTTCTGAGGCAGGCTGCGCTGCCCTGCTTTCTGCGCCACTAAGCGGGCCGCCCGTGCGCGAGACATAAAAAAAGGACGTTGCGATAAGCAACGTCCTTTTAAGAAACGGCGAACCGCTACTACCGGCTAGCCTGTTCGGCACCGGGCGGGTAGTTACCCAAAATGCTGGTAACGATGCGCTGTACCTCAGTTTCAGAAATGGTTTGCTGGTCAACCTGGGCCTGGCCCTGGCCACGCCACGCCAACTCCTTGCGCTTTACGTCCACAAAATCGAGGATAACAGTACCGGCTTTGTAGTCGGTTACGTAGCCACCCCGGTTGTAGAAGCCACCGTAGCCGTAGTATCCATAGGGGTAACCAAAGGGCCCGTACGGCGAGTTAGTGGCACGCTGCTTATCCTCCACGCGGGCACTGTAGGCCACATACACATCAGGGTTTTTCTCCGAGTACGTCAGACCCTTCTGGGCCAGTTGCTGCTCTACAGCCGAGCGGATACGCTTATCCAGAAACGACTCGTAGCCCTTGGCTGGGCCGCCTTCGGTGTCAATAGGCTGCGTTGGGTACCACGACCAAGTTTTGTAGGCCCGGAAGTTTACAGAATGATCAAAATCGGAGGTAACGCCCACGCGTGCCGTGGATGCGCAGCCGCTGACGCCCAGCAGCAAGCCCAGGCCAAGCACCGATAGGGCCAGCGGACGGGCTAAAAAACGGGAAATGCGGTTCATATAGAAAGGAATCAGAAGTGAAAAACAAGCCTTTGGCAAGTCGGCAGACCAGCGGAGCGCCTGTGGTAGTTTAACGTACCCGCCTGCCTGCTCGTTCCCCTGATAAACGCTGCAAGCGTAATATTTATTGAGAATAACTAGCCAGGGGAAGTCCATAGCATCTTAAAATCTCCCTATCTTTTGCAAAGCAAAAAACCTGCACCTGCATTCATGAAAAAAACTTTACTCTTCCTATCTGCTCTGGGTATGCTGGCTGCCTGCAGCGCTTCTAAGGATGAAGCCCGCTCCAACCGTACCTCCACCACACCTGTAGCTCACAATGCCGTGGTCGAATGCATCCTCTACGATGGCATGACCAAAACCTCCCAGCAACTCGCCACCATCAACTCGGGTACAGAAGTGCAGGTGATGGATACAGTGGATGCCCACTTCCTGAAAGTGCGCGTAACCGCCGCTGGCAAAACCCAGAACGGCTACATGTACCGCACCTGCTTCGGCAAGTAGTGTGTAGTTGTTGGTGCTTGGTGCTTAGGATCCGGTAGCTGGTATCGAGGGAATACGTTAGAAAATAAGAAGCCCCGCCGTAACCACGGCGGGGCTTCTTCATACCTACTAAGCACTAAGCACTAAGCACTAAGCACTAAGCACTAAGCACTAAGCACTAAGCACTAAGCACTAAGCACTAAGCACTAATACGACGGGCCTTTGTCAGTCGGTACTAGTTGCTCCTCGGCATCCACGTACTGCTCAATGGGCGTACAGGCGCAGATGAGGTTCCGGTCACCATAGGCCGAGTCGATGCGGGATACGGCAGGCCAGAACTTGTAGGCGCGGGCGTACTCGGTGGGGTACACGGCCTGCTCGCGGGTGTAGGGGCGGGTCCAGTCGTGTACCAGCACGGTGGCGGCGGTGTGGGGCGCGTGCTTGAGCACGTTTTCCTTAGCATCGGCGCGGCCGGCTTCTACCTCAGCAATTTCCTTGCGGATGCTCACCATGGCCTCAATGAAGCGGTCCAGCTCCTCCTTGCTCTCCGATTCGGTGGGCTCAATCATGAGCGTGCCGGCTACCGGGAACGAGACGGTGGGGGCGTGGAAGCCGTAGTCCATCAGGCGCTTGGCAATGTCTTCTACCTCAATGCCGGCCTTTTTGAAGTGGCGGCATTCCAGAATCATCTCGTGGGCGCAGCGGCCGTTGGCGCCGGTGTACAGCACGGGGTAGTGCTCCTCCAGCTTAGCCTTGAGGTAGTTGGCATTGAGGATGGCAATGCGCGTAGCCTGCGTCAGACCCTCGCCGCCCATCATGCTGATGTAGGCGTAGCTGATGGGCAGAATGCTGGCCGAGCCCCAGGGAGCCGCAGAAACGGCGCCGCTGGTGCGGCCGTCGGCATCTACTACCACGTGGCCGGGCAGGTAGGGTGCCAGGTCTTTCACCACACCGATGGGGCCTACGCCGGGTCCGCCGCCACCGTGGGGGATGCAGAAGGTTTTGTGCAGGTTCAGGTGACACACGTCGGCTCCGATGGTGGCGGGGGAGGTGAGGCCTACCTGGGCATTCATGTTGGCGCCGTCCATGTACACGCGGCCGCCGTGCTGGTGAATCGTGTTGCAGATGTCGATGATTGTTTCCTCGTACACACCGTGGGTGCTGGGGTAGGTTACCATCAGGCAACTCAGCTTGTCGGCGTACTGGGCCGCTTTGGCCTTCAGGTCCTCCACGTCGATGTTGCCTTCCTCGGTGCTTTTCACTACCACCACCGTCATGCCGGCCATTACGGCCGAGGCGGGGTTGGTGCCGTGGGCGGAGGCCGGAATCAGGGCCACGTTGCGGTGCTGGTCGCCACGGGCATCGTGGTAGCCTTTGATGGCCAGCAGACCGGCGTACTCGCCCTGCGCGCCCGAGTTGGGCTGCAACGACACGGCATCGAAGCCGGTCACCTCGCACAGCCAGGCTTCCAGGTTCCGGAAGATTTCGGCGTAGCCCTGGGCCTGCTCGCGCGGGGCGAAGGGGTGCAGACCGCCAATTTCCGGCCAGGTCACCGGAATCATCTCGGCGGTAGCGTTGAGCTTCATGGTGCACGAACCCAAGGAAATCATGGAGTGCGCCAGGCTCAGGTCCTTGTTTTCGAGCTGCTTCATGTAGCGCAGCATCTCGTGCTCCCCGTGGTGGGAGTTGAAGATGGGGTGCGTCAGGTACTCGCTCTTGCGAATAAGGGCGTCGGGCCAGGTTACTTCCACCTCTTCGGGCTGGGCTACCTGGCGCACGTCGCGGCCCAGCACTTTGCTGAACACGGCCACAATGTCCTGCACGTCCTCGGCTTCGGTGTTCTGGTGCAGGCTGATGCCCACCCGGGCCGAGCCGTGCTCCTCGAAGTAGCGGAAGTTGATGCCGGCCGCTTCGGCCTCCTTGCGGATGGCGTTCTGCAACTCCTGGCTTTCCAGCTTGATGTCGAGGGTATCGAAGTAGAACTGGTTGCGCTGGTCGAGGCCCAGGGCGTGCAGCTCCATTTCCAGGGTGCGGGCCAGGGCGTGGATGTTGCTGGCAATCTGCTTGAGGCGCTTCGGGCCGTGGTACACGGCGTACATGCCGGCCAGCACGCTCAGCAGCACCTGCGCAGTGCAGATGTTACTGGTGGCCTTCTCGCGGCGGATGTGCTGCTCCCGGGTCTGCAGGGCCATGCGGTAGGCCTTGTTACCGGCCGCGTCAATGCTCTGACCAATAATGCGGCCCGGAATTACGCGTTTGAAGGCATCTTTGGTAGCCAGGAAGCCGGCGTGCGGTCCGCCATAACCCATGGGTACGCCAAAGCGCTGGGAGTTGCCCACCACGGCGTCGGCACCCATTTCGCCGGGAGGCGTAAGTAGGGCCAGGGACAGCAAATCGGCGGCCACGGTCACAAACAGGTTGTTGTCGTGGGCTTTGCTGATGAAGTCGGTGTAGTCGTACACGGCACCATCGGCGGCGGGGTACTGCAGCAGGGCCCCGAAGAGGGTTTCGTCGGTGAGGTCGAAGCTGCGGTGGTCCCCGATAACTACCTCAATGCCCAGGGGCTCGGCGCGGGTGCGCACCACGTCGATGGTCTGGGGCAGTACCTGCTCGGAAATGAAGTAGCGGTTGGCGTTTTTCTTCTTGCTCAGGGAGTGGAACATGTGCAGCGTTTCGGCGGCGGCAGTTCCTTCATCGAGCAACGAGGCGTTGGCAATTTCCAGGCCCGTCAGGTCAATTACCATCGTCTGGTAGTTGATGAGGGCTTCGAGACGACCTTGGGCAATTTCGGCCTGGTAGGGCGTGTAGGCAGTGTACCAGCCCGGATTTTCCAGGATGTTGCGCTGAATCACGGCCGGCAGCAGCGTGTCGTGGTAGCCCAGGCCGATGTAGTTCTTGAATAGCTTATTCTGGCCAGCAATGCCCTTGAACTTCGCCAAAAAAGCCCGCTCCGTGAGGGCAGCGGGCAGGTTCAGCGGCTTTTTCAGGCGGATGGCGGCCGGCACAGTTTCGTCGATGAGCTGGTCAATCGACTCCACGCCGATAACGCGTAGCATATCGGCTACGGCAGCTTCGTCGGGGCCGTTGTGACGGTCCACAAACACATCGGCGGGCTTGGTCTTCAGCAACATAAAGGGAAGGGTGAGGGTGGCAATGCAAGCGGCCCCAACGGAGCCCCTACAAAGGTAGCGCGAAAAGGCTTCACCCTTAAACCGATAAGCAGGCAAATGTTTCACCCAAGCCGTTGAAACCTGAACTCAACAATTTTCCGCAGCTTTAGCCCCCGAAACCCACCCGTTCCCACCGCATGCGTCCCATCACCATTGGCCTGATCCGAGAAGGTAAAACTCCGCCCGATAAGCGCGTCCCGCTCACCCCCAAAAAATGCGCTGAGGCTGAAGCCCGCTTCCCTGGCCTGAAAATAGTGGCGCAGGAAAGCTCCATCCGCTGCTTCTCCGACCAGGAATACCGCAACCTAGGCATTGACGTGCGCCCCGATGTGTCGGATTGCGACATTCTGATGGGGGTAAAGGAAGTGCCCGCGCAGCAGCTTATTCCTAACAAAACGTATCTGTTCTTCTCCCACACCGTGAAAAAGCAGCCTGCTAACCGGGAGCTGCTGCGCCAGGTGCTGGCCAAGAACATCACCCTCATCGACTACGAACTACTCACTAACGAACAAGGCGAGCGAATTGTAGCCTTCGGGCGCTGGGCTGGCATTGTGGGTGCCTACAACGGCCTGCTCACCTACGGCCGCAAGCACGGCCTCTACGAGCTAAAGCCGGCCTACGAGTGCGTGGATATGGAGGATATGCAGGAGGAGTTTTTCAAGGTGAAGCGCCTGCCACCCATTAAAATTGCCGTGACCGGCACCGGCCGCGTGGGGCAGGGGGCAGTGGAAGTGCTGGACATGATGGGCATCCGGCGGGTAAGTGTGTACGACTACTTGTACCACGACTTCACGGAGCCCGTGTACACCCAGCTGCGCAGTTCCGACTACAACCGCCGCCGCGACGGCCGCGTGTGGGACACCCCCGATTTCCACCGCAACCCCCACGAGTATGAAAGCACGTTCCAGAACTTTCTGCCCGTAACCAATCTGCTCATTGCCTGCGCCTACTGGCACCCACAAGGCCCCAGGCTGTTCTCGGAACACGATACCCGCCGCTCCCACTTCCGTCTTGATACCATTGCCGACGTGACTTGCGACGTGGACGGCTCCATCCCGACCACCAAGCGCAGCAGCAGCATTCAAGAACCCGCCTTCGATTACAACCCCACTTCCAGTGAGCTGGAGCCCGCCTACGCCCGGCCTGATAACATTACTATTATGGCCGTGGATAACCTGCCCTGCGAACTGCCCCGCAACGCCAGCCGTGACTTTGGCCGTCAGCTCATCGACAACGTGTTGCCCCACCTAATGCACGAGGGCGGCGACGCCGTGATTGAGCGCGCCACCATTGCCCGCAACGGCCAGCTCACCGAGCGGTACCAGTACCTGCAGGATTACGTGGCGTAGATCTGGCCTTTTATCATTAATGGCTCGAAAGCAAACAGCGCGTCCTTCCGCATAAAACTGCGAAAGGACGCGCTGTTTGTTGCTATAAGTGAGCCTATACGCGGGGCAAAACGGGGTATTTAGCTTGCACCAGCATATACAGGCCGTAGCACATTAGCCCCAGAGCTACTATGCCAAGCACTGCCGGGCCCATGGTAGCCAGTAGGTCGAAGGCCTCATCGGTGGTGCCTACGGCGGCGGCCTGATGCTTGCGGCCCGCTTGCAGCAGGAAATAGCCAAGAATAGCCATTACAATACCCCGGGCCGTGTACCCGAGCTGCCCAATACGATACACCGTGTTTTGCTGGCCTGCCGGAATATCGGCGCTGTTCACGTGCTTGTGGAAGGAGCCGGAGTAAGCCTTTACAATCTGATAGATGCCGACGCCGATAGTGATCAGTCCGGCCAGCATAATAATCCATTCGCCGGCGGGCCAGTTGAGGATGCGGGCAACCAGGGTTTGTTGGCTGTTACCTCCCTGGCTGGCGGAGCCATCCAGGGCAAGGTTGGCCGCGTACCAGGCCAAGCTGGCATACAGCAGGCCGCTACCGGCGTAGGCCAGGCGCCGCCCAATGCCTTTAGCTCCGGAGCCTTTATTTTCGGTGTCGCGCAGGGCCTGAGTGAAACGCCACACAATGTAGCCCAGCAGCCCAAAGGCAATAAGGCCCAGCAGAACGGTGCCACCAGGTAAGCTCTGCAGGGTTTGGACAGCTTGCTTTTTATCGGCGGTTTGACCACCCTGCTGGCCGGTAGCTGCCAGCAAGGCCAGCAAGCCCATCAGCAGATATACAATGCCTTTGGCCGCGAAGCCAAAGCGGGCTAGTGCCCGGATACCCGAGGAAGGCGAAGTAGGCAGCGCTGCCTGAACAGAGGAAGAAACAGACATAGTAAGACAGAGTTAGGGGAGAGGAGTTTCTGCCTTACGAAGTTTGGACGCTAAAGGCTGAAGCGTGCCCCACCCAGCAAGCCCGGCGGCCGGTATAAACGGGCTCCCCGACGAATAAATGGCTGATTTTCGGGTAAGTTCAGCATGAGCAGCGGCTTGTTGCGCATGGTGGCATCATCCAGCAACAGCTGCTCCAGGTTGCCGCCGGGGCGCACATAGGGTACGAAAAATCGGTCAGCCAAATCGGCGATAAGCTGGTTGCGGATGTTGGCCGTTTCCTGTGTCACGGTCATAACGTTAGGCTCGAAAGGGGTAATGAAGAGCAGGCGGCCCAACTGTATATCCCGCTCATAGTCCAAGGGCATGGAGGGTTGAATTCCCCGGCCCAGCGCATACACAATGGGCTGCTGCACATCGCGCCGCAGAAACCGGAAAATACTTTGTTCCAGCCGCGAATGAAAACCTGACAGCACGCAGTAGCCCAGCTGCCGCTGTTCCATCGCCCACAGATAGGCTACGCGCTCAATACTAAGCGGGTAGTCCCGGGAGCACAGAAAAGCCGTTTTAGGCAGCCGCAGCAAGGCAGTATTCCCCAATGTGCGAATATCTTCCACTAGAGTAGTCATGACAAACTGAAGTAGCCAAAGCTATAGATAATGCGGAGTGGTGTGCCGGTGGGGGCTGCTAGAGTTGTCATCACTCAGAAAAGGCCTGATACCATGCGGTACCAGGCCTTTTCTGAGTTTTTTTGGACCACTACTTTCTCAAGTAGCGCCTGCGCTTAGAAGGTGCGCTGGAACCAGTGTTTGATATCATCAATGGTTTCGCCAGTCTTCTGCTGCAGGCGACCGAACCACTCGTCCTGCTGGCCTTCCTGATAATCCAGGTCGTCGTCGGTGAGGTTGCCCCACTTCTGCTTGGCTTGGCCTTTAATTTCGTTCCAATTGCCCCGAGCGCGCAGCTCGGTGGCGTCGTTGATGCCGTTGTTGTTAGCGTCCATGGTGGGTAGGGTTTGGTTGAAAGTATACCCCTGTACGGTGCAGCTTAGCGGCAGGTTACCAAAGGCTAATGAAAGTTACATGTGATTCACTCCGCCGTTGATGAAGAATAATGCTACCACTAATGCTACCACGGTACCAACCCCTGCTCCGTATCCACCCGCTGCATTACCAAATTTCTTATTTCTTGCCTGATGCTGGTAGCCCGCTACATAGTTGGGGCTTTTAAGCAGCGCCGGGTCCGGTACCCGCATGTTCTGTTTCTTGGGCGGCGTCAGGCTAATGCCCATTCCTGTGGCAACTCCCCCTATTCCGCCATACGCAATGGTAACTATGGTAGCCCCATACGTGCCCCAGAAAGCCCCCGGCGCTTTAAAATAAGCGCGGGCATCGCGCCGGCCCTGGTCATACGTGGCCTCCTGGGCGAGGCCGGGCAAAGCTGGGGCCGCAGTGGCCTGGCGCTGAAAAACATCCTTGGTGCCGTTGGGGTAGCGGATCAGAAACACCTGCGTGGCGGCTACCCGGAGCGTGTCGGCCGAGGAATTGATATAGGTAACCAGCTCGGGCGTGATGGTCAGCACCTTGCCGGTTAGCTCTTCCCCGTTGCTTAGCAGAATCACGTCCTGGGCGGTGGCGCGCAGGGTTAACAGCAGCCCGCAGAGTACAAGTAGAAGGTGGCGCATAAGATGAAAAATGAGGTGAGAATTGTAGAAAACGCGGCTGCTAACGGGTGCGGGAATTGAAGCCGAACAGCAGACTAAACCGGGCGCCCCCGTCGCCGGGCACCACCGCAAAGTTGACCGGGAAGTTGATGCCGTTGCTGCGGAAGGAAGTGCCCACGGCCAGCGCAATGTGCGCCCCGGCCGGCGACACGTTCGGCCCCAGGCCAAACTCCAGGCCTTTGGGCCCCCGAATACCAATGAGGGCGTTCAGGCTGGGCAGAAATTGGCCCTGCTCCAAGCCCCCGATGAGCGGCACAATCTCCAGCAAGCCCGAGGTGCCGTTGGGCATCCGGAAAATGCGGGTTTCAAACTGCCAGCCGAACTGCGTCAGAAAAGGATTCACATTCAGCTCCCGGTTGGCTTTGTCGGCCACCCCGCCCGCCAGCAGCGTAAAGCCCAGGCGCGGGCCGCTGAGGTGAATATCCTCGTAAGCCGGGGCCTCGTCGCCGGGCACGCTAGCGCCCGTGGCCACACCCGTGCCGGCCGCGGGGCCGGCCGCCGGTGCCGTGGCGGGCACGCCGGAAGGGAGGCTGCCGCCCAGCATTTCCTTGGTGCCATTAGCATAGCGAATCATAAACACGTCGGTGCGGCGCATGGTAATCAGGGGGCCGTCGGGGTTATCGGTGCGCTTGTAGCGTACCTCCGTGGGCGTGATTTCGAGCACTTTCACCTGCACCTCTTCGCCGGTGGTTTTGGTAAGTAAATCCTGGGCATGCGCCGCGAAGCCAGCCAGCAGCAAAATCAGGGACAGGAGTAAACGATTCATATGCATAAAAAGCCGAGTGTTGAAGATGCTCCGAAGGTTGCACGTTCAGCGGCATTACCCTAACCATTTTCTATATAGCTCAGACTATATGGGTGCGGTTATGATAGGTGTAAATAGTTGATTTGTAAAGTAATATAGGATATTATTCAGACTTATGGAGCGCTTGACTTGGGTTCTACAAACAGCCCTTCTATATTACCGCTATGGATGACCTGCGGACTACGCTCAGCACTTTCTCGGCCGATGACCGCAAGGATTTCCGGCAGTTTATTCAGCGGCAGCGCCGCAAGCAGAAGGGCCGCATGGATGTGCGCCTCTGCGACCTGCTGCTGCACCAGAAAGAGTATGCTACCGAGGAGCTACTGGCCCGCCTCTACCCCGAGGAGCCCAATGCTGTGGCCTACTACGCCCTGCGCAAGCGCTTGATGCGCCACCTCACCGATTTTCTGCTGTTGCGCCAGCGCCAGCAAGACCCCACGGCGGCTTCCTCGGTACGGGGGCTACTCACCCTGGCCCAATATCTGTTTGAGGCCGGGGTGGGCCGCTTGGCTTGGAATATGCTGCGCAAAGCCGAGAAGCTGGCCCAGCAGAACGAGCAGTACGAGCTGCTGAACACGGTGTACAACCTGCAGATTGCCCAGGCCGGCAGCAAGCACGCCGACGACCTGCCGGACATTATTCGGCGGCGCAACCTCAACAAGAAAGCCGCCGATGAGGAGGAGCGTGCCAACATTGCCGATAGTCTCATCCGCCAGCGCCTGCGCGAGGCCCGGGTGAAAGGCCGGGCCGGCGAGTCGTTTGATGGGATTCTGGGGGAAGTGCTGCGCGAATACGATTTGCAGGAAGCCTTTGCCCGCCGGCCTGCGTTGCTCTACAGGCTCATGTCCATTGCCCGCGCGGCCATGCTGGTGCGGCGCGACTACCTCACCTTCGCGCCCTTCGTGATACGGTGCTACCGCCTTATGGAAAAGCGCCATGGCTTCTCACCCGCTCACCGGGAGGCGCAACTAGGCCTGCTCTACATGATTGCCCACGCCCTGTACCGAACCCGCCGGTTTCAGGAATCAACGGAGTACCTGGAGCAACTGCGGGTGCTGCTCGATGAGGGTTCCCGACTGCGGGGAGCGGCTTACCGGGCCCGCTACACCTTTCTGCTGGCCGCCAACTACGCCTTCTTGCGCCGCAACGCCGAAAGCATCCGGCTACTGGAAGAAGTGTTGAAAACCACGCTGCCGCCCCGTGAGCAGCTGACGGCCCGGTTGGGCCTGGGCTTCCACTATTTCGCCGAAGGACAATTTCAGAAGGCTAACCAGGTGCTGCTGGCCATTGGCCGCACCGACCATTGGTGTGAGCAGGAAATGGGCGTAGAGTGGGTACTGAACCGCAACATGGGCGAAATGCTGATTCAGTTGGAGCTGGGCAACCCCGATTTGGCCCTGAACCGCCTGCGCGCCATTGAGCGTCTCGTGAAGGAGCGTTTCGGGCCCGATGGGGGCGGCTACGCGGCCGTGCTGGGCTACCTGCAACTGGTACGCGACATCATTGAAAACCCCGATGCGGCCCGCTCCCCGGAGTTGGCAACCCGCGCTACCCAGCTACCCGCCTTCGTGCCGCTGGAGCAGGAAGACTTGCAGGCGCTGAGTTTCTACAGTTGGTTGAAGGCCCGCATTGAGCGGCGGCCCTATTATCAAGTTCTGTTGGAGCTGGCTGGAGCAACCGAAACGCCGGGAGTTGCCTTGGCCTGAGAACACACTACTGCGGCATGAAAAAGCCCCGCCTGTGACCAAGCGGGGCTTTCCTGTGGCCTTGATTTAAGGCCGGATACTTTGCTTACTGCTTTTGAGCAGCATTGATTTCGGCTTTGGCGTCGCCAGCGGCTTCCTCGGTGGCGGCAGCGGCTTTATTAGCGGCCTCTTTGGTTTCGGCGGCAGCCTTGTCGGCGGCGGCTTCGGTGGTGGCGGCGGCCTGCTCACCAGCAGCTTCCATCTTCTGACCGGCGTTTTCTACGGCATTATCGGTAGCCGTGGCAGCGTTGTTGGCCTCAGCAGCAGCGGCATCGGCCGTATTTTCGGCGGCAGCTTCAGCGTTTTGTTTGCCGGGCTCAGTGCAGGAGGCAACCGAGAAGGTGACGGCCACGGCCACGAAGAAGGATTTAAACAGCGTTTTCATGAAACAGCAAAAAAGTAGGTTGTAGATGTGCCACGCTAGCAAGTGGTTCAGAGTTTAATAACCGTTGTGTTTCGAAGGTAACCCGGCCGGATATACAGGATTTTGGCCTGCTTTGGGCGGCTAACTTTGCCGGCCAGCCAGCGTATGCTTGGCTACATTTCTCTGCTTGCTTTCCACTTATTCATGCTGTGTATTCTGCGCCTGGCGCTGTTTTTCCTAACGCTACTGCTCCCTCTAGCCGGATGGGCTCAGGCCAACGACGGCTTCCAGCGCCGCGACGGTGCCATGTATCTGCTGCGCAACGGCCAGGTTCGGCCCATGCCGCAGGATGTGCGCCTGCCCAACGGCCGCTTGGTTACCCGCGACGGATTTGTGGTGCAGCGGGACGGCCGCCGCACTGAGCTGCGCGACGGGCAAGGCTGCACGTTACTGGGTGAGCCCACTGCAGTAAGCCGCACCCCGGCGGGGCAGTTCCAGCTAGTGGGAGCCGCCCCGCCCGTGTCGGCGCGGCAGGTCGTAATGCAATCCAACGGGAGCTGGAAAAGCTGGTGGCGGGGCCGGGGCAAGGGGCATGGCAAGCGCAAAAAGCACAAATAAGCCCGCGACACAGTACGTTAAAGCGTGACTTGGGCACGGTAGAGCACACTACTCTTTTACTTCTTCACCATTACGGTCCAGCCAGAAGGTCCGCCCATTTTGCACTACTCTGGCCCGCCCTTGCTCGTCAAAGTCGGTGGCGCTGGTGTAGCGGCCAAAAGGGGAAGTGCCCTCCGTTGTGTCGGCCAGGTAAGCTGGGGTGATGAAGGTGAACTGGCCGCCGGTTTTCACCCGGGCCAGCTCCTGCTGGAAGGAGTAAGCCTCCTGAAAGATAACTGGTTGCGCCGGCTCCTCGGGCCCGCTGATGTAATGCCAGCCCCGATGGTCGAGCACGGCTGCCCGCCCCTCCGCAAAGTCGCGGGCGGCGTAGTAGTAACTGCTGAACTCCGCTCCTTCCTTGGTTAGAAACGTGTAGAGGCCGCCCATTCGGGCTCGGGCATACCCATCGGCGTAAGGATAGAGGGCATCATAAGCCGGGGGTATTACCTCCGTGCCATCTGCCTGTACAAATCCGAAAACGCCTTCCTTTTCCACTACCGCCCGCTCCTCCTGAAATGCGCCGATGCTGGTGTACCGGGCTGGCAGCAACGTGTCGCCATCGGCGGCCAACAAGCCGGTGAGGCCGTTTTCGGTGAAGGCAACCGGGGCCTCTGAGCGGTTGCAGCGCCATAAAACCAGCATGAGCAGTACCGCAGCGGCAACTCCGCCGGCCAGCACACCCGCACGGGGGCGACCTGCCGCAAAAGCCGGCAGCTTGGTCAGCTGCTGCGAAACCCGCCGCCACAGCACCGGCCACCACCGCAGCCAGCCGGCGAAACTACCAGCCACGGCACTGCTCGGCCGGCCAACCTGGTCGCGCGTTCCGGTACCCTTGGGCCCTGCCGTTGTCGGCTTGGCGGCGGGCGGTGGTGTAGCTGGTTGCCAGGGTGCAGCAAGTGACGCCCTGGGCTGGGGCGGAACACTGGGCTGCACAGCGGGCATGGGTGGAGCCGGCGGAGTAGTAGAAGTTGCCGCCGCCGCCGCAGGATCGGGGATTGTGGTAGCCGCCGCAGGGGGGGCAACTGGTGCGGCAGCCAACCGCTCAATCAGGTTTTCGAGCTGTTGAATTTTCTGTCCCAACTCCTGGTTGCGGGTTTCCAGCTCCTGGCGGTATGTGTGCATGGAAGACTCCAACACATCTTTTTCGCGCTTCTCGGCGGCCAGCTGCGCCTGAATATCGGGGGCTTCGGGGGCTACGGGTGCGGCACTGAGCTGCTGCTGCAGCTGGGTGATGCGCCGCTCCCGCTCCGCTTCCCGCGTAGCTAGGGCACTAAGCTGCTGCTGCAGATCCTGCTGCATCTGAGTCCGCAGGTTTTCCAGCTCCTGCTTTTCCTGATTCCGGGCATCTAAATCAATTTCGTAGCCTGAGGAGGTGCGGTCTAGGTGGTCGAGGTCCTCGGCCCCCAGCCAGCGCCACAGCTGCCCCGCTTTCTGCCGCAGCAATCCACTGGCTCCGGGCTGTTCCGGGGTGCTGGCCGCTGCGGCCGCACCGTCGGCGGGCAGCCATTCCACCTCATGCAGCAAAGGCTCCAGGTCAGCTTCGGTCAGCTCAATTTCCGGGGTGGTCAGGCGGGCCAGGCGGCGGGTAAACTGGGTGGGGTCGGGCAGCAAATGAAACTGGGAAGCAGTAGGCACCGTGGCCATATGATTCTCCACTTCGGGCCCAAACCGGACCGGCGCCCCAAACAGTGCCAGGCCACTGATAAACTGCAGGTTGGCAGCGTCGGCTGGCAAGTACTGGGCAAGCCAGTCGGCCAGAGCGACGCGCTGCCGCTCAAACCGCCCAAACGGGTTTATTGCCCCGTTCGGTAGCTCCAGCGGCGTGCCATCCAGGTACCACATGCCGGCGCGCAGGTCGGTCATGGTCAGCAGGCCTCCTTGCGGTATCAGTTGCACCAGGGTAATGCTGCGCGGCCGCAGAATAAGGGCATCCAGAAAGTCGGGGGTACCCACGTCAACGTTACCAAGCAGCACGGTAAAGGGCGCCGCAGTATCCGTTTGCAGGGCGGCGGCTACGGCTTCAAACTGCTGCCGACGAGTGGGGGAGGTGAACGGTGCCGAAAGGTAGGTGTGTAACATAAGGAGCGGCCCGGGCGGGCAGAAACTGGCCCGGCTGGAATGGACGGGGTTGTACGGAACGCACCGGCACAGGATGTGCCAACTTTTCCGCGCCCAGACAAGTATAGCCGTTTGCGCCTAGTCGTACCTTTTTCGTTACTCCTTGCCTTCATACTCATGGATTCTACTGCCTCCACCCCGCAGCCTACCCCCACCCCCACCATACCGCTTGATGTCACGGATCAGCAAAATTCTGCCCTCCTCGAGGACACGCTGAACCTGCTCAATGCCGGTGCTCCCGACAAAGCTGGGCAGCACGGCCTGGCCGAAATAGACCGGTGGACGGAAGTATTGCGTGCTTCTGAGCGGCCCGGATTGGCCAAAATTATTCAGGAGCTTGTTACCCTGCGCCGTCAGCTCGATGCTGCTGATACTCAATCTCATGATCTGGCGGAAACTCTGGCCACCCTAGGAGCTGAAACCTCGAAAGTAGCCGACGAAACCTCCGATGATTACCGGGGGCCTCTCACGCAACTGGGCAAGCTGCTCATCAAGCTGGGTTCTTCTCTTTCCCGGTAACGTCTCCTGCGGTTCGCACAGCAAGGCCCCGGCTACCAAGCGTAGTCGGGGCCTTGCTGTGCGGGCCAAAAACAAGTAGCGGGTGGTTGAGTATTTATGGCCAGGTTGCGTCGGGCGTTGCTACACGCGCTGCCAGCCCCCTACTTTTGCAGTTCCAGCCCAGCTAGTATGTCCGAAATCCAGCCCCGCGCCGCGCTTACCCTCTACGACCCATTCGAAGGCATGCAGTTCAGTATGCACCGGTGCTTTTTGTGCGGCAACCCCACTACCCCCCCCCAGGACACCGTGCCCGTATTCGCCGATTGGCTGATGACGCGCTACGGCCTGCAGGAGCGGCAGATTAAGCTGCTGGATATGAGTATTGTGCAGTATCAACACCTGCGCATTGCCTGCTGCCCTACCTGTCGTACGCAGCACGTAGAGCCGCTGGAAGCCCGGGTGGAAGCCGCCGCCCAAGAGGGGATCCGGGGTTTCCGGCAACTGGATGATCAGACGCTGTTTCTGTGGCTAGGTAAGATGTTCTATGGCGTGCTGGTAACGGAGCTGCTCACCGAAATGGACCCCCTGGCCAAGCCCCAGTACCCGCTGGCCGAAAATGCCCAGCTGCTTCGGCGCTTCCAGGCATTCTATCAGCCGCTGCAAGCCCTGCGCGTACCTATGGAATACGAAGATTTCGTGCCCGGCTCCCTCTTTATTCTGGAAGCCGACCCCGCCCAGGACGAGATGCCCTTCGAGTACGACGACGACCTGAGCACTATTGCCTTCAGCATTAAGCTTGATGAAACGGTGCTGGTGGCCTGTCTGGTCGATAATGGCATTATCCGGCAAGCCATGGGGCGAGTGTACCAAGATGCCTATCGGCCTTTGCACCCGGTGCAGGTAGCCGAGTTCAAGGCCCGAGTGTACTACGCGGCCTATCTGCTCAATGTGGTGCCCGATTACTACCCCCGCCCGGTAAAGCCCGGCGACGTGGAAGTCATCATGGATACCCTAATTGATGATGTTACCGGGGATATTTTCAACCCCTGGGAAAATAGCGCTTACGCCCAGTCGTTGCTGGAAATGTGGAAGCGGTGGCAAATTCCGCTGGAGGAAATTGTGCGCAATCCGGCCGAGCCCCTCACCTTCCTATATGATGCGGGGGGACAACCACGGGTAATAAAGCATTACCCGGAGGCCAACAAAGCCGGAAATAAGTAAGAAAGCCGCTTGGGTTAACCGGCTTGCCAAACGGGCTCAGGAGCAAGCTTGCTGATCCGGATATCGGGCCAGCGGCCTTCGAGGCCATTTTTGCATTCCCGCTCATTCACCAGCACATCCACGCAGTGGCGGTGGCGGCGGTTCATGGTGTCATGAATAATATAGACACCGTCGAGGTCGTCTGAAATACCGCGTACCTGCACCTTCTCGCCGTAGCGAAAGGGGCCGCCCCACTTATCAAGTAGGTCGCGGGAAACAGCCAGCCAGCGGGTTTTGCTGGAGTGGCGGGTCGGAATGATGGAACCATCGGCGGTTTCCATCGGGGCGTCGTCCGTCTGGCCGACTTCAGGCCAGTAGGTAGTTGCGGTTACCCGGTACGACAGGGTTTTGGGAGCCTTTTTCAGGGCTACTACCGGAATAGCAACGGATACCGGGCGGGGGCTCAGGCTGGCTACCGTGGAAGGTAAGGCCAGGGCGGGAACAGAAATAGTGCGGGGTGGGAAGAGGAAGGTCAGTAAGAATAACGCAATGGACATGACGTTTGGGTTCGTGGACTCTCGCTGATTGTCCGGAGAGAATGGACAGCCGGCCCGACTCGGCTAGTGGGTGTGGGCGCCATCCGCGTTAGCAGACTATTGAGGCCCTTTTAAGTATGGTCAGCGGCGAGAATAGCCGAAAACAGGCGTGAAAAGCAATAAACAATGCTTGAATATAGACATATTATATAATTTATTGCACTTGTAAAATAATGTCGCTTTGAAGGGCTCAAAGGTACAGCTTTTTTTTAAACTGAGTTTTCACGCAATTGCTAATAATTTTAGTTGAATTAGGCGTAGTAATGGCAATAGTTTGGCCCCATACGCAAAGACTGGCTGGGAGGTTTTGGAGGCAGCAATGAGTGGTCAGAACTCTGCATCCGGGTACTCGTATGTCAAGCAAGCAATGCCCGACCGGCTACGCCGTAGTGTTCTGTTTCTCTTGACCGACTCCCCTAATGACTTTTCCTTTCATCAGTCGCAATCTGCCCGCCACTTTGCGCAACTCAGGTTTTGTAGCCACTGTTTTGCTCGCCCAAGCCTGCAACTCGCCCTCTTCCCAGACGGCTTCAACTTCTGAAACCCCGACCGACTCAACTCGGACTGCCGCACCCGTAGCTCCGGCCAACTCGCCGCTGCAGGTAGTAGCCCAGTTTCGGGAGCCGCAGATGGTGGGTGTGGCCGTGCTGCCCGACGGCCGCGTGTTTGCCGACTTTCCGCGCTGGGACAACAACCCAGTGAACCCCGTGGCGGAGGTGATGCCCGACGGCTCGGTGAAAGGCTACCCTGACGCTAATTGGTGCGTCTGGAACGAAACCGTGAAAAACGAGCCCCAGAAGCACTGGATCTGCCCCCAGAGCGTGCACGCCGACAAAACCGGTATGCTGTGGGTGCTGGACCCCGCTTCGCCCGGCATTAAAGGCACCGTGCCCGGCGGCCCCAAGCTGGTCAAGATTGACCCCAAAACCGATAAGGTGGTGCAGAACATCAGCATCCCGGAAAGCGTAGCCGCCCGCAAATCCTACCTCAACGACGTCCGCATCGATACCCAAAACCAGTACGCCTACATCACCGAGTCGGGCGTGGGCAGCTTGGTGGTAGTAGATTTGAAGTCGGGGAAGGCACGGAAGCTACTGGCGGGCCACTCGTCGATGATGGGCGACACCACGCTTAACATCAAGGCCGACGGCAAGGAGCTTATTGATGCTACCGGCAAACGCGCCCAGTTCAACGCCGACGGCATTGCCCTGAGCCAGGATATGCAGTACCTGTACTGGAAGCCCCTGACCAGCTACACCCTGTTCCGCATCAAGACGGAAGCTCTGCGCAACCCGGCCTTGTCGGATACGCAACTGGCCCAGCAGATTGAGGACCTAGGCAAAGTGCCCGCCTCCGACGGCATGGAAATCGACGCGGATAACAACCTGTACCTGAGTGCTTTCGAGGATCATTCCATCAAGCGCCGCACGCGGGCCGGCAAAATCGAAACGGTGGTGCAGGACCCGCGCTTGGAGTGGCCCGACACGTTTGCCTTCTCCGGCGACGGTAAGACGCTGTACGTGACCACCTCAGCCATCCATAAGACGCCTACCTGGAACAAAGGCTTGGGCAAGCAGGATCAGCCCTACTACATCTTCAAGATGGCATTGAAGTAGCACCGCAGGCAGTAGCGCGAACTTTGTAGTTCGCGTCCCCGCGCCGTAACAACGGTAGCCGTTTGGGGGCGCGAACTACAAAGTTCGCGCTACTATTTCACTGAATCCCTTTCTTTTCAACGCGGACGGCCTTTGTATTTATTTGATAGATTGGATATCGGTATCATCTAAAGAAACTTATGATGAGTTATACTGTTGATTAACAAGTTTATTTGCATATGCGCATATCAGTTTTTACTTCCTGATCAGGCTATTTACTTTTACCCCCTGACACTACCAGCTCCCACCGCATGGACGCCAACTCTTATATCGCCAACGCCCACGGCGACTACCTCGACAACCTGTACCAGTCTTATAAGGCCGACCCGCAGTCGGTGGATGCGAGCTGGCAGAAATTCTTTGAAGGCTTCGACTTCGCCCAGCAGTATCCCGAAGGTGGTATTCCGCAGGCCGACGGTGAGGGTGTGCTGACTACGCCCGCCAGCACCAACCAAGCCGGCGCTATCCGGGCCGTGGACACGGTGGCTGCCGACAAGGAAACGCAGGTGCGCAACCTCATTCACGCTTATCGCAGCCGCGGCCACTTGGTGGCTAAAACCAACCCGGTGCGGGAGCGGAAGGACCGTAAGGCCCGCCTGAGCATTGCCGACTTCGGGTTGAGCGACGCTGACCTCAATACCAAGTTTAAGAACGGCGAAGTGCTGGGTCTGGGCTCGGAAGCCACGCTGCGCGAGATTGTGGCCGCCTTGCAAAAGGTGTACACCCGCACCATCGGCTTCGAGTACATGTACATCCGCGACCCGCAGGTGCTCGACTGGTTCCGCGAAAAGGTGGAGAAAGACTCGCTGAGCTTCAACCCCAGCATCGACTACAAAAAGCGCATCCTCAGCAAGCTAAACGAGGCCGTGGTGTTCGAGAACTTCCTGCACACGAAGTTCCTGGGCCAAAAGCGCTTCTCCTTGGAAGGCGGCGAAACCACCATCCCGGCCCTTGACGCTATTATTAATAAGGCCTCGGAGCTGGGCGTGCAGGAGGTGATGATTGGCATGGCCCACCGCGGCCGCCTGAACGTGCTGGCCAACATCATGGGCAAGACCTATGAGCAGATTTTCTCGGAATTCGAGGGAACGGCCGTGCCGGATCTGACTATGGGCGACGGCGACGTGAAGTACCACATGGGCTACTCGTCGGAGGTGGAAACCGAAGGCGGTAAGAAAGTCAACCTGAAGCTGGCCCCCAACCCCTCTCACCTGGAGGCGGTGAACCCCGTGGTGGAAGGCTTCGTGCGCGCCAAGATTGAGCACCAGTACGGCGGCGACTACCACCAGATTCTGCCCATTCTCATCCACGGCGACGCAGCGTTGGCCGGCCAGGGCATCGGCTACGAGCTGACCCAGATGTCGCTGCTGGAAGGCTACCGCACCGGCGGCACGCTGCACTTCGTGATTAACAACCAAGTGGGCTTCACCACCGATTTCGAGGACGCCCGCTCTTCGATTTACAGTACCGACCTCGCCAAGATCATCGACGCGCCGGTGCTGCACGTGAACGGCGACGACCCCGAGGCAGTGGTGTTTGCCGTGCGCCTCGCCACCGAGTACCGCCAGCAGTTCCACGCCGATATCTTCATTGATATGGTGTGCTACCGCCGCCACGGCCACAACGAGTCGGACGAGCCCAAGTTCACCCAGCCCACGCTCTACAACCTCATCAGCAAGCACCAGAACCCCCGCGAGGTGTACAACGCCATGCTGGTGCAGCGCGGCGACGTGGACGCGCAGCTGGCCCAGCAGATGGACAAGGAATTCCGCGACACCTTACAGGCCCGCCTGGATATGGTGAAACAGAAGCCGCTGCCCTACAACTACCAGCCCCTCGAAAACGAGTGGCGCACCCTGCGCCGCAGTAAGCCCGAGGATTTCGAGAAGTCGCCGGAGACGGGCATCAGTGAGGAAGTGGTAGCCAAAGTAGGCAAGGCCCTGACCACGCTGCCCGAAGGCTTCCGCCCCCTGAAGCAGATTGAAAAGCTGATGGAGGAGCGCAAGAAGATGTTCTTCGAGACGCGCGTGCTGAACTGGGCCGCCGGCGAGCTGCTGGCCTACGGTTCCCTGCTCGACGAGAAGCATATTGTGCGCGTGAGCGGCCAGGACGTGCAGCGCGGCACGTTCTCGCACCGCCACGCCGTGTTGCACGACGCCGAAACCTCGGCCCCGTACAACTCGCTGAACTATATCGGCGAAGGCCAGGAGAAGCTGAGCATCTACAACTCGCTGCTGAGCGAGTACGCAGTGCTGGGCTTTGAATTCGGCTACGCCATGGCCAACCCCACGGCCCTGGTGATTTGGGAAGCCCAGTTCGGCGACTTCGCCAACGGTGCCCAGACCATGATTGACCAGTTCATCGTAAGCAGTGAAAGCAAGTGGCAGCGCATGAACGGCGTGGTGCTGCAGCTACCCCACGGTTACGAAGGCCAGGGCCCGGAGCACTCCAACGCCCGCCCTGAGCGGTTCCTGCAGCTGGCCGCCGAAAACAATATCATCGTGGCCAACATGACCACGCCGGCCAACTTCTTCCACGCGCTGCGCCGCCAGCTAACCTGGGAGTTCCGCAAGCCGCTGGTGGTGATGTCGCCCAAGTCGATGCTGCGCCACCCGCTGTGCGTGTCGCCGGTGGAGGAGTTCACCTCCGGCCACTTCCGCGAGGTGCTCGGCGACGTGTACGCCGACGCTAAGAAGGTGAAGCGTGTGCTGCTGTGCTCGGGCAAGGTGTACTTTGATTTGCTGGACGAGCAGCAGCAGTCGGGCCGCACCGACGTGGCCCTGGTGCGCCTGGAGCAGCTGCACCCTTTCCCCAAAAAGCAGCTCGACGCCGAGCTAGCCAAGTACCCCAAGGCCAAGCTGTACTGGGTACAGGAAGAGCCCGAGAACATGGGCTACTGGAACTACCTGCTGCGCTTCATGCGCCGCGAGCTGGAAGATGTTATTTCGCGCAAGCCCTCGGCCTCGCCGGCTACCGGCTACAACAAGGTGCACGTGAAGGAGCAGAAGGACCTCGTGGCCCGCGCCTTCGACAAACCCCGTGAAGCCGTGGCTGACGACAACATCAAAGCTACCAATGAGGTAGCCAAGAAGCAGGACTAGCTTTTGAGTAGCTGTTAGCTAATGGCTGTTGGCTATTAGTTTCACGCAACGGAAAGCTAACAGCCAGTAGCCAACAGCCATCAGCTAAAAAACCACCCTTCAAAACTCCCACCTATGGGTCTGGAAATTAAAATCCCCGCCGTCGGCGAGTCCATCACCGAAGTAACCATTGCCAAGTGGCTCAAAGCCGACGGTGACACCGTGAAGCGCGACGAGATTCTGGCCGAGCTGGAATCCGACAAAGCCACGTTCGAGTTGCCCGCCGAGGCCGACGGCGTGCTGAAAATCCGCGTTGCCGAGGGCGAAACCATCGGCATCGGCACCACCATTGCTGAAATTGACGGCGACGGTGCTGCTGCTGCGCCAGCTGCTTCGGCTCCGGCCGCCGATACCCAAGCTGCTCCCGCTGCCGACCCCGTAAGCAAAGGCGAGGAAAACCCCAAAGCCAGCGACCAAGCCGGCTACGGCGGGCAGCCGGAAGGCGGTGCCGCCTCAGGGGCGCCCGCAGATGCTGCGGCCGCTCCGGCTGCCGGCAACGGCGGTGGTGGAACCGTGGAAATGACCATTCCGGCCGTAGGTGAAAGCATCACGGAAGTAACGGTAGCCAAGTGGCTGAAGGAAGACGGTGCTCAAGTGCAGCGCGACGAAATTATTGCTGAGCTGGAATCCGACAAAGCCACGTTTGAGTTGCCCGCCGAAGGTACCGGCATCCTGCGCCACGCCGCCAAGGAAGGCGAAACCATCGGCATCGGCGCTATTATTGCCCGCATCGAAGGCGGCAGCGGTGCCGCTGCTCCGGCTCCGGCCGCCGAACCAGTTGCTACGCAAGCTGCCCCGGCCGCTGCTGCTCCGGCGGCTTCGGCAACCACCAGCTACGCCACCGGCACGCCTTCGCCGGCTGCCGGCAAAATCCTCGGTGAAAAAGGCATCGACCCCGCCGACGTGCAGGGCTCGGGCCGCGACGGCCGCATCACGAAAGAAGATGCCCAGAACGCCCAGGCTAAGCCCGCCGCGCCGGCTCCGGCCGCAGCTCCTGCTGCCGCTAAACCGGCCGCTGCTCCTGCCACTGGCAACTCGCAACCGGCAACTGGCAACCGCAACCAGCGCCGTGAGCGGATGAGCAATCTGCGCAAGACTATCGCCCGCCGTCTGGTGTCAGTGAAGAACGAAACGGCCATGCTCACCACCTTCAATGAGGTGAACATGCAGCCCATCATGGACCTGCGCAACAAGTTCAAGGACAAGTTCAAGGAGAAGCACAGCGTGGGCCTCGGCTTCATGTCGTTCTTCACCAAGGCCGTGTGCGTGGCTCTGAAAGAGTGGCCCGCCGTGAATGCCCAGATTGATGGTACCGACATCGTATACAACGACTTCTGCGACATCAGCATTGCCGTATCGGCCCCGAAAGGCCTCGTGGTGCCGGTAATCCGCAACGCCGAGGAGCTGTCGTTCGATGGCATCGAGAAGGAAATTCAGCGCCTCGCCGGCCTGGCCCGCGACAACAAGCTCACCATCGAGCAGATGACCGGCGGCACGTTCACCATCACCAACGGCGGCGTGTTCGGCTCCATGATGAGTACCCCAATTATCAACGCGCCACAGTCGGCCATTCTGGGCATGCACAACATCGTGCAGCGCCCGATTGCTGAGAACGGCCAAGTGGTGATTCGCCCCATGATGTACCTGGCCCTGAGCTATGACCACCGCATCATCGACGGCCGCGAGTCGGTGTCGTTCCTGGTGCGCGTGAAGGAGTTGCTTGAAGACCCAACCCGTCTGCTGCTGGGCGTGTAATTGCGGAACTCCGACTACGCGTTTGCCGTCTTTTTTACGTGTGTCTGCACCGTAAAAAGGATGGCAAACGTGTGTTTACACTATCTATTTCTCATAAATATGTACGATCTGACAGAGCTGCAGCAACACTTGCAGAACCACTGGCAAATGGAGGCCAAGCAGATGTTATGGCAAAGTGGGCCTACTGGGAAGCTGGATGCCGCTTTCCGAGTGCTGGAATTTCCGCCCGGTCCAGTGCATGCTATGTGGATATACTCAACTCTCGGTATGTCTCTGAACCGACCGGAGAATCCTGTTGAACTGCACATATTCTCTGACAAGCAGAACGCCACGTTGGTAGAGTTGCTGACAGCTGTAGCCTCCTACCATCGCAACGGTTTACCGTTAGACTTGCACCATACCGTGAATTTTGGCCGACTCTGGCAGGATAACTCTGCTGCTTCTTTCGGCTTCGTTTCGTTGCCTTATCTGGATGGGGAGGGGTTAGAAGTGTTCGAGTGGAAAGATGAACAACTGCATAACCTCTGGCTGATTCCGATAACGGAAGAAGAAAGAGACTATAAAATCAGCAACGGGTGGGATGCTTTAGAAGACGTATTTGAAGCTGCCCAACTACAGTACACTAATCCGTACAGAGCCAGTTGTGTATAAATAAAAAGCCCCCCGGATTCTGGTCCGGGGGGCTTTTTGATATGGGTGGATGGGTGAATGTGAGGAGAACGGGTAGGAATTGGGGGTGGGTGTAGTGGGTTGGTGCTAAGCGCCGATGGAGTTGGAAGCCAGCGTGGCTACCTGGTGCATTGCTTTTTCGGCGTTGGAGCCGGAGAATTTTTCCTGTACGGTACTGGTCAATACTTCCGTCCAGCGCTTGAGGCACTTGGAGGGTAGCGCTGAGTGCAGCGGAATCAGCTGACCTTCCTGATACCGGGTAGTACCCAGCAGGGCGCTGCTCCAGTAATCATAGAGCGAGGTGAGGTGGCGGGGCCAGTGCACCTGCGCTACCGCCTGGCAAACGGGGGCCAGCAGCTCATCGTTTTTTGCCTTGCTGAACGCCGTATCCACCAGCGTCATGATGTCACCTTCAGTGCGCAAATCAGGGAGGGAAGTCAAAGTAGCCATACGGAGGAGGGTAGGACGAGTGGATACGTAGCGAATTTACGCAGGTTTTGAATTTTTCGCCAATAAGCGAAAAATCTTTTTTCTCGTTACCCTTTTAGCTTGGATATAGAGGTGGGGCTTGTACGGCTTGAAACCCTCGAAGGATACCTCGTAAGCGGGTTTTTTACAGGATATGATAAGGGTTGCGGGCCTGCGAAATTCGATGCTCAAATACAGCCGCAATGGTGCCGGCTCGGTAAATTGCCTCGTCGGCGACAGGTCCCTGATACTGAGCCTCCACGTTTTCTACGAACAGCTTGAGCCACTGTTGAAAGTGGCGGCCATCAACAGGTAGCGCCAGGTGCTTGGGAAAAGGGCGGCCTCGGTAGCGGCCAGTATTCAGCAGTAACCCACTCCAGAAATCGTACATCGTGGCCAGGTGCTGGGGCCAGCGGCCTTGCACAACGGCTTCGAAAATGGGGCTTAGCAGCTCATCGGCCTGTACGCGGCGATAAAAGGTGTCTACGAGGCGCTGTATGTCTTCCTCGGAATGGATATCGGGCAGGGAAATGGGTAAGTCAGCCATGAGCAAACCAGAAAAGAAGGTCGTAAGAGCAAGTTGCCGCAATTATTATACCTCCTACGGGGTCTGCCAACGGTGGCAGGGGTTTTACCTCGGTTTCTGGTAGGCTTGGGCTGAGTGAGCTACGCGTTTGCGGAGTATCAACTGAAAAGCCGGTCCTGCCAAACCCGGAGGCGAGGCAAGACCGTCTTTCTGGTGCGGAACACTACTAGAATGGCTTGTCGGGCTGGTATTTGTTGATCAGGTTGAGTAAGACACCATTAGTCCAGCCAAAACCATCTTGAAGCGGATACTCGCCGCCGCCGGCTTTCAGCTTGGTATCTACCACGTTGTACTTCTCCATCAGCTTGCCGGTTTGTTGGAATACCTCCCGGTTCAGGCCTATCCAGCGAGTGGCAATGTTGCGGGCCAAGACCGGCTGCTGGTAGCGCTCCAAGCCGCTGATGGCTATGTACTGCAGCGGGGCCCAGGCATTGGGCGCATCCCACTGCTGCCCGCCCCCGCGGCGGGTGGTGGCCAGGCCCCCAGGCTTAAGGAAGTCGCGTTGCAGGCCCGCGGCTATCAGCTTGCCCTGAGGCGGGGTAGCAATGCCAAACTCCAGGGGAAAAGTGCCTGCCAGGGTTAGTTGAGTGGAACGTTGCCGGAGGCGGAAGTTATAATCGACAAACCAATTGGCTTTGGCATCCCAGCAGTAGGCGAGAATGGCCTTTTTCCGGTTCTGGGCCTTGGTTTGGTAAGCTGTGGCCTGGGCCGAGTTGCCTTGCAGCTGGTAGGTAGTGGCGATGCTGTTTTCGAGGTAGTAGAGCAGGCAATTCAGATCAACGGGCACTAAGTCGGTGGTCTGGATACTGCCCAATTGCCCATCGGGCCCAAACCAGCGGGTGCTGAAGTCCCAGCCGGAAGCGGCGGCCGCCCGGATGTTGCGGTAAAACTGGGCCGGGGGCTGCTTGCTGAGTTTGGCGGCGGCTACATCCTCGGCGTAGGATTCTTCCCGGGGCTGGTCGCTGCTGTCGTAGTAGCGGTTCAGCACCTCGCCGCTGGCCAGGCGCACGGCGCGGTCCTGGGCGGTGCCGGGCTGTAGGGTTTCAGCTCCGGACATCCAGTAGCTGTACTCGCGCAGTAGCTGGGGCTGGTAGCGGAGCAGGGTTTGCTGGTTGCCTTCCTGCTGGGAGAGCAGGTTCACCATCAGGGCAAAAAACGGGGGCTGGGAGCGGGTGAGGTAGTAAGTGCGGTTGCCGTTGGGGATGAACCCGTAGGTATCCAGCAGGTAGGCAAAGTTGTCCACCATGTCCCGGATGACCGTGGTGCGGCGGCTTTCAGCCAGCCCGAGCATGGTGAAGTAGGAGTCCCAGTAATACACCTCCCGGAAACGCCCACCCGGCACAATGTAGGGGCGGGGCAGGGGTAGCAAGGAAGAAGCCCCGGTGGGCACAGTATCGGGGTGGCGCTGGAGCACCGTCCAGAGGGTGTCCAGGTGGTGGCGCAGGCCGGTTTCTACCTGGCTGCGGTACTGGCCGCCCACCGGGGCCGGTGGAATAAAATGCTCCGCCACAAAGGTTTTGAGGTCGAAACCCGGCTGGTCCTTCTGCTGCGCGTAAGCCCGCACGATGTCGGCCGGCGGCTGCTTGGCCACGGCATCCACAAAGGTTTTGTTATCGGGGTACACGCGGCCCAGCTGCACGGCTTCAAACAGGCCCGGGTACAACTGGCGGGGTGAAGAGGGTAGCTGTTGAGCAGTTGCCGTACCGGCCACGGTCAGCAGCACCGCGAAGAAGAGGTTGCGCATGATGGGAAAGGTGAAAGTGGGGGCTTATGTAGAACGTCATGATGAGTCAGCTAACATAAGTTGCAGACTACGATACTACGTCTAGTCCCCTTCCTCGGAAAGGAGGGGTTAGGGGTAGTTGACAATCGTTGAACATCCACTGATGACAAGCTTTAGTAATCCGTTCTGCCGGCTTCAACCACCCCTAACCCCTCCTTTCCAAGGAGGGGAACTAACTTTTAGCTCTAGTCCGCAACTCAGGTCTACTAATCAGGCTCATCAGCACGTGGAAAGTTTTGGCTACGTATTCCCTTTTACGGATTATCTGTCAGCGGCTGACGGAATAGGCTTTACGCTGCACGCCCACGCCCGTTATCTTCACCGACTGCCAACCCGTGGGCAGGGTGGTTTTGCTTTGGGTGATGCCAGTGGGGGTGATGTTCAGGCCTCCGAAACCCATGAGCACCGCTTGCAGAACCCCGCCCGCGCCAGTAGCAAAATAAGGGTTGGTGCCGCCCTTGGTTTCGGCAATGACGCGGAACGGAGGCAGCAGGTTGGGCTCGTAGGCATCCTTGAACCACAGCTGGGCCTTATCGGCGTTGCCGAGGCGGGCGTAGAGCAGGGCGAAGATGGCCTGCGTCATGGCCGGGGTGCCTTCGTTAGGCACGCGGGTTTCGTAGTAGGCCAGGTCTTTTTTGATCTGGGCGGGGTCGGTGATGACGTTCAGGGGGTAGGCCAGCAGGTTCACGTCGCCCTGCTTGATACCTTCGCCTTTGTAGGTGGCGTGCTCCTGGGTGGTGCCGTCGGCCATCTTCAAAATCGGAATGTTCTGGGCTACTAGCAGCCAGTCGGGGTTGGCTTTGAGGCCCAGCAGCCGGGCGGCGGCGGCGGCGTTGCGCAGGTTTACCTGGGCGGCGGCGTTGGTGAAGGCGTTGTTGTCCACGTTTTCTGCCCACTCATCGGCCGCCACCACGTTCTTAATGTCGTAGTGGCCGGGGCCGTTACGCTCCACCCGGCTGGCCCAGAAATCAGCCGTGGCCGACAGGATGGGGTAGCCTTTTTCGCGCAGCCAGTTCCGGTCCTGGGTGACGCAGTAGTACTGCCAGGCCGCCAGGGCCACATCGGCCGAAATGTGGTGCTCAAACGGGCCGCTCAGCGCCCACACGGGCGTTTCTTCCACGCCGGTGTCGGCGCTTTCCCAGGGGTACATGGCGCCCTGGTAGCCGTGGGCGAAGGCGTTGCGCCGGGCCGGCTCCAGCCGCCGGAATCGGTACTCAATCAGTGATTTGGCAATATCGGGCTGGAGCACCAGCAGGGCCGGGAACATCCACAAATCGGTGTCCCAGAATACGTGGCCGTTGTAGCCCAGGCCCGAGAGGCCCATGGGCGAGGGCGAGTAGTCGGTGCCGGCGCGAGAAAAGCTGTACAGGTGGTAGAGCATGCTGTGCACGTCCTGCTGGGCCTGGGCGTCGCCCTGAATCTGAATGTCGCTTTTCCACAACTCGTCCCAGGCTTTGGCGTGGAAATCCAGCAGGCGCTGCTTGCCTTCGAGGCGGGCGAAGATGGTCAGGCGCTCGGCCTCGTTGAGCGGATCCTGGTGGTGGGCGGAGGTGATGGAGGAACCGGCCACGGCGTAGGAGTAGGTCTGCCCGGCCTTCAGGGCCTTCCCGAACTTGATCAGGTGCATGTTGTTGTCCCACATTTCATGAATCACCCGGGGCTCCTGGCCGTGGGGCTCCTCAAACAAAAACGTGTTGGACGCGCACAGCTGCAGCTTGCCGGTGGGGCTTTTAGCCGAGGAGGTGAGCAGGCTCAGCACCACGTGGGGCCGGTCAATTTCGTTGTAGTAGTTCTGAGCGTCGCGCAGGGCGTCGGGAGTTTCCAGCACGCTGGCCGCGCCCAGCTGCAGGTCTTTTTTGGCCGTGATGCTCACATCCATGAGCACCGTAAAAGGCAGGTGGCGCAGGGCGTAGTAGGTGTAGCGGATGGTGGCTTTGTCGGCGTAATCGAAGGTGGTGGTGAGGCTGGCGCGGCGCATATCCAGCTCCTGGCGGAAGTTGCTGGCGTCTTTGCCCGAGAGCCGGCGGCCGTCCACCTCCAGGTACATATTCAGCAGGTTGAAGCTGTTGAGAAAGTTACTCACCCGCCCACGCCCGTACTGGTCGTACGCCCCGGCCAGCACCACGCTCTTCACCTGAAACGGCTCGGGTGCCGATACTACGCCCAGCATCCCGTTGGCCACCGTCACCCCGTAGTAGTTCTTCGGGTCGATGGTGGAGGCCGTAACGCGCCACGGGTCGGACGTCTGTGCGGCGGCGGGGTGGCTCAGCGCCGTGCTCAGCAGCGCCAACGCTCCCAACAGGGTTTTCAGAGCCAGAAAAGGAAAGCGAAACATAGCGGGTGGGGAAGAACGGTGGTAGGAGAGAAGGTAGAAGGAGGAGCGCCGGGCCAGCGTATAAAGCCGTTTAACGAGCGGTGTACCGGTCCGGCGGGCGGAGCCCGTCGGGCCGGTTGCCGTGAGCTGACGCCCGAACGACGACGCAACACCATCAGCTTGCGGCAACCGGCCCGACGGCTTCCAGCCGCCGGACCGGTGGGGAATTTCACCGTGTACAAAACGGCCATCATGATGTGTGGGCAAATAGGAACTCTGCTACTATTCAGGCCGTCATGCAGAGGCGCAGCCGAAGCATCTCGCGTGCTGAGGTTGTGATGCTACTCATACGTCAGCACGCGAGATGCTTCGGCTGCGCCTCTGCATGACGTTCTGGCTGCTAAGTTCTTACTTCAACGGCAGCACCAGCGCCTGCCAGGGTTGCAGGGCCAGCGTAGGGGCGGGGCTGAAGCCGGGGTAGTTGTTGAGCCAGGGCGCGCCGCTCAACGCAAGACCGGCGGGTAACGGCCAGGTGCGGTTTTCGGAGGAGAAGTTGAGCACCACCAGCACCTTCTCGGGGCCCTGGGTGCGGGTGTAGGCGTAGATGTGAGGGTTGGGCGCGTCGAGCAGCTGATAGGCCCCGTACACCAGCACCTTGTGCCGCTGGCGCAGCGCCACGGCCCGCCGGAAGTAGTTCAGTACCGAGTTGGGGTCCCGTTCCTGGGCGGCTTGGTTTACGGTGCGGTAGTTGGGGTTTACTTTCAGCCAGGGCGTGCCGGTGGTGAAGCCCGCGTTGGCCGTGCTGTCCCACTGGAAGGGCGTGCGGCTGTTGTCGCGGGAGAAGCGTTGGAGGTTTTTGAGGTAGGCCGGCAGATTGCCGCCCTGGCTCTTCACCAGGGCGTAGCCGTTCAGGGCCGCCAGGTCGCGGTAGTCGGAAATCTTGTCGAAGCGGATGTTGGTCATGCCCAACTCGTCGCCGTTGTAGCAGTAGGGCGTGCCGCGCATGGTGAGCAGGAAGGTATTGAGCAGCTTGGCCGAGGCCGCCTGGAACGCCGGCCGGTCGTCACCGAACTTGCTGGTCATGCGGGGCTGGTCGTGGTTGCCTAAGTCTATGGCCTGCCAGCCGGTCTGGGCGAAGGCGCTGTCCCACTTCGTAAACACGCGCTTCAGCTCCGTCAGCTGGTAGGTTTCGGAGTTGCTGCCCACGCCGGTACCCTCAAAATGGTAGGTCATGTCCAGCTCCTTACGGTCGGGATCCACGAAGAGGTGGGCTTCCCGGGGGTTGCGGCCCGCGCCTTCAGCCACGCTCATCACGTTATAGCGGCTGAGCACCTCCCGGTTCATTTCCTGCAGGTAGTCGTGCAGGCGGGGGCCGTGGTTGTAGGCGTTGGCGTAGTTCTGCTCCGTGAGGCCGGGCATGGGCGGGAAGCTGGGGTCCTTGGCCACAAACTGGAAGGCATCCATCCGGAACCCATCAATGCCCTTATCCAGCCAGAATTTCATGATGGCGTACACCTCCTGCCGCAGCTTGTGGTTGTTCCAGTTCAGGTCGGGCTGCTTCCGGGAGAAGATGTGCAGGTAGTAGGAGTGGGTGGGCGCGCTGTACTGCCAGGCGTTCTTCTTTACATCGAAGGTGCTGTAACGGGCCGGCGGGGTGCCTTTCTCAGCGGGCCACCAGTAATAGTAGTCCCGGTAGGGGCTGCTGCGGGAGGCGCTGGCCGACTTAAACCAGGCGTGCTCGTCGGAGCTGTGGTTCACTACCAAATCCATCACCAGCTTGAGGCCGCGCCGGTGCATGCCCTGGAGCAGCGCGTCAAAGTCCTGCATGGTCCCGAACTCCGGCATAATCTGGCGGTAGTCGGAAATGTCGTAGCCGTTGTCGTCGTTGGGTGAGGCGTAGATGGGGTTGAGCCACACGGTGCCCACGCCGGTGCTTTTCAGGTAATCGAGGCGGGAGATGATGCCTGTCAGGTCGCCCACACCGTCGCCGTTGCTATCCTGAAAGCTGCGCGGGTAGAGCTGGTACACCACGGTTTCCTTCCACCAGTCCGATTTCCGCGTAGCAGTGCTATCCGGGGCAGAGGCAGCCGTAGTGGCAGTGGTGGCAGTTTCCGTTTTGGGGCTTTGGTTGCAGGCGGCGGCCAGCAGGCTCAACAGCGGAAGCAGGCGGGTAATGCGTCTTGTATGCATCAGGAATAAGATTGCGCAGGGCGAGAGTAAGTAGACGGGGGGCTGGCCAGAAACTAGGCGAGATGCACGCAAACAGGCCGCTGGCTGCCGCCAACGCGGGTAGCAACCAACGGCCTGCTTGTGCGCTGCTGATCAGAAATTAATAACCGGGGTTCTGAGTGATGTTGCGGTTGATATCCACCTGCGTTTGCGGAATGGGGTACACCAGGCAACGGGGGTTACTCTGGGGCTTATCTTTACGAGCCAGCAGGAACTTGCCGAACCGGATCATATCCTGCCGCCGCCACGACTCGCCGTACAGCTCCCGGCCCCGCTCGGCCAGCAGCCCATCCAGGGTGAGGGAGCCTAGGGCGCTGGCCCCGCGGGAGGGGTGCGTGCGCAGGGAGTTGACGATAGCCAGGGCCGTACCGCCGTAGCTGCCGGCAGTAGTGGGCGTACCGCCCCGCAGAATAGCCTCGGCCTTCATCAGCAGCACATCGGCTAGGCGGAAGCTTACGTGGTCATTCTCGCAGCCGTTGCCTCCCTTGGCTTCGCTCACGTAGTCAACGGGGTATTTCAAAGGCCGGATGCCCTTGGCTTCCAGGTCGGAGCCGGTTTCTGAGAGGTTGATGTCCTTGGTGAATACCAGCGGAGCCCCACCCCGCGTAGTCAGCACGGCATCGTTGGTGAGGTTGTACTGCTGGCCAATCAAAAAGCCCACATTGGTGCGCCGGCCAGGGTTGGCCGGGCCGCCCGCCACGTCATACGCTCCGCCCCGGCGCTTGTCGGTGGCCTCAAACAGGTCGTAAAACTCGGCGGTGGTAGCCGGGCCGTTGTAGCCGTCCACGGGGCGCATGTTGTAGTGCGATACAAACTTCCAGAAGTCGCGCGTGGGGCCGCTGTTGCCGAAGGTATTGGCCTGGGTGAAAATGTTCTCGGTGCCAATAGTACCGTTGTTGGGCGCGAAGTTGTCGAAGAAGTTGGCCGTAAAGGAGTACTTGCCGGAGTTGATAACTTCATCGGCCAGCCGAATGATCTGGTTCATGTCGGCGGCGGCGAAGGTGGGGGTTGCGCGGTTGGCGTACACGCCCTTGTTGAGGTAGCACTTCATCAGCAGCACGCGGGCAGCGTCCTTGGTGGCGCGGCTTACGGGGGCGTCGGGCAGGGAGGCCTGCACGGCGGTAAGTTCGCTCACAATAAAATCCAGCGCCTCACTGCCCTTGCGTACCCGCGCCAGCGTGCTCAGGTCTTCGCCCGGGTCCCGGTACAGCACCTGGTCGTACATATCCAGCACCAGGTAGCTGGCCCAGGCCCGCAGAAACCGGGCTTCGGCCCCCTGCTGGGCCGTGGGCGAAAAGCGAAGCAGGTCGGTGGTGGCGTAAATGATACCGTTGAGCTGCGTGTAGGTGTCGCGCACCCGCTCGTTGTTAGCGTCCCAGGTATGGTTGAACAGCTGCCGCCACTTGCCGTTGTCGTCCCAGTCAGGGCCGCGGGTGGGCATAATGCGGGCATCGGTGGATACTTCCTGCAGGGCAAATACGCTTACGCACCCTTGTATAGGGTCGCGCTGGGCGTTGTAGGCACCCGTAAGCAGGGCCGCCGGACCGTCGTTGGAAACCTGGTTTTCGGTTAGCTGGCCTTCCAGCTCTTCGTTCAGCTCGCAGCTGCTGGCTAGTTGCAACCCAGCCAGCAGGGCGGCCGTCCAGGCAAGTTTGGTATATCTCATGGTGGGAAGAGAAGTAGAGGTTAGAGGGAGAAATTGACGCCTAGCGTGAAAGTGCGGGCACTGGGGTAGGGCAGATAGTCAATGCCCACGGAGGGTACCTGGTTGGCCCCGCGCTTCACGGTGTTTACTTCGGGGTCAAACCCATCATAGTCAGTAAACACGAACAGGTTCTGGCCCGTGATGTACACCCGCGCCCCTTTCAGGAAGCTGCCCACGTCGCCCACGCCGTAGGAAAGCGTGAGGTTGGACATCTTCAGGAAGTCGCCTTTTTCCAGGTAGCGGGTAGAAGCCGCCGCCGGGTTGCCAGTCGATTCCTTGGTGCCATTCTCAAACGTGGAGAGGGCAATGTTTTTGCCGGCCCCAATCTGACCCACGTTGCCCACGGCGTTGATGGTGTTGTTGTACACGTACTGGCCGAATACGCCCGTCATGTTGGCAATCAGGGAGAGTTTACCGTAGCGGGCGTTGGCACTTAAGCCCAGCAGCGTGCGGGGGTTGGGACTACCCGAGTAGGCAATGGGCCCCAGCTCGTTGGACAGGCCCTGGTCGTTCAGGCCGGTAAACTGGGGCAGGAAGAAGGCATTGATGGGGTAGCCGTTGCGGATCAGCTGGGAGGTAGACCCCGACAAGCCCTGCCCGTTGATGGCTCCGGTTACAATGGCCGGGCCCACCAGGTCGGACACCTCGTTGCGGATGAACGTGGCATTGGCGTTGAAGCCCACGTCCACTTTGTCTTTGCGCACCAGCACGGTGCCCAGGCTCAGCTCCACGCCTTTGTTCACGATTTTCCCGTCCAGGTTAGCCCAGCGGATGGGGGCGTTAGAGGGCCGGGGCTCCCCGGGCACGGTCGGGAACAGCAGGTCGGTGGTGGTTTTGTAGAAGTAGTCGGCCGTGAAGGTCAGGCGGTTGTCAAACGCCCCAACATCAATACCGGCGTTGAATTGCGCATCCGACTGCCACTTCAAATCATCGTTGCGGGCATTGAGCGGGGAGCGGGCCTCGCCATTCTCGTCCAGCGTATACCGGGCCTGGGCCGAGCCGGCCGGAAACTCCTGGTTGCCAGTGCGTCCGTAGCCAGCGCGTAGTTTCAGCTGGCTGAGCCGCTCAGCCGGGAAAAAAGATTCCTGGCTCAAGTCCCAAGCCACGGCAAACGAGGGGAAGTAGCCCACCCGATTATTGGGTCCGAACTTGGTGCTCTCATCCCGGCGCAGGGTACCGGTAAGCACCACCCGGTCTTTGAAGTTCAGGATAACCCGCCCAAACACCGACTGCAGCTGCGAGGAAGGATCCACGAAGGAAGAAATGCGCCGGTTGCCGGCGGCCGAGTACTGAATGTAGTTGGTGTAATCGAGGCCGAATACTCCGAAGCCCCCGCCAGTGGGGTTACCGAAGGCATTCACGTTGGAGCCCGCATTGGCAAACTTCGTGTACTCGTAGCCCAGCACCGCATTCAGGTTCAGGCTGGTGGCTACGGCCTTATTGAAGTTCAGCGTGTGGGTTATCTGCTGGGTTACCAGCTCATTGTCGCTGATGGAGGCAAAGCCCTTGTCAATCAGGTCGGGGAAGTTGATCAGGCGCTGGTCGATGGAAGTGCGCCGCTGCCCGGTGTTGTAGTTCACGCTGATCAGGGCCCGGTAGTTCAGCCAGGAGGTGAAATTATAGTAGGGCGAGGCGCTGGCCAGAATGGTGGTTACCCGGGAGTTGTCGTTGTAGTACTCCTGGTTTGCCAGCGGGTTCACTACGTCGCCGGCCACCACGTAGAGCGAGCCATCGGGGTTGCGCAGGGGCTGAGTGGGGTTCCACTGCAGAGCCTGCCCAATGAGGGAACCCCGGAAGCCGGCGTCGGTGGTAATGGGGGCCAGCTGCTCGCGGAACTGGCTGGTGGAAATGTTCACATCGAGGCCCAGCTTCTTGCTCTGCAGAAACTGCAGGTTGGTAGAGAGGTTGGCGCTGTACTTCTTGAAGCCAGTTTTGCGCACAATGCCATCCTGGTCGAGGTAGCCGAGGGAGAGGCGGTAGCGGCCGGTTTCACCCCCACCACTCACAGCCACGGTGTAGTTCTGCAGGTAGCCGGTGCGCAGAATCTCATCCAGGGCATTCACGTCGCCGCCCTTGTCGTTGGTAGCCGCTACGCCGTAGTAGGTGAGGGCCTGCCGGTACTGGCTGGCATCCAGAAACTCGGGCCGACGCAGCAGGGTGGAGAAGCCGTTGGAAACCCCCACGCTCAGCGTGGGTGCCCCAGTCTGACCTTTTTTAGTGGTAATGAGCACTACCCCGTAGGCTGCACGGGAGCCGTAAATAGCCGTGGCCGACGCGTCCTTCAGGACCGTAAAGGACTCAATGTCATCGGGGTTGAGGAAGTTGAGCGGGTTGCTGTCGGCCCCCGCCCCAATATCGGCGGAGGCCACCAGGCCCGGCCGGGCTGAGCGCCCATCCAGGGGCACCCCATCCACCACGTACAGGGGCTGGCCGGTACCCGTCACGGCCGAGTTGCCCCGGATGCGGATGGTAGACGGTCCGCCGGGCTGCCCGCTGTTGTTGCTCACCTGCACCCCCGACACGCGGCCCTGCAACAGCTGGTCGGGTGAGGTGAAGGTGCCCCGGTTAAAGTCTTTCTCACCCACTACAGCCACTGCCCCGGTTACGTCCTGCTTGCGCGCCGTGCCGTAGCCTACTACCACCACGTCGCCCAGCACCTGGGTGTCCTCACGCAGCGTTACCTGCACCGTGGTTTTGTCGGTGATGCTGACTTGCTGGGTGGTGAAGCCCACAAAGGAGAATGACAGCGTAGTGGCCGCCGCAGGAACATCCAGCCGGAATGAGCCATCGGGGCCGGTGCTGGTCCCAACGGTGGAGCCGGGTACCACCACCGTTACCCCCGGCAGCCCACCGGAGTTTGCGTCAACCACCCGGCCGCTGATGGCCCGCGTAGCCTGCGCCTGGCTTAGCAGGGGCGTGAGTATGCACAGCCCGCCAAGTGCCAGGGCCTTCAGCCACACGGGCGAGGGTTGAGCACCCAGCCCTGGGGCCAGCTGCTCCTGAAATTTGTACCGTTTGTACCAGTTGTTATTCATGAGTGAGGGAAAAAAGAGTGGGAATTCTACAGGCACTTAGCGCAGCACAAGCCTGCTGCCGCTACTCGGCAGAAAAGCAGGACAACGGACTTGGCTTTGCTACATGCAACTCATTAAAGGGGTTCTGGTGCAACCTGTTAGCCGTTTGGATGGCTCGTTGTGGGACGTGCGCCGTCGGGCTTATCAGGGAGTAAGGGTCAACTAGGGGTTAGGTGAAACAGCATGGCAAAGAGCCCGCCGCGGCTAGGGCGTCGGCTGGCTTAGGTTGGTCAGGCGTAGCTGGGTGAGCTGCACCGGCCCGCCCTCGGCCCGCAGGCTGATGCGGCCCGTGTGCTGGCGCGGAAAAACCAGGTCGGTCAGGGTGGTTTCCCCGTCCTGGGCGAATACCTCCACCACCGACTTGTCCACCAGCACCCGCAGCTTGAGTAGGCCGTTTTGCAAGGGCACCCGCGCCGTTTCCAGGGAGCTGGCAAACATGGGGTGGAAGCTCACGTTGCCGGATTGGGTGCGGTCCAGGGTCAGTTCCTGCCGGGCCACGTCGTAGCGTAGGGTGGTGCGCTCGGCCTCGCTTTCCAGCACGTTCAGCGCAATAGCAGTGGCCGTACCCGGCTTCAAGGTCAGCTCCAGGTCGTAGGATTCACCCCGGAAGGTCACCGGCAAGCCAGTGGCGCCGGGTTTGATAGTCTGGTTTTTCAGGCTGAGGGCCTCTTTGCCCAGGGTGCGCAACTCCGCAATAGGCTGCTGCACAAGGGCCAGGCCGGCGCTGGTCTGGCGCAGGCTCAGCTCCCGGGGCACCGCGAAGTTGCCGCGCCACTCGTCGCCGGTGGGTACGTCGCGGGCGTAGGCCCAGTCGTTGGTCCAGCCCACCAGCAAACGGCGGTTGTTGGGGGCGTTGTTGAAGGTGACGCCGGCGAAGTAGTCCTTGCCAAAGTCCACGTAGGCCGGCTCCTCGTAGGCCTGATCGGGCGTGAACGTCTTGCCATCAAACCGGCCCAGAAAATACTGCTGCCCCCGGAACTGCTCGGTGGGGTTGCCGGCCGAAATCAGCAGCACCCAACGGGTGCCGCCGCCGGGTACGGGCAGCTCAAATAAATCGGGGCACTCCCACTCCCGTACCGTGTTGCCGGCCCGGCCCCAGCGGCTCATAAAGTCCCACTTTTTCAGGTCTTTGGATTCATAGAAGTACACCTGCTGACGGTCGGCCTTTACGGTGGCCATCACCCACTTCTGCTGGGGCGCGTACCAGAATACCTTGGGGTCCCGGAACTCCTTGCTGCCGATGTCGAGTACGGGGTTGCCGGCGTAGCGCTGCCAGGTGCGGCCGCCGTCCTGACTGGTGGCTAGGTTCTGGTGCTGGGCCATTACCAACCCCGGCTTTTCCTGGTGGCCGGTATAAAAGGCTACCAGCCCATCGGTTTTGCCGGCCGCAAACAGGCCCGAGGTATTGTCCCTATCCACCACCGCGCTGCCCGAGAAAATCATGATGTTGCTGCCCTCGGGGCCGGGGTACTCCGTTAGGGCTACGGGCAGGTGGCTCCAGCGTAGCAGGTCGGGGCTGGTAGCGTGGCCCCAGCTCAGGTGGCCCGGCTGCGCTGATTGGGGGTTGTACTGGTAAAACAGGTGGTACTGACCGTTGCTGTACACCAACCCGTTGGCATCGTTAATCCAGTTTTTGGGCGCCGTGAAGTGGTACACCGGCCGGTAGGGGTCGGTGGGCACGGGCGTCTGCGCCGGGCTGGACACAGCACTGAGCAGGGCAGTAGCAGCTAGTGGGAGGTTCTTCATAAAAGCGGAAAAGCAAAGCGGGCAATCAGGTGGCGGAGGTGGCTGCCAGGGCCAGCACCTGAGCCTCTGAAATAGGCGGGGTGGCCCCCTGGCAGCTGGCTACCAAGGAGCCGGCCGCGCAGGCAAAGGCCAGGTAATCGGGGGGCGTTTGCCCGGCCAGCCAGCCCCGGAGCAGCGCCGCCAGAAAGGCATCCCCGCTGCCAATGGTATCCTGCACCTGCACCACCAAGCCGGGGCTGCTGTACAGCTGCTGCTCCACCCACAGCACGGCTCCATCGGCCCCTTTGGTCACGCACACGGCTTGCAGTTGAAACCGCTCGGCCAGCCAGCGCAGGGCCGTAGCCTCATCGGCACTGGCCCCGAACCAGCCCATAATTTCCTCCAGCTCATGGTGGTTGAGCTTGACTATATCGGCCTGGTTGAGCAGGTAGCTCACCACGTCGCGGGAGTAGTGGGGGGGGCGCAGGTTTACATCGAATACCTTGAGCGGAGCCTGTTGGAGCAGACGGTACAGGGTTTCGCGGGAGGGAGCGTGGCGGGCGGCCAGGCTGCCGTACACGAAGGCATCGGCCTGCTGCACCAGCTCGCTCAGGGCGGCATCGTACTGGATATAGTCCCAGGCCACGGGCTTCACAATCTGGTAGGTCACCTCCATGCTGTTGCTCACGTTGGCCTTCACCACGCCCGTCAGGTGGGTTTCGCCCTGCTGCACGTAGCGGGTACTGATGTGCTTGGATTCCACAAACGCCAGCAGCTCGGCCCCTAAATCATCGTGACCTACGCGGCTGATGATGTGGGCCTCCAGTCCGAAGTTGTGCAGGTGCACGGCCACGTTCAGGGGCGCTCCGCCGGGCTGTTTGCCCGTGGGCAGCACGTCCCACAGCATCTCTCCAAAACAAGCAATTGGCATGGGATAGTAGGGAATTAAGTATCTGAAAACACTGGGCTGTGAAACCTGCCGAAGCGGAGAAGCAGGGGTGACCCTGAGGCTGTACTCACCAGCAGCGCCGGGCCTGGGGTGTGCTCGTTGCAGCAAGCAAACGGCCCCCGCTACACCCACTTCGGCAGGAATGACAAGCTGATATGTTGTTGATTGAAGACGGCTCTGTCAGTGCAGTACCAACCGGTTTTCCACCTGCTCCAGGCTACTGCCCTTGGTTTCGGGCATCAGGCGGAGCACAAACAGCAGCTGCAGCACCATCATGGCGCAGAAAAAGGCGAAGGTGTGCCCGCCGCCCAGGCGCTCGGCGAAGTAGGGGAAGGTGAAGGCAATGACGGTAGCCATAACCCAGTGCGTGGAGGAACCCAGGGCCTGGCCCTTGGCCCGCACCGCATTGGGGAAGATTTCGGAAATGAACACCCAGATAACGGCCCCCTGCGAGAAGGCAAAAAAGCCGATGTACACGAACAGCAGCACCGGCACCAGGTAGCCGTTGAACTGCTGAGTGTAGAAGGCCCGCGCCACCAGCCCCAGCGTGGTAATGAGCCCCAGAGAGCCCACCAGCATCAGCTTACGCCGCCCAAACCGGTCGATGACGTTCACGCCGAGCAGGGTGAAGATGAAGTTCACCAGCCCAATGCCCGCCGACGAGAGCAGGGCCGCGCCCTGGCCCAGGCCCGTCATTTCGAAAATGCGTGGGGCGTAGTAGATGATGGCGTTGATGCCCGAAACCTGGTTGAAAAACGCAAAGGCCACGGCCAGCAGCACCGGCGTACGGTACTGCCTAGCCCACAATGACTCGCTCTGGTCCCCGGCTCCCTGCGCCTGAGCCGTGAGGATGGCCGCCACATCGGCGTCCACCGTTTCGGGACCGATGATGCTGAGTACTTCCCGGCCCTCCGCGAGGCGGCCGTGCAGCAACAGCCAGCGGGGGCTTTCAGGCACCTGGTAGAGAAATACCAGAAAAGCCACGGCGGGCACCGCCTGCACCCCCAGCATCAGCCGCCAGGAAAAGTCGCCGGTGTTGGCCAGCAGGTAGTTGGAGAGGTAAGCGGCCAGAATCCCGAACACGATATTGAACTGGAACAGGCCCACCAGCTTACCCCGGGAGTTGGCCGGCGAAATTTCGGAGATATACAGCGGAGCCGTAACCGAGGAAGCCCCCACGCCCAGCCCGCCCAGAAAGCGGAACACCATAAACAGCACCCAGCCCGGCGCCAGCGCCGCCCCCACCGCCGACACTAAGTAGAGCACGGCAATCCAGCGCAGCGTCTGCCGCCGCCCCAGCTTGTCGGAGGGGATGCCCCCGAACATGGCCCCCAGCACCGTCCCAATCAAGGCAATAGAAATGGTGAAGCCGTGCTCAAAAGCACTCAGGCGCCAGAGCTGCTGAATAGCTTTTTCGGCCCCCGAAATTACCGCCGTATCAAACCCGAACAGGAAGCCACCGAGGGCCGTGACGATGGACCAGAAAAAAACTTTGCGGTGAATCATGGGAGACTTGGGCTGAGCGTTTCCCAAATGTTGACTTCCCCGCCGGCTACGGTCTGCTGCATTCTTTCAAATGCGTGCAGAATTCTTGCAATGAATATTTTTACAAAATATATACTTGAAATTCAAGTATTTGCGCTTGATGCTGCGCCTGCTTCACTATACTCATCTTCAGAAATCTGACACGATATGTAGAAATTCTACAGGCAGAAAATTGCGTTTTAGCCGTTGGGTAGAAATAAAAACAGCCCGTCGTGCGAAGCACAACGGGCTGGCAGCTGGGCAGTATCGGCCCGCGCTTACACGGCGGTGTGCAGGGCCTTGAACTCGGAAGGCGAAACCTGGTACTTGGCCTTGAACAACGTGGCGAAATAGGAGGGGGAGGAGAAGCCCGTTTGGTAGGCCACCTGGGCTACGGTGCTGCCCTCCTGGAGTAGCAGCTGCCGGGCCTTGGTGAGGCGCAAGTTCTGGATGCAGTCGGTGACGCCGGTACCCAGCAGGGCCTTCACCTTGCGGTACAGCTGCATTTGCGACACCCCCAGGCTGCGGGCAATATCATCCACGCTCAGGCCGGGCCGGTCCAGGTTGGCTTCAATAATAGCCGTCAGGTCTGCCAGAAATTTCTGATCCACCCGCTGGGGCGCCACCGTGGCCGTATCCACCGACAGCTCCCGGCGGAAATGCTCCCGCTGCTGGTCCCGGTTGCGCAGCAGGGTGCGCAGGCTTTCTACCAGAAAGGTGGGGTTAAAGGGCTTGGTCAGGTAGAGGTCGGCCCCGGCCTGCACGCCTTCAATCTGCTGCTCGGGGGCGTTTTGAGCCGTGAGCAGCACCAGCGGAATGTGGGAGGTGCGCCAGTCGCCCTTGAGGGCCGTTACCACGGCCAGGCCGCTTAGCTCCGGCAGGTTTACGTCGCATACAATTACGTCCGGAATGGTGTCGTGGGCCAGGCGCAGGCCGGTGGCCCCGTCGGCGGCGGTGCTTACCTGGAAGTGGGGCTGCAGCTTCTGCACCAAAAAGGCACGAACCTCCTCATTATCTTCAATAACCAGGGCGGTAGTAGCGGTGCGGGTTACTGCGGTATCCTCCACTGGCAGAGCGGGCTCGGCATCCAGCAGATCGTCGGGCACCAAGGGGAGGTGGGGCAGCGCCTGCTCGGCATCCAGGAAAGTGGCGGGCTTCTCCAGGGGCAGCGTGACCTCAAACGTGCTGCCGTGACCGGGCTGGCTTCTAAACGACAGGGTGCCCTCGTGCAAACGGGTGAGGCCATCGGCCAGGGCCAACCCCAACCCCGAGCCGTTGGCCGAGGGTTGACTGCCCTGGTAAAACCAGCCCAGAATGTGGGGTTGGTCCACTTCGGCAATGCCCCGGCCGTTGTCCTCCACGCTAATGCGCACGGTGTTGGTAGCCGGGTTGCGCTGCATGCTCACTACCACTTGGCCCCCATCGGGCGTGTATTTGAAGGCGTTGGAGAGCAGGTTGGAAAACACTTTGTCCAGAATATCCCCATCGAACCAAAGCGTAATAACGGGCTCGGCCGGCAGAAACCGGAAGGTGATGCCGCGTCGCAGGGCGGTTTTCTCAAACACATCCATCAGCTCCCGCACAAAGGCTACCAGGTTGCCCTGGGTGGCGCGCACGGCCATTTTGCCCACATCAATCTTGCGGAAGTCGAGCAGCTGGTTCACGAGCTGGAGCAGACGCTGAGTGTTGCGGCGCACCAGCTGCAAATCCTGGCGCTGGGCTGCCGATAGCTCGCTGGAGTTGCTCAGCAAGTCCTCCACCGGCCCCAGAATGAGCGTAAGCGGGGTGCGCAGCTCGTGGGAGAAATTGGTGAAAAACCGCAGCTTGGCCTCCGACGACCGACGAGCATCCTCCGCTAGCTCGGCAATCTGGTTGCGCTGGGCGCTGATTTTGGCATTCTGCCCTTCCAGCACTTCCCGGATGCGGCGGTTGATGCGCGAAGAGCGCCAGGCCAGCGCCCCTAGCAGCGTGGCTACGGCCAAACTAGCCAGCAACAGATACACGGTAACTTTCTGGCTGGCATAGCGGCGCATTTGCTCCCGCAGGCGGCGCTGCTGCACCTGCAAATCCTGGCGCTGGGCAGTGAGGGCCTCCGTTTGCAGGCGCATAGTGCCCACATTGGAGGAGTCGATTATCATGGTGCCCAGTACGTTATCCTTGAGGTAGGGCTCGTGGCGCAGAATGCGCAGGGCCGTCCGGATGGCTTCTTCTCCCCCAGTAGGGTAGAGCAGCGTGGCCTGCAGTACCCCATCTTCTACCAGCTGCAAGCCGTTGCCAGGGCCCGAGAGGCCATCTACCCCGATAATACGCACCTGCTCCGTCCGGCCCAACTGCCGCAACACTTGGTGGGCAGCGCGGGCCATGGGGTCGTTGTGGGCAAAAATTAAGTTGATATCAGGATTAGCCCGTAGCACGGCCGGCAGGCGACGGAACACCGAGGCAGGTTGCCAGTTGCCCTCTACCTGCGCTGCCAGCCTCACCTGCGGATGCTCCTGAAGGGCCTGCCGAAAACCCCGGTCCCGGTCGGTGGCGGGAGAGGAGCCGGGCGTACCGGTAATTTCCAGCACTTGCCCGCGCCCGTTCAGCAACTGGGCCGCGTAGCGCCCGGCGGTGCGGCCCACCTCCTGGTTGTTGCCGCCCACGTAAGCCGTGTACAGGCGGGAAGTAGTGCGCCGGTCCAGAATGACCACCGGAATACCTTGGTTATAGGCCGCCTCTGCCAACGCCGTAAGCGGGCCCGATTGGTTGGGCGAAATCAGCAGCAGGTCTACTTTCTGCCGAATCAGCTCCCGTACCTGCCGGCGCTGCAGGTCACTGTCGTTGTTGGCATCCAGCATCTGAAACTGCACGTTCGGGTGGAAGCTGAGCTCCTTTTCCATGCCAGCCAGCATGGCCCGACGCCAGGCGTCGTTGGTGGTACACTGCGAAAAGCCGATGCGGTACACCGGCTCTTTCACCACCGATGCGCAGCCTCCCAGCCAGAAACTCAGCAGGCTGAGCACCAACATCTGAAGCCGCACGGTTTTAATTCCTACAAAGCTCAACGGGTGCAGATTGGTTGAAAGGTGGCGGCTAGGTTGGTACAGTTGCCAGGTGTGGTGCTCAGAGCAGAAAGAACAAGTAAGCGAATGGTAACGGAAGTACGCTGCTTGGTAAGATAATAGTCTGTCGCCTGTTTTTGTTCTGCTTGCTCTGCTGCCAGCCCTTGACTATCAGGTTACAACGCATGCTGTAAGTGGGCGGCGTAGAGCAGTGAGGCTGCTGATATAGGAAGCTATGAAGCCCCAGAGCCTCGGGCGGCAGCCGAGCACCACGGTTCAGCTTGGGAAAAGTAGTAATAAACCCCCATTTCCTGGCCTCAGGCTGCTCTTCATTCTAATACGGTAGCTGGTCTGAAAAACTGCCGCTAGTGCAGCGTTTCGCCCGGGCTGCCGTTCTTTGCTTTGTACCCAACGTGAGTATTGCCGTGCGTTTTCTTCTCAGCGTGATTTTCACCAGCCTGCTAACCACTGCCCAGGCCCAGCTTCTGCAACCCAAAGCCGCTTACTCCCGTGCCGATTCGCTGCGGGGGTATCAGTCGGCCCTGCGCACCTGCTACGACCTGAACTACTACCACCTCGATGTGCAGGTAGACCCCGCCCGCAAGGCCCTGCGCGGCTCCAACGAGTTCCGCTTCACGGCCACTCAGGATTTCAGCCGCCTGCAGTTCGATTTGTTTGCCAATCTGAAAGTGGAGAAGGTGGAGTACCAGAACAAGCCGCTGCCCTTCACCCGCGAGGCCAACGCCGTGTTCGTCACGTTTCCGGCGGTAATTCAGAAGGGCAGCCAATCGGCCTTCACCGTGTTCTACTCCGGCCAGCCCACCGAGGCCAAACAGGCTCCCTGGGATGGGGGCTTGGTGTACGCCCAGGATGTCAAAGGTAAGCCCTGGGTAGCCTCGGCCTGCCAGGGTGTGGGTGCCAGCATCTGGTGGCCTTGCAAAGACCAGCAGGTTGATGAGGTAGATTCTATGCTGATCAGCGTAACGGTACCTAAGGGCCTCAAAGACATATCCAACGGCCGCCTGCGCCGCACCACGGCCCTGAAAGGCGGCGCCACCCGCTTCGACTGGTTTGTGGGCAACCCCATCAATAACTACGATGTGGCCCTGAACGTGGGCGACTTCGTGCACTTCGGTGATGAGTACCAGGGGGAGCAAGGCCGCCTCACGCTGGATTATTGGGTGCTGCCCGAAAACCTGGCCAAAGCCAAAACCCAGTTTGCCGCCAACGTAAAGCCTATGCTCAAAAGCCTGGAGTCGTGGTTTGGTCCTTACCCTTTTTACAAGGATGGCTACAAGCTCATTGACGCGCCTCACTTGGGCATGGAGCACCAGAGTGCCGTGGCCTACGGCAATAAGTACCAGAATGGCTACCTGGGCCGCGACCGGTCGGGCACGGGCTGGGGCGACAAGTGGGACTTCATCATCATTCACGAAAGCGGCCACGAGTGGTTTGGCAACAGCCTCACCAGCCAGGATATTGCCGATATGTGGATTCATGAGTCGTTTACCACCTACTCCGAGGCCCTGTTCGTGGAAAGCCAGTTCGGCAAAGAGGCGGCCCAGCAGTACATCCACGGGCAGCGCCGCAACATCCAGAACGATGCCCCCATCATCGGTACCTACGGCGTAAACCGGGAGGGATCCTCCGATATGTACGACAAAGGCAGTAACCTGCTCAATATGATCCGGACGGCTTATGTGCCCGATGATGCCAAGTGGCGGGAGCTGCTGCGGGGCCTCAACAAGCAGTTCTTCCATCAAACCATTACTACGGAGCAGGTCATTGGCTACTTCAATCAGCAGATCGGCCAGGACCTGACGCCAGTGTTCAACCAGTACCTGCGCTACCCGGGCCTGCCGGTACTGGAGGTGCGCTGGGCAGCTACCGGCCTGGCCCAAGCCCGCTGGATTGCCAGTGAAGCCGGGTTCAGCCTGCCCGTGCGCCTACGAGCCAAAGGTGGTAACTACCAATTAGTGCCCGTGTCAACCAAGTTTCAACCGTTACCTATTCCCAATCTGACACGCGAGAACATGGAAGTGGATACGCAGAATTATTATATTGGGGTGCTGGCTGAATAATAGGCAGAGAATTGTCTTATTTTGCTACTGTATCGTTCATTTTGGGAAATTTAATAGTCGCGACCACCGGGTTGAATTCGTACTCATAAAGAACTTTATAATTACTGAAAGTGTATATTTGATGCGTTTTAATCATTCTTTAATTAGCTGGCTGAATCTAGATGCTTTTCCTGCTGGTGTGAATGGTTTCGTATTGCGTTGAATGAGTTGTGAAGAAAAATGGTATTATTCTACAATAGAGAAGGTGCATTGATAAGCTGTTCAAAGGCTTTGCCAGCTGTGCTTTCTGCAATCCTGTTACAAGTATGGTAGCGCCCTCCGTTCCGCTCACGTGTGAGGCTTGCCCTAACTTTGAACGCTCCCTGCTGGGAGCCTGCCAGCACGCGGAGCTGTCGTTGGTGGCTGGGGGTAAGCTCCACCAGGCGTACAGCAAAGGCCAGGTAATTTTCCAGCAGGGTAGCCGCACCGTGGGGCTGTACTGCGTGTACCAGGGCAAGGTGAAGATTTCCAAGCTAAGCGCCGATGGCAAAGAGCAAATCATCCGGCTGGCCCGCGAGGGTGACGTGCTGTGTTACCGCTCCCTGATGATGGGGCAGGTGTGCACCACTGCCGCTACCGCCCTCACCGACTGCGTGGTGTGCCTGATTCCGCGCCCCGATTTTTTCAGCTTGCTGGAGCAGAACTCGCAGTTCTCAAACTCCCTGCTGCGCCTGATGGCCCGCAACCTGGGCGAGGCCGAGGAGCGCCTGCTGCACGCGGCCTACAAACCCGTGCGGGAGCGGCTGGCCGAGGCTCTGCTGCTCCTGTACCAAGCCTTTCAGCCCAACACCGATACGCCCTTCAGCATTCCGGTTTCGCGCGAGGACTTAGCGGCCCTGACCGGCACTACCAAGGAAACCGCCAGCCGCCTGCTTTCCGAGTTTCGGGATGAAGGCCTGGTAGCCACGCAGGGTAGCCGCATCACGGTACTTTCGCAGCCCAAGCTGAATCAGTTGGCTAGTATGTACAATTAAAAAGCAGCTTCGCCAAAACCGGATTTTGCCCTTCTCCGTACCTCCCCAGGCAGTGAAAACTACCTGGGGAGCTTTGTTTTTACCCAAGTTGTGAGTAAGCTTGCTGAAATAGTATTATTTATATCCCAATATGGGTTCCCGCATGGTGTGAGCTGGGAAAAGTTTGATTACAATCATTTTATTAGTTGATCTGCATCATTTCTTTTCGAGGAGGAATGGAGGAGTTTTGTAGAGCAAGTCAGCTTGTTTTTCAGTCGGTTAACCCGACCGGGCAAGTAGCTGTCTTTTGCGCTTGCACTAACTCTATATCCAGTACCTGAAGGTCAACGCGTGGGCCGGCAGAGCAGGAAGGGTAACAGCAGCGCGGGGCAGTGGTGGCTTTTCACTTCCACACAGTTTCATTTCCCCCCCCCTGTATCATGGCTTACTCTACGAACAACGCCGCTGGCAAAGTAGTACAAGAAATCATCAATGACCTGCCCGGCCTGGTGGCCGTGGCCGTGGTAGACACTACCTCCGGCATGAGCCTGGCTTCGCACACCAACTCGCCCAGCATCAACCCCGATACGGCGGCCGCTTACAACACCGAGGTGGTAAAGCAGAAGCAGAAGGCTATGGCCGCCCTCAAGCTCACCGGCGAAGTAATCGAGGACATTCTGATTACGCTGTCAAATCAGATTCATCTGCTGAAAATCACCGAAAACAACAAGTTCATCTACCTGGTGGTGAACTCACGGGATACCAACCTGGCCATTGCCCGGGAAGTGCTGCGCAGCCACGCGCCGGCTCTGAACTAGTAAGCGGCTGCGGCTCCCTTTACCGGGGCAGCACACCCCCTGGTGGCTGCCCCGGTAGAGCCGGGCCTGGGCTCCCTGGCCCGGGCAGCCGATGCTTCGGCCATACACCGGCTCGGCCGGGAGCGGGCGGCTGGTACGCAACGCTTTTGGTGGCCTTTTTTATGCAGATTCCTTTCCTGAATCAACTTCAAACGCTTACCGGTCCGCCCATCAACAAGATTGTGGGCGTGGCCCCAACCGGGCCCGTACGCGCGGCGGCTGAGCAACTGCTGCAGCACGTACTGCACGGGCTTCCTGAAATGCTGGCCGCTGCCGTGGGTCAGATATCTACGGGCCAGCTGCTGGCTTCTTATACCACGGCCCGGGAGTTTAATCCGGCCAAAATTATTGGGTTCAACGCCGAGGTAATCCGGCAGCAGCAGCAGGCCATGCGGGCCCTGCAACTCCCCCCCGATGAGCAGCTCACGGAACTCCTGATTACCCTGCGTACCCAACTGCACTTGCTGCGGCTCCTGCCCGATGGGCAACGGTTTTTGTACGTGGCCGTGGATTGCCGAGACACCAACTTAGGTATTGCCCGGGAGGTAATGCGCACCTGCGAACCATGATGCGGTAGAGGTGGCACCCGTTCTCAGGCAGTTGTTTCTTTTCTCACCCCTTACCCACTACTGCTTGTATGAAACTTACTGCTTCTCCCTTCAACCCCACTACCGGCGAGCTGCTGCCAGTGTACCGCGACGCCTACCTGCGCGGCGACCTGAGCAAAGCTTCCGCTAAAGCCGTGGAAGCCTACCTGCACCGCGACGCCGGCCAGGCCCACGAAACTCTCACGCGCTGGCAGGACCTGCGCGCTACCGAGGAAGCCGAAACGGCCCCTACCTGGGTGCAGAAACAGTTGTTGTATATCCGCACCGAGCCTGTGCGCTTCCGCCGCCGCGCTACCGGCCTGGTAGCCTCGGCCGTACTGGTGGGTACCATGGTATTTGCCGGTACGCGCCTGCCCTCCGAGCGGACTCCGCTGGCCGATAACACCCCCGTGGAAGCTATAGCCACGCCCGTTGAGCTAGCCGAAGCCACCTTGGCCAGCGCCGAAGCCAGCAGTGCCCGCGCCATGGTTACCGTGCGCGGCCGCATCCTGAACGAAAACGGCGACCCGCTGATTGGGGCTACCGTATTGCAGCCCGGCAGCTACCGGGGCGCCTCTACCAACGCCCAGGGCGAGTACGTGCTGCAGGTTCCGGTGGGTACCACGGCCCTGCACTACGGCTACGCGGGCTACCAGGATGCGCAAGTAGGGGTGAAAACAACCGGTAAAGCCGACGTAACCCTGCACCCGCGCGCCAAAGCCGGCAAACGCCACTGGTGGCAGTTCTAACTAGTATGTGCTCTGGCGGCTTGCCTGTCGGAACGGTGTAGAGAGAAGCGTATCCGCGTCCTGTTGTTGAGCAACGCGGAGCTGTGCGCGCCGCCCAGCTTCAAAACGGCCGCACTGCTTTCCTCCCGTTCCACTGGCCGCCCTCCTGTCAGCGGCGCGTTGTATTCGTTCGTCCTTTTTTTCTCCGCGTGAAGCCCAAATCATACCGAAAGAAAGCTACCCGGCAACCAGCCCTGCATAAGCGCCGCCAGGCGCTGGCCCGGCAAGCAACCGAGCTGGTTAATCAGCTTCGCCTGGAGCTGCCGCTGGCCCTGGCGGTAACGGTAATCGATATGGCTTCGGGCATCAGCCTGGCGGCACATTCAGCCACTCCTGCCCTCGATTGGTCCACGGCAGCCCGGTTTCAGGTAGGCCTGGTGCAGCGCAAGCACGAGGCGCTGGCGGCCCTGGGCCTGGCCGATGAGCAGATGCAGGATATCCTGATTACGCTGTCCAGCCAGCTGCACCTGCTCCGCCTCACCAGCACCGGCGAGCAGCTGATTGCCCTAGTCGTGGATGCCCAAACAACCAACCTGGCGCTGGCGCGGAACATTCTTCGCACGCTGGCCGAGCAGCTGGAAACGGCGCCGGCTCTGCGCGCGGCCTAACGCGAAGTGCTGCTGCAACGCCGCCTGGGTAGCTGCAGGGGAGCCGTTCGGGCGGCCCGGAAGTGAGGCGGCGCTTCGCTCTTTCCCAAAGGCCTCGGCCCCTCGGAAACTCAGACAGAGAGGCCCGGCCTTTGCCCGGGCCTGCTTCCCGGAGCTGCCGGCCCGTACCAGCAGCCCCCCGGTTTGCCCTGTCGTTGTAACGGCTCCCCCGCTGGCAGTGGCCGGCAGGGGAGCCGTTTGGCGTGTATGTGGTTTGAGGAAAAGGAGTCCACGTTGCGAACTAGAGCTATGAGCTAGTTCCCCTCCTTGGAAAGGAGGGGCTAGGGGTGGTTGACAATAGCTGCACGGTTTTTAGAATTAGTTTTTAGTTGACGTTCTCATGCAAGATCAACCACCCCTAGCCCCTCCTTTCCAAGGAGGGGAACTAGCTCATAGCTCTAGTTCGCAACGTGGTTGAAAATGTGCGCCTTCCACCTGTATGGATGTTCGACCAACACAACTTCACAATTTCCCTACTTCACAACTTCACCATCCGTACCTTCGCGCTTAGTTGATTCTCACCGAATTCACCCTAGCATGAACCAATACGACGTTACCGTTATCGGCTCCGGCCCCGGCGGTTATGTAGCGGCCATCCGCTGCTCCCAGCTCGGCCTCAAAACGGCCCTCATCGAGAAGTACGATACCCTGGGCGGCACCTGCCTCAACGTGGGCTGCATCCCCAGCAAGGCCCTGCTCGACTCCACGGAGCACTTCCACAATGCCGGCCACACCTTCAAGGAGCACGGCATTGAGCTGAGCGACCTGCAGATCAACATGAACCAGCTCATCGACCGCAAAAACGGGGTGGTGAAGGCCAATACCGACGGGATTCAGTTCTTGATGAAAAAGAACAAAATCGACGTCATCAAGGGCGTGGGTTCGTTCGTGGATAAAAATCACATCAAAATTCAGCCCACCGGGGGCGGGGAGGAACAGCAGATTGAGACGAAAAACGTCATCATTGCCACCGGTTCCAAGCCCACCGTATTGCCCTTCATCCAGCAGGATAAGCAGCGCATCATCACCAGCACCGAGGCCCTGAACATCCGCGAAGTGCCCAAGCACATGATTGTAATTGGCGGCGGCGTAATCGGGCTGGAAATGGCGTCGGTATACGCCCGCCTCGGCGCGAAAGTATCGGTGGTGGAGTTCATGGACTCACTCATTCCGACTATGGACCGCGGCCTGGGCAAAGAGCTGAAGCGCATTCTGGGCAAAATTGGGATTGAGTTCTTCCTGAGCCACAAAGTAACCGGCGCTACCCGCGAGGGCGACGCTGTGACCGTAACCGCCACCAACCCGAAAGGGGAGGAAGTGAAGTTTGAAGGCGACTACTGCCTGGTAGCCGTGGGCCGCGTGCCCTACACTGCCGGTCTGAACCTGGAAGCGGCTGGTGTGCAGATGGAAGAGCGGGGCCGCATCAAGGTAGACGAGCACCTGCAAACCAACGTGCCCGGCATCTACGCCATCGGCGACGTGGTGCGCGGCGCCATGCTGGCCCATAAGGCGGAGGAAGAAGGCGTGTTCGTGGCTGAAACCATTGTGGGCCAGAAGCCACACATCAATTACCTGCTCATCCCGGGGGTAGTGTACACCTGGCCGGAAGTGGCCGGCGTGGGCTATACCGAAGAGCAGCTGAAGGAGCAGGGTAAGGCTTACAAAACCGGTTCCTTCCCCTTCCGCGCCTCGGGCCGCGCCCGCGCCTCCATGGACCTCGACGGCTTCGTGAAGGTGCTGGCCGACAAGGAAACCGACGAAATCCTGGGCGTGCACATGATTGGCCCGCGCATCGCCGACCTTATTGCCGAAGCCGTAACGGCCATGGAGTTCCGCGCCTCCGCCGAGGATGTAGCCCGCATGAGCCACGCCCACCCCACCTACGCCGAGGCTATGAAGGAAGCGTGCTTAGCGGCTACCGAGAACCGGGCGATTCACATGTAATTCCTGCTTTTAACGGCGCACAAAAAATGGTCAGAGTTGCTTTTAAGCGGCTCTGACCATTTTTTGTAGAAAAGCTGTAGAACAAGAAATGTATTGCATCGGCGTTAATTCGCTAAATAACTTATATACATGGATGTATCGGAACCTGATTAGCTGCTTGGCAATTATTGGATTTGTGGCTTGCCGCCCCGCTCGTCCGCTGATGGTAGAAAATAAGGAGGGCAGATACTACTTCCAAGACCGCCAGACTGGTCGTATAGTAGGTGGACCTTATAAAAGCACATACGAAAACCCAGAACCTGATAGTCCGAAGCCCATGCCCCGAAAGCAACTGGTTGAAGCGCTGGATTCTACTCGGCGGGGGCTGCCGTGGTTGGTAAACGCTTGGGGTCGACAAACGGTGCGCGCATTTTACTTTGATAATGGACCGGATTACGTGCAGCAAGGTTTAATGCGCTACACCAACGATAGTGCACAGGTAGGTTTTGCCAACCGACGAGGCCGAATAAAAATACCTGCCCGATTTACCATTGCTTATCCTTTTAACCATGGGCACAGCATTGTTGGGCAAGGTAGTCACCTCAAACCGCGGTTCCCGGATGAAACCGAGCATATGGTGTGGCGCGGCGGCAAATGGGGAATCATTGACCGGCGGGGAAACACAGTTGTACCGATTCAATACGATGCCCTGAATCTTGTGCGAGAAAATGATAAGTGGTTAGAAGCAGTACGTGGCTCTGAGAAGTTCCTTATTACCTACGCTGGCCGTCGTTTATCCTCTCGTGCGTACTCTATCCATGGTCAGTTGCCAGACTCAACGCAAAGCAAGAGTCAGCTGCAGGTTGATGAACTGAAAGGGTGGGGAGAATAGCAAAGAGTAGCTTAGCTCAATTCTCACGTCTTCTGCATCAGCTTAAACCCGTCCTTCGTCACTTGGTACTGCTGGCCCTGGATGGTGATGGTTTCGCCTTCCAGCAGCTTGCTTAGGTTCTCGATGTCGCCCTCGATGGTGTGGAGGGTGAAGCCGTGCTTGCGGGCTAGGGCGAGGTAGCGCGGGTTGATGTAGTCGCGGACGCCGCAGAGGATGATGCGCACGTGGGCGGTGGTGTTTTTGAGCAGCTTGGCGTCGCGGGGGAAGGTGTAGTTGTCGGCTAGCAGGATGAGCTCGGCCGAGTCGGGGGCGGCGGCCAGCTGTTGGGCGTAGAGCAGGGCCTCAGCGTCGTTTTCGGGCGCGTCGCCGCCCCCACCGGCCTTCATGGTTTCAATGAGCTTGTTCTTGATGGCCTCGTAGCTGTCGGTTTTCACGTGATAGAGGCCGCCGGTTTTGCCCACGCGCTTGTCTTTGTCGGGCTGGTCGTTGCCGTCGTTGAAGAACACAAAGGTTTTCTCGTCTTCGAGGGCGCTGAGCTGCAGCCAAGCCAGCAAATCGTAGGTGTAGGGGAACATGCTGCCGGTTACGTCCGTCACCACCACTTCCTTGCTCCACTCGGGGTGGCGCTGCAGCACCCGGCTCACCACGCCTGCATCGGGCGGCAGGGCCAGCTCCGAGGCGGCGGTGTCGGCGGCGGCCAGCAGCTCGCCTTTTTTGGTGATGCGCGCCTCGCAGTAGTCGTTTTTGTGCTGCTTGTTCTTGTGCTTGAGAAATACCCGGTATAGCCGGGCAGCCGAGTCGGGCAGGGCAAAGTGGGTGAAGCCCATATCGGCCGGGCCCAGCAGCTGCAGCGGCCCAATGGGCAGCCGGATAGCCCCGGTAGCCAGAAACGGAAACATCTTCCTATCAATCGGGAAGCCGGTGGTAAAGGCCACGCTTTGCCGAATGGCGTCTTCCAGCTCGGCCACGCACACGGGCCGGGCGGTGGGCAGGAGTTTCACCTTCTGCACGGTGCCGCGGGCGTCCACTGTCAGCTGAAACTTCACTAGTTGGGCCTCACGCTGGGGGCACTTATACAGGCGGCGCAGGCTGCGGGCCATCTGCCGGTTGGTGTAGCGGGAGCCGGGCAGGTTGCAGGCCACCTTCTTGCCCTGGGACTTCTTACTGGCTTTGGGCCGCTTCTTATCCAGCACCCGTAGCTTGCGGGTGAGGCTGTCGAGGTCGGCGCGGCTGGTGGCGGCGGTGGCGTGCCGGGCCACGTACACCACAAACCCATGAAAAAACGGCTGGCACTCGGTGGGGCTATTGCAGCCGGTCTGCTCCACCAGCGTCCACGTCACCGATTCATCCTGCAACAGCCCCGGCACGGCGGCAGCCAGGTTGCGGATGCGGCTCAGGTTAAGCTGGCGCTGGTTGAAGCTGGGGTTCAGTCGGAAGGCCGTGTATACTAAGTCAATGCGTACAATATGGCGCTCCTGCAGGCGCAGGGCCTTCAGCTCAGCCCCCGAAAAGGTAGCTGGCAGTTGCAGGGCTTCCAGGTCGGGGAGTGGCTGGTAGCGGGCCGTGCGGTAGGCGTTCAACTGGTCGTAAAAGGCGCTGAGGCCGGGCTCGGACGGCGCCGTTTGGGCGTGGGCCACAGCGGATAACAGGCTAAGCAGGAAGCCATAGAGAAACGCCCGGAACGATAGAGGGAGCATGAAATAAACTATTGCATTGCACTAGCACGCAAAATAGGGGTTTGCCAACAACCGGCCCACTGCGCACACGGGCAGCAGCGCAAAACTCAAACAAGCCATGTGCGTCACGCTCAACCGCGGCCTGATAAGGGCGCAAGTCACTGGGCCGGGCACCACCCGCCGCCGCTAAACAAGACGACGGCCCCTCCTTCCGGAGCGGCCGTCGTCTTGCTATACAAGCGGAATGTAGCGGTAGAGCTTATGCGGTAGGAGCTAGTTTCACACCCACGGCGCTAGGGCCTTTCTGACCCATTTCCACCTCAAAAACTACTTTGTCGTTTTCCTTGAGGGGAGCCGAGGTTTGTACCTGGTTCACGTGCACGAATACGCTCTCGCCGGTAGCCTTGTCCTTAATAAAGCCGTAGCCCTTCGATTCGTTGAAGAACGTAACCGTACCAGTCCGGATGGGGTCCTCATCGGACTCCACAACGCGGGCGGCACCCAGCTGAATATCCTCCAGCTTAATCTCCTGCTTTTTCCGGTTCGGATCGGGAGGAGTGGAGCTGATGTTGCCAAACTCATCTACGTAGGCCATCATCTCGTCGAGGCCCTGGCCTTTCTTGGCGTTGGCCTGGCGCTCTTCTTTCTTCTCTTCCTTGTCCTGACGTTTTTTCAGGCGTTTCTTTTCATTTTCCCTCTTGCCGAAGGTGGCTTGTGATCTACCCATTCGAGTGTTTTAGTCAAAGTAAGTGGCCGCCCTAACAAACAGGTGCGGTCAGCGGAGTATAATGAAGCGTAACCAGAATAGGACAATCCGGAGCCCGACAAGGTTCCGGGCGGATACTATTCTGTTGGTACGAGCCGCTGGGTGTAGCGGCCGGGTACTACCAAAGCAGAGAATCGCCGGCTTAGAGAAAGTGCCGGAGTGGGTGGCCGGTGCTGAAAGCAGTAGCAGATGTGCTAAGAAAGGCAGTAAAGGTACTCTAAAAACGGCAATATTTCTGCTTGTTCAGCGCCCATTGTTGGGGGGTTGCTCCGCCGTATTCATTACCGGAAATTCCGCTACCTCTCGCACTTCGCCGGGTTGCATATCCGTGAGCCAGACGTTACCCACCCGCACCCGCACTAAACGTAAGGTAGGGTAGCCCGCGGCAGCCGTCATCTTGCGCACCTGCCGGAATTTGCCCTCCGTTACAATGATGCTGACCCAACTGGTAGGGCCGTGCCGCTCGTCGCGGATTTTCTGGCCCCGGGCCGGTAGGTTTGGGTCAGTGGCCAGCCGCCGCACCCGGGCTGGCAAGGTGTGGTAGAGCACGCTACGGTGCGCAATTTCAATGCCGGCCTCCAGCTGCGTGATGGCCTCGTCGGTGGGAATGCCGTCTACCTGAGCATAGTATTCTTTCTCCACGTCCTTACGGCGAATCTGCTCACTTACCCGGCCATCGGTGGTAAGCAGCAGCAAGCCTTCACTGTGCTCATCGAGGCGACCCACGGCCATGGTTTCCGCCGGAAAATCGTGCAGGGTTCCCAGAAATTTCTTCTTGCGGGCCTCCCGGGCACAGTTGCTCATAAACTGGCTGAGGTAGCCGTAGGGCTTGTATAGCAGGAAGTGGCGGTGCGCAGTCATGGGGGCAAAGGTACCGCGTTCCGGCTGGGCCGCTTCCCTGCTCCCACGAAAAAGGCCCGACAGATCAGTCCGCCGGGCCTTTGCAAGAAGGAAATGGTGACTACCGGGTGAGGCGGGGTTTGCCTTTGTAATGTACGTCGCTGGCACCGGAAGCGCGGCTTTGCAGCTCGTCGGTTACGGCTACGTAGGCATCGGAGGCGCCACTGGCCTGTACGCTGGCCGTGCGGCTCTGCAACTCGTAGCCCTTGTAGTCGCTGCTACCGCTGATGGTAATCTGCTGGCGCTCGGCCTGGCCTGTCAGGCGCAGGTCGCTGGCCCCGCTGGCGGTGGCCGTGAGGGTTTTCACGTTCAGGCGCATGGTCACATCGGAGGCCCCGCTGGCCCGGATGGTGAAGGTATCGGCCGTAAAGGTGGTTTCGCTTTTCACGTCACTAGCCCCGCTTACTTCCACGCCGGTAAGTGTGGGGCAGGTGATATACACGCTTACTTTCTTGTTGGACAGCAACGACGACAGGCCCTGGTCGCGGTACATGAGCAGGGTAGCGCCCTTCACCTCCGTGTGTACGTGCGTAAGCACATCGGGCTCCGCCTCTACCCGTACTTCGGTGGTGCTGCCCTGCTTGATATATACATCAATGGCGCCGCTGGCTTTCAGCTGCTGAAACCCGCTAACCGGGCGCAGCTGCTGGGCCTGGGCCTCCGGGCCGGCTGCCAGGAGGGTAACGGTACTGGCAAAAGCGGAGAGGAAGAACGTTTTCATGGGGAAGATGGGAAGAAGTGGAGGATGAAAGCCCTGATATCGGGCAGATGCCGGGGCTGGACCAACCGTTGCCTGGGCAGCTACTTTTTACAGCCACCTCAGCCGCAACCCCTGCCAAAGCTGCGCCGTATCAGCCCCAACCCTTTGCAATCTGCTATATAGCGCGGGTTGCTGCGTACTTTACTCTGACAAGCACATGAATAAGTCCCTGCTCTTACTTTCTGCCGCCGCTACCCTGGCTGTAGCTTCCTGCACCCAGGATAAGCCCGCCGCTGTAGATGCCGCTACCACCCCCGCCGCCGATACGGCTGTGGTAGTGGACGATGCCAATATGGCCACCGATACGGCTGCCTACCGCACCGAGGCCGACCGCCTTGCCGCCCGCATTGCCGACGACCTGAAACTGACCGATACGGTGGTAGTAACCCAGGTAACCAACACCTACTACACCCGGGGCCGTCGCCTCAACGAAGTAAACACCCGCTACACCACCGACACGACCGGCCGCTACGCCGCCTTGCGCCAGGTGAACGACGAAACCGACCGCCAGGTGAAGACCTACGTATCGGAGCCCCAGTACAACACCTACGCCTCCAACCGCGGCACCTACTACGATGGCACGCCCTACACGGCTACCACGGTAGTTACTACCCGCGAAACCCCGCCCGCCCGCCCTAAAGGCCCGGCCATTGTGAAGTACGACAAGAAGAAAAACGGCGAAACCAAGATTGAGTACGCCAACGGCAAAACCGTAAAAATTGACAAAGACGGCGACACGAAAGTGGAGTACCCCAACGGTACCAAAGTGAAGCGCGACGCCGACGACGGACAGGTGAAAGTGAAGAAATAAGCTTCCTGCCATTGCCACTTACCACAACGGCCCCACCCGGATTTTCCGGGTGGGGCCGTTTGGCATTTTCAGAATGGCTGCTGGCTACTGGCGGGTAAACAGGAAGTGATTGGCTCCCTGATGCAGCATAAAGGTGTGAGCCACCGCATCAAACTCCATCGTAATGCCGGCGGTGCTGTACACGAACGTGGTTTTGGATTTGGCCGTGAGCGGGAAAGGACTCTGGCCGGTAGCCTGGGCCACAAGCGTGTTCTGGGCGGCCATAATGCTGATTTTAAGCGGCATCTGGGAACTGGCATACTCACCCACGAAGCCACTAAGCTCGGCCGCCGTGAGGGTAGGCCCGCTGAAATCGGGTAGGGGGTAGGGCTTGTTGAAGTAGATAGCCAGAGCCCCGATTACCAGATCATTCACGCTATAGCCACTGGCCACTCCGTTCCCGCAGTAGGCAATAGTGAGCTTATCGGCAGGGAAGTAGGTAAGGGCTGAGCGGTACCCGTCGATGCTGCCGAAGTGGCCGAAGCCCTGTTTGCTGCCGAACGGTATCAGGCTCAACCCTTTGCCGTAGCCATCCTGCAGCGTCTGCATGAGCTGTAGGGTGGCCGGCTTCACCAGCTTGCCCGCGTACAGGCCTTCAATGAAGCGCGTGAGGTCGGCGGGGGTGGAGGTAATGGCCCCGGCCCCGCTGGGAATGCTCATATCGGTTTCCCGCTGTACCTGCCAGGTAGCCCCATCCCACATAAACGAGGCAGCTTCGTGCTTTTTGCTGTCGATGCGGCTCCCGTAGTAAGTGTCTTTCAGGCCCAGCTTGTCGGCAATGCGCTTTTGTAGGGCCTGGGCATAGGGCTGCTTGGTGAGTTTCTCTACCAAGTAGCTCAGTACCACATAGTTGGAGTTGTTATACGCGTACTTGGCTCCGGGCGCAAACTCCACGGGCTGGGCACTGATGATGGCCAGCAGCTCGGCCTGGGTTTTGGGCTGGGTCATGTACTGCACATAGGCCGGGTCGTGCGTGAAATCGAAGAGGCCGCTGCGGTGGTGCAGCAGGTGGTCGACGGTGATGGTAGCGGCGTTGGGCAGCGTCGGAAACCAGGTGGCAATAGGGGCATTCAGCTTCAGCTTGCCTTCTTCCACCAGCTGCATCACCATCGTGGCCGTGAACGTTTTGCTGATGCTGCCAATGCGGTAGTGCGTGGCGGTAGTAGCCGGTACGCCCGCCTGCTCGGGTCCAATGGCGCGGCTATACACCACCTGCCCATTCTGGGTCAGCTGCAGGCTACCGGCCAGCTTGTGGTTGGTATCCAGAATGGTAAGCAGGCTGTCGAGCTTGGCCTTGTTGATGGAAGAGGCTGGTGCCGTTTGGGCCAAGGCGGTGCCTGCCCATAGCAGAGGCAGCACCAGCAGAGAGTGGAGTGGACGTAGCATTACAAGTAGGGAATAAGTAGGAGACAATAGGAAAGCAAAAGAGACACTATTTCTTGAAATAGGCCAGCAGCTCGGCTCGGTGCGAGTTGCCGATGGGCAGCAGCGTATTGTCCAGCAGCAGCACGTTATCGGGCTGGAGCATACGGATGTGGGCAGCGGCCACGATGAACGAGCGGTGCACCCGCAGAAACGGCTGGCCCAGTACTTCCACCATTTCCTTCATGGTGTGGTGCAGCAGGTAGCTTTTGGTGGCCGTAGTAATTTTCACGTAATCCTTGCAGCCTTCCACATACACGATGTCGCGGTGCGGGACTTTCAGCAGACCCTGGCGCTCCTTCACCAGCAGGTATTTCTCGGCGGTGCTGTCGGCGGGCGGCGGGGGCTGGGTGGCGGGCAGGCGGGCCACGGCTTTCATAAACCGCTCGTAGCTGAAGGGCTTGAGCAGGTAATCCAGCACATCCAGCTCGTAGCCCTCGTAGGCGTACTCGCGGTAGGCGGTAGTCAGCACGGTTTTGGGCGGGTGGGTGAGGCTTTTCAGGAAGTTCAGACCCGTTACCAGCGGCATCTCAATATCCAGAAACAGCAGGTCCACGGGGTGCTGGGCCAGGTGCTCGTAGGCTTCCATGGCGTTGCGGCACTTACCCGTGAGCGTAAGCCCGGGCGTCTGGCCAATAAACTGAGTGAGCACCTGATGAGCCAGCGGCTCGTCATCCACAATCAGGCAACGAACGGGGGCAGGCGTAGTAGTCATTGGATAGGTGATGGAGTGATGGAGATAATGAGATGATGAAGCAATGAGATAAAACAGAACGTCATGCGGAGCGGAGTCGAAGCAGCTCTACCGTATTAGTAAGCATCTGGTAGTGCAACGAAGCGGTAAAGATGCTTCGACTACGGCTGCGCCTTCGCTCAGCATGACGTTCTGTGCAGCATGACGTTCTTTCTGCGCGGCATGACGGGCGGTTAAATCCGGAGCGTGAGCTCGGCGCGGTAGCGGCCGTTGTGCTCGGTGAGGTGCAGCTCGTGGGCGTTGGGGTAATACAGGTGCAGGCGCTGGCGAATGTTCACCAGGCCAATACCGCCGCTGCGTTTGGCCGAGGCGGCCGGGGCTTCGGGCAGCAGGTCGTTTTCGATGAGGAAGTGTAGGCGGCCGGGCGAGGTGGTGAGGGTTGCCTCCACGGCGGCGGCATCAGTGAAGTGGTGACGGCCGTGCTTGAAGCTGTTTTCCACCAGCGGCAGCAGCAGCAGGGGCGGCACCTGCACGCCCCCGGCCTCGCCCACGGCCCTAAATGTTACCCGGGCTCCGGCGTACTTGCGTTGCTCCAGCTCAAAGTAGTTTTCCAGAAACGCCACCTCCTCGGGCAGCGAAATGCGGGCTTTGCCACTATCATAGAGCACGTAGCGCATCAGCTCCGAGAGCAGCAGAATAAAGCGCGGTGTTTCGGGGGAGCCCGCCAGGCTGAGGCCGTAAATGCTATTAAGGGTGTTGAAGAGAAAGTGGGGCTGCAGCTGGGCCTTGAGCTGCTCCATCTGCAGGGCCAAATGGTCTTTTTCGAGGTGGCGGCGGCGGTATTCCTGCTCAAAAGCGGCCCGCATAAACGCTACGCAGCTAAACGTAAGCAAATCGGTGAACAGCAGGCTGATGTACGGCTGGGCCCGGGTGAGCAGGTTGGTACTGGCCTCCAGGTAGCCCGCGTGATAGTAGGCGGCCAGCTCGGGCGGGCTGGCTATGTGCTGAAACGTGCCGTGGGCCAGGGCCATGTTCAGCTTGACGCCCCACCACAGATATGCCACCGAGCCCAGGGCCAGCAGCAGGTAGCGCCGCCGGCGCAGCAGGGCCGGCACCAGCCCCCGGTAGTAGGGAATGATGTAGAGCGTGGCCGCTACCGCAAATAGCATCAGCTGCGGATGCGGGAAGTTGGATTCGGGGTGGCCCCTGGCCTGCATAGACACCACCATGAACCCATTGTACTTGTACAGGCCCACGTATAGCGCCCACACCAGCCCTTCAAACACGAGTGGGAAGCGGCTGGGCCGGTCGGAGGCCGGTAGGAAGGAGGGGAGTTGCATGGGGCCAAGTTGGCGGATTTTCCGGCCGTCCGCTGCATGCCCGGGTCTGGATTTCGACCAATGGGGGTGTTTTTTTCGACCAAAAAACCGGCCCGCCCGCTTCGTCGCCTCGCGGCCCGCCGTGGTCTAAAAAAGCTTCTTTTCGCCTCGGCAGGGCTATTCCTTTGTGTCGTTGCCAGTCGCTGAACAGCTGGCCTTTCTCTCCCGACACCTTTTCACTTTCCTGCTATGAAAACCCTGTTCCGCTCCCTGTTCGCCGCTGCTTTAGTCACCACTGCTGCCACCGCCGTTTCGGCCCAGGCTGTCCCGGCCGCTCCGGCCGATACGGCCCGCATTGCGTTCAACCCGGCCCTTATCAACGCCGTGAACACCCAGGGCTTTGAGCAGTTCCGCGAAACCGTGCGCCCACTTATTGCCCAAATGGCCGGTAAAAAAGTAGTGGCCCTGGGCGAAGGCACCCACGGCACGGCTGAGTTCTACAAGCTGCGCTTCTGGCTGACGCGCATTCTGATGGAGGAGCACTGCTTTACGCAGGTAGCTTTGGAAACCACTTACGGCGGCGCCCGCCGGGTAGATGAGGCCTTGCACCAGCGTACTGCCCCGGCCCTGAAGCCGCTGATGCAGAAGCACCTGCTGAGCATCTGGCAAAACCAGGAAACCGCCGAAATGCTCACCTGGATGCAGGCTTACAACCGCCGGCACCGGGGCCACCAGGTAAGTCTGGCAGGTATTGATGCTGGTTTTGGGGCCGATAATGCTCAACTAGTGCAGCAGGGCCTCAGCCAACGCAACCCCACCCTGCGCCCGCACATCGAGCAGCTCACTAAAAGCGCGGCCTTCCAGGATGCCATGTGGATGAAGCTGAACGAGAAGTCCTCCAAGTTCGACCAGCCGGCCTGGCTCAGCAACGGCCTGGCCGGCTACGCCGCCGCCGATGCTTTGCTGAAAGCCCTGCCTACGGCCCGCCTGCCCCGCGCCCAGCGGGAAGGGCTGGAGTTGGCCCTGCACAACAGCCGCATGGTGTTCGACTACCCCTATCAGGTGAAATTCAACCGCCGTGAATCCTCCCGCGACAGTCTGTTTGCGGCCATGACCCAGCAGCTGGTACGCAAGCCGGGAAGCAAAATCGTGCTCTGGTCGCACAATGCCCACTTGTCCCGCCAGTCCACCGACCCGGCAGACAACAACGGGGGCGGTGCCGGCAGCTTTCTGGAGCGCATGTTTCCCGGCCAGTACTTTGTGTTAGGCACCAGCACCGCCTTTGGCACCTTCGCAGCCACACCCCAGGTGTTCGTCTCGCCGCTCAGCCCCATGGCGGCCTATCCGCTGCCCGCACCCAAGGCCGGGTCCTGGGAAAATTCCCTGGCTCAGGTAAGCAGCCCGGCCTTCTTCTTCAATACCCATCAGCTGGGCACCCAGGATGTGCAGCGCCCCCAGCGCCTAGTAGGCCAGACGCCCGCCAGCGTGAGCCAGTACGCCGACTTTCAGCTCAGCAAAGCCTACGACGCCCTGCTGTTCGTGCGCACTACTACGGCCGCCACGCCCCTGTAAGAACACCTGGTTTTCCTCCTCAAATTCTACATCTGTTTTATGAAACGTATCGTGCTGACGACCCTATTGGGGCTGGGAATTATGACGGCCGCGCATAGCCAACGGATAAAGCTGGGAATAACGGGTGGCGCCTCCAGCACCCGCCTGGCGGGCCCGCGGGCTACCAGTGCTCCGGTACCCATGTGGCGGTTAGGAGTGCGCGGGGGAGCAGTGGCCCAGGTGCTGCTGAGTTCCAGCGGCCGGCTGGCGGTGCAAACCGAAGTACTATACAGTGGGCAGGGCTGGCGCCTGGATGACGGTAACGGCACTGTGGCGCGGCAGCGGCTGCATTACCTGCAAGTGCCGGTACTGGCGCAGGTAAAGCTGGCTACGGCTATCTGGCTGGAAGCTGGGCCGGAGGTGAGCTACCTGCTGGGCAGCCGTACCACCACCGGGCCCGGCGGACTATTAGGAACCCCCTGGCCCATTGCTACTGATGCAGTTGCTTTTCGCCGTCGGGAAGTGGGCTATGCGCTGGGAGCCGGGTATCAATGCTCCGAGCATCTGCGGCTCGGGCTCCGTTTCACCGGCGGACTCACGCCGGTAATCAAGGCGGCCGCTTCGGGGAAAATGACCGCCAAAAAAAATCGGGTTATGAGCTTGCAGGCTACTTATCTGCTTGGACAATAACGCCCCCGCTTAGCGGAGGGCTGCCGCCAGCTCCGCGTCGATGCGGCGATTCCAGCGCTGCTGGGCGGCGGCATCGGTGCCGCCGTGGGTTTCCTGGTCGTACTGGTCCTGCAGGTGATTCATCTCGGTGAAGGACTTGAGGTATTGCCAGCCCAGAATACTGTTGAAATCATCCACGGTGAGGCTGTCGGGCGTGGCCTTGCGCCGGTACCGCTCCACTATCAACCGGGTAATATCGAAGTGCCGTTGCTCGTGGTTGAGGTTGTAGGCCGTACGCTGCTCTGGCGCCACCCAGGACGAGCTGCGCACCATAAATACCTTCAGCCGAATATTCAGGTCGATTACTCCGTTGTTAAGCCGAGGCCAGCCCTGGTACGCAAAGCTAGAATACACGGCCGCCGCGTATTTGCCCTTCGAGCGGGGTGACCCGGTAAAGTCGGCCCAAGTAAGTGGGCGGTTTGGGTCGTAGAAAACCGTATCCTGCTCCGTCTGGTGTATGTCATAGCTGAAAGTGGGACGCACGGCCGTAGCCAGCCGGGCATCCTGCTTCACGGCCTTCGTCAGCCACTGCTGCAGATACCTCAATGCGCCCTGCAGATTTTGCTGCAGAGCGGCCTCCACGGCAGTGCGGTCGGTGAGGGGACGCTGGTAACGTGCCCCGCTTCGGTACTCGGTAAGCGTGTGGGTGCGGCCTTCCGGGTTCTGCCAGTCGAAGGCCAGCCGCACGGTGAGCTGCCCGGCCGCCTGCCGGTTGGCGGCCGCCACTTCCTGCACCCGGCATTCCAGCACCCGCACCGTTACGCGGTACCGTGCCGACGCCGCAGGTAAGCTGCGCGCCGCAAACTGCCGCAGCGCCGCTTCCGTGCCGCCCTGCAGCTCCACTGGCTGCACCATAGCGGAGGTGGGCGTCAGCAGCCAGGCTACCGCCGGCCGCCCCGGCCGCTCGTCGCGCACGGCCCCCACCGAAAATAGCGGGTTAGCCACCGGAAGTGGGGCAGCTTGCAGCACCAACGGCTTTTCGGGCGCGGCCGTCAGCAGCCGTTGCAGGGAGAAAAAGAACGTGAACAGGAAAGCCAGCATCTACCCGAGTAGACACCGACCTGCCGTTGCTTGTTCCCGGGAGGGTAGGAGGGTGTGAGAGGGTGTGAGGGTGTGAGAGGGTGTGAGAGGGTGTGAGGGTGTGAGGGTAAGAGGGTAAGAGGGTAGGAGGGTAGGAGGGTAGGAGGGTGTGAGGGTAGGAGGGTAGGAGTTTTCGACGAAGTACGATATTGCGGAAAACACATACTGCCTAACTCCTACCCTCACACCCTCCTACCCTCTCACACCCTCCTACTTGCCCATGCGCTGGCGGCGGTACTCGGTGGGGCTTTGGCCGGTAAACTTGCGGAAGGTTTTGTTGAAGTGGGACAGGTTGTTGAAGCCGCAGGAATAGCACACTTCCGTTACCGCCAAATCATCATCCAGGAGCAGGCGGCAGGCCTGGCCCACGCGGTACTCCTGCAGAAAATCGGTGAGCGTATGGCGGGTCATCTTCTTGAAGTAGCGGCAGAAGGCCGGCACCGAGAGGTAGGCCACATCGGCTACTTCCTGCACCGAGAGATTGGCGCGCTGGTAGTGCTGCTCCACAAACTGATACACCCGGCTCAGGCGCTGCTGCTCCTTGCCACTCAGGCCCTGCCCCCCCGCGCCGGCGTGCAGCGGCTGAATATCGGCGGCTGGGGCCTGGGCCAGCTGCTGCAGCACTTGCAGCAGCAGCAGCAGCCGCATGAATGGCGGCGCGCCCAGCAGCTGCCGCAACGTGGGCCCCACGGCCGTGCGCGTGTCGCCCCCAAACGAGAGGCCCTCGTGGGAGCGGGCCAGCAGCTGCCGGATGGCGGCCAGCTCCGGCTTCTCCCAGAAATCGGGCCCCAGAAAGTCGCCGCGCAGCTGCACCACAATTTCCTCGAACGGGGCCCCTACCGGCTGGCCATAGCTGAAGGTAAGGTGGGGCAAATCGGGCCCGATGAGTACCAGCTCGCCCTCCTCAAAGCGGGAAATGTGCTGGCCGATGTGGCGGCGGCCGTGCCCCTGCGGAATGTACACCAGCTCATACTCAGGGTGATAATGCCAGAGCAGCTCGGCCTTGCTGACCTCAGTATAGTGCAGGAGCGTAAAGGAGCTGTCAACCGTTGGGTGGATGGGTTCAAATTGGAGTTTCACGGAGCGGTAATGCCTCAATGGCTTGGTGGGAACGTGAAATTAACACATTTGGTCAATAAGGCATTAAAAAAGGCGAACCGGGCAGTGGTTTTTCGCGTATTTCAGCCTGACCTTTGAAAAACTGAATCACGCTGCCCATATGAAACTTCTAACCACTTGCCTGCTGACCCTTACGCTGTTGGCCTTGCTGGTAGTTGGCTCCCATGTGGCCAAAGCCCAAACGGCTGCCGGCACCCCGGCCACCGTGCAGGTTCGCAGCAAGCAGGTGGCACGCTATCTGGCCTCCGCGCTGCAGCTCTCAAGCAAGCAGCAAAGAGTTGTGGAGCGTAGCAGCCGCACCTATCTTCAGCAACTGAGTACCCTGGGTGAAAGCCCGGAACGGCCCGGGCTGGTAGCCGCCTCCACGGCTGAGCGTACCTTACCCAGCCCGGCTGCCTTGCAGGCTGAGCAAACCTATGAACAAACGCTGGCGCGGATTTTTACGCCCGGTCAGTACAATGCATATAGCTGGCTTACCCGCCAGCCCGTAACCAGCCGCTAGGCCGGTTTTTCGGAACAGACATCCAGCGGCTTTGGGTGGGAATTTTAGCCGCTGGCCGTTTCCTGAGGGCTTTTGGCACTCGGTAAACGCTAAAGAGGTTGAGGCTGTGGGAGCTTCAGCCTCTTTTTTTTGTTTCGGTACGTATGATAGGTCGCGTCTCCCGCCCGAATCCTGTATACTAGAAGCTCCAAGCTGTACTTATGCGTCTCTTTTTGCTCGGTTGTCTGATGCTCTTCGCCCTTACGGCGCAGGCGCAGCAGCCCGATACTGCCCGCTCCTCCCGCCAAATTGACCTTTCTAACGTGGACGTAGCGCCGGCTGCCGTTGACATTTCGGGCTGGCTGCTGCTGGATAAGGATATTCAGACGGAGCTGGAAGGAGCAGTATTCAACATCTACAACTTCAAGCATGACCGGGCCGAGCGGCAGTTCCGCAGCTTGCGCCGCCGCTATTCCAGCCACCCCATGCCCTACTTTTTGCTGGGCCTGACTACGTGGTGGAAAATCATGCCCAGCAACCTCACCAACGAGCAGTACGACAAGGTATTCCTGGCTTACATGGATACGGCCATTACCAAAGGTGAGGCCCTGTACAAGGCGGATAAAAAGAACTATGAAGCCTGCTTTTTCCTGTCGGCGGCCTATGGGTTTTCGGCCCGCCTGCACTCCGAGCGGCACAACTGGCGTAAGGCCACTTTTGCCAGCAAAAATGCCCTCGACTACCTGGATAAAAGCAAGGAAGCCAACGGCCTGAGTCCGGAATTTCTGTTTGGCCAGGCCCTGATCAACTATTACGCTCCCTGGATTTCCGAGAACTATCCGCTGCTGAAACCGGTGCTCATTTTCTTCCCCAAAGGCAATAAAAAGCTGGGGTTAAGCCAGCTGCGCGGCGTGGCAGCCAATGGCTTCTACACTGCGCCGGAGGCCAAGGTGTTTCTGATGAAGATTTTGCAAAATCAGGAAAACAAGCCCCAGGAGGCCTTGCCGCTGGCCCAGGCCATGGCCACCACTTACCCCGACAACGGGTACTTGCAGCGCTTCTATGCCCTGATGAGCTACCAGGTAGGCGACCTGCGCGAGTGTGAGCGGACCAGCCGCGACATTCTGGACAAAATTAACCGGGGGCTGCCGGGCTACGAGGGTATTAGCGGGCGTTACGCTACGTTCTTTCTGGGTAGCCTGATGCAGAACCAGTACAAGGACCTGGGGAAGGCCAAGGAGTATTACCAACGGTGCGTGGTGTTTTCGGAGAGTACCGGCGACACCAAGCAGGGCTTCTACTTATACGCTTTGCTCAACCTGGCCCGCATAGCCGATAAGCAGCAAGTACCGGCCGAGGCTAGCCGCTACTACAAAGAAGTGCAGCAGAAAGCAGAGCGCAAATCGGAAGCGTACAACGAGGCGCAAGCGTACTTCAGGAAGAAAAAGAAGAAGTAGGAACTGTTGCTCAAGCCGGCAATCTGCGGCGGTTACGGGGTGCGCAGGGCACTTGGTCGACAAATGGCCCCGGCTAAGCCTAGGAGCTAACTAGCTGACGGGAAGAAGTGTATCTTCGGGTATCCGTACATTTTCGATCTGCCCATGAAAACGGCTCAGATGCATGCTACCCGCGCCGTTGTCCGCTACAACAGCCGGCACCGCTTGCTGCGGCTGTGGCGCCCGGCTGGGGTGGAGGGCGCGCATCTGGCGGCTACATTGGAGGGGTTGCTGGTGGCAGTAAGCAGATATCAGGCCCGGCAGCTGCTCCTCAATATGCAGCAACTGCCCCCCATCAGCCCCGACCTGCAAACCTGGCTTCAAACCAACTGGTTGCCCCGCCTGCGCCAGACGGAAGTGCGGCGGCTGGCAGTGCTGCTGCCCACTGAGGTGTACAACCGCATGGTGGTGGAGGGCCTGCTGCTGGCTTCTGCCCACCGGGTGCTGCCCTATGAAGTGCAGTACTTTTCGGAATTGTCGGCCACGTTGGATTGGCTGATGAACGCCGAGCTGCCCAGTAAGGAGCAAGATTGGCGCTTGTTCCGGCACACGCCCGCGTTGGTGCGCTGCCACCGGTTGCGCTGGAGCCAACAGCCTGCTTAGGTACTTCCGCCCCACTTGCTGTGGCAGAGCGGAAGTGCCGGGGCTGCTGCCTACTGCTGCTCGTAGAATACGGTATCAATGGCTAGGCCGGCAGCCAGCAGCAACGCATTAGAGGCCGCCTGCTGTTCTCCCATATCCTGGATGGAAATGAGGTAGTTGTCGGCGGTGGTGAATAGCTCCCGACCCAGGCCCGCCCATTTCTTGGTTACCACCCCAAGTTCCTGACCCGAGGTGCTCAGAAATTTGAAGTCCCAGTTTTTCCAGCTGCCCTTGACTTCAGCAACCTGCTCATCCTGGGCATTGAAGACGTAGAATCCTCCGTTAAACGAAAATAGCTTGCTTTTGAAGTAGCCAATGGGCTGGCCGTGGGCATCAATGATAGCCACTTTGGAGCGTAGCAGCGTCCAGCCCCGCTGAATCCGGATCAGCGGGACCGATTCCGGCTGCTCACGCACGGCAATGGTTAGGGGTAGCATGCGCTTCTTTACCAGTAGCCGCAGCCATAGGGCCCAGGCTGGGGTAGTTTCCGAGGCGTAGCCGATCTGCTGCTGCGTTTCGGGGTCGAGGATATCATACGTGTCTTTGAGCTTGAACACGCCTGCATGTTCCCGAATGAAGTAAGTGCGCCGGTTGAGCATGTGGTATAGGGAAAGGAGAGAAAGAAGGGCGCAAGCTACAGGCTTCCTGCTTTCCCGCCCAGCATAAAACCCCGGTCGGCCTCAGCGCCGTCCGGTTGCAGCGGCCGGCCCTGGTACCGGGGCCGGCTTGTGGTAAACGGGGACCTTAAGCTGTTGCTGCGTGCGTTCTAGCAAAGCTAGGCTGCCCACCGGACCGTGGGCTGGTACCACCACGCGGGCCCGCTGGTAGCGCCCCGCTAGGTTGCGGAGGGTAGCCGCCCATTGCTTGCGGGTGGCTGGGTTGGTGGGCAATGGAGTTGCGGGTGGCTGCGCCAGTACCAGTTCGCCGCCGTACAGCACTTTATACTTCGGTAGCCAGGCCACTACATTATCGGGGCTGAAGCCGGGACCGGGGAAGAACAGTTCCAGCCGGGTGCGCCCCGCCCGGATAACGGTGTACGGCTGCAGGGCCGGGGTGAGTGCGGGCGCCTGCGGATGCCCCAGTTGCCAGCGCTGGGCCGTGAGCGGACTACTGTACACCCGCACCCGGTGCTGCCGGAACACGGCCAGGGCCTCGGGGGTGGCGGCCTGAGCATGGGTAAGCACCAGTAGGCGTATGCGTTGGTGCAGGCTGTCAGTAGCCCACCGAATGAGCTGCTCGGCCTGTCCGGCGCTGCTGGCCGCATCTACGGCCAGCACGCCTTGGGGCGTTTGCACCAGCAGGCCATTGCTGGACCCCTGGCCGCCAGGGGTGCAGGATACAAACACATGGGGCGCTACCGGGCGTACGCGCAGGTGGGGGTGAAGCGGGGTGAGGGCAACCGGCAAACCATGGCCCGGTAAATTCAGCAGAACAAGGCCAATAACCAGCGTATAATGCCGCTGGACACTACTCAGGGGTACTTTCAACATGCACACTTCAAACGACGAAGCTCCCCTAACGAGCTACCGCCCCAAAATAGTGCCCGCTCTAGCGCAGTGTCCGGGCCAGAAGCTGCTGCACATGGTGCTCCAGATGCACCGTGTAATCTTCCATCAGCCAGCGCAGTGTTACGGTGTAGCCACTTTCGTACGTGCACCGGAACGCGTGGGCCTCAGGCGGAACCCGCGCAATCAGCCGAATCAGTTGTTGGTTGTAAACCGTCCAGAGAGTTAGCAAATCAGCCAGCGGCGTATGCTGGTAATGGGCACAGCGCACCCAGGCATCTTGGTCGTAGGGCGTAATGAGCAGCGGCTCCGGCTGTGTGAGGGCCAGCACGAAGCGCCGGTGGTTGTTGGCGGCTGAGTCGATGAGGTGCCCCAGAATCTCGTGGCGCGACCATTTTCCCGGGGCCGAGGGCTCCAAAAGCTCCGCGCTGGAAAAAGTGGGCAACACTTCATTCAGTAGCTGGAGCAGCTCCTGCACCCGGTGACACACCTGTAGCATAGCAGAAGTTCAAAAAGGAGACGTTGGCAGTAAGGGAGGTAATTGCCAAACAAGTGGACAAAGATGGTGGTATGCGGTTGGAACTCGGCAGCCGTGTGGTACTTTTTATCCGGTTTTCTTCCCCCTGTTCAGCTTGTTACCCATGTCCGATACCCTGGTTTCTGCCCCTTCCTCCACTCAGGCCCCCGTTGCGGAGCTGTTCCGCCACCAGCAGGGCCGGGCCGAAGCCCTGCGCCAGCAACCCGTGGAAAGCCGCGCCGCCCGCCTGCGCAAGCTCAGCGCCTGGATTGCCGACAACCGCGCCGCCATTCAGCAGGCCCTGTACGCCGACTTTCGCAAGCCCACCGCCGAAACGGACGTGACCGAAATCTGGTCTTCGCAAACGGAGCTCAAGCATACGTTGCGCCACCTCAAGCAATGGGCTGCCCCGCGCAAAGTAGGCACGCCCCTGGCTTTGGTGGGTACGCGCGGCTGGGTGCAGGTCGAGCCCAAGGGCGTCTGCCTCATTATTGCGCCCTGGAACTACCCGTTTTATCTGGCTATCGACCCGCTGATTTCGGCGTTGGCGGCTGGCAACTGCGTCATCATCAAACCCTCCGAGATGACGCCCACGGTGGCCGGCCTGCTCAGCCGCATGTGCCAGGAGGTGTTCGACCCCGCCGAGGTAACGGTGGTGGAAGGCGACAAGGAGGTAGCTACCCAGTTGCTGGCTTTGCCCTTCGACCACATTTTCTTTACGGGCAGCCCTCAGGTGGGTAAAGTGGTGATGCGCGCCGCCGCCGAGCACCTCACCAGCGTAACCCTGGAGCTGGGCGGCAAAAGCCCCGTTGTGGTAGACGACAGCGCCGACCTGCGCGACGCGGCCGAGAAGATTGTGTGGGGCAAGGGCATCAACGCCGGCCAAACCTGCGTGGCCCCCGATTATGTGCTGGTGCAGGAACAGGTGCGCGACCAGCTGGTGGAGGAAATCCGCCAGGTTATCGGGCGGTTTTACGCTCCTGGCGGGCAGCCGGTAGCGGACTCAACCTCGTTTGCGCGCATCGTGAACGACGGCCATTTTGCCCGCCTGGCTGGCCTGCTGGCTGAGGCTCGGGAAAAGGGAGCCACCGTGGCCGTGGGTGGCGCCACGGACGCCGAAGCGCGTTTCCTGGAGCCTACCGTGCTGGTAGATGTGCCCCTGGAAAGCCGGCTGATGCAGGAGGAAATCTTCGGGCCGCTGCTGCCCATTCGCACGTTCCGCACGCTCATGCAGGCCGTGGACGAGGTGAACTCCCGGCCCCGGCCTCTGGCACTCTACGTCTTCACCCAAAGCCAGGAAAACCAGCAGTACCTGTTGCAGCACATTCCGGCCGGCGGGGCCTGCGTCAACGAAACCATCCTGCACCTGGGCCACCCCGATTTGCCCTTCGGTGGCTTCGGCAACAGCGGCCTGGGCCGGGCCCACGGCCACGCGGGCTTCCTGGCGTTCAGCAACGAAAAATCGGTGCTGAAACAGCGCGTGGGCCGCACCGCCCTCAAGCCCATCTACCCGCCCTACACGCCCCAGGTGAAGAAGATGATCAACTGGCTGGTGAAATGGCTGTAAATGGTGAGTTTGTGAAGTGGTGAGTTTGTGCGGCATTCAGCTATCCTGAGTGCATAATGACGATTTTCTTACACAGAATTACATCGTCATTATGCACATCATGCGCTGGACAAAAAGTGCTGCGGCTGCGCTTATAGATGACGACCAGACGCTAAACGCACAAATTCACCACTTCACAAATTCGCCATTTCGTATGCAAGCCGAATACTTTCGGGAAAAATGCCGAACTTTTAGAGCCCGGTTTCCCGCCGGGGCTGCCCGCCAGTCTGCCGTTCTATTTCCCGCCCGCTATGCAGTTCACTGCCGCCCAATGCGCCACCCTGCGCGCCCTCGCCGACACGTTCATCCCAGGCCTGCCCCCGCTCCCCGATGCCGCTGACGCGGCGTACTGGGCCCGGCGCGGTTCCGAGGGCGTAAACCTGGACAAGCTGGCGGCGGCCATTGCCGCGCAGCCGGCCGGGGCGCAGCGGGAGTTCCGGCAGCTGCTGCACCTGCTCGAAACGCCGGTGCTGGGGCTGGCCTGGTTTGGCCCGCTGCGGCCGTTTGCGCGCCTGGAGCCCGGGCAGCGCGAAAAGCTGCTGCAAAGCTGGGCGGCTTCGCCGCTGCCCCAGCTGCGCAAGGGGTTTCAGGCCCTGCGCAAGCTGTGCATGTTTCTGTACTACGGCGGCTCCACGCCCGGGCAGGGCCGGTTTGTGTGGGAGCACATCGGCTACCCCGGCCCCCAGGCCACCGATGAGCCGGTAGCAACCGAAAAACCTCTGCACGTGCTGCGCCCCACCCAGGATGTGCGCTACGACTGCGACGTGCTGGTAATTGGCAGCGGGGCGGGTGGCGGCGTGGTAGCCGGGGAGCTGGCGGCGGCCGGCCACAATGTGCTGGTGCTGGAAAAAGGCCCTTACTTCCACGGCCCCGATTTCACCCAGAGTGAGGTGGATATGCTGGGCGCTTTGTATGATGCCCGCGGTACCCTCACCACCCAGGATGGCAGCATTGGCCTGCTGGCCGGCTCTTGCTTAGGCGGGGGCACCACCGTGAACTGGGCCGGCTCCTTTCGCACCCCCGAGTATGTGCTGGAAGAATGGGCCGGGGAGCATCAGGTACCGCACTTTATGGCGGCCTCGTTCCGGGCCAGTCTGGATGCGGTGAGCACCCGGCTGGGCGTGAACACCGACTACCCCCGCCACAACGGTCAGAACCAGGCGTTGCTGGAAGGCTCCCGGCGGCTGGGGCAGGAGGTCAAGCTGATTCCGCGCAATGAGCGCCACCCCGCCGACTCCGAACAGCACTTCCGGGGCATGGGGTACAGCTGCTTCGGTGACCGATACGGCGTGAAGCAGGGCACGCTCAACACCTATCTGCAAACGGCTTTTGAGCATGGGGCCCGCATTCTGTGCGATACGCAGGTGGAGCGCGTGACCATCGCGCAGGGCCAGGCCACCGGGGCCGAAGCCGTGTACACCGGCCCCGATGGCCGCCGGGTGCGGGTAACGGTGCGGGCCCGGCGGGTGGTGGTGGCGGGCGGAGCCGTGCAGACGCCGGCCCTGCTGCTGCGCAGCGGGCTGCGGCACCCGCACCTGGGCCAGCACCTGCATCTGCACCCCACGGTAGTGGTTTCGGGCCTGTACCGGCAGCCGATTGAGCCCTGGCACGGACCCATGATGTCGGTGGTGAATGATGCGTTTACCCGGCTGGATGGCTCCAACTTCGGCGTGAAGCTGGAAACTCCCCCCGCTCACCCCGGCCTGATGAGCATGGTGCTGCCCTGGCGCTCGGGGCGGCAGCACAAGGAGCTGATGCGCCAGGCCGCGCACATGGGCTCCTTTATTGTGCTCACCCGCGACCGGGACGGGGGCCGCGTAACCACTGACCGCCAGGGTGACCCCATCATCCATTACACCCTCAGCGACTTTGACCGCCGCCACCTGCTGCGGGGCGTAGCCGCCGCCGCCGATGTGCATGTGGCCGCCGGAGCGCATACTGTGTTGCTGCCCCACGGCTCCTTACCCATCGTGCGGGCCGAAAACGGCCAGGTGCTGAACCCGGAAGTGCTCAACAGCCTGCCCCATCTCAGCTGGAAAGCCAACCAGTTTGGGCTGTACAGCGCCCACCAGATGAGCACCTGCCGCATGGGCGGCCACGCGGCCACGCACCCAACCAGCCCCACCGGCGAGCTGTACGAGGTGCGCAACCTGTTCGTGGCGGATGCCTCCGCGTTTCCGGCTTGCAGCGGCGTGAACCCGATGCTTACGATTATGGCCCTGGCCCACCACACGGCCCAGTATCTGAAAAGCAGTATGCTGACTGGGGCCAGAGCCGTGGCGGCGGTAAACTAAGCGCCGGCCTGCACCCGTTGGCCGGGTTTTCGCGTAGGGGAGGGCACACCGCTTTCCTCTACGCCCATGTACACCTCCCGCTTTCCCCTGGCCCTGTTGCTGGCCGCCAGTCTGCTGGCCGGCTGCGCCCGCCGTAACAAGGCCAACATTCCGGTGGCCGCAACGCCGGCCCCGGCCCCCGTGGTGGCCCCCACCGCCGCCCGCGACCTGACCGACGTGCTAACGGAAGAGCTAAACCTCACCACCGAGCAGCGCACCAAAGTGCGGGCCGTATTCACGAGTACTACCGAACAGGCCAACGCCGCCAAGCAGCGCCTGGGCAGCAACCGGCCGGCGCTGCTGGCGGAACTCAAGCGCATCAACGCCTCCTCCGAGCAGGAGCTGAAAACCATCCTGACGCCCACGCAGTACCAGCAGCTCAAAACCAAGCAGCGCCAGGTACAGGCCCAGATGCAGGCGCGCCGCGCCCAGTAGCGCAACCCCAGGCAACCCTTTCAGCACAAGCACCATCTGCCCCGACAAGGCCCGCCGAAAGACGGCGGGCCGAGTTGGCCTTTTTATTTCGGACGCAGATGAAAACCAGTGTACTTGCCCTGCTGATGGGCCTGCCTGCCGTGGGCTGGGCGCAGTCGGCCACCTCCCCGGCCGCGTTGGCCCAGCGCATCAACCAGCTCATGCGCGACCCTGAGGAGCCGGATACGGAAGTGCGGGTGGCGTTTTCCGACTGCCACTTCACCCAGACCATCCGCAAATACCGCCCCCAGCCGGCCAACAGCGCCACCACGGTGCAGGTAAGCCACCGGAAAAACGGCGGCGAGTGGGCCGTGCGCTCGGATGAGAAAGTGGAGTTTGAGCTGAAGCTGGGCTCCGACTGGCAGCAGATAACGGAGCTGACCTACGCGCCCGCCCACCGCGAGAAAACCGGGGGGCTGTACTACCAGCTTAAACTCAAGCGGGAGCGGAAGGAAAAGGGTAGCTCCAACACCACCAACTTCGAGCTGCCTCTGTACACCACCAATGAGGCCACGGTGCAAACCCTGGTGCGCCAGCTAAACCAGCTGCGGCGCAACTGCGGCGGGCAGTAGCCCCAACTTTTTGCGGGGTGCTGCGTTGCGGGCTACACTAACTTTTACCTGCATATCCCGCCATGCGTACCCAACCCTATACCCTCCGCTTCAACCCCAAGCTTAGCCTGAACGAAGCGGGCAAGCACGTGCGCGACGGCCTTTCCACCGTGCTGCGCACTGGCGACAACCTGTGGCTCAGCTGCGACGAGCGGACGTCCATTGAGCGGCTGCGCCTTACGGGTACCCACGAGTTCGGGGAGCATTGCCGCTACCAGCTGGCCGATTTGCTGGACCTGACCAACGAGGCCGCCGACGTGGAAATTGACATTGAGGGCCTGGGCGAAAGTGACCATTACCTCTGGATTATCGGTTCCCACAGCCTCAAGCGCAAACAGCCCAAACCCGATGATGCCGACGTAGCCAAGCAGATTGCCCGGCTGGCCAAGGTGGAGGAGGAGCCCAGCCGCTACCTGCTGGCGCGGGTGCCTCTGCTGCTCAACCCCACCACCGGCGACTATGAGCTGCACAAGGAAGCGCCCCACCCCACGCAGGTGGGCCAGGTGCTGCGGGCCGCCCAGCTTCGCGCCTCCGATACCACCAATGACCTGCTGGACCTGCTGGCCCAGGATGTGCACCTGAAGCTGTTTATGCAGATTCCGGGCAAAGACAACGGATTCGATATTGAGGGCTTGGCCGTAGCGCCCGATGGGCGGCTGTTCATTGGCCTGCGCGGGCCGGTGCTGCGGGGGTGGGCCGTGGTGCTGGAGGTGCTGCCCCGCGAAGACAAGCACGGCCGCCTGCGGCTGGCGGAGCTGGAAGGCGCTACCGAGAAGTTCTACAAAAAGCACTTCCTTGACCTGGGCGGCATGGGCCTGCGCGAGCTGCGCCAGCAGGGCCCCGACCTGCTGCTGCTGGCCGGCCCCACCATGGACCTGGATGGCACCATTGCCGTGTACCGTTGGCCCGATGCGCTCCGTTGCCCCCAGGACAGCCTCATCGGCCCCGATACGCTGCAACGGCTGTTTGATGTGCCCCACGGCAGCGGCCCCACCGCCGGCCAGGACAAGGCCGAAGGCATGGCCCTGCTCGATGCGGAGCACGTGCTGCTGGTGTTCGACAGCCCCACCGATGCCCGCAAGCCCGCCCCCCACCAGGTAACGGCCGATGCCGTGAAGCTGCCGCCTTCGCAACCATAGCGCTACCTTGGCGGTTGACGTTTTTTCTTTTCGCCCGACCTTTCTGCCACACCTATGGCTGCTCCTTTGTTAAGAACTCCTGAAACGCTGCACCGCATCCGGTTTCAGGAATGTGATATGCTGGGCCACCTCAACAACGCCCGCTACCTCGATTATTTTCTGAATGCCCGCGAAGAGCACGCCCTCCAGCACTACGCCTTCAACATCGGGGCTTTGTCGCGGGAGGCTGGGGCCACCTGGGTGATTACCAAGCACCAGCTGGCGTATCTGCGGCCGGCCAACCACGGCGAGCAGGTGCGCATTCGTACCCAGATCATCCACTTCGATAACTCCAACCTGGTAGTGGAGATGCTGATGCTGAGCGAGGACGGCCTGCGCCTGAAGGCGCTGCTGTGGTCGGAAATGGCGTTTGTGAAAGTGCCCGGCGGCACCCGCACCGAGCACTCCGATGCCCTGATGGATTTGTTGGAACAGCTGGACGTGGAGGAAGTGGACTACGACCCCGATGGCTTCGATGAGCGGGTGAAGCGCCTGCGCAAGGAGATGAAGCGGGAACGGCACGAACAGGACTAGCGCGGCCGGAATGCCAAAATTCTGCGCCAACCGCCCTGCCCAAACCCCGTTAGAGAAGAACCGGAAGCGCCCCTGGCCTTCCGGTTTTTTTATTCCCGACCCGCTACATCCTAATTCCCTGAACACATGAGTATTTTTGGCAGCAACGACCTGAAAGGCAAGAAAATAGCTATTGTAGCCACCGACGGCTTCGAGCAGTCGGAGCTGGAGAAACCCAAGAAGTACCTGGAAGACGAGGGCGCCGAAACCCACGTAATTTCCCTGAAAAGCGGCTCCATCAAGGGCTGGGACGAGAAAGACTGGGGCGACAAAGTAGACGTGGACAAGGTAATCGGCGACGTGAAAGTGGCCGACTACGACGCCTTGGTACTGCCCGGCGGCCAGATGAACCCCGACGTGCTGCGCACCAAGCCCGAGGTAGTAAGCTTCGTGAGTGAGTTTGCGCGCTCGGGTAAGCCCGTGGCCGCCATCTGCCACGGCCCCTGGGTACTTATTGAAGCCGGTGCCGTAAGCGGCAAGCAGGTAACCAGCTGGCCCAGCCTGCAAACTGACGTGAAAAACGCCGGGGGCCGCTGGATCGACGAAACCGTGGTAGTGGATGGCAACATCATCACCAGCCGCAACCCCCAGGATATTCCCAACTTCAACGAGAAGATTAAGGAAGCCTTAGTAGGCAAAAAATAAGTCCTGAGCTGCTCCCGTGGGCAGCCCCTGGCAAAGCGGCCCCACCGACCTTGGTTGTCGGTGGGGCCGCTTTTTGCGTTCCGGCCGGTATGTTGGTCAGGTGCCCAGGGCCAGCAGCCGGGCCGCGTACTGGTGATACACGGCGTAAAAGGATAGGTCGAAAACCAGCAGGAAGCCACCTTGCAGCAGTACCGAGCGGCCGTAGCCTTCCATCCGCTCGGGGCGGGCAGCCGTAGCGGCCCGGCCCCGCAGCCACTGCCCGATGCCCACGTACCCCACGTCCAGGGCCGCGTTCAGCAACAGCACGTTTTCAAAGTGGGTTTGGGCGGCCAGGCTTTCCGGGAGGGTGAGGCCGGCTACCTGCTGAGGGTGGGCGCTGAGGATGCCCCACACGGCCAGCAGGGCATTCACCACGTTCCAGGCCACGTTCATCAGATGGAAATGGTGCGCTACCGTCCGCGTATCGGTGCGGGCTACGTGGTAGCCGCTCACTACCAGGTTCAGCAGCGCCCAGGCTCCCAGCACGCCCATGCCCCGCTCGGCCAGCAGCTCACGGGCGTGGTTGATGAGGGGCAGGTCGGCGGGAGTCAGCATAAATAATAGGAGCAAGAATGTGGGCACACAAAAAAAGGAAGCCCCGGGAGGCTTCCTTCTTTGTAACCCACAAACAGCTGCTTAGTTGGATATGCCCAACCCCAGGTACACCTGGAACATGCCGTTTTTGATGTTGCTGATGGTCGTCTGGCCCGTCCGCGACAGGTTCTGGTCCTTAATAATATCGGCGAAGCCGGCGGTGTAGCGGCCGCCCAAGCGGGCCGGACCGATACGCGCCTCCAAGCCAGCGGCCAGTCCGTAGTCGAGGCTGCTGTAGCTGTACCCGTACACGTTGTTTTCGTCGGCAATCTTGCGCTCCGTGCCTCCTTCCTTCACTTTCGTGAGCAAGGAAACCTGCGGGCCCACGTGCACGCTCACGTTATCGAGGAAGTTGTACACGAGCAGTACGGGCACCTGCACGTAATCGAGGCGGGTGGTATAGGTGCCGCTGGGAGCCGTGGAGGCCGGGCTGTCGCCCTTGAAGCCCTGGCGGCTATACAGCACTTCCGGCTGCACCGAGAATTTCTCCGTAACGCCAAACTGCGCGTATGCGCCGGCGTGGAAGGTGTTGTAAATGGCTTCGTTACCGAAATTCTTCTTATCGTCGCCGCGGAAGTTGGAGGCCGTAAAGCCGCCTTTGATGCCGAAACCGTTGTTGCGGGAGTCGGAGGTGCCGGGCGAGTAGTCGGTGGACGAGCGGACGCCGCTGGGGCCGTTGGTTTGGGCCATAGCCGTAGCGCTGAGCGCGCACCCGGCCAACAGGAGTGCAAAGTGTTTCATAAGGGTGGAAACGGTGGTTCGGGAGGAGAGAAAGTCAGTGCCAACCAACAAACCCGGCAGCATCTGTAAGGCGCTATACTTACCCGCGCTCAGAAGGTTACAGGCGCTTCCGGGTAAAAGCCAAAATTTTGTGAGGCCGGCAGCGCGCTTATCAATCCCGAAAAAGTATCTTTGGCCCTTTACGGCCGCCGCCAGCCGGTTTTGTGCGGGGTGTTAGCTCAGTTGGTTCAGAGCACTACCTCGACAAGGTAGGGGTCATCGGTTCGAGCCCGATACGCCCCACCAGCAAAACCACCCGAATCCGAAGATAACCGCCCCCACGGCGGTTATTTTTGTGTGGGGCCGGCCGCCGCCCTCGGGCTTGCGTAGGTGTGTGCCGTATGCTCTCCATTGCCTGGGCCTCCCTGTATGCCCACCCGCTGCCCGACAACCACCGCTTCCCCATGCTCAAGTATGAGTTGCTGCCCGAGCAGCTGCTCCGGGAAGGTATAGTGCCGGAAAGCGCCTTTTTTACCCCGGTTTCGCCCCCGGCTGAGGACGTGCTGCGCGTGCACGAGGCCGACTACTACCGCCGCCTGCACACCGGGCAACTAACTAGGCAGGAGGAGCGGGCCACGGGTTTCCCGTGGAGTCCGGAGCTGATTGCGCGCGAAACCACCATCCTGGGCGGCACGCTGGAGTGCGCCCGCCGGGCTTTGCAGGGCGGGGTGGCCCTGAACATTGCGGGCGGCACCCACCACGCTTTCCGGGACCGGGGCGAGGGGTTTTGTCTGCTGAACGACCAGGCCGCGGCGGCGGCCTACCTGCTGGCCCACCCCGCGCTGGGCGTGCGCCGGGTGCTGATTGTGGACCTGGATGTGCACCAAGGCAACGGTACGGCCAGCATTTTTGCCCAGGAGCCGCGCGTGTTCACCTTTAGCATGCACGGGGCCCGCAACTACCCCCACCGCAAGGAGTACTCCGACCTAGACCTGGCACTGCCCGACGGCACCGACGATGCCGCCTACTTGGCCTTACTGCGAACTACCCTGCCCCGCCTGCTCGAGGAGCACCAGCCCGACTTTGTATTTTACCTAAGTGGCGTGGATGTACTGGCTACCGATAAGCTGGGCCACCTGAGCCTGAGCCCTGAGGGCTGCCGCCAGCGCGACGCTTACGTGCTGGGCCTGTGCCACCAGCACGGGCTGCCGGTAGTGGTGTGCATGGGTGGTGGCTACTCCCCCCGCATTGCCGATATCGTGAATGCTCACGCCGCCACCTTCCGTGTAGCCGCCGACCTGTGGCTTTGAAGGTGAAGGGGTAGGGAGCGGTTTGTACTTTGGCTACGCTACGGCTCAGCATGACGTTCTTTTGCTTGCTGTGCACACAGTTTAGGTAAAGTCCGCACAGGCTTTAAGCTACTGCCCGCACAACGCACAGGATGGCTGGCCGACAAACTAACTGAGTGGCCGAATCACCACCTGCCAGCGGAACGCCCAGCGCCAGCGCAGTTCGTAGCGCGTGATGCCGGCTACTGCTAATAGCTGCTGCCAGTCAGTGCGGGTGAAGGCGCGAGCAACGGACAGAGGCGCATCGTGGCGTACAAGGCGGGAGCCGCCCAGCAGCCGCGTAAGGGCCTGTATGCTGTAGTAGGCTAGCGGGTGGCGGTGCAAATCGTTGATGATAACGGCCAGACCGGCCTGCCGCTGCCACTGCGCCAGCATACGGGCTAGTTCCCCATCCGAGAAATGGTGGCAGAACAGGCTGGCTGTCATGATATCAAATGGCTGCTGTTGAAATTCCGGCGAGAAAATATCGGCCTGCACAAACCGGATTTCGGGATAGTTCTGGCATTTCTGGCGGGCGTATTCCAGCATGAAAGCGTTGGCATCAACTCCCGTCAGCTCCACGGCAACGCCCTGCTGCCGCGCCCAGCGCGCAATCTGGCGCAGGGTGTCGCCGCCGCCGCTGCCCAGGTCGGCAATGCGCAGGGGGCGGCTTGGCGGGAACTGGAGCCGCAACCGTTGCAGGGCGTTCAGAACCGGCGCGTAGCCTCCCAGCCAGGTGTTAATGGTTTCCAGCTCATCCAGGTTTTGCCGGAGTTCATCCGAGGCCAACGTCAGATCATCCATCAGCTCCAGCTGGGTGGCACGCCGGCTAAAATCGGGCATGGGGCGAGTGTGAAAGATGTGAAGGATGAGGAAACCGGGGCGGCTATTTTAAGCCCGTCGGGCATTACGCTCGGAGGAAGGATGTTAGCTGTAATGATAACCCCGCTAGTGCATCGGTGTGCTGTTAGAAGATCATGCGTTTACACTCAATGCCTGCCAAACTCAGGATGATGGTACCGCTACATCTTTTACCTTTTCTACACTCACTATACCATCCACATTCTTCGCGTTTACCTCATAGGCCACCGTAAGCAGCATGGCTTCCAATGTAAGGCCTGGTCCAAAAGCAAAGCTGAGCACTGGCTCCCCAGCGTCGGCGGGCGTGAGGGTACGCATCAACTCCCGCAGTACATACAGCACCGTAGCCGACGACATATTGCCATACTCGCGCAACACGTGGTAGGCAAAGCGGTTGTCGTGGGCGGTAAGGCCCAGCGCCTGCTCAATGGCCTCCAGAATTTTGCGCCCGCCGGGGTGGATGGCGAACGAGCGGATATCCGCAAGCTGCACTGGCAAATCCTGCAGCAGTTGGCGAGTAAGCTGCCCGATACCCTGCTGAATCATGCGGGGCACGTACGAGGACAGCGTCATTTCAAACCCGAAGTCATTGATGTGCCAGGCCATATCGGTGTGGCCTTCGGGCTCCAAACCGCAATGAAATCCTGCCAGAGCCAAGCTGGGCCCCGTGGTAGCGGGCTGGCTCTGCACCAGCACGGCCGCCGCGCCATCCCCAAACAGGGCGTTAGATACTAAGTGGTCATCCTCGTGGCTTTTCTGGAAATGCAGGGTGCAGAGCTCAGTGCAGACTACCAGTACCCGCGCCCCAGGTGTGGAACGGCAAAAGGCATCGGCCAGCTTGAGGGCATTCACGGCCGCGTAGCACCCCATAAAGTTCACGCAGGTACGCTGCACGTTGCCTGGCAAGCCCAGCGCCGCCACCAGCTCAATATCGAGGCCCGGCGCGTACATGCCCGTGCAGCTCACCGTAATCAGGTGGGTAATGGAGGCTATTTCTACTTCGGGAAGCTGCGCCAAACAGTTCTTCACGGCCTGCACCGACAGGGGCAACGCGTGCTGGCGGTACTGGGTCATGCGCTGGCCTACTCCCGGAAATGGCTCCAGGCCGGGGGTATTTGGGAAAAACTCAAACTCACCGGGAGGCCGCCCATAATCCGGCAACACCGTGTAACGCTGCCCAATGCCCGATACCCGATATAGTGCCCGCAGCTTGCGCGTGCCGGCCTCGTCCAGCTCCAGGGCGCTGGCCATAAAATCGGCAATTTGCAATTGAGGAATACGGTGGGGCGGATTGGCGGTGCCAATGGCACACAGGTAGCTACTCATCAGGGGCAGTTTACGTAAAAAAGCACGGGGCAGGGTTACAGGTTTTCGGGTTGGGCAAAAAAGGGCCAAAGTGCGGCGACAAGCGCATGGAAAGTACGTTCAGCCCGCCTTCGCCTCAAGCTGGAGCTCAACTGCCTGTTAGGTCTAAAACGGGTTGCCATGCGTGCGCTTAATTAGCTGGCGCACGGCTCCGGGCCACAGGCGCAACCCGTTCACTACCAGCTCACTCAATAAAGGCTGGCCAAACAAGTGCTGCACGGCCCGGCCGGTTTGCAGGCGGCCGGCAAAATGTTGCTGCCAGTCAGCGGAATAGGCGGTTTCCAGCTGGGGGCGAGTTACCTGGCCCTGCAAAAAAGTGTGGGTGCGGGCTGCGGCCAGGCTGGCCCCGTGCATGGCCATGGCCATACCGTTGCCGCAGAGAGGCGTAATCAGGCCGGCCGCGTCCCCGCACAGCAGCACGTGGTCTTCCACGCAGGATTTGGGGGCAAAGGATATTTCGTTGATGACTTCGGGCTGGGGATACAGCACTTCGGCGTGCTCCAGTATGTGCCGCAGCCGGGGGTTACGGGCCAGTACCTGCTGCTCCAATTGGGCAATGGTGCCGTGGGCTTTTAGATTACGACGGGTAGTGAGGTAGCAGAGGCAGTACTTATCTTCCTCAATAGCCGAAATGCCCGCGTAGCCATCCGCGAAGTTGTGCAGGGCAATCAGATGGCGGGGCATGCTGGGGTAGCGCACGTGGTATTTTACGCCGATGTAAGGGGAGCGGCGCGAGAAAAACGGGCGGTTAAACTGCCGGTCCAGGGCGCTGCGCTTGCCGTAGGCTCCCAGCACCACCCGCGCCGCCAGCTGCCGCCCATCGGCCAGCGTGAGGTGATGCTGATTGCTAGCCGCGTCAAACGCTACCGTGGCAACCGTGGCATTCTGCCACACTGTTACGCCCGCCTCCACGGCCCGCCCACACAGAAATTCATCCAGCAGGTAGCGGCTCACCCCAAAGCCGCCCAGCGTCAGTGGGGCCCGCAGCGTGCGCCCGGCCGGGGAGCTTACCTGCAACTCCCGGATATCGGCGGGCTGCAGCACTGCCGGGTCGGCCTGAAGCCGCCGCAGGTAGGGTACTACTTCGTTGGATATGTACTCACCGCACACCCGATGAAACGGATAGTGCTGCCGCTCTACCAGCGTAACGGCGTAGCCCCGCTGCCGCAAATCCAGGGCCGCGCACAATCCGCCCAATCCGCCTCCAATAATGACAACGTCCAACTTATTTTACCGGCTAAAATGGTGAGACAGAAGATAAAATGCGTTGTTTCATCGAAGATGAATTATATTCCGCTGGTCAACTCAATTACCAGTGTATTTTTGCAAACCTAAATCATGGCCTGCCGTTAGCACATATTCCGTTCGGGCAGATTTTTTCCTCCTTGTTTATTCTATGATGCAACGCTTACGCATTTTTTCTTTATTGCTGTTACTCGTTACCGGCTTGCACGGCAGCCCCCGGTTAGCTACTGCGCAGGTGGCCGTGGCTCGTCCGGTAGGCAAGCCAGCCGGCGAGGAACGGGCTTTATTGGTGTACCCCAACCCCAGTACGGGCATTGTGCATGTAGCCATTAATGGCTTTGAGGGGCGCCGGATTGAATTGAGTGTGCTAAACGTAATCGGGACGGTAATGTACCGCGAAACCATGTCGGAACTCAACGACCGATATACGCGCACATTGGACCTGAGCAAATTCGCTAACGGGTTGTATTACGTAAAACTGGAGTCTGAAAACTCCAGTGAGATGCGCAAACTGGTTATCCGTTAGTTAGTACCTGAATTATACGTAAAAAGAGCAATCCGCAAGGGTTGCTCTTTTTTTTATGAGCCTACTTCGTTGCCTATTGAAAAAAGCGCCTGAACCGTTGCTGGTTCAGGCGCTGAAATTTCGAGGAGGAGCAACAATTAGCGGCTGTTGCGGGCCCGAACGGGAATTGGCTTGAGCGTGGCATTGAGGTTGCGCACTGAATCAATTACCAACAAGGCAGTTGCTAAAGCAATTCCGGAAAAGATGAGCAGTGTCATACGAAAGGAAATAAAAAATGAAAAGCGGTGTGCCTGCAACCCTAACGTGCCGAAGGCTGAAAACCGTATGTACTGAGTAAACCGCCAGAGCCCCACCGAAGTTGCAGTATAATTATGTTGTTTCGGCTGAGGTTGGAAAACGTGCCGGCTTTAGGCTGCTGGAAACTCAACCCGAAGCTGCCGGATAGCCTCTTCTATCAACTGCCGAACTTGCTCTACCTGTTGAGTCAGGACTGCCCAGTCGGCGGTGGCGGGGGCGTAGGCAGCGGCCTCCATTTCGCGCAGGACCGGGCGTAGCGCCTGCACCTGCAAGCCATCAATGGAGCTTTTAAGGTGGTGGGCCGCCGCCCCTAAAGGCTCCAATTCCCGCTGAGCCAAATGCTGCTCCATTTCGGCAACCACTGGTGGCGTTGTACTGATGAATAAATTGACCAGACGCCGGACAAACGCATCGTCGTTGTTGGTCATGTGCCGCAGGGAAGTCAAATCGTAAAGCTGAGCAGTGCTACTAACGGGCGAGGCCGGGGTAGATGGAGCCGGTTCAGGGGTGGGCGCTGGGTTTGTGCGTACTAGGTCAGCAATGGCGCGTAGCAGCTCCTCCTGGCGGAAGGGCTTGGACACGTACCCATCTAGGCCAGCTTGGCGGTAACGTTCGGCCTCACCCTGCATGGCGTGGGCCGTAAGGGCTATAACGGGCGTGGCCGCCCGCTGGGCGTCCGGGTGCTCACGTAGCAGGTGCGTGGTAGCCACCCCATCCATGCCGGGCATCTGAATATCCATCAGTACTACGTCATACTTATGCTGGCGAAATAAGGTAAGGGCTTCCTGACCCGAGGAGGCGGTATCTACCTCCAGGCCGGCTCCTTTCAGCATTACCTGTACCAGCAGCTGGTTTACGGGGTTGTCTTCGGTAAGCAGTACTCGCCGCCCCTGCAGCTGGTGGTAGGTGGGCACCGGTGCGGCGTGCAAACTAGGCGCCAGCGCCGAGGCCAGCGTGAGCGTAAAGCGGAAGGTACTGCCGTGGTGCAGGCGGCTCTCGGCCGTGAGCTTGCCGCCCAGCAGCTCTACCAACTCCCGTGAAATGCTCAGGCCCAGGCCCGAGCCCCCGTACTCGCGGGCCGTGCTGGCCGAAGCCTGCATGAAGGGCTCAAACAACTGCTGCAGCTGCCCACTGGAAATTCCTATGCCGGTGTCCATTACCGAAAACTGGTATTTGCGGCTGGTTTCAGTGGTGGCTACTTGGCGGCACACCAGCAGCACTTGGCCCTTATCGGTGAATTTAATAGCGTTGCTCAACAAGTTCAGCAGTACCTGGCGCAGGCGGTACGGGTCACCCAGTACCCAAATAGGCTCAGTTTCGGGGGGGAGCTGCAGGCGCAGGCTGATGCCCTTTTCGGTAGCCTTGGGTATGAGGGCCTGGCAGCTGGCCTTCAGCACTTCCTGCAGCTCAAAGGGAACCGCCTCCAGCCGCACGCGCCCGGCCCCCAGCTGGGCCATGTCCAGAATATCGTTGATTACCACCAGCAGGTTATCAGCCGAGTAGCGGATATGGTGCAAATACTGCTGTTGCTCCTCAGAGAGAGGGGTTTTAGCCAGGAGTTCGGCCAGCCCCATGATGCCATTCATGGGCGTCCGGATTTCGTGGCTCATGTTGGTCAGGAAGGTTTGGCGGGCCTGGGCATTCTGCTCAGCTACCTCCTTGGCCTGCTGCAGAGCCTGCTCGGTTTGTTTGAGCTCAGTAATATCGTTGTCAACGCCCAATACCTGCACGGTTCCATCGGCCAGAATAAACGGGCGCTTCACCGTCCGGAACCAGCGCAGCCGGTGCTGGGCATCCGTGAAGGTATCTTCTAGGTCTATTTCCTGCCGTGTCTGCAGCACCTCTTCATCCTTGAGGTTGTGGCGCTCCAAATCCGGAAAATGCTCCAACAGCTCACTCACCGGAGTTTGCAGCAGCGCCTCATTAGACAGGTTGTAGAGCTGGGCCGTGGCCTGGTTGGCCAAAATGTAATTACCCGCCGCATCCTTTAAGTAGATGAGGTTGGGCACGGTGTTAATTACCTGCCGGAACAGGCGGTTTTGCTCGGCCAAACGGCGGTTGGCGGACCGGCGCTGCTCATCGGCAATTTTCCAGCGGGTAATATCCTCCGCCGAGCCCACTATTTGCGTAACCCGGCCCTGCTCGTCGCGGGCAAAGGGGGTGTTGCTCACGCGCAGCCACCGGCTGGAGCCATTGCGGTGATAAACGCAGTACTCCAGATGGAGAACTTCCCCTTCTTGGCAGCGCGTTACATCCTCGAAATGACGAACCAGCCGCTGCGCTTCCTGCTCCGAGGTCAGAGTGGATATCATACCACTGCCCATGTGCTGCAATTCCTGCTCCGTGTAGCCCAGCATGGTTTCCACAAAGCGGTTGCAGTACACATTCGACTGGGTAGCCACGTCGAAGATGTAAATCAGGTTAGGCGTCGTGTCGGTTACACGTTCCACAAACAGCCGGCTTTTACGCAGCTGCTCATCCGTTTCGCGCCGCTCGGTTACATCCGTGGCGGAACCCACCAGCTGCCGTACCTGGCCATCGGCTTGCCGGGTAAAGCTGGTGCTTTTCAGGCTGAGCCACCGCCACGAGCCGTTGCGGTGCCGGAACCGGTATTCTGAACTCAGTACCTCCCCATCACGCATGAGTAAGCGCCGGGTGCTCTTCTCCTTGGAAAGCAATACGTCTTCAGGGTGAACCAGCTCGGTGGCCATGCTTCTGCCCATTGAAACCACCTCCTCGGAGGTGTAGCCTAAAATACTCTCAATCTGTTTATTGCAGTATTGTAAGCTGTCCGAAATCAGATCATAAATGAAAACAATGTTCGGTACGGTTTCATTGATGCGAGCCGTAAAGAGCTGGTTTTGCAGCAGCTCCGCCTCCGCGCGGCGCCGCTCCGTAATGGTGGTCAGGTACAGGTTTGCTTCGGCTTCGGCTGGCAGCGGGGCCACCGTCCAAAGGTAAAACTCCGCGCCTAATGGTTGTTCTATCGTGCGGGGGGTACCGGTTTGCAGGGCACAGGTAATTTCCTGCTGTATCCGGCTGCGGCAGGCGGCTTCGGTGGGGTCGGCCAGCTGCGCCAGCACCGGGGCTGCCGCCGGGTTAGCGTACAATGCCTCCGCCTGCCGGTTGAAGCGAATGATGGGCTGGGGGCACTGCTCTGCCAGCTGGCTGAACTCCTGCACCCGGCGCAAGGCCTGTTGCTGCTGGGTTACGTCCTCATAGCTCCAGATGTGCAGTACGGTAAGGTCGTTCTGCACCACGGGCAGGTAATCTTGCTGCACCAGCCGGCCGTCGCGCAGTGCCACCAGCACCCCGCTGCTACGTTGCTGGTCCTCTACCAGCTGCTTGTTCTGCTCCCGTATCCCATCTGATTCCATTACCGACCCGTACCCATCCTGCAGAATGTGCTGGATAGGCTGGCCCATATAGGCGCTGGGCGTTTTGGGCAGATTAAACAGGTCACACATGCGCTGGTTGATCAGCGTAATGATATGGTCCTGGTTTTCGGCCAGAATAGCCGTTGACATGGTGTGGAGCAAGGTGCTGGCTTGCGCGGCCGATGCCTGGGCCCGGGCGCGCAGCTCTGCCAGCTGCCCTTCGGCTTCGGTACAAGCAGCTTGCGCCTGCTGCCACATCCGCTGGGCATGGCGCATCTGCCGCTGCCAGTGGCGCTCAGAACTAGAACTCATCCCCTGACTATATAAATATGATACTGATTAACGAATCCGGATTTCGTTGTTCTGAACCATACGATAAATAGTAGACTTCCCGATTTGCAGCTTGGCTGCTACCTGCAAAATATTGCCATTGTGCGCGTCGAGGTAGCGCTGCACAATGGAGGCTGTTTGCGTGCGCAATGATTCGTTGCCCACGGTGGCCGTGTCGGTGGTAGGGGCCTGGGGGTGGCGCAGGGGCAGGTCGGCGGGCTGAATAGTGTCATTTTCGGCCAGCACAGCGGCCAGTTCTATCACGGCCTTCAACTCCCGCACGTTGCCCGGGAAGGCGTAATGCAGCAGCTTTTGCCGGGCCGGCTCCGAGAGAATACAGGTAACCATGTTGTTCTGGGTGCAGAACTCCTGCAAAAAGGCGTCGGCCAGCAATAGCACATCTTGGCCCCGCTCCCGCAACGGCGGCAGCAGAATGGGCAGGCCCAGCAGGCGGTAGTATAAATCTTCGCGGAAACGCCCTTCCTTTACCTCCTGGCCTAAGTCGCGGTGGGTGGCTACCATCAGGCGGGCATCAAACGGAATGCGGGAGTTGCCGCCCAGCCGCACCACTTCCCGCTCCTGCAGCACCCGCAGCAGCTTTGCCTGCAGGCTCAGGTCCAGTTCCGAAATTTCATCCAGGAACAAGGTGCCTTTGTGAGCTTCCTCAAACCGGCCGATACGCCGGCCCACGGCCCCCGTAAAAGCCCCTTTCTCGTGCCCGAACAACTCACTTTCCAGCAAGTCGCGCGGAATGGCCGCTACGTTCACCGCCACGAAAGCCGCTTCGCGCCGGTCCGAGCGGAAATGGATGGCCTTGGCTACCAGTTCTTTGCCGGTGCCCGTTTCTCCGCTGATGGAAACGGTAATGTTGGTACGGGCGGCTTTGTCAATGAGGGTGTACAGCTGCTGAATCTGGGGGCTGTTGCCGAGGATGGCGCGCTGCGGGTCGAACTTGCGCCCAATCTGCTCCTTCAAGCGAGTATTCTCCTGGCGCAGTGCCAACTGCTTGCGGATGTTGCCAACCGTATTCCAGAGCCGGTCGGCGGTTTCCTCATCCTTCACCAAGTAGTCGTAGGCACCTTGGCGGAGCAGGCCAATAGCTGTGCGCACATCCTCCTGCCCCGAAATGACAATTACGGCTACATCAGGCAGCCGCTCCTTTATCTGCTGCAATACCTGGTCGCCCTTGCCATCGGGCAGGGAGTAGTCCAGGGTAATAATATCGGGCCGCTCCGAAAGGCTCTCCAAACAGGCCTGAGCCGTGGTGAACCGCCGGAGCGAGTACTCCGGGTTTTGGGCCAGTTTGTATTCCAAAAGCTCGCCGTACCAGGCGTTGTCTTCCACAATGAAAATGGTAATGGGTAAGGAGGCACTCATAGCTCAAGCAGAAAGGAAAAAGCAGGACAGGAAGCAGAACAGTATACTTAACGGGGCGGATAAGAACCGCGTTGTGTTCTTTACCAGCTAAAAACCCCGTAATCTGCGAGTATACAGGGCTTTTTTCAGGGATGCTACTAATTCTCTATTTAGGAACGGTTGTTTCTATTTGAGACTATATAGTAAATTTATATTTAAGTTAAATAATTGATTGTCAAGTATTTGATATAATAAAGAGGAAATGGCCGTCTTCTTGCCAATCAGATGGCTGGCAGTCAGCAAGTTGTCGTCTCGTTTTCCCCTAATACTTATTGCACATGAGTCATTTCTACTTTTTTGCCTCACGGCGTGTATTTTCCGCCATGTTCGTGGCACTTTGTGCCAGTGCCCAGGCTCTGGGGCAAGGCACTACCCCGCCCATCTATTCCAATTCCGGGACATCGGGCGCTACCGCTATTCGGGACTGCAATACCGTCCTGAATGTAACGACGTGTTTCGGCTCGGTAAGCAACCCGGAATATGCCACGGATGCCAGCTTTACCACGGCGGCTACTATGAACGTGCCGGCCAGCGTGCTGGTAACCAAAACCCTGAAGCTGCGCATGGATATGGACGGCCTGGTGCCGGTTGGCCACCGTGCTGGCATAATGGTCTCGCGCAGCAGCGGACTGTTGAACCTGCTGGGCGTAGATCTGGTTTCGGCTATTCGTATCCGGACTTACCTGAGCACCAACGGCGGCGCCTCGCAGTTGCAGGAAACGAAGGTGGTTGATGCAAAAGTGGTGGCTCTGCTGCTGGGCTCCGACACGGGCCCCATGCCGCTGGAATTCACGGCCGGCAAAACATTCGACCAGATTGAAATTGAAGCGTCCTCGCTCGTCTCATTGGGCTACCAGTTGAATGTGCACTACGCCTATGGTTTGGGTACTAACACCATCACTACGGCCAAAGGATACGTGTCGCGGTTTGCAACGCCGGGCACCGGCAATTACAGCACCACCGCCGTGGATAATGGCCTCACGGTGTGCGTGAACTCCAACGTGAGCAACCCCCTGAACGCGGTAGATACTGACCTGACCAACTTCGCCACCATGGGCGCGCTGGTTGATCTGAGCTGCCCAACCTCCCTGCAAACGCAACTGGAAGGCACCGCCCCCGCTGGCTACTACGCGGGCTTTTTGCTGGGAAGCCGGGGCGTACTGGACGCCTCCGTGCTATCAGGGCTGCGCCTGACTACTTACTTGGGCAACACCGTGCAGGAAACGGGTGCTGGTGCCGGGCTGCTGAGTGTCAGTGCACTACCATCCGGTAAGTACAATGTGCACATGCGTACCACGCTGCCTTTCGACCGGGTTGAAATTCGGCGGGTTAGCCTGCTGGGTGTGCTGGATAACCTGCAGGTATATTACGGCTTCGGCCTGGAGCCCCGTGTATTCCGCGACCAGAATACGCGCGTTTCCAGCTTTGCCAGCACCGCCGGCAACTTTCAGCTAAACGGTAGCAGCATAGTGTGCGCAAACTGCGGCGTTACCGCCCCTGAGCGCGCCGTTGATCAGGATTTGACCAATAACTATGCTTCCATCAACTCATTGTTGGCATTAGGAGGCAGCACCCGCCTGAAAATGAAGCTTAACAGCGCGGGCCTGGGTGGCAACCGGGCTGGGGTAGTGCTGGGCCTAGGTACCGGACTACTGGATGCGCAGTTGCTCGCCAACGTTCGGGTAAAAACATACGCTGGCGCTACCGGCAGCGAGTTGGTAGAAACAGTTACTGATCAGAGCTTGGTTGCGCTTGAGCTGCTTTCCGGCGGTAAGGGGGAATTGTCCTTCCGTACTACCCGCAACTTTGACTGGGTGGAGTTGGAGGTACCCAATGGCGTCTCTGCGCTGGCCGATACCCGCGTGTACTACGCTTTTGCTGATGATGCACCCAGCGGCTTTCCTTCCACTATCACCATGCCGGTGTCCTCGCCGGTTACCCTACAGAACCTGCGCGCCACCAACAGCGACGGGTCGGTGGATGTGAGCTGGCAGACTACGGCCGAGGCCAACAGCAGCCATTTCATTGTGGAGCGCTCCTTATCGGCCACCGGTGGTTTCCAGGCCCTGGGCCGGGTAAATGCAGCCGGTAACTCTACCGTAACCCGCCAGTACCTCTACCGCGACTTCGACGGCATCTCGCAAAACTCAGCCTCCTTGTACTACCGCCTGCGCGTCGTGGATTTGAACGGGCAGGAAAGTTATTCCAGCGTAGTATCGGTTTCGGTACGTCCGCCGGTGGTTGTGTTTGAACTCTACCCCAACCCTGCATCTTCCTCGCAACAGGTGCGGATGCAAATGCCAGACGCCAAAGCCGGGACCAAATACGATGTGGCCGTGTATGACCAGCTGGGCACTGAGGTAGGACGGCACACTATAAGCAACACTGGCCGTTCGGCAATGCCTACTTCCTCGCTGCGCCCCGGCCTCTACCAAGTGGCCCTGTTCGATAAAACCGGGAAACGAGTGGCTACTCGCCGTCTGGTAATTCAGCACTAAGGCCCCACCGCTTTATTTATCCTATCCACCCTACTTTTATCTTTCGTGAAACAAGCCCTCGTCGTTGCAGGTCGGCGGGGGCTTTTTCGTGCCCTGAGAAACCGGGCTGAACCAAGGGCGAACAAGGGGATAGATATTGGTTATGTACAGAGCTGCGGCAAAGTTGCGGAGAGAACAGAATAATGGGAATATAGAAATAGGTAGATAGTAGAAAATGCAGCTTATCAGGCAAGTGTCAGAGTGGGAAAGAAGAAAAGTATCATCTGGGTAGTGTTGCTGCATCCTCGCAAAATGATAATCATTCGGTAACATCCAATCCGAAGTGAACCGTCATTTTTGCGGCAGTTAAGTACTTTTCCTTCCCAACCAAAACACCCTACTTGCACCATGCAGCGTACCATTGCCCGCCTGCTAAGCCTGGCCCTCCTTGCCAGCATTGCCGTTTCCTGCTCCAAAGATGCTGTGGCACCCGTGAGCAGCCCCAGTGCCACCCAAAGCGCCGATGCCACCGCCACCCGCGACGGTAACCTAGCCATGGGTAACCCCAGCGGTGCTACTACCAGCACCACCAATTACACCAATTACCTCATGAACAAAACCCAGTTCTCCATGTCGTATCACCGCGACCGGGGCATTCCGAACTGGGTGAGCTGGCACCTGAGCAGTGCCTGGTTGGGAAGCACTGCCCGCCAGGATAACTTTGCCGCCGATGCGGCGTTGCCCTCCGGCTGGTACCGCCCCGGTAGCACCAGCTACAGCGGTTCAGGCTTCGACCGGGGCCATAACTGCCCTTCCGCCGACCGCACTGGCTCGGTGGCCGATAATTCGGCTACGTTTCTGATGAGCAACATGATGCCGCAGGCTCCTAACAACAACCAGCGTACCTGGGCTAACCTGGAAAATTACTGCCGCACCCTGGTAAATGCCGGTAATGAGCTGTACATCATCTGCGGTAGCTACGGCAAAGGCGGCACCGGGGCTAACGGCTACTACACCACCCTGGATGCTGGCCGCGTAACCGTACCGGCCCGCTGCTGGAAAGTAATTGTGGTGTTGCCCGTAGGCACCGGCGACGCTGCCCGCGTAACCTCAGCCACCCGGGTCATTGCCATCAATACTCCCAACGACAACTCCCTGAGCACTACCTGGGGCTCTTATCGCACTACCGTAGATGCCATTGAATCGGCTACGGGATACGACCTGCTGTCCAGCGTATCATCGTCGGTGCAGGCTGTTGTAGAAGCCCGCGTCGACAACGGCCCAACCAGCTGATTTGGCGGTTACGTGAACGTAGAAAAAGGCCCGGCTCGTCCGGGCCTTTTTGTGTTTTGCCGCCTGTTGGTGGGGCAGATTTTGCGTTGGTCGACAATATGCGTATGCTCAACTTTACTTTTCTGTTACTTAGTAGAATAGATCCGTAGAGGCTATTGAAACCGAGTAGTTTTGCACTGTGAGTGATGTGAAAAAGAATTTGAGGTGAGAAGTAAAAAAGCCGCGCTGCAACGCGGCTTTTTTTGTGCTACTGGGAGCAATAGCCACCTACCAGGTACAAGGCGTAACAGTTTCATAATTACTGCTTAACCACGGGCTAATATTTGTTTGGGAAGTTTGGTATGACAGGACCTGCCCTGATGATGCGGCCCTGCCCGCTGTATATGGCACTACTTTCTAGCTCTATTCCCTGGTCTGCCACACGTGCTGGTTCCCGGACCTGGCCCTCACTGCGCCCCGTGTGGCAGTGGCTAACGCAGCTGCGGGAATTGCAACAGCTGTATGAGCGGCACTGTCATCTGACCGGGCGGGAGTTTATTGGGCAACTGTTGCGCGACCTGCAGATTACCGTAGAGTATGAGCCAGCGGACCTGCAGCGGATTCCGGTACGTGGTGCTTTCGTGGCGCTGGCCAACCACCCTTGCGGTATGCTGGATGGCCTTGTGTTGCTGTATGTGTTGGGCGAAGTACGGCCGGACTTTGTGGCCGTAGCTAATGAAATTCTGGCTCCACTATTACCGAACCTGCCTACTCAGCTTACGCTGGTAAGCCCCGAGCGCAAGGATGCTGGCCGCAATACGCCCAAAGTGCGGCAACTGCTGCGCTACCTGCACAACGATGTACCGCTGGGCTTCTTTCCGGCGGGCGTAGTGGCCCACCGCTCCGCTTCCCTGCGGCCCACCGTCGACTCGGAATGGCACCCCACGGTAGGGCGGCTGCTGGACGCTGCCCGCGTACCCGTGCTGCCAGTGTGGCTAAGTGGGCAGAATAGCTTAGCGTTTAGCCTGCTGGGTGTAGTACATCCTCTGCTGCGCACAGCCCGCTTACCCGCCGAGCTGCTGAATAAACGGGGCCAAACGGTGCGTGTACGCATTGGGCAAATGGTGCCAGCCGCCGAGCTAGGGCAACTCCCCGCCCCCGACCGCCTGGCGTACCTGCGGGCCCGGGTGTATGCTCTTGGCTCCGCGTGGCAAGCGGCTGCCAGTCAAATTTTTCCGGTATTGCCGCCTACACCCGTAGTGGCGCCCGGCTGCTCCAGCCACGTGTTGGCTGATATTGAGGCACTGCGCCCCGCCAACTGCCTACTACGCTACCAAAACTGGGAGGTGTATGTGGCCAAAAAAACCGAACTGCCCCATGTTTTGCCCGAAATAGGCCGACTGCGGGAGTTGACGTTTCGCAAAGTGGGAGAGGGAACGGGTCAGGAAACCGACCTTGACCAGTACGATGAGTATTACCGCCATTTGTTTCTGTATGACCGTGCCGCCCAGAAGCTGGTGGGGGCCTACCGCATTGGGCGGGGGCGCAGTATCGTCCGGGAGTTTGGCAAGCGGGGCTTCTACCTGCACTCTTTATTCCGCCTGAACAAAGCGCTGTTGCCAGTGTTGCGCGAATCATTGGAGCTAGGCCGCTCCTTTGTGCGGCCAGAGTATCAAAAACAGCCTTTACCGCTGCTGCTGCTCTGGAAGGGCATTGCCGAGTACATTGCCCGCCACCCCGAGTACCGCTACCTCATTGGCCCAGTTAGCATCAGCAGCCATTTTACCGGCGCCTCCAAGCAGGTAATGATGGGCTTCCTGCAGCAGCATTTCTCCGATGCAACCCTGGCCCCCTTGGTGAAGCCGCGCAAGCAGTATCGGTACCGCCCTTTGCCCGCCCCCGATTCCGCAGCGCTGCAGCATAGCCTCCATACCCTACAGGATCTGCAGAAGCTGGTGGCCGAGCTGGAGCCTACTGGTACGGGCATACCGGTGTTGCTGCGGCACTATTTGCGGCAGAACGCCCGTATTATCGGCTTCAACCTGGACCCCGGCTTCAATAATACCCTGGACGGATTTATGGTATTGGACGCCAGGGAGTTGCCGGCCCGCACTCACCAATTGCTGACCCGCTACCAGCGTTGATATGCCCCACCAAACTCACCGAAGCCGGCCTGCTTGGTAGTGTAGACACCAAGCAGGCCGGCTTCGGCAGGTAAGATGCAGTGAAAAAAGTACGCTAGTTTTCGCCAGCTAGGCCCACGTGGCCCTCCGCAGGCTGGCTGTTCATGTAGGAGCGGAACGACATGGCGGCTTCACTGGCCATGGAGTTGGCCTGAGCCGTTAACCGACGGTCGTTGTGGGTTTTTTCGTTGTTGCGGTCAGCTTGCAGCTCGGTCCGATACTCATCAAACCCTACAATCTGGGAAGGCTGCTTGGCATCGGGAATTGCCCGGAATGTGCCTACCGTGTAGGTGTAGCCGTTGTCGGTGGCCTGAAACGTGAAATCAAACAACACCGTGACCGGCTGGTCCTTGCCTTTCCCATCCACCTGCTTCAGCGTGCCCGTGCCCGTAATGCGCAGTGTGCCGGCGGCTTCGGTTGCCTTTAGGCTGGAAGTAGGCTTGTACGCAAATTTGTTCTGGGCCCAGTCGAGGGCACGGTTATACAAGGCCGTACGACCTGCACCTTCCGTAGGCACCCGTTCTGTGTATTCTACCGGTGCTGGCGCCCCCGATTGGGCCCACGCTGCCGGAGCCAGTGCCAGCATTCCACTCACACACAAACCTAGTAGCACTTTTTTCATGGTAAAAACTGAAAAAGAAGGAAAAGCCAATGAGAAAGTCCTGAAAAGCAAAGGTACTGGTAAACCTATGGTTTGAATAAAAATAAGGGTATTATGAATATGTTAAGACGTGCAGTGCCCTAGAGAGCTTATACACGAAAAATGCACCAACAGTAGATTGCCAGAAGAAGATGAATTTTACCAATGCGGTGTACTTGTTACCTAATATACTTATAGAAGGATTCTATTTTTTTGGATATTTCTAATAAAAGGCTATGTTAGGGAGCCGTGAACTAGCTCCTGGTCCTGTGTGCTGTTATTCCTCTATGCATAACATATACAAAGATAATTAGATTTGTGAAACGGTGCAGATTATTGATTAACAGACGTATAAGCGTTTTTGTAAAATGGCCGAGCAGTGAATGGTGCTAAAATCACGTAACATTTTGGTAACATAAAGTTAACGCGGTGTCTATTGCATGCCTCGGGTGAAGTAGTACTTTTGCGACGTGCTTCACCTTAATCAACATACTCTGATGGAGCGCGGGACTCTTTGCCAGAGCGTCCTGCGAAATGGCCGGGAGGTCGTTTCTCCTTTTGATTCTTTGGTTTCGATGGTTTTGTCCCTTTCGCCGCTCCGGTTTCCGAAGCGGCTTTTTTGTGCCCAATCGGTCCGGCTGGCTCAGCCGTAACCAGTGGCCGCCCACGCACTTGCTAGCCTCTTTCCAACCCACTCCGATACTCGCCATGAACGACCCCTCCACCCTGGCCCAGCACACGGCACCCGCCACACAAATCTGAGCATGAATCCCAAGCGGATGGTCATTATCAACATGGGGAATACCATGTTCTGCGGTGCCCGCAACAGCATTGGGCTGGAAAGCTTCAGCGCGATTTAGTTAGGCGTTTAGCTTTCAAATAGTATTCACTTTCAAGTAGCAACCAAGCGCGAGTGTTTAACGCCTGGTTAACCACTGGCACTTACGACTAACTCAACGACGAGCAACCCGTTCCCACTCGATACGGTAACGGGGCGGGGTGGTGCAAGGAGCGGGGTGATAGAAATCAGGGGGGATTCTGACACATATGTCGGTCCGCAAATTGTCCACCCCGCGTTTTCGAGCGGGTTGATTTTTTAGTTGCTACATAAAGTGACCACACTCATCTGATTTTCTGCCGGCAGGCTTCGGCCAACTGCCTAACTGCAGCCGGCAGGAAATCATAGATTTTAGAACCTATGCAACTTGGCAAACTCACGCTGCAAAATCCGGTGTGCCTTGCGGCCGCCTCTTGGCAGCTAGAAGGTGCGGGATACGAGCGGCTGGGGGCCATTTTCACCCGCACCGTTACCATGGAGCCCAAGCCTGGGCTGTACGAGGAAGGTATCTGGCAGGTGAACGAGCAAACCCTGCTCAATGCCACCCACATGCGCACCGAAAGCGCCGAGATTCTGGTGCAGGAGCACTTGCCCAACCTGCGCCGCTACGGGGTACCGGTATTTGTGAGCATCACGGCCCCCGGCATTCCGGGCTTCCGCAAAATTGCGCGCTTCCTGGCCCGCGAGGCCAGCGACCTGATTGCGGGCGTGGAAGTGTACATAGCCCAGCCGGATAGCGGCCACGGTGAAGAGCTTAACGCCAAATTTGTGCGCGAAGTCACCCAAGCCGTGCGCAATGAATTGGGCCCCGAGGCGGCGCTGGTAGTGAAACTGCCCCCGTGGCCCGAACACATTCGGGGGCTGGCCCAGGGGGCGCAAGCCGGCGGTGCCGATGCCCTGGCAGCCACTAATCTGCTTAAAGCCCTGCACCTGCCCACCAACACTACCGCTGCCCCTATGGTCGGGGGCCTGTCGGGGGAAGCCCTGCGGCCAGTGGCCCTGCGCTGCGTGTGGGAACTGGCCCACGATCAACAACTCACCCTGCCTATCTTCGGTACCGGCGGCGTGTTTACCGCCAGCCACGTCACGGATTACTTGCGGTGCGGGGCTTCAGCCGTGCAAATTGCCAGCGGCGAATGGTTGGAACCAGGCCTGACAGCCCGCTTGGCTGCGGAGTGCGCTTATCTTACACCCGAAACTGTTTCATCCTCTGAATGGAAAAGCTAACTCAACGCGTACAGGCGGCCAACTCCCTGCTCTGCGTCGGCCTTGACCCAGTAGGCGATGATGCGCAAGTTGCGCGCCGCCTGGCTGAGGTTATTGACCAAACCAGCCAGTATGCCGCCGCTTTTAAACCCAACTTAGCCTTTTTCCTGAGTCGGGAGGATGGCGTGAAACTGCTGCGTGAAACCGTGCAGCGCATCCCGGAAAGTATCCCGGTGATTCTGGACGGCAAGTTCGGCGACATTGCCAACACCGCCGACCACTACGCCAAGTTCGCCTACGACGTAATAGGGGCCGATGGCGTGACGGTGAACCCCTACATGGGCGACGACGCCATTGTGCCCTTCGCCCGGCCCGGCAAGCTGGTGTTCGTGCTGGCCAAAACCTCCAACAAGCCGGTTCATTCCCTGCAGGATGTGGCCCTCACCCGCGGCGGCTCCCTCTCCGATTGTGCCGCCAGCGTAGCCCGCAAGCTCGATGAGCAGCACGGCGGCATCGGCCTGGTAGTAGGTGCCACCAACGCCGAAGCCGTAGCCCGCATGCGCCGCCTCACCCCGGAACAGTGGTTCCTGGTACCCGGCGTAGGTGCCCAGGGTGGCGACCTGCAAGCCACGCTACGTGCCGGCCTACGCCCTGATGGCTCCGGCCTGCTTATCAACACCTCACGCGCGTTGTGGCAAGCTGCTGATGCTGGGGCCGCTGCGCGGGAGTTGGTGGAGCAAATCAACCAGTTCCGGCCGGTAGCGGTGTAGAGACGCAATATTTTGCGTCTCGTCGTTGAACGACTGGCCTAGAACAGTTCCATCATAACAACATCAGCAACTAGGAGACGCAAAATGTTGCATCTCTACATCGTTCATTTTCTTCTCCTTACATAATCACGCCTTGCCTTCCCCCCAAACCACCCTCACCTCCGAAACCTTAGAGCAGCAACTGCTCCAAGAAGACGCGCTGCTGCGCGGGCACTTCCGCCTGTCATCGGGCCTGCACTCCGATACCTATGTGCAGTGCGCCCGTTTCCTGCGCCGGCCCGACCTGGCGGGACCCGCCGCCGCCGAACTGGCCCGCCGGATTCAGGAGGCCGGGTTGCAGCCCGATGTGGTGGTAGGTCCGGCCATGGGTGGCGTGGTGATTGGCTACGAGCTGGCCCGGCAGCTGGGTGTGCCCGGCATCTTCACGGAGCGCGACGAAACCGGCCAAATGACGCTGCGGCGCGGCTTTACCATCGAGCCGGGCCAGACAATTGTTATTGCCGAAGACGTAGTGACTACCGGCAAGAGCACCAACGAAGTAGCGCGGGTGCTGGAGGGGCTGGGCGCAAAAGTTTTGGCCGTGGCGAGTTTAATTGACCGCACGGGTGGGAAAGCTGAGCTAAGTTTTCCGAACTTTGCCCTGCTGCCGGTAACGGCGGCCACCTACGCACCCGATGATTGTCCGCTTTGCCGGGCAGGTATTCCGGTGGTGAAACCCGGCAGTCGGCCGGAAAAAGCGTTTTCTTAAACCTACTGCGGCGCAACCGGCGCTTCAGCAAGGCATTTTCGGCGTACCCTGCGCGGGTATGCTTCCTCACGTGGGCATCTTCGCCTGAGCGTGGGAAACCCGAAAAATAGACAAACCTCCCTCTTTTGGACTCTACCCAAAGAACCATACAGCTTCTGCTCAAGCCCGGCCAACACGATGGCGAGGGCCAACGCGTAGCCGAAGCTGCCCAACGCCACCTGGGCCTCACTACGGGCCGGGTGCAAAGCACCGCCCTCTACACGGTGCGCTACCCCGTGAGCGACGAGCAACTGCGCGACTTCGCCACCCACTGCCTTCAGGACCCGGTGCTGCACGACGTGGCCCTCGACGAGTTCCGCCACGGCGCCGACTACAAAAGCTACATCCTGGTGGCCAAGCTGCCCGGCGTGACGGACGACGAAGGCATATCGGCCCAGAACGCCCTCAGCGACTTTCTGAACCAGCCGCTGGACACGCATACCCAGCACATCTTCAGCAAACGGCTCTACTTCCTGGAGCAGGAGCTGCCCGAGAGTAGTCTGCGCCGCCTGGCCGAAGACCTGCTCGGCAACAAAATGATTAACCGCTTCGAGGTCGGCCCCATAGCCCAGATTCGCGACTACACGCCGCGGCCGGGCGGTGGGGCCGAATCTATTACGGATACCGTGCGCCTCGTAGGCCTGTCGGATGAGGAGCTGGTCAAGCTGTCAAAAGACAACCTCTACGCCCTGAACTTGGAGGAAATGCGCGTCGTGCGCGACCATTACACCAGTATATCCGAAGCGCGCCAGGCCGCCGGTCTGCCCCAGGACCCGACGGACTGCGAGCTGGAAATCATTGCCCAGACCTGGTCGGAGCACTGCAAGCACAAGGAGTTTTCGGCCGTTATCAAGTATCGGGATGCGGACACGGGCGAGGAGCAGGAAATCGACGGGCTGTTTAAGACCTACATCAAAAACGCTACCGCCGAGGTAGACCGCCAACTCCGGGCCAACGGCAACGACTGGCTGATTAAGGTGTTCAGCGACAACGCCGGGGCCGTGCGCATCAACCCGGAGTCGCTATTTGTGTGGAAGGTGGAGACGCACAATTCGCCATCGGCCATCGACCCCTACGGCGGAGCTATTACCGGTATTCTGGGCAACAACCGCGACCCGCTGGCGACTGGCATCGGGGGCGCGCGGCTGCTGTTCAATACCAACGTGCTGTGCTTCGGCAACCCGGAGTTTTCGGGCACGTTGCTGAGCAATCAGCTGCACCCGCGCCGCATTTTCGAAGGCGTGCGCAAGGGCATTGAAGACGGCGGCAACAAGTCGGGCGTACCAACGGTGAACGGCGCCATTGTATTCGATGACCGGTACGCCGGTAAGCCGCTGGTGTACTGCGGCACCGGCGCCGTGATGCCCATGCAGCTCGCCGGACTCGACTCGTGGGAGAAGAACATCGACGCCCAGGACCGCATCATCATGGCCGGTGGCCGGGTGGGCAAAGACGGTATCCACGGCGCTACTTTCTCCAGCATTGAGCTGGACGAAACCTCGCCCGCCACGGCCGTGCAAATCGGCTCGCCCATCACGCAGAAGCTGGCCATGGACTTTCTGATCCTGGCTACCCGTCGCGGCCTCATCAAGTGCAGCACCGACAACGGTGCGGGTGGCTTGTCTTCGTCCATCGGTGAGCTGGCTACTATCAGCGGTGGCGCTGTGGTAGAACTGGAGAAAGTGCCTCTGAAGTACCCTGGCCTACGGCCGTGGGAAATCTTCGTATCGGAGTCGCAGGAGCGTTTCTCGCTGGCCGTGGAACCGAGCAAGCTCAATGAGCTGATGGATCTAGGCCAGGAGATGGAAGTGGAGCTGACGGATATCGGCTACTTCACCTCGGATGGCAGCCTAGATGTGCGCTTCGACGGCGAATCGGTGGCCCGCATCGATATGGAATTCCTGCACAACGGCGTGCCGCGCAAGGTGCTGGAAGCCGAATGGACCAAGCCCACGGCCCAGGAACCCGCCCTACCCACTGACCTCGACTATACCAACGTGCTGAGCCGCTTGCTGGGCTCGCTCAATATCTGCTCCCGCGAGTCGGTGATTCGGCAGTACGACCACGAGGTGAAGGGCCGCACGATTATCAAGCCGCTGATGGGCGCTACCAGGCAGGCTCCACAGGATGCCGCCGTGGTGCGCTTCAACTTTGAATCGTGGGAAGGCGTGGCCGTGAGCAACGGTATTCTGCCCCGCTTTGGTGATTTGGACGCCTACCACATGTCGGCCGGCGCGTTTGACGAGGCCGTGCGCCAGATTGTGGCGGTAGGAGGGAAGCTGCCCAACCTGAGCTACGGCGACGGTAACTTCTGGTCCGTGAACGACAACTTCTGCGTGCCCGACTCGGTGTACGATCCCGCCACCAACCCCGATGGCAAGCACAAGCTGGCCAAGCTGGTGCGCATGTGCCAGGCCCTGCGCGACGCCACGGCGGCCTACTGCATCCCGCTCACGAGCGGTAAGGACTCGATGAAGAACGACTTCAAGGCCGATGGCGTGAAGATTTCCGTTCCGCCCACGGTGCTGTATTCGATGACCGCCAAAATTGAGGACGTGCGCCGCACCATCACCTCCGACTTCAAGCAAGCCGACGACGTGGTGTATCTGCTGGGCGAAACCTACGACGAGCTGGGCGGCTCAGAGTTTTATCAGCTCTTCGGCGAGCTAGGCGCCAACGTGCCTAAAGTTCGGTTTGAAGAAGCCAAAGCCCTCTACACCTTGATGGGCGCGGCCAACGAGAAAGGCCTCATCCAGTCCTGCCACGACTTGTCGGATGGTGGCCTGGCGGTGGCCTTGGCGGAAGCTACGTTTGGTCATGGCTTTGGCGCTGATGTGGAGCTGCCCGCTACTGGCCTAGGCCTGTCGGCGCAGCTTTTCTCGGAGTCGCACTCCCGCTTCGTGGCCACGGTGGCTCCCGAAGATGTGGTGGCTTTCGAGCAGCACTTCGGCGCCCGCGCTACCCGCCTGGGTGTGGTGACACAGGACGGCCAGCTCACAGTGCGCCACAGTGGCCAGACGGTCATTTCGGCCAGCACGGCGGCCCTGCGCCACGAGTGGACGAATGGCCCAGTGAATCGAATTATCGGCTTCGGCCAGCACGAAGCGGCTCAGTAAGCATGAACGACAACGAGCAACCCAACCTGCCGGATTTGAACACGCCCCCGCGCCCCCAGCACGATGACCCCGGCCACGAAATCGTGAACCGCGAAGGTCAGATTGTGCTGCCCGGCTACAAAAGCGTGGACCCCGGCCACGAATCGGCCGAACCATTGAAAGGCGTGGAAGAGCAGTCAACCGGCCAACAACCAACAACCAGCAACCAACAACTGGTACAGGCCCTCATCCTGACGGGCTTCGGTATCAACTGCGAAGAGGAGTTTGCCGCCGCTTACAAGCTGGCCGGTGCCGAGCCCACCATCGTGCACCTGAACCAGGTGCTGCACGGCCACGTGAGCATCCACGACTACGACATCCTGAACTTCCCCGGTGGCTTTAGCTTCGGCGACGACCTGGGCTCGGGCGTGGTGCTGGCCAACAAGCTGCGCTACCGCAAAAATGCCGAGGGCCGCACCCTGCTCGACGACATTAAGCAGTTCATTGCCAACGGCAAGTTTGTGATGGGCATCTGCAACGGCTTCCAGGTGCTGGTGAAGCTAGGCCTGCTCCCCAACCTGAGCGGCAACGTAACGCCCGAAGTAACCCTGACGCACAACGCCTCCGGCCGCTACGAGGACCGGTGGGTGCGCCTGAAAGTCAATCCCAAGTCGAACTCGCCCTTCCTGAAAGGCATCGACACGCTGGAAGTGCCCGTGCGCCACGGCGAAGGCCGCTTGATCATCAAGGGCGAAGAAACCCTAGCCGAAATCGAAGCTCGCGCCCTGAACTGCTTGGCCTACACGGATTTCGACGGCTCGCCCACCGACGTGTACCCGCATAATCCCAATGGCGCCGACCTGAACTGCGCCGGCCTGACCGACACCACCGGCCAGGTTTTCGGGCTGATGCCCCACCCCGAGGCCTTCCTCTCGCTCTACAACCACCCCGACTGGGCCCGGCGCAAGCGCCAAAACCCCGGCCTGAGTGAGGAAGGGGATGGGTTGCGGTTGTTCCGCAACATTGTGGAGCACGTGGCGTCGTTGCCTCACCCCCCGGCCCCCTCTCCTTCAGAGAGGGGGAGCCACGGCGGCAACCAGGAGCAGCCTTTGCATTTGACTGCCAATAAAAAAGCGTGGTTTAAGGGGCTGAAGGAGCACGGTGCAGAAATGCGTAAGCAGGCTACTGAAGCCGAGGATTTTTTGTGGGAGCAACTGCGCAATCGGCAGTTAGACGGCTATAAATTTCGTCGGCAGCACACAATTGAGAATTTCATTGTGGATTTCGTCTGCCTGGAAAAGCACTTGGTTATAGAGGTAGATGGCGGTGTGCATGGAGAAGCAGATCAGGCGGAATACGATACCGGCCGCACGCACACGCTGGAAGCATTGGGATACAGAGTAATCCGCTTTCAGAATGAGCAAGTGCTGACGCAAACCAGCCAAGTGCTCCAGGAAATCTATCAGACTCTCGAACAAAGCGTCTAACGCATACACTACGCCGCCTCGGCTCCCCCTCTCTGAAGGAGAGGGGGCCGGGGGGTGAGGCACCAACCCTATGAACACCCTCAACCACTTCGATACCCCGCAACTCGAGCTCCTGCACCGCGGCAAAGTCCGCGACTCGTACCGTGCCCCTTCCGGTGAGCGGCTCATCGTGGTAACCGACCGGCTGTCGGCCTTCGACTCGGTGCTGGAAACGCCGGTGGCGCACAAAGGTGCGGTGCTGAACGGGCTGGCGGCTTTCTGGTTCGACAAAACCCAGCACATCATCCCAAACCACGTGATTTCGCTGCTCGACCCGAACGTGACGCTGGCCAAGGAGGCCGAGCCGATTCGGGTGGAGATGGTGGTGCGGAACTACCTCACGGGTTCTATGCTGCGCGGCTACCAGAGCGGCCAGCGGACCTTCTCGGGCGTAACGGTGCCGGACGGTTTGACTAAACATCAGAAGTTCCCCGAGCCCGTTGTGACCCCGACCACCAAGGAGGAATCGGACCGCGAGATTACACCGGAGAACCTAGTGTCGGAAGGCTGGGTGTCGGCGGAGTTGTATGAGAAGATGCGGGTGAAGGCGCTGGAGTTGTTCAACTTCGCTTCGCAGTGGATGGCGGAGCGCGGCATCATCCTGGTGGACACCAAGTATGAGTTTGGCCTGCTCGATGGACAGCTGATGCTAATTGACGAAATCCACACGCCCGACTCCTCGCGGTTCTGGAGCGCCGAAGACTACGCCCGTAATCCCGAGGGTGTGGAGCAGATTGATAAGGAATACGTGCGCCAATGGCTGATTGCCAACAAGCAGAACGGCCAGTACCCCCGCGCCCTCACCCCCGAAGTTTCCGCCGAAGCCACCCGCCGCTACCTCGATATCTACGAGCGTATCACGGGCAGCCCACTGGTTACCGGCAATGAGGCTGGCGGCGACGTGCGGGCCCGCCTTGTAAGCAACTTGGTGCGCGCCGGTATTATGAAGGAAGCCTAAACTGCTGGCGCTGTAAGACAAAGCCCATGGACGTTGCGAAACAGAAACAACTCGTGCAAGACTACATCCAAGCGTACAACCGCTTGGATGTGGACGGTATGCTGCGCCATTTGCACGAGGAAGTGGTGTTTCGCAACATCTCCAACGGCGAAGCAAACCTGACCCTAACCGGCAAAGAAGCCTTCCGCCAGCAGGCGCAGCAAGCCTTGCAGTACTTCTCCCAGCGGGAGCAGCGCATCACGGAGTGGCAAGTAGCCGACAGCCGCGTGGAAGTGCTGCTTGATTACTCCGCCGTTGCCGCTATGGACTTTCCGAATGGCTTGAAGGCTGGCGACACGTTGCAGCTACAAGGCAAGTCCGTTTTTCAGTTTGCTGATGAATCGATTGTTTCCATTGACGACATCAGCTAGCCGCATCCTACGCCTAACCACTTATTCCTTTGAGCAACAGTAATAAAACCATAGTACTCCTCGGCGGCGGGGCCCGTGAACATGCCATGGCGTGGAAGCTGACCCGCGACGGGGCCACCGTGCACGTGCTGCCCGGCAACGCCGGCATTCTGAATAGTTACCCCAACATCAGCGCCACTGACTTTCCGGCCATCCAGAGCTTCTGCGAAGAAAATGGCGTGAAGCTGATTGTAGTGGGCCCCGAGGCTCCGCTAGCAGCCGGCGTGACGGATTACTTTGCGGGTTCTGATATCCGGGTGTTTGGGCCGGGCCGGGCGGGTGCTACGCTGGAAAGCTCCAAGGTGTGGAGCAAGGACTTTATGCGCCGCCACGGGGTGGCTACGGCCATGTCCTGGCAGTTTCGGAGCGACAAAATGGACGCCGCCCGCGCTAAAGCCGCCGAACTGAACGGCGACGTGGTGGTGAAATTCGACGGGCTGGCCGCTGGCAAAGGTGTGTACGTGTGCTCCTCGGTGGAGGAAGCCCACGCCGCGCTGGACGATTTGGCCCGCCTGCACTCCGGCTGGTTCAGCTTTCTGCTCGAAGAAAAGCTGAGCGGACCCGAAATCAGCATCATTGGCATCACCGACGGCAACCGCATCCGGCTGCTGACCCCGTCTCAGGACCACAAGCAGTTGCTGGCCGGCGACCAGGGCCCCAACACCGGCGGCATGGGCGCCTACTGCCCCGTCCCGTTCTGCGACGACAACGTGCTAGCCGCCATCCGCACCGACATCGTGGACCCCACGCTGCGCGGCCTGCAAAATGAGCAGTTCGACTTCAACGGCTTCCTGTACTTCGGCATCATGCTCACGCCGCAAGGCCCCAAGCTGCTGGAATACAACACCCGCCTCGGAGACCCGGAGGCCGAAGTGTTGCTGCCCGCCCTGGAAAGTAGCCTGCTGGAACTCATTGAAGCCACCCTCGACGGTACGCTGCAGCAAACGGTGGTGCGCCAGCGCCGCGGCTACTACGTGGGGGTGGTGCTGGCCTCGGGTGGATACCCCGCTGCCGATTTTCCTACCGGCTTCCCCATCACCGGCCTCGACCAGCTGCATCCCAGTATCCTGGCCTTCCACGGCGCCACCAAGCGCACCGAAACCGGCGAGTTGGTGACTAACGGCGGCCGGGTGCTGGTACTGGTGGGGCACGGTGAGGAGCTGGAAGATGCTGTAAATCACGTGTATCGGGAAGCAGAAAAGGTTAACTTCAAGGATGCCTACATCCGCACTGACATCGGCCAGCGGCCGGAACCAACTCTTGCAGGAAACTGGTAAGCATAGCACCCGGAAAGCGCGCCTGGCCATTTTGCTGTCGGGCCGGGGCTCCAACATGGTGGCCCTGGTGCAGGCTGTGCAAAGCGGGGTGCTTAGTGGCCTGGCTGAGGTAGCAGTAGTCTTCAGCAACAAGCCCGATGCGCCCGGCTTGGAAACGGCTGCCGCCATGGGTTGCCCCACCGCCAGCCGTAGCAGCCAAGGCTGCAAGCGGGCCGAATTTGATGCCGATGTGGTGGAGGTGCTGCAACAATATCAGCCCGATTATGTGGTGCTGGCGGGTTACATGCGCATTCTGTCGCCCACGTTTATCCGGGCGTTTGCGGGCCGCATCCTCAATATTCACCCCGCCGATACCCACCAGCATCAGGGCCTGCACGCCTACGAATGGGCGTTTGAAAACCAGCTGCCGGAAACCAAAATTACCGTGCATCTGGTTGACGAAGGCCTAGACACCGGCCCCATTCTGGCCCAGCACCCGGTTGATTTGCGGGGCACCGACACCTTAGCTGAAGTGGAGCGCCGCGGCCTGGCCGTGGAGCACCGCGTGTACGCCGAAACGTTGGCCCACTTAATCAAACAAGCACAGCCCGTTGAACACGGGTTGCACTAATACCACCCACCACCCCACCGCAGCGGCCTGACAACGGGCAACTGGCAACTGACAACTGAAATGTGCGGAATAGTAGGTTTTTACGGTCCCGATGACGTTGCCCACGACATCGTATTTGGCTTGACGGCGCTGCAGCACCGGGGCCAGGATGCGGCCGGCATAGCCACCTTCGACGACAACTTCCACCTGTGCAAAGGCAACGGCCTGATTTCCGACGTGTTCCGCAAGAAGGAGCTCAAAAAGCTGAAAGGCAACATCGGTATCGGGCACGCGCGCTACACCACCCAGGGCTCCGGCGACGCCGAGCTGGCCCAGCCGTTTACCACCAGCTACCCCTTCGGGCTGGCCATGGTGCACAACGGCAACGTCATCAACTTCCGCTCGGCCGCCAAGCGCCTGCACGAGAAGTATCACGTGCTGCCCAAAACCAGCAACGACCTGGAGCTGATCATGTACACTTTTGCCTCGGAGCTGCGCCTGAAAAACCTGGATGCGCTGTCGGTGGTGGATATTTTTGATGCCGTAGAAACCACCCAGGAGCTGGTGAAGGGCGCTTACGCCACCGTCACCATCATTGCCGGGCACGGGCTGCTGGCCTTCAATGACCCGCTGGGCATCCGGCCGCTGGTGCTGGGCCGCCGCGAAACGGAGCGCGGCCCCGTGTACGCCTTTGCTTCGGAAAGTACCTGCTTTGATTACCTGGGCTTCGAGTTTGTGGAAAACGTGGGCCCGGGCCAGGCGGTGTTTATCGACAAGGACTTCAAGGTGCACCACAAAAACCAGCAGGAGAAGCCCAAAAACTTCTGCGTGTTCGAGCACATCTACTTCGCCCGCGAAGATTCCGCCATTCACGGCCGCTTGGTGGCCCGGGAGCGGGTGCGGCTGGGCAAGATGCTGGCCCGCAAAGTGATTGAGTCGGGGATTCAGCCGGATATGGTGATTGATGTGCCGTCGTCGGGCTACTTCTCGGCCTCGGGTTTGGCCGAGGCCATTGGCGTGCCCTACCGCCGGGCGCTGGTGAAAAACAACCACATGGGCCGCTCCTTCATCGTGAGCAGCCAGGCCGGGCGCGAGGACATCGTGAAGAAGAAGCTCAACCCCATCCGGGAGTTCGTGGAAGGCAAAAAGGTGGCCGTGGTGGACGACAGCATCGTGCGCGGTACCACCTCGCGGCGCATTGTGCGGATTCTGCGCGAGGCCGGGGCCGCTGAGGTGTACTTCATCAGCAGCGCCCCGCCCATCATTGCGCCCTGCATCTACGGTATTGACATGGCCATGAGCACCGAGCTGATTGCCGCCAACTACACGGAGGAGGAAATCTGCCGCTACATCGAGGCCGACAAGGTCATCTACCAGTCAATTGAGGATTTGCAGGCGCTGTTTTCGGAGGAGAAGGGCCACGGCGGCAGCTGCTTTGCCTGCTTCACCGGCAACTACCCCACCGGCGACGTAACCAAGTACCTGCGCCATATTCAGGAAGAGCGCCAGAGCCACCGCTCCGACAAAGACAAAAAAGGTCAGCCCACGTCCGTCAGCGCCAAAGCCCCCGCGCCCACCGAGCATTAATGGTGATGACCCTAGAGCTAAGCAGTAGAAACTAGTTCCCCTCCTCAGTTGAGGAGGGGCTAGGGGTGGTTGACAATCGTTGAACATCCGCTAGCTTCCATCTTGAGCATCGTTCTACTATCACCAACCACCCCTAGCCCCTCCTCAGCTGAGGAGGGGAACTAGCTTCTAGTATTAATCTAGTTTCCTGCATGTCCACCGATACCAATTTCAAAGCCACCGCCGGCTACTCCATCGAAGAAGGCAACGCCGCCTCCAAGAACGCCTACCACTGGGCCCAGAAAACCTTCTCGACCCGCAAGGGCAAGCCTGGGGAGCCGGCGCAGGATTTGGCCGGAGGCTTCTCCAACGAAATCCGCTTCGGCGCGGAGCGGCTGGGCATCGGCTCGGATGGCATCGGGACCAAGATTGAGGTGGCGGAGCGTCTGGACCGCTACGACACGCTGGGCCACGACCTGATTGCCATGGTGGCCGACGACCTGATTGTGGCCGGTTTCGTGCCTACCAACCTCTCCAACATCATCGACGTGAACACCCTCAACTACGAGGTGGTGGACGAGCTGATGCGCGGCCTGCACGACGCGGCGCAGTTCAGCCAGATTGCCGTAACGGGCGGGGAAATTGCCGAGCTGGGCAACCGTATCGGCGGCTACCCTGGCGCCAAAATGAACTTCAACTGGTGCTCCACGGCCGTGGGCGTGCTGCATCCCCGCCTGGAGCGGCCCCTAAGTGGGGCCAACGTGCGCGCCGGACAAGCCGTCGTGGCGCTGCACTCGCCTTCCTTCCGCTCCAACGGCTACTCCCTGGCCCGCCGCGCCCTCACCAAAGCCTTTGGGGAAAAGTGGCACGAAGCGCCTTATCAGGAAGTAAGAATTAAAAATGAAGAAGTAGGAATTAGTGGTTCGGGAACGAACAGCGAGTGGCCGACTACCAGCAACCAACAACCAGCAACCAGCAACCAACAACCAGCAACCAGCAACCAGCAACTAACAACGAGCAACGCCACCACTTGGGGGGAGGTAATGCTGGCGCCTTCGCTCATCTTCTCGCCCGGCGTGGCGGCGGTGCTGGATGCTGGCCTGCCCCTGCACGCGGCGGCGCACATCACCGGCGGCGGCATTGCTGATAACTTCAAGCGCGTACTCAAAAACGGGGTAGGGGCCGAGCTGGACAACCTGTTCGAGCCCCTGCCAGCCATGCAGCAGCTGGCCGAGCTGGCCGGCATCACGCCCCAGGAAGCCTACCTCTACTGGAACATGGGCAACGGCATGCTGCTGGTAACCGATGAAGCCCAAGCCGAAGCCGTAGCCGAAACCCTGCGCCACCGCGGCTACAAGGCCCGGGTAGCCGGCCGTATCACCCCGGAGCCCGGCGTGACGCTCCGCGTAGGAGCCGGCGAGCTGCGCTACGAGGGGTAGCAGCAGTAAATCATATAGTAGAAAGAGCCCTACTTGTCAGCTATGGTAGGGAGGGCTCTTTCTATTGCATGGAGCTATTCAGGGCCGGAAACCAGTAAGACAACCACCATACTCGGTGCTGTCAGGATAGCTCAAGTGGAAATTTTTGACTTGGGTTGGCTGGTCCTTCGTAATAAAAACCTCTTCTACTACTGCTTCGCAATTTCGAGCAATATACACTAGGCTAGCATAATACGTTTTTCCAGCTGCTAACTGTACTCGATAACGTCCTGTCTTCTGTGATGTATTATCAGCAATGACTTCAGCACGTTGGTCCTTATCCTGTCGTCTGAATTCAACTCGAAAGCCGAGTGAAGTTTTGCTAGAGTTATGAGGTGGAAGTATTTTTCCCTCTAGCAGCACAGTGTTGGTGTTACTATGCCGTCTGGCATTTGCTCTATCAGAAGGCATAGCAATTTGCTGGCACGCTACGCATAGCTGCATTGTAAGTATAATGCCACTATATCGTAACCACATGATGACTAAGCAGGCTCAATATCAAACCCGGCTTGCGACACAGATTTCATAATCAGCTCGGGTATGGGGTTTGCGCCTTCCACCGTCAGGATTTTGTCGGGGTTGTTGGTGTCTACGCTCCACTTGTCCACGCTGGCTTCGGCGTCGAGAAAGGGCGTGACAGCGCGGATGCAGTTGGCGCAGTTGATGCTGGTTTTGAATTTCAGGGTAGGCATAAGAGGGAAGGGTTGGGCCGCTAATGGCTAGCGGTGGATGCAATAGACTGGTAACAACGAAACAGCAACAAAAGTAGCGACGGCCTGAGGGCCACGAAGTATAGGCTTTGGCTTCAAGAGTGCGAAGTTTTGCCGTATTTCGAAGCGCAAGTTCCTTCCTCACGTATCATGGATAACACCGCATTCTGGCAGATTATTGACACTGCAAAAGCAGCCGCGCAAGGTAACCAACAGGTACAGGAAGAAACGCTGATCAATCAGTTGGCACAGCTGGAGCCGGAGCATATAATTGAGTTTGAATGCATCCTGCGGAAACACCTGCTAGAAGCTGACCATTTCAACATTATAGCGGCTCAGAAAATCATCGACGGCTACGTGTCCGACGACCCCTATCTGTACTTCCGGTGCTGGCTGGTAGGACAGGGTGAAGCCGTGTTTACAGCGGCTATTGATAAACCCGACACGCTGGCAGCGGTGCTGGACGCCCCGTACCAGGATTTCGAAGAGCTGCTGTACGTGGCTACTGCTGCCTTCGAGAAACGTACCGGCAAAACGGAGGAAGATGATTCCTTCCCCCGGGGAGTAGCCTTGGCCCGCGGCCTAGATTATGACTTCGGCTCCGAAACCAAAGGCGAGGACTGGACCGAAAATCAGCTGCCCAAGATGCTGCCGAAGCTGTGGAAGAAGTTTGGGGTAGCATAACATGTCAGCGTCTTATCAACTGGAAAAATGGGTTTGGACCGAAGCTGACTTTGAGCAGATGGGTTGGCATGACGCCCGCATTTACGCCGTGCAGTTTGGGCAGGAAATCAGTTTCGATATTGACTATATTTTTCAGTGGGTTCAGTCAGATGAAGATGATTACTTCTCCTTCTGGGTAGCACCAGCAACGCTGATATTTCCTGAGGCAGTGCACGTTGCTTGGGCTATTGATTTTCGGCCGAATCAAGAACTGGAAATAGAACACATTAGCCGGCAGACTTCTGCAATCGGTGCTACCGTATGGTGTATTGAAACCCACCAGGGAGATATACGAATTACAGCAGAGGGCTTTCGGCAGATCATTCGGCGCCCGCCAACGCTGCAAGTTGGCCAGCAGATTACCCCGGAGGAACGAGGTGCTTCCAATTTCGACGTGACGCCGGATACAGCTTTCACGGAATCTGAGGAAGTCAGATTGTTGAAAAAAGCCGATTTCGCTTTGCGCCAAAAGGCAACAGAGGTACGGCGGATACGTCGGCAGTTGGAAGCATTACTGGAGCAACGAAGTGCCGGTGTGCTGGAAGTGAAACGATATCTGCAGGAGAAGCGCAGCTTGGAAGAAAAAATCAAGCAACTGCGGAATGAGCTGGATTCTACCGACTGGGCAAGGGAGATATAGCAAAAGCCCCGGCTGCATCAGTAGCCGGGGCTTTTGTTGTGTTGCTTAAACTATGCGGGCCGCACCGGACGCTTTTCCAGAATAAGCTGGGTACGAAAGGTGTTGAGCGACTCTTCCAGGCCCACGGGGTAGGTGTGGGGGTTGAGGAAGCGGCGGATGCTGGGGTCGAGGCTGAGTACTTCGCGGTGGGCGCGGGCCCGGCTTTCCTGGAGGGTGGGCAGCTCGTGAACCAGGTTGCCCCGGCGGAAAATGGGCTCTAGTAGTTCCCGGAAGGGGGCATCGGCGCGCACGGCGCGGCGGCGGGTGGCATCCAGCGGGTCTACGAGGGTCAGGGTGTCGGGCAGGGGCTCGGCTACGTTATAGAGCATGTCGGCGCGGGGCTGGCCTTTGTCGGTTTCGTAGCGGCGCACCTGCAAAATGCCGGGGATGCTGGTTTTGGCCAGCTGCTCGGAGAGCTTGATGGTAAAGTCCCAGCCAGAATCATCGGATTTGCGCAGAGCGGCCAGTTTGTACACACCGCCGAGGGCCGGTTGGTCGTAGGCCGTTACCAGTTGGGTGCCGATGCCCCAGGTGTCGATGCGGGCGCCCTGCTGCTTGAGGCTGGTGATGAGGTTTTCCTCCAGGTCGTTGCTGGCCACAATGCGTACATTCTCAAACCCCGCCTCATTCAGCAGGGCCCGGGCCTCGCGGCTGAGATAGGCCAGGTCGCCGGAATCCAGACGGATGCCGCCTAGCTCGTGGCCGTTGGCGCGCATCTGGCGGGCTACTTTAATGGCATGGCCCACGCCTTCCAGCGTATCGTAGGTATCTACCAGAAACACCGAGTCGTCGGGGAAGGCCTTGGCGTAGGCAGTAAAGGCTTCGGGCTCATCCTCGAAGGCCATCACCCAACTGTGGGCGTGGGTACCTTTCACCGGAATACCAAACCGCTGGCCGGCCAGCACATTGCTGGTAGCATCTACCCCGCCCAGGTAGGCGGCGCGGCTGGCTCCCAGCCCACCGTCGGGGCCCTGGGCGCGGCGCAACCCAAACTCCAGCACGGTATCAGCGCCGGCGGCCTCCCGAATGCGGGACGCTTTGGTGGCAATCAGGGTTTGAAAGTTTACCAGCGTAAGCAGGGCCGTTTCCACCAACTGGGCCTGGAGCAGCGGCCCCTGCACCCGAATCAGCGGCTCGTTGCCGAACACTACGGTACCTTCCGCAATAGCATCCACGTCGCAGGTAAATTCCATTTCCCGCAGATACTGCAGAAACTCCACCGGGAACATGGCCGCGCCCTTGCTGCTTTTCAGGCTGCCCAGGTAAGCCAAGTCATCCTCCGAGAAGCGCAGGTTCTGCAAGTAATCGACGGCGTATGCCAGACCTGCCGCCACGGCGTAGCCACCCTGAAACGGGGCCCGGCGGAAATACAGGTGAAATACGGCCTCCCGATCCTGCAAGCCCTGCTGCCAGTAGCCGTAGGCCATGGTAACCTGGTAGAGGTCGGTGAGGAGGCTGAGGGAAGGCGCGTACAGGCCGGAAAGCGGAGCTGAATTCATGTAAGCAACGGTTGAGATGCCGTAGCTTACGCAGAATATTTCAATCCGTCGGCCTCACTGCGTTTCTGTGTCTGCTCGTCAGCTTCCATTTTTCCAGCGGTTGGCGCTACTGCCCGCGTGGTTACGCCTTTCCGCCGGGCTGCTGCCGGCGGGGCTGTTGTACGGGGTGGCGCCGGCTACTTGGCCACCTATGCTGGGGCTGCTTACGGCCTGGAGCGGGTTTGCCGGCACCACGCTGCTCATTGCCTGGGCTATAATTCTTACGGCTCAGGCAGGCCATATCCGCCGCATTGCCACCCGCGAAGACCCCGGCCGGGTACTGTCATTCGGGTTTGTGCTCACGGCAGCGGTGGCCAGTCTGCTGGCGGTGGTACTGCTACTCTCTTCTATGCACACCAGGCCTGCACCCTTGCTGGCGGCGCATGTGGCCGTGGGGGGGGCGGGGGTACTGCTGGCTTGGCTGCTGGTGCACACCTTGTTCACGCTGCGCTACGCCCACTTGTACTATACCACTGATAATGGCCGGCCAGAAGGTGGGCTGGAGTTTCCTGGTAATGAATCCGAGCCCGATTACCTGGATTTTGCCTACTTCTCCTTCGTAATTGGAATGACGGCCCAAACCGCCGACGTGGGCATATCCGACCGGGTTATCCGGCGGTTGGCGCTGGTGCACGGGCTGCTTTCGTTCGGGTTCAACACGGCCGTGGTAGCGCTTACCATCAACGGGCTGGCGGGCCTGCTATGAGGCCATAGCAATTGGCCGCTGCGCCAGCGGGTGAGTGTGCTGGCAGTAGCGTTCCGCATCCAGCAAGGAGGGGACTACCGGCGGGCACAGGGCGGTAGGCAGCTTGGCCACCAGCTGGTGGGCAGCGTCACCGAGGTGACAGAGCACGAGCTGTACCTGTCGGCGCCGCAGCCGCCGGTAGTAGCGGGCCAGTACTCGCAACGCCCCGAACGAGAGGGCCGGCAGTTGGCTGCAATCAACCCAGATGCTGGGCTTCCCGCTTCGGCTGGCCAGGCGCAGAGCGTAAGAAAGCTGGGCCTCGGCAGCGGGAGCCTGTCCGTTGGTCAAAATCAGCAGGTAGCTGTTGGGCAGGATTTCACGATAGACTTCCATGGGAATTAGACGGCTAAAGAACGAGCGGAAATGCCTAGGCAAAGGGGAATTGCGGGCGGAGCAGAACCAGGGTAGCAGGCTAGTATACGTAGCAAGCTGCGCAGGGTAACTGCGTGAACTACTGATTTATAAATAAGTAATTATCCGGGAGATTTACGTAATTATCTAGCGTGCTTTTGCGGGAAACCCATTGGCCTGAAGCTGCGCTGTTACGTACTATTGTTGGCAGGCAGTAAGGCCCGCGGCGCAAACAGCGCCAGGCAGTAGCTGCTTGCGTCATAGCCTTATGATTAGAATTTTGCTGACCGATGACCATGCCATTCTGCGTGATGGAATTCGGGCATTGCTGGCCCGGGAGCCCGATATGGAGGTAGTGGGTGAAGCCACCAATGGCCAGGCCATGCTGGAGCTGCTGGCCTATACGCCCACCGATGTGGTGCTGATGGATGTAAATATGCCCGTGCTGGATGGCTTTGCGGCCATGCCCGCGCTACGGGAGCAGTTTCCGCAGGTACGGGTCTTGGCGCTTTCCATGCTCGACCACGAAAACTACGTACATCGGATGATGGAGGCCGGGGCCCTGGGGTACGTGCTGAAAAACGCCGACATCAACGAAATAACCTACGCCATTCGCACGGTAGCCGCCGGCCGGGAGTTTCTGTGCACTGAAATCGGCCTGAACCTGCTGCGCCGGGTGGTGCAGCGCCCCGCCGAAACCACCCTCGGTACTCTGCCCGTTAGCAAGCGTCCGGACACTGCCGTGGAACTGTCGGGCCGGGAGCTGGAGGTACTGCGGCTGATTGCCGAGGGCTTCACCAACCAGGAAATTGCCGATCAGCTGTTCACCAGCAAGCGCACCATTGAAACCCACCGCCAGAACATCATCGAGAAAACCCAGGCCAAAAACACGGCGGCCCTCATCCGCTACGCCATGACGCAGGGACTCATTGAGTAGGTATTCAGCGCAAAGCCCCGTGTCTACAAGCACCCGTCTGCCACGGCTGCCACAGCCCGTCCGCTCCCGGCGCTCCGCCTACTCAGGAAATTCATATCGGCATAAATAAAGCCCGTTTCTAGCAAGGAAACGGGCTTTTTGTGGCCGCGGCGGGAATCGAACCCACATCTAAAGTTTAGGAAACCCTCATTCTATCCGTTGAACTACGCAGCCGGCTACTCTGGCCACAAAGCTACGCTGAAAGCAGCGGCTGCCCAAACCGGCCGGCTCTGGTGCGGCGTATAGGAAGCCGGGCGGCGGCCGGGTATCTTCGTGCGGCCATTATTGATTTCGCTTTTTCGGGTATATGGGTGTTTTGGATGAATTGCGGAACCAGCGCCGGGCGGCCGGTTCGGCCTCGGGCTCTGCCGCCGATGGGCAGCAACCAGCCCTGCTCCTCATTCCCGACATCAGCGGCTTTACGCGCTTCATTGAGGAGTCGGGCAACCCCCAGGCCCCGTTTCTGGTGGCTGATTTGTTGGAAATTCTCATCGAAGCCAATATTCTGGATCTGGAGGTCAACGAAATTCAGGGTGACGCGGTGCTGTTTTACCGCCTGGGGCCGCCGCCTACGGCCGAGGAGCTGGTGCGCCAGTGCCGCCGGATTTACCTTGATTTTCAAAACTACCTGCGCTTGGTGGAGCGGGATACGGGCTCGGCCCTGGCGGCCTCTTTGCATGAGCTAGCCCTGACACTCAAAATAGTGGTGCACTACGGCCGCGTGAGTGTGGCCCGTATACGGGAGCACACCAAGCTCATGGGCCGCGACGTGATAGTGGTGCACCGCCTGCTGAAAAACAACGTGGCCGGGGCCGAGTACATTCTGCTCTCGGAGGGCTACACCAGCACCCAGCCTGCTCCCGAACTGGCCCGGGCCTTCTCCTGGACGCGCCTGCTGCCCGGGGCCACCTACTACGAGCACATCGGCGAAACGCCCTACCACTACGCCCACCTCTCGCCGCTGCGGCTGCTGCTGGCCGCCTCCAGCGCCGCCGAGCAGGAGGCCCGGCCCGGCTGCGCCCTCAAAGTCCGGCGCGTACTGCCCGTGCCGGCTCCGTACGCGCTGCGCGTTATCAGCAACTTTCGGCTGCGCCCCCGCTGGATGCAGGGCGCTACCGCAGTGCACTATGATGTGAGCAAGGCCGGCCGCCTGGGCACCAGCTACAAAGCCGACGTATTCAGCGGGCAGATTGATTTTCAGACGGTGCAGTGCCTGGAGGACGAAGACGGCCGCATTACCTACGTGGAAAAGATTTCCCACTTCCGCCTCTTTCCCAACGCCCTGCTGTTCTACTGCCTCGAAGCCGTGGACCTGGATAGCTGCCTGCTCACGCTGGAGCTGCGCTATGGTCACGTAGCCAGCACCCACCGGCTCATTCGCTTTGGGCAGCTGCGCCGCCTGCACCGCTTCCTGGGAGGCTCAGTGCAACAGTTGGCCAGGCTGGTAGGGGAGAGGGGGTAGGAAGGTGTGCGGGTAGGAGGGTAAGAGGGTGTGCGGGTAGGAGGGTGTGCGGGTAAGAGGGTGTGCGGGTAAGAGGGTGTGCGGGAATAGGAAAGATGTCATCCTGAGCGCAGCGAAGGACCTTGCCACGTCTGAACGAAACCGTTGTTACGTGATAAGGTCCTTCGCTGCGCTCAGGATGACATCTTTCCTATTCCCGCACACCCTCTTACCCTAGACTTACGCCTTATACAGCAGGGCAATGCCGAAGGACAGGGCCGTAAGAATGAGGCCTACCATGAAAATGGTGTAGCTCAGGCGCAGCAGCCGGTACTTCTTGGTCAGCACGTCGCCGAGGTAGTAAATGTCCGTTACCATGTTGGTATACAAGGCATCCTTCTGGCCCATGATTTCCGTCATGCCCTGCTGGAAGTTGTCGAGGCTGAGCTTGCTGAAATTGCCAAAGAACAGCAGGTTTACGCGGCGGTTGGTGGCAATTTCCGGGCTTTTCTTCAGCCATTTAAAGCTGGTAACATCGGGCTGGGCGCAGAGAATGGCGGTAATGACTGAGCCCAGAGCCGTAGCCAGCAAAATGCCCATCGGTACCGAAATAACCGGGTTCCGGATGATGCCCACGTTGCTCAGGGCGGCCGTTTTACTGCCCAGCTTCGCCCCAAAGTAGGTAATGATGAGCGACATGAGCACCGCGTTCAATGAAATCATCATGTTGGCCTTTTTATCAGCCATGTCCGAGAGTTTCATGTGGTTGCTGTACATCGTCCGGAACATGGTTTCGATGCCGCGCTTGGGCTCGGCGAAGGTGCCGTTGGCTTCTTCGTCCTTCTTCTTTTTCTTCTTTTCCGCCTTCTTCAGCTGCTTGCGCTGCTCCTTGATATTTTCCTTGAGCTGCTCCTCGTACCGTTCCCGGGCCACTTTGGTGTAGTACTTGCCGCCCAGCAGGAAGGCCAGCTGGTTTTCGGCCCAGTCGGAGTTGGAATAGGCCTTGCCTTGGGTGGCCTCCCACTCAGCTCGCAGCAGCTCCCCGTTGGAAAAAAAGTCGTCGCGGCCCATGTTGCTCATGTCGGCATCCACCAGCAACTGTTCCAACTCGGTTTTTCGGTCTGAGTCGCGGTGCGTGGCCTTAATGAGCTGCTGCACCAAGGCGGTGCGCTCAGCGGGGTAGCCCTGCTGGCTCAGCCACTCGCCGGCCAGCTCCGCGCTCCGGAACTCGTGCCCATCGTAGGTATCCAGGTAGCCCACATCGTGAAACCAGGCGGCCAGCACCAGGGCTTCCAGGTCGGCCTCGCTGAGTTTGGCGGCTTCCCCCAGGGCGCGGGCTTCTTTTACCACCGTGGCCGTGTGCTTGGGCGAGTGGTACACCAGTTGGGCGGGCAGTTTTTCCTCCAGCAAAGCCTGCACGTAGGCTTTGGCGTTTTGTATGATTTCGGCCTTGGCCGGCTTTTGAGTAAGAATAGGCTCCATTGGGGCGAAAAAACAACGGGGAAAAGCAACAACAGGCTGTGCGGCTTACAACGCGTTTCGGCGCGCCAGGTTGTTGAGGTGAAAAAGATGGGTGGAGTAAGTATAAGGTATAACGCCCAATGCCCGTTCCAGGTGCCGTACCTAGCCTGGGGCGGCGCGGTAAAACGAGCGTCTGGTGCCAATTCTTGGTTGGCCCAACCGTAGCCCAGTAATTTGCGTACCGCACCGCACGGCCAAGTATGGCTGCTGGAAACAACCGCAACCGAGCGGTTTGCCGTATTTCTGACTATCACGCTTCCCGCGCTGGCACCGGCCGGCGGCATTGCCTTCGTGCTACTTCCCTCTCTTCTTATATGAGCAGACATTTCCTGTCCTGTTGCCTGCTGCTGGCTCTGTACGGAGCGGCCGCGCCTGCGGCCCTGGCGCAGCAGAAAACCCAAACCGCCCACCCAACCCGCCCCAACTACCGCAAAGCCGGCCTGAACTGGGAATCGAAAACGCCCCCGGACAGCACCCGCATCCGCTACACCGTCTTCCTGATCGGGGACGTGGGTAAGCCCATTGCTGAGGCGGAAGGTGGGGAACCCTCCCTGAACTACCTGCGCAAGCAAATACTGGCCGCCGGCAGCAAAAGCACCACCGTTTACCTCGGCGACAATATTTACGAGTACGGCATGCCCGAGGCCAAAGCCGCCGACCGCAAGGAGTCGGAGCGGCGTATGATAGACCAGCTCAAGGTGCTTCGCGACTATCAGGGTGAGAAGTATATGATTCCGGGCAACCACGACTGGAAACAGGGCCAGCGCGGGGCCGTGGACCAGGTGAATCGGGAGCAGTTCTTCGTAGAAAACTACCTGCAGAGCGACTCAGCGGCCTTCCCTTACACCGGCGACTTTTTCATTCCGCGCGACGCCTGCCCCGGACCGCTGGAAATCCGCTTGCAGGACAATCTGGTACTCATTGCCATCAACTCCCAGTGGTTTCTGCAAACCTCCGGGGAGCGGCCCTACGGGGCCAACAGCGGCTGCGGCGTAGCCAACGAAACCGACTTCTTCACGCAGGTGGAGGACATTATTCAGCGCAACGCGGGCAAGAACATTATGGTGGTGGCCCACCACCCGCTGTTTTCCGATGGTATTCACGGCGGCTATTTCACCCTGGGCGACCATTTCTTCCCGCTCAGCATTGTGTACAAATACGCCTTTGTGCCCCTGCCCATTATTGGCTCTATCTACCCCTTTGCCCGCAAGTACGGCGGCATAAGCCAGGATATTCCGCACCCCTTGTACCAGGCGTACAAGAAGGGGCTGATGGATATTTTTCAGAAGTACCCCAACGTGGTGTACGCCGCCGGCCACGAGCACAACCTGCAGTATTTCAAGGAAGGCAACCTCAACCATATCGTGAGCGGCTCGGGCTGCAAAACCCAGCACGTGAAGCCCGGCTCGGGTGGTGATGCGCTGTTCTCGGACAAGGAGAAGGGTTTCGCCCGCGTGAATTACTACGACAATGGGGAGGTGTGGACGGAATTTTACGTGCCGGAAGGTACCGGCCAGACCGGCCGCTTGGTGTTCCGCACGCCCATGTATGCCCAGCAGGAAGTAGTGGCGGAAGGTCCCACCAAAATTGTGGGCCCCCGCCCCAATTTCCGCGACTCTACCGTGACGGTGGCCGTAAACCCAGGCTACGACGACCGGGGCCGGTTCCATAAGTTTCTGTTTGGGGAGCACTACCGCAAGGAGTGGGCCACGCCGGTGAAATTCCCGGTGCTGGACCTGGCCACCGAGAAAGGGGGCCTCACGCCCTACAAAATTGGCGGCGGCAAGCAAACGGCCTCCCTGAAGGTACGCAATGAGGAAGGCCGCAACTTCACCATCCGCAGCCTCAACAAGGACCCCTCGGCGGTGCTGCCCGAAGCCCTGCGCACCGGCGCGGCGGCCGATATTCTCCAGGACCAGATTTCGGCCCAGCACCCGTTCAACTCCATCGTAATTCCGCCCCTGGCCGATGCGGCCGGTATTCTGCACACCAACCCCGAGCTGCGCTACATCCCCCAAGACCCCCTGCTGGGCCAGTACCTGGAGCGGTTTGGCAATACGCCGGGCGCCATTGAGGAAGATGCCAAGGACGACCAGAGCAACGTGGAAAGCCTGGGCAACGCCAAAAACCTGGTGGGCACCGACAAGGTGTTTGAGCGCATCACCGACGACAACGATAACCGCGTCAACGAAAAAGCCTTTGCCCGCTCCCGCCTCTTCGATATGTGGATTGGCGACTGGGACCGGCACGAGGACCAGTGGCGCTGGGCCGAGAAAAAGGACAAGGACGGGGACCGGAAATTCACGGCCGTGCCCGAGGACCGGGACATTGCCTTCTTCAAGGGCGACGGGCTATTTCCCTACCTGGCCTCGCGCAAGTGGGCTATCCGCAACTTCCAGAACTTTGGCAAGGACTACGCCGACTGGAAGGGCCTGAACCTGACCGCCCTCAGCAACGACCGGGTGTACCTGGCTTCCGTAACTAAGGAGCAGTGGGTGAAGCAGGCCGAGGAAATGAAAGCCGGCCTCACCGACGAGGTAATTGAGAAGGCCTTCAGAGAGCGGTGGCCTCAGCAGATTTACGCCCTGCACGGCCCCGAAATCATTGCCAAGCTGAAAAGCCGCCGGGAGCTGCTGCCCCAGGTTGCCGCCGACTACTACGAGGTGCTTAGCAAGGTAACGGAGGTAAAAGGCTCCAAAAAGCGCGAGAAGTTTGTGGTGGAGCGCCTCGAAGGTGATAAGACGCACGTAACGGTGCAGAAAATCAACAAGGAAGGCGAACTGACCAAAATGCTCTTTGACCGCACCTTTGATAACAAGGTGACCAAGGAGCTGCGTCTCTACGGCTTTGAGGGCCGGGACCTGTACGAGGTGAAAGGCGACGTGAAGAGCGGCCCGCTGGTACGCATCATTGGGGGCCTCGACCGGGACTCTATCGTGGATAACTCCAACGTGGCCGGGTTCCGCCACCGCCTGCACATATATGATGCCGACTCGGGCAACGTGATTGTGCCCGGCAAGGACACCCGCCTGCGCCTGGAGCCCGGTATTGACGTGAGCCGCTACGACGTGCATAACCGCACCGACCGCAAGGACTACACGCTCAACTATTTCGGCCCCACGGCCTACTTCGGGTACAACATTGATGACCGCCTGTTCCTGGGTGGGGGCGCGGTGTACCGCACCTACGGCTTCCGCAAGGCCCCGTATGCCACCGAGCAGAGCCTGGCTGCCAACTATTCGCCTTCCCAGAGTGCCTATAACGTGCGCTACCTGGGCCACTTCGTGGATGTGTTCGGCAAGACGGATTTGCGCCTCACGGCCCAGCTCTATGGCCCCCAGCTGCTCTACAACTTCTTCGGCCTCGGCAACGACACCAGAAACATACTGGCTGATGGGGATGAGCGGGCCCGCAACCGGGACATCAACGACACTTACCGTGTCCGCTTTTCGCGGCTGTACGTGGCTCCCATGCTGGAAAAGGACATTTTCAGCTTCCTGAAGTTTGGTATCGGGCCGCAGTACGACCAATTCCGGATTGACCGGGCGCAGATTGGCAGTGAAATTGGGGGCGACAACCTGGACGCCGCTGGCAACGGCAAAGAAGGTACCGCCGCCGCGGGTATCCGGGCTTCTGACTTTGGGTTGAACCGCTACGTGGGTGGTAAAGCCTATTTGAACCTGGATGCGGCCAGCTCGCCCAAAAACCCCCGGATTGGCCTGCGCTGGTACAACTCCGTGGAGTACAACCACCAGCTCAACGGCGAGAAGCTGGATTATGCCCGTCTGGCTACGGAGTTCCGGGCTTACGTCTCCCCGAACTTCCCCTTCCAGCTTACCTGGGCCGGCCGCATCGGGGCCAACCGCAACCTCGGCGACTACCGCTTCTACCAGGCTAACACGCTGGGCGGCACCACTAACCTGCGCGGCTACCGCCGCACCCGCTACGCCGGCCGCAGCTCGGTGTACGGTAACGCCGAGGTGCGTATTCAGCTCTTCAGCTTCAATGCCTACGTGGTGCCCGGCAAGTTCGGCATCCTGGGCCTGGCCGACGCCGCCCGGGTGTACACCTCCCGCGACACCCAAACCGGCCTGAAGGCCTTTCACACCGCCGTGGGCGGGGGTGTGTGGGTAGATGTACTCAAGCAGGCCGTCATCAACGCCACCTATTCCGTAGGCGAAGAAAACCTGGTGTTCGTCGGCTTCGACTTTCTGTTTTAGTTGTCAGTTGCTGGTTATCAGTTGTCAGTTGCTAGTTGTCAGTTCTGCTTACTGTTGACAACTGACAACCAGCAACTGACAACTAATAGCTCATTCTTCTCCCGCTCTCCTCTCATCCTTCCGTATGCCCCCATTTTCGACGCTCATTGGGCGTGTTGTTCGTCCGCTTGCTGCTGCCGTGTGCGTGCTGGCGGCTGGGGCGGCGCAGGCGCAGGTAACGCCCTCCACGCCGCCCGTGTACCCGCCGCCGGCTCCGCCCGCCTCCGATACCACCGCCGCCGACCAGGTGGGTCGCGACCAGGAGTTTGCCACGCCCTCGGTAATTGGCATGGGGCCCAGCAAGGGCCTGATTTTCCACTACGAGCGCATGCCCCGATTCAACGTGGCTTCCGACGGGCAGGCCGTGGGCTTGCAGGATTATAAGTCGCAGGCTGAGAAGAACGCCCGACTGGTGATTAAGGGCTACATCCCGTTCTGGAACCGGCCCCACCTCAAAATGCTGCTCGGTATCAATTACGAGCGGGAGGAGTTCAAATTCCGCCAGTACCCGACGGGGTATGAGCTGTACGACAACATTGAAGATAAGGGCCTCAAAACCCTGGGCGCGCAGCTGGCCATCATCCGGCCGGTAAATGCCGTGAACTGGTACATCTTCCGCCTGAAAGGGGAGCTGAGCGGCGACTATACCTCCCAGGGCGTGAACGTGGCCGACTACCTGCGGGTATCCTCCGAGTTCCTGTACGGCTGGAAGCGCAGCCCCACCTTTTCCTGGGGCGTGGGCCTGCAACTGGGCTACACCTTCGGGCGGCAGAGTATTTACCCGGCCGTGCTCTATAACCGCACCTTCAACGACCGGTGGGGCGTGGAGGCCATCTTCCCGGCCCGGGTAACGGCCCGCTACAACGCCTCGCCCAAGTCGTTGTTCTTTGCCGGCTACTCCGTGGATGGCTTCAACTACATCATCAAGCTGCGGCAGCCCCTGCGCCGCGCCGACAATATTGCGCTGCGTACTCTGGAGCTGCGCGAAACCGAAGTGAAATTCCGGGGACGCTGGGAGCGGGAAATCTATGACTTCCTCTGGTTTGGGCTGGAAGGCGGCTACCGCTACAACTACGCCTTCGATGCCTTCGACCGCACCAATAACGACCGGACTAAAATCATCGACTCCAAGCTGGCCGGGGCCCCCTACGCCTCCGTGGAGCTGTTCATTGTGCCCCCACGCAAATTCCTGAAGAAAACGGTGAACAAGTAAGCGCGTGTACGCTTGCCCAGCCGCCATACACCAAAAAGCCCCCGTTGCGTGCAGCAGCGGGGGCTTTTGGTTTGTACGGAGCGGCTTAGCAGCTTAAGGCAGCCGGGTTACTCTTCGCAAGGCCATGTCAATCTGCCGGCTCAGCGTGTCGGCCACAAAATCGGCCTCTTCCGCTATGGACTGCTGGTACTCCACGGCCGATTCGGAGGCGGCATCGGTTTCCCATTGCAACAGCTCCGATAAGGTATCCAGGCGGGTGAGCGACTGGTCGAGGTGCTGGTAGAGCTGCAGCCAGATGGCGCTGGCATTCACGGGCTGCTTGGTCTTCAGCAGCAGGCGCAAATCCAGCAGCTGCATCACCACGTCGGCCAGCTTCTGGAGGCGGCCCTGCTCCTGGGCGGAGAGCTGGCGCGGGTTCCGGTCAATTACGCACAGAGCCCCTACGGGCACGCCCTCGGTGGTGCGCAGGGGCGTACCGGCGTAGAAGCGCAGCTGCAAGGCATCGGCCACTGTGGGGCTGACCAGCTCGCAGGGTTTCTTCTGCAAATCCTCGTAGATGGTCACGTCTCGTTGCAGAATAGCTACCGAGCAAAAACTCTCGTCGCGGGCTACCCGCTCGGCACCTGCCAGTCCAAAGTTGGCCTTAAACCACACGGTGTCCTGCTCCACCAGCGAGACTAAGGCAATGGGCACGCTGAACAGCTTGGCGGTGAGGCGAACCAGCTCATCGAACACGGCATCCGGCACACTACCCAGCACTTGGTACGGCGCCAACGCTTGCAGGCGCTGGGCATCATCTTCAGGAATCAGGGAGGTAAACGACATACACAAAGCTACTACATTCTTCCTGCTGAGCTTCTGTAACAATGCACCAAACGGCCACCCGTACAGGTAGAGCCCTGGCCCGTTGAGCTAGCCTGTGCGGACAGTAACGCTTCGTACTACCACCCGGAACGTCATGCAGCGCGCAGCGCAGCATCTTGCACGCCAACGTTACAACGACAATCCCGACATCAGCACGCGAGATGCTTCGGCAAGCTCAGCATGACGTTCCAATACTTTCGAAACAGCTTCGGCGCTATGTGGGCCTGCTTGCCCGATAAAACGTCCCGGTGCGGCGGCGGCAAGCCGTCGGGCCGGTTGTCGTTTGGAGCCGTTTGCATAGCCGGGCAGCCAGCACCATTGCATCATCAGCAGGCAATAATGGACTTGGCCGGCCCGGTCCGGCGGGCGGAGCCCGTCGGGCCGGTTCTCATCAGGCGGCGGTGGTACGTCGTCGTTCGGGTGTGAGCTTACTTCAACCGGCCCGACGGCTTCCCGCCGCCGGACCGGAGCGTTTATCGGCTCGGACCGGCGGCACCGGGCTAGCGGTGGATATACTGCGCGGGTATCATGCCGATGGCCTCAGCCCGGAACGCTGACTGAGTGGGTGGGAGGTCCAGGTAGAGCCGGGCAGTTGCCTGTTGGCAGAGGCTACCGTTGCGGTAACCCGCATAGTCGCGGTAGGAGCTGTACGGCCACTCCTCCAGGCTGCGGACCAGGCCGGCCCGGACAGGATTCTGGTGCAGGTAATGAAAGCAGGTGCGCGGGTAGTCGGCCTCATCGAAGGAAAGTAGCCGGGCTTTGGTTTTTGCCTGGAACAAGGAGCCGGTACGCTGCCGCTGCTGGTTGATGGCCTGGGCATACGAGCCCAGCACGGTACCAAACGCGGGCAGCAACGGATGCTGCTCCTGCGGACTGGGCGAGGACAGTACCAGAAAGTGAAAGTGGTTTGGCATCAGGCAGTACGCCAGTATCTGGGCATGCGGCACCACATGCGTGCGAATCTTACGCAGGAAAAACAGATAGTGCTCCGGGGTAAAAAAAATGCGCTGCTGATTGTTGCCCCGGTTGTAGATATGGTATAGGTGCTCCGGCTGAATAGTCATGTAAGTAAGATACCCCCCAGCCGAAACACTAGCAACCGGCATGCCCGGTCCGGCGGCTTTTTCAGCCGTTGGGCCGGTTGTCGCCTGCTGATGGTATAGCGGCCCTACCAGCCGACCGGCTGCCGGCGGCCCCGGCGGCGCTACCGCCAACCAATAGGCTACCGGAACGGCCCGGTCCGGCGGGCGGAGCCCGTCGGGCCGGTTCTCGTCAGGCGGCGGGTGGTACGTTGTCGTTCGGGTGTCAGCTTACGTCAACCGGCCCGACGGCTTGCAGCCGCCGGACCGGGCCGTCCAGGCCGACGCGGCTAACTAATAGGCTACCGGAACGGCCCGGTCCGGCGGGCGGAGCCCGTCGGGCCGGTTCTCGTCAGGCGGCGGGTGGTACGTTGTCGTTCGGGTGTCAGCTTACTTCAACCGGCCCGACGGGCTCCGCCCGCCGGACCGGGCCGTTCAGGCGGACGTTGCCAATCAGTAGGCCGTGCCGGCTTTCTGGTTCCCGCAAAAGACGAACGAGTTCGGGTCGGACCCGAACTCGTTCGTCTTTTTGGCTTTCTGGTTGGCCAAGGTGGCCTACTGGTTGGCCGGCGGCGTGAACGGGTTGCCCGCCACGACGAACGAGTTCGGGTCCGACCCGAACTCGTTCGTCTTTTTGGCCTACTGGGTAGCCGGCGTGGGGAACTGGTGGGGGGGGGCTAGGCGGCGGACTTGCGGGGGCGTTTGGGGGTGGGGGGCGGGGGCAGCAGGGGCGCTTGCAGCTGGCGGTACTGCTCGAAGAGGAACTCCAGGCGGCTGAGTTCGGTGGGGAAGGCGGCGGGGCGGTAGCACAGGTCCACGGCCCTGTCGAGCTGCTGGTGGGCGCGCACCAGGGCGGGGGGCATGGTGAGCGGGTCGTAGAGGGTGGCCAGGCTTTCCTCGGGGAACTGGGCCCGGGCCGCCAGCACCTGCTGCGCCGCCGCTTCCACCGCCGCCACCTGCTTCGCGCTGGGCGAGGCCGGGAAGGGGAAGTTGTTGTAGACGATATCCTTTGAATACCGGTAGTCACTCTTCAAGCGCCCACATATTTGCCGCATCCAAGCCATGTGCATAGCAGAAGTCAGAACCCCAAACAAGAAAGGTGTAGCATCTGCAATGGTTAGCACTTGGTCGTTAGCTATGGTTTCAGGGGAGAGAAAACCAATGGGAACGTACAAACGCCTTTCAGAAGATACTCTAGGTATCAGTAGATACTGGGTGTTGGGTTGAGCTATTTGGCAGAAGAGGGTAGGGGTAGAAGCAAACTTCTGTGTAGAACTAGCTTTGCTTGCTGCACGAAATACCCGTGTAGCTTCAACCCTTTTTACAATCTGTGGCAATGATTTCAATTCACTTGGACCAATTCTCTCTAGCCACAAGCAGTAGCGCGTGTAGCCATTAATGAACTCTTGAGCGCCCGTATACGGTCTTATCCACTTAGCAGCGTTAGGCTCTGTTAGAAGAAATTCATCTTTCTCTTCTTCCGTCAAAATTAGATTGCCCCCATCACGCGGCATACTTCCGAAGCGCATGGGAGGCACGTTTGAAAGCGGCTGGGTTCTATTAGTCACTAACAGTTCAGGCCCGTCAACCAAATAGGGGTTAATATTTTTGACCTTCAACTCCTGCGGTTCACTTTTGGGGGTGGCATAATCGAACAGACGGCGCGTTGGTAATGCTTCTTCCCCATAACCCACAATCACGCAGAACACATTGGCGTTGCCGCGCGCTTCGTTGCTCCACTTGAAGGTGCGGTGTGCAAACTGCACGTGCATCTTATAACGGTTCAACATCTCATTCCATAAGATGCTCACTTGCTCACCCTGTGTAATGCTGTTGGTGCTTACCAGTGCCACCCGAATAGTGGTGCCTTGCACGTATTGCGCGGCTTTGAGGTACCACGCAGCCACATAATCAAGTACACCCGCGCTTTTCAATGGACCCGCTACGTTTAGCAACTCTTGACGCTGTTGTTCATCCATCAGCATAGCCCCCACAAACGGCGGGTTGCCGAGGATGTAGCTGAGCTGGTGTTTGGGGGCCACGGTTTCCCAGTCGGTGGTGAGGGCGTTGCCGTGCACGATGCGGGCGGTGCGGGTGAGGGGCAGGCGCAGGTAGAGGTTGCCGAAGGCTTCGGAGAGGCGCAGGTTGAGTTGGTGGTCCATGAGCCACATGGCCACCTCGGCAATGCGGGCCGGAAATTCCTCCACCTCAATGCCGTAGGCCTGGTCTACCTGCACGCGGGCGTAGAGGGCCAAATCCACGGTCTGGCCGGTGGCGCGGCGGTCCTGGAACAGGCGCTCCAGAATTTCCTGCTCCAGCAGGCGCAGCTCCCGGTAGGTCACCACCAGAAAGTTGCCGCAGCCGCAGCTGGGGTCGAGGAAGCGGAGCTGCTCCAGGCGGCGGTGCAGGGCATCGAGGCGGGGGCGGTTCTGGCCGGCCTGGGCCAGCTCCTGGCGCAGCTCATCCAGAAACAGCCCCTGAATCACCTTCAGAATGTTGGCCTCGGAGGTGTAGTGCGCCCCCAGGTTGCGCCGCTTCACCGGGTCCGTCACGCTCTGAAACAACGACCCGAAAATGGCCGGCGAAATCCGCGACCAGTCGAAGTACGTGCAGCGAATGAGCTGCTCGCGCAGGCCCGCATCGAAGGCCGGAAACGGGAAGAACTCCGTGAACAGGGAGCCATTCACGTAGGGCAGCTGCTGCAAGTGGGCGGGCAGCTGGCGCTGGCGCTCCTGGGGCGGCTGGTCGAGGATGGAAAAGAACTGGGCCAGCTGGGCGCCCACGTCGGAGCCATCGGGGCGGGTGTGGGCCTCCAGGAACTCGCGGAAGGCGTCCTTCTCGAAGATGGCCGTATCCTCGGCAAACAGACAGAACAGGATGCGCACCAGCAGCACTTCCAGCTTGTGGCCGTGGTAGCCGCCGCGCAGCAGGGCATCGTGCAGCTCGCCCATCAGCTCGGCCGCCTTGATGTTGGCGGGGTCCTCGGCCTGGTACTGGCGCTTCTGGTAGCCCGTCAGAAACGAAAACAAATGCAGGTGCTGGTGCAGCTCCTCCAGCCCGAAATCGAAGCTGGTGCCCTCGTCGAGGTCATACAGCCGGAAGCGGGCGAAGTCGGACACCAGAATGTACTTGGGCAGCTCGTGGTCTTTGAGGCCGGGGAAGTAGTCTTTGGCCTGCTGCACGGCTTTGTCGAGGTCTTTGCCCCGGCTTTTGTGCTCCACCAGCAGGGTGCCTTTCCAGAGCAGATCAATAAAGCCCTGATGGCCCGAGAGCTTCTTCACGGGCTCCTCGAAGGTGGCTACGCGGCGGCGGTTCACGCCGAATACGTTGAAAAAATCACCCCAGAAGGCTTTGGCTTCGGCGTGCTCCCGGGTTTCGCCCTGCCACTCCTGGGCAAAGCGAATGGCGCGGTCTTTTACTTCGGATAAGGAAAGCGGCATAAAATAGGGATTGGGAGGCGGAAGATAGTCGTTCGGGGCGGTAGGTGCCGTGTGGCGGGCGGTTTGCTCCGGTCCGGCGGGCGCCAGCCCGTCGGGCCGGTTGTCGTCCGGGCCGTGCGCGCCGGGTGAGTGTCGTGCGCCCTGGTGCAGGTGTCAGCTCACAACAACCGGCCTGACGGGCTGGCGCCCGCCGGACCGGGCCGTGCAATGGTCCGGCTTCCAGGCCCGTTACCGGGCGCAAAAAAGCCCCGACCTAGGTAGGCAGGGGCGAGGTATGGAAAGGAAGCGTTACCGGATTACCAGAGACGGGTATCGTGCACACCGGCGGGCAACGGCGGATGCTCGGCAAAGCCCAGCACGCACCAGCCCGGCTCAATGCCGAAAGTGCCGCCGGGCAGCAGGTAGCTTACCCAGCGCTCCAGGGTGCGGCCGGTGTGCTGCTCACTTTCGGGCTCATATTCGCGCAGCAGCAGGGCATCCCCCACCTGAAAGTTCCGGTCGTTGAGGCGCACATCGAAGGGCTTGGTACCGGCCTCCACGGCCGCAAAACAGGTGGGCCAGATTTTGAGCTCGTGGGTGGCAGGGGCCAGGACCGAGGAGGCAGCAGCGGGGTTCAGCGTATAATACATGAGGAAAAGCAGAAGGAGGTGAATCGGCCGTATTCGAAAGAATCATGCCGTATTGCCTTGAATATACAAAACAAGGAGCAATAACGGGTAACAGCGGCGGATAGTTCGCACGGTAGCCCGCCACCGTGGCAGTGCTGCCCGGTCTGGCGGCTGGAAGCCGGCCCGGTGAGCGGCCCGGTGAGCGGCCCAACGAACGGCCCGGTCCGGCGGGCGGAGCCCGTCGGGCCGGTTGACGTCAGCTGACACCCGCCCGGCTCGCACCACAACCGGCCCGCCGGGCTACCGCCCGCCGAACCGGAACACCCGTAGTCTGCCGGGCCGGGGCAGTTGGCGCGAAACGGGTGGCCGTAACGATTTCATCATGATTTGATAACCCGGGCCTGGGCCGGCGGCCCTGTACTTTTGCGGCCGGGTACCTCCATTTCCGGCTGCCCGCCCTGTACTGCATGAAAGCTGCCAAGAAACTCCTGCTGGATGAACTCACCACTGCCCTGGCTCCGCAGCTGCCCCAGGGGGGCAAGCTGCCCAAGGGCATCAGCAACACCGTACAGCACCTCGCCGACCAGATTCTGCGGCAGCGGGCCAAGCAGGAAAAGCAGCGCCCCGCAGTACCCGCCAAGGCGGCCCGTCAGCTCCTCACGGAGCAGCTGGCCAGCCTGCTGGATGCCCACCTCTACGACTCGCCGGAGCAGGAGCGGGAAGAGCCCCTCACCAGAGCCATCAGTAAAACGGCCGGGCAGCTGGCCGAAAAGGTAACCAAGCTGCGCAAGCTGGCCCCCGCCGAAGCCGTGGTACCCGAACCCGCCAAGCCGGAAAAGGTGCGCCGTACCCGCGCCTCCCGCGCCGCCAAGCCGCAGGCCTAGCTACCCGTGGCAAGCAAGCAGTATAGCTGGCTGATTGCGGGGTTGCTACTGGCAGCTTCGGCCCAGGCCCAGACCCCGGAGCCAAGCGTTCTGTACTCCGGACGGGTGCAAAACCCGATGGCGGCACCGCTGGCCGGAGCCTCCGTGCTGGTGAAAGGCACAGCCGTGGTCACCACTACCAACTCCGAGGGCGTGTTCCGGTTCAGGGGGCCGACCGGGCCGCAGGTGCTGGTGGTCAGCTACCCCCGCCACCTCACCGTGCAGTACCCCATATCCTCCCCCGATTCGGTGGTGATTACGCTGCACTCCACCCAACCGCGCGCCACGCCCCGCCGCCCGGAGTAGCCGCTGCGCCCTGCCGGTGCCGGTGCGGCGGGTGGAGCCCATCAGGCCGAAGGCTGCTGCCCCCGCGCCTTTGCTAACAGCCGCGCGGCTACCGGTGGCCCAAACGACAACCGGCCCGACGGCTTGCAGCCGCCGGACCGGCGTGGTAGGAGGTAGTATGAAACCTGGTTAGCCTTTGGGGGCGGCCGGTTTGCGGGGGCGGGCGGCGGGCTTCTTGTTCAGGCTTTTAAGGTAGGCGTAGGTATCGAACTGGGAACGGACGCGGCCTTGTTCGGCGGCTTCCTCCTGGCCCAGAAAGTTGTTCTGCCAGTCGCGGGCCTTCACGTTATCCTGGCGCTGGAGGTCCAGCAGGTGGCGCACTTCGGCCTTCAAATCGGGCTGCAGAATGGGGAAGGCCACCTCCACGCGGCGGTCCAGGTTGCGGGCCATCCAGTCGGAGGAGGCCACGTACACCTTCTCCTCGCCCCCGTTGCCGAACACGTACACCCGGGCATGCTCCAAAAACCGGTCGACCATGCCGCGCTGGGTGATGTTGCTGCTTTGGCCGGCCAGCTCCGGAATCAGGCAGGAAATGCCCCGGATGAGCAGCTCCACCCGCACGCCGGCCTCACTGGCCTCGTACAGTTTCAGAATCATGCGCTCATCCTGCAAGGCGTTCAGCTTGAGAATGATGTAGGCATCCTCGCCCCGCCGGGCCCGCTCCATTTCCCCATCGATGAGGGCGTTCAGCTTTTCGCGCAGCTCAAAAGGGGCCACCAGCAGGTGCTGGAACAGGCCGGCCTTGTCCTGGCGGTCGTGGAAGTAGCGGAACACCTCGGCCACTTCCCGCGTGATGTCGGGGTTGGCGGTGAACAGGCCGTGGTCGGCGTAAATCTCGCTGGTTTTCTCGTTGAAGTTGCCGGTGCTCAGGTAGGCGTACAGCTGGTTGTGGCCTTCCTCGGCGCGGGTAATGAGCAGCAGCTTGCTGTGCACTTTCAGCTCGGGAATCCCGAAGATGACGTTGGCCCCGGCCTTTTGCAGCTTCTCGGCCCAGAACATGTTGCTTTCCTCGTCGAAGCGGGCTTTCAGCTCTACTACCACCGTTACCTGCTTGCCGTTCTTCACGGCTTTCAGCAGGGCTTTGGCCACTTCGCTCTTACCAGCTACCCGGTACAAGGTCATGCTGATGCCGCTTACCTGCGGGTCTTTGGCCGCTTCGGTGAGCAGGCGGGTTACGTAGTCGAAGGACTGGTAGGGCGGGTGCAGCAGGTGGTCGCGCTGGGCAATGGCGGGCAGCATGGGGCCGGTGCGGGGCAGCGTGGGCTGGGGCAGGGGTACCATGGGTGCGTACTGCAAGCGGGCCAGCCCAAAATCGGGGAAGCCAAAAAAGTCGCGGAAGTTGTGGTAGCGGCTGCCCTCCACCAGCTCCTCCTTGCCAATGCCGGTTTTTTGCATGATGGCCCGCAGCACCTCCTTGGGCATGGCGGGGTCGTAGAGCAAACGGGCCGGGAAGCCGGTTTCGCGCTTCTGCAGGCTGCTCTTGATTTTGGCCAGCAGGTTGCCCGACACTTCCTCCTGAATATCCAGCTCAGCGTCGCGGGAGAGTTTGATGGCGTGCACCTGCACCTTCTGGTACTTCGGAAACAGCTCCTGGGCGCAGCACCGGATTACGTCGTCCAGGAACATTACGTAGTGCTCCCCCTCCACGTCGGGCAGGCGCACGAAGCGGCTGCCGTGGCGCTTGGTGGGTAGCTCCATAGCCACTATCCGCTCAGCGTCGTGCTTTTTGCGGTTCTCGGGCTGGCTGAGCAGGAAGGTGAGGTACACGCTCTGGTCGCGCAGAAACAGATGGTGCAGGTTCTCATCCAGAATGATGGGGGAGAGCAAATCCTGCACGTTGCTGCGGAAATACTGCTGCACCCACTGGTGCTGCTCCTGCGTGAGGTCGTGCTCCGAAATCAGGTGGATGTGCTCCTGGCGCAGGCCGGGCAGTATCTGGTTGCGAAAGGTGTCGCCAAACTCCTGCTGCTGCCGGCCCACTTCCTGCAACAGGTCGTGGAGCTGCTCGGCGGGGTCTTCGCCTAGCTTGGCCCGGGTTTTCTTCTTGAGCTTTACCAGGCGACGCAGCGTAGCCACCCGCACCTTGAAATACTCATCCAGGTTGCTGCTGAAAATGGCCAGAAACTTGATCCGCTCCAGCAGCGGCACCTCCGGGTTCTGGGCCTCCTGCAACACGCGGCGGTTAAACGTCAGCCAGCTTAGCTCGCGGTTCAGCAGCCGGGGCTGCGCCTGTTTGGTTTCGGACATATGATTCAGTTGCCGGTTGTCGGTTGTGAGTTGCCAGTTATGAGTTGCCGGTTGTGAGTTGCTAGTTAGCAGCATTTAGACCTGGCAACCGGCAACTCACAACCGGCAACTGACTATTGGTTTTTGGGTTTGTCGAAGAAGTAGTATTCCGCGTTGGCACGGTCTACCCGGGCCCATTGGTCGGTACCGAACTTCAGGCACACAATGGCGGCCGTGGGCATATCAGGGATGCTGCTGGGGGAAAGCAGGTTGGCAAACTCCGTGAGCGTATTGTTGTGCCCCACCAGCAGCACCGATTCGGCCTCATCCGGCAACTCTCGTACCACAGTCAGCAAATCGGGCACGGTAGCTTCATAAATGGCCTCTATCACCTCTATCTTATCGGCGGGATATTCCAACTCATGAGCTACCAAAGCGGCTGTACTCATGGCCCGCACGGCCGGGGAGCTCACCAGTAAATCCAGACGGATGCTGCGCTTGGCCAATGCCTCGCCCATTAGGGGAGCATCGTCGCGGCCCCGGTCGTTGAGGGGGCGCTGCTTGTCGCTCAACTCGTCAAAGCTCCAGCTGGATTTCGCGTGGCGCATCAGATACAGGGTTTTCATAGGCAGAGAAGCAAAACGGTAGGCAGGCCTCTTTACTAAGGCCTGGGGAAAAGGTTTTACCGGAGCGAAAATCAGCTTACCCCGGCAACCAAGCACTTGGTAAGCTCAACCATAACCGGCTAAAAAAAGCCCCTTCTCCGGACAGGAAAAGGGGCTTTTCGGGTAGTGCAGGAAAAGTACCCGAGGGTTATTCCTTGATGAAGCGCTGGTGCGTCACCTGCTGCCCATCGGCAATGCGCAGGGTGTATACGCCTTTGGCCAGGCTACCCACATTCAGCAGGTTGCCATCAAAGTGTACCTGCTTCATTTGGGCGCCGCGTACGTCGTATACCGTTACCGCAACCGACTCGTGGTTGATGGCGGCGGGTACTTCAATGTTCAGCACGTCGGTGGCGGGGTTGGGGTAGATGCGGTACCCGGCCGATTCGGCCGTGGCCAGACCCTGACGAGCCGTGCCGCCCGAAATGGTGATGCTGTAATCTTCGGTTTCGCCGTAGCTGTAGCTGTTGCAGCTGGTAGTAGCCGAGGCGTCGCTCATCACCACGCGCAGGCGGGTTTTGCCGCTCTTGGCCGTGGCCGGTACCGTGAAGGTGCTGGTGAGGGTGCTGGCCGAAGCGCTGCTGCGGCTGGCTACCAGCTCACCCGTATCAGCGAAGTCGCCATCCTGGTTGTAGTCGATGTAGATTTTCCAGTACTCGGTGTAGGCCGTAGAAGCATAGCCCGCGGAGTAGCTGATGGTCTGGGACGTACCGGCCGTTACCGTGGTGCCCAGGGCCGTACCGTCGTAGTAGCCGGCATTGGCCCCCGAGGTGCGGCTGATGGAACCGAGCTGCACAAAGTCAACCCACTCGTAGGCGGCGCTGGTGCCTTTGCTGGCGCAGTAGGTAGGCGTGGTGGGCGTAGGGGTAGTGCCGCCGGGAGCAGTGCCGCCGGTAGAGGTAGTGAGGCCCACGCGGGCGCCGCCGGTGGCAAACAGGGCGTTCATTCGCGAGGACTGCCCGTTGGAGAACATATACATGCAGGCATCGTCGGTGTAGTCCATGTAGTTCATGAACATGTCACCATTCGGGCCGTTGGAGCAGGTCACTTTCGGGAAGGAAGGGCAGCCGCCATTGCTGGTTTGCTGGGTGGGCGTGTCGCTCACCAGGTCGTTGCCGCAGCTGGCATCACCCCAGATGTGGCGCAGGTTCAGCCAGTGGCCCACCTCGTGGGTAGCGGTGCGGCCCAGATTGAAGGGAGCCGAAGCCGAGCCGCCCCGGCCGAAGCCCGAGCTGAGGATAACCACGCCATCGGTAGCGGCCGCGCCGCCGGGGAACTGGGCGTAACCCAGCACACCGCCCGAGAGGTTGCACACCCACAGGTTCAGGTATTTGGCCGAGTTCCAGGCGTCGAGGCCGCCGGTGCTTACCTTCTTCATGGCGTCATCGGTGCCCCAGCTGGTACGGGTCGTGGATTTGCGCTCAATGCCCGTGGTAGCCGCGCCCGTAGGGGTCTGTTTGGCCAGCACGAACTGAATGCCCACGTTGGCCACCAGCCCGGCGAAGGCCGAGGGCGTCTTGCTTACGTCGGCGTTCAGCTTGTTGAAGTCCTCGTTCAGCACCGCAATCTGCGACTGAATCTGGGCATCTGACACGTTCTGGGCCGTGGTGTTGTACAGCACGTGCACCACCACCGGAATGGTTACTACCGCCGTGGTGCGCTGGGCTACGGGGTTGGCAATAAAGGAATTGGTCTGGTTTTCAATGGAGGCCAGACGCTGAGCCATTGCCGGATCGGCGGCCAGCTGCTGCGCCAGGTTTTCCATGGTGGAGCACTGGCGGGTCTGGGCTTCCGCCGAGAGCGAGGCCCCCAGGCTCAGGCCCGCGAGGGCCAGGGAGTACAAAGTTTTTTTCATACGCTGTGTGTGGTTGTGGATGGTGGAAATGGAGGTGAAAGAAAGGGTACTGCAGGTGTGTGTGGGTTGTGGAAAAAGGGAACGTAAAGGCCAAATTATTGAAAATATTTAAATTAATACCTGTCAGGTAAAATGATACTGCAAGAAAAGTTGATTTAATTATGAATTTGTTAGTGATATGACAAAACAAAACTCCCCGGCCTGACAGGTCAGGCCGGGGAGTTCAGAAGGTAATCGGAAGCGGATTATTGCTTCTGGAAACGCTGGTGCTGCACGTTCACCCCATCCGTCAGAACAACCTGGTAGAAGCCGGTGGGCAGGGCCGATACGTCGAGGGTGCCGCTGGCCGAAGTGCGGGTCTGCTTCATCTCGAAGCCACGCAGGTCGTACACTTTAGCTGTCCAGTTGCTGGCTGGGGTATCCATAGCCGTGCGGATGTTCAGCTGATCGGTGGCGGGGTTGGGGTACAGCGTCAGGCTGGTGGCTGCAACGGTCAGCGGAGCAGTAGCCCCGTTGGAAGTAGCCAGGCCCACGCGGGCGCCGCCGGTGGCGAACAGGGCGTTCATGCGCGAGGACTGCCCGTTGGAGAACATATACATGCAGGCATCATCGGTGTAGTCCATGTAGTTCATGAACATGTCACCATTCGGGCCGTTGGAGCAGGTTACCTTCGGGAAAGTGGGGCAGCCGTAGTTGCTGGTTTGCTGGGTGGGCGTGTCGCTCACCAGGTCGTTGCCGCAGCTGGCATCACCCCAGATGTGGCGCAGGTTCAGATAGTGGCCCACTTCGTGCGTGGCGGTGCGGCCTTTATTATACGGAGCTGCCGAGCCGCCGGGCAAAGAGGAGTACAGCACTACCACGCCATCGGTGGTGGTTGAGCCGCCGGGAAACTGGGCGTAGCCCAGCAGGCCCTGGCCCAGGTTACACACCCAAATGTTCAGATACTTGGTGGCATCCCAGGCATCGTCGCCGCCGCGCTTGGAGTTCTTTACCGCGTCATTGCTGCTCCAGGAAGTTACTTTGGTTACTTTATGGATGATGCCGTTGGTGGCGCCGCCGGTAGGCGTACGCTTGGCCAAAGCAAATTGCACGTTGGTATTGGCGGCCAAGCCGGCAAATGCTGCCGGAATCAGCGAAGCATCGGTATTGGTTTTAGCGAAGTCTTGGTTCAGAACATCAATCTGGGCCTGTACTTGGGCGTCACTTACATTCTCGGTGCTGGTGCGGTATAGTACGTGCACAACTACCGGAATAGTAACGGCGGCCGTGGTGCGCATGGCTACGGGGTTGGCTGCGTAACGAGCCGTTTGGGCCTCAATGGCCGACAGGCGCTGGGCCAAACCTGGGTTAGCGGCCAGCTGGGCATCCAGCACTTCCATGGCAGCGCATCCCCGGTTGGCTACTTTCGTGGGAAGCTGGCCGTTGGCGGGCAGGATAGCACGCTGGCCGGTTTGAGCAGAAGCCGAAATGGAAGCTAGGCAGGCCAACCCAAGGGAGAGGGAGTAAAAGGTTTTTTTCATGTACGCAGTAGTTGTGTGATATTTTGAATGAGTGGGAGGTGAAAGATATGTTTTTTTGAGAACTTTTCAATAAAACATGGCCACATCTACGAATGTCGAACCAGGAGGTTGGATGTGAGAAAAGAAAAGGCACAAAAAAAGTCTGGCTATAGCCAGACTTCTCTCACTCAATACTGTAGACGCAAACAACTACTCATCTTCCTCAACGACGGAATAGTCGGCAAAACGGTCGGCGGGGTACAGGGCTTTCACTTTGCGAACCAGCAGGTCGCGCAGCTCGTCAATGTTCTCCCGGTCAGTGGCCGAAATAAAGATGACCGGGTCGTGGAGTTTGGCCATGTAGGTAGCTTTCAGCTGCTCCAGCGACGGGCGGGAAGCCACTCCTTGCTCCTCAGTATCCTCGTCTTCTGAGTTCATACCCTCAAAGCCGCCGTGGTGCTCGGCCTCCGCTTCGGGGTTGTACTGGTCAATTTTATTGAACACCAATAGCATGGGCTTATCGGCCGCCTGAATGTCCTTGAGGGTTTCATTCACCACGGCAATGTGCTCCTCAAACGAAGGGTGGGAAATGTCCACCACGTGCACTAGCAAATCGGCTTCCCGGATTTCATCTAGGGTGCTTTTAAAACTCTCGATGAGGCGGGTGGGCAGCTTGCGGATAAACCCTACAGTATCGGACAGCAGAAAGGGCACCGTATCCAGCACCACCTTGCGTACGGTAGAGTCCACGGTGGCGAATAGCTTGTTTTCGGCAAACACCTCGGCCCGGCTCAGCAGGTTCATGATGGTGCTTTTGCCCACGTTAGTGTAGCCTACCAAAGCCACGCGCACCATGCCGGTGCGGGATTTGCGTTGGGTCTGGCTTTGCTTGTCCAGGTCCTTGAGGCGCTCTTTGAGAAAGGTTATCCGGTCGCGCACTACGCGGCGGTCCGTCTCAATTTCGGTTTCACCGGGCCCCCGCTGGGCCACGCCCCCGCCACGCTGCTTATCCAGGTGAGTCCAGAGGCCAGTGAGGCGGGGCAGCAGGTATTGGTACTGGGCCAGCTCCACCTGCGTCTGGGCCGTAGCCGATTTGGCCCGGCTGGCGAAAATATCAATGATGAGCAGGCTGCGGTCCACAATCTTGACCTTCAGCTCAGCCTCCAGGTTACGGAGCTGGGAGGGTGAGAGGTCATCGTCGAAGATAACCATGCTGGCCCCGCTGTGCTGCACGTAGGCTTTGATTTCCTCTAACTTTCCCTCCCCCACAAACGTGCGGATATCGGGTTTGTCGAGGCGCTGCACGAAACGCTTGGTAACGGTGGCGCCGGCCGTTTCGGCCAGAAAGGCCAGCTCATCCAGGTACTCCTGGGTGCGGGCGTTCAGCTGGCGCTTTTCGGGCACAGCTACTAACACGGCGGTTTCAGTCTCCGAGGTGGTGTCGTAGGTGGCGTCTTTGTTGCCTTTGGCCAGGATGCGGCCGGCCCGGCCTTTCACGGTATCAAAATTGCCGTGATGACGCGTGCTGTTTTGGCGGGGTTTAGATTCTTTGGCCATAGCGGGAGGGAGCGAAAGGGAAAACGAAAGCCCGCCGGGCGGCAGGCTTTCGAGTGGTTCATACGGTAAAGGTAGGAGAGTTGATATGTTGAGTTCCAGCCCCGGCGCTGGAGCGTCCGATGCAAGTCGCACTACCGGCCGGCAGCTACCTTTCAGTAGCTCCGGCGCGCTGTAGGTAGCCTGTTTACCGGAGCGTGAGCGAATACTCCACTACCTGCCGGATTTGCTCGTCGGTGAGCTTGCCTTGGAATGCCGGCATCTTCTTGCTGATGCTGCCGTGGGTTACCTGGTACACACGGCCCGCGTCGTTGAGGTTGCTTTTGGTCAGGTCGCGGGCTCCGTTAAGGCCCAGCCGCCCATCGGCTCCGTGGCACACGGCGCAGTTTTGGGTGTAGAGCACTTTCCCGGCCGCCAAAACCGGCGTGGCCGGTTGAGCAGTGGCGCTGTCCTGTGCGGCTAGCTGCGCTGAGTTGATAGTGGCTAAGTCGGCGGGAGATATGGCGGCCGTATCCACGGGGGCAGCAGCATCGGGGGTAGCGGTAGCTTCGGCCTTGCCGGGAGGGGCAGATAGGATAGTGGCTTGCGGCTGGTGGGCAGTACGCATTGGGTAAACCATTGGGTAAACTAAGAAGCCAGTTAACGCGAAGGTGGCTAATAGGCTGCCCAAGGCTAGGGAGGACCTTTCCCGGCGTAGTGCCCACACACAAACCAGCAAAAGAGCCAGTACACCCAACTGCAACGCCAAAGAAAACGCGTCCAGGGAAGGCGAAGTGGCCCACACACTCACGCCGCTCAGCAAAACCACTCCCACCAACACACTGTCGGCCCAGCGGGTACGGGCGCGTAGGTGGCCCAGCATTTCCCGGCGGCCTGTGAGCAGCAACAGCAGCTTACAGCCGAAGAACACGAACGTTACCAGCACCACAACGGCGTGCAGGCGCAAGAGCAAAACGGGAGTAGACAAACGAGCGGGTGATTAACGTAAAACTGGGAGAGGCAAAAATACAGTATGCCAGCCGCCCGCCCGCCAAAAACGAGGCGGAAGCGTAAAGGGCCGTTGGGAGGCCCGTATCTTTGCGGGCCCGTCCGGCTTTTCGGCCGGTTCCCCTTTTCCTTAGAGCCCCGCCCCGCATGCGCGTTGCCATTGTTATTAATACCAGCTGGAACATCTGGAATTTCCGTCGGAGCTTGGTAAAAGCCCTGCAGGCTGCTGGCCACGAGGTACTGGCCATTGCCCCCCCCGATGCCTATTCTGAGCGGCTGGAAACCGAGCTAGGCTGCCGCTTCGTGCCTATTCTGATGGAAAACAAGGGCACCAACCCAGTGAAAGATGCTGCCCTTACCCGCCGCTTCTACCAAATTTACCGCCGGGAACGGCCCGATGTAGTGCTGCAGTACACCATCAAACCCAACATCTACGGAACTATTGCCGCTCGTATGGCTGGTATTCCCAGCGTCAACAACGTCTCGGGCCTGGGTACCGTGTTTATCGTGAAAAACATGGTGAGCAAGGTGGCGCTGGGTTTGTACCGCTTTGCCTTCCGGTTTCCCAAACGTGTTTTTTTTCAGAACGACGACGACCGGCAATTGTTCCTGCAAAACGGCCTGGTGGACCCGCACATTACCGATTTGCTGCCGGGCTCCGGGGTGGATATTCACCGCTTCCGGCCTGATCCTGCCTACCAGCGGCAGGAGCCCTTCGTGTTTCTGATGATTGCCCGGGTGCTGTACGAGAAAGGCGTAGAAGAGTACTTTGAGGCCGCCCGACTGGTGCGCGAGGCCGTACCGGGCACGCGGGTGCAGCTGCTGGGTGGTGTAGACGAAAGCGGGGGCGTGGGCGTGAAACGTAGCGTATTTGAGCAGTGGCTGCAGGCCGACAACGTGGAGTACCTGGGCACCTCCGACGACGTGGCGGCCCAGATCCGGCGGGCCGACTGCGTGGTGCTGCCCTCCTACCGGGAAGGCACGCCCAAAACCTTGCTCGAAGCTGCTGCCATGGGCAAACCCATTGTAACCACCAACGTGCCCGGCTGCCGCGAAACCGTGGTGGACGGCCAGAACGGCCTCCTCTGCGAGGTGCGCAATGCCCAGGACCTAGCCGAAAAAATGCTTCGTATCGTGCGCCTGTCTACTCCCGAGTTGGAGCAAATGGGCCGCGCGGGCCGCCGCCTCGCCGAAACCAAGTTCGATGAGCAACTAGTGCTTACCAAGTACCTGAATGTTGTGCGCGACGTAACCACTCAGCCGACTACACGCCGGTAAATCTGCCTACCTTGCGGTGCGGTTGCCGCTTTGTCTCCAGCTGTTACTTTATGGAATTTACGTATTTTGATGTACCGGGCGTGGTGGAAATCCAGCCCCGGGTGTTTGGTGATGCTCGCGGAGCATTCTTCGAGTCGTTCAGCGCCCAGAAGATGGAGGCCGCCGGTATTGTAGGTGATTGGGTGCAGGACAACCAGTCGCGCTCTGACCGGGGAGTGGTGCGGGGGCTGCATTTCCAGAAGCCACCCTACGCCCAAGCCAAGCTGGTGCGCGTGGCTGCTGGCCGCGCCCTTGATGTGGTAGTCGATATCCGCCGCGACTCGCCCACCTACGGGCAACACGTTTCGGTAGTGCTGGATTCGGAGCGCTTCAACATGCTGTACGTGCCCGTGGGCTTCGCGCACGGCTTTACGGCCCTGGAGGACAACACGCTTTTCCTCTACAAGTGCACCAACTATTATGCCCCGCAGGCTGAAGGGGGACTGTCTTGGAACGACCCGGTGCTGAATATCCAGTGGGGCGTTGAAAACCCCACTATTTCGGCCAAAGACCAGATTCAGCCCACCTTGGCTGAACTGGATAGTCCGTTTTAATAGGTAAAATTGTGAAAGGTGAAGTTGCGAAGAAGAGGGCGCAGACCAATACGTCCTCTTCTTCGCAACTTCACCTTTCACAATTTCACCTCACACCAGCTCTAGCAACGTTTCCAGGCCCATGCCGCGGGAGCCTTTGATGAGCACCTGGCAGTTTTGCAGGCGCTGGCTGCGGAGCCAGGCGGCAGCTTCGGGTTTGGTGGGGAAGTAGTGAAAGCCCGCGTGAGCGGCAGCAGCCTGCTGCATTTCCTTCCCGATGAGTACCACCGTGCCCAAGGGCTGCTCCCGGAGCAAGCCGCCCAGGGCCCAGTGCTCCGCCGTGCTTTCAGATCCCAACTCGAACATATCACCCAGAATTACCACTTTTTGCTCGGGCGTGCCGGGCCGGGCCGCGAAGCTGTGCAGGGCTGCGGCCATACTGCTGGGGTTAGCGTTGTAGGCGTCCAGCAGCACCTCATTGTGGGCCGTACGCACAAGCTGGGAGCGGTTGTTGGTGGGAGCGTACTCGGTCAGGGCCTTGGCAATGTCTTCGGTAGATACTGAAAAGTAAGCTCCTACAGCGGCGGCAGCGGCTAGGTTGGGGAAGTTGTAGCCGCCGGTAATCTGGGCTTCTGCCAGGCTGCCATCAAACAGCCGGAACGTTACTTTGGGCGAGGTGGCACGGAGTTCGGCCGGGTAAGTATCTGTGGAGCCGGGGTAGGTGATGCGCTCAGCCACCTCGGTAGCCATGCCGGGCAGGTGGGCATCCAGGGTGTTTACGAAGGCCGTGCCGCCTACCTGGGCCAGATAGCGGAACATTTCGCCCTTGCCTTTTACAATGCCTTCCACCCCGCCAAAACCCTCCAGGTGGGCTTTGCCAATGTTGGTGATAAGCCCATGCGTGGGCTCGGCCAGGCGGCACAGCAAATCAATTTCGCCCTGGTGGTTGGCCCCCATTTCCACAATGGCCAGCTCATGCTCACCGGGCCGGATGCTGAGCAGCGTAAGGGGCACGCCGATGTGGTTATTGAGGTTACCCTGGGTGTACTGCACGCGGTAGCGGCGGCTCAGCACGGCGTGTACCAGTTCCTTGGTGGTGGTTTTGCCGTTGGAGCCCGTAATGGCCAGTACCGGCAGTATCAGCTGGCGGCGGTGATACTGGGCTAGCTCCTGCAGGGCCACCAGTGGGTCGGGGGCGAAGGTGTAGCGGTCGGGGTGCTGGGCAGCCAGCTCTTCATCATCCACCACGGCGTAGCGGGCCCCGGCAGCCAGGGCCTGGGGGGCAAAGTCGCGGCCCCGAAAGGTGGGCCCATTCAGGGCGAAGAACAGCGTGCCGTTTTGGGGTTGCCGCGAGTCGGTGCTGACGGCCGAGGCCTCCCGATACCGGGTGTAAAGCGCCGCAATATCTACCATACTGTTTTGTGCGTAATTTGAAGGCAATAGGAACTGAACCCCAACGGCTGACGTCGCTTACTTGATGCGTAAACTAGTAGTACACGGAGTATTGACGACGGTGTTTGGCGGAACCGCCCTGCTGGCGCAAGCCCAGGGCACCGCCCCGTTCGGGTTTGAGTTTCGGGAGGTAGCAAAAGTAGTGCAAGGTACCGAGACGCTGCGCAATGCCTGGGCGGGCGGCCTCAACTCGCCCCAGTTTTCCAACCTCGACCTGAACACCGACCAGCAGCCCGACCTGTTCGTGTTCGACCGGGCTACCAACCGGGTGCTGCCGTTTTTGAGCGTGGCTACTGCCACCGGGCGGGCCTGGCAGTTTGCCCCGGAGTACGCGGCCCTGTTTCCGCCAGATCTGACGGGCTGGGCGCTGCTGCGCGACTACGACTGTGACAACCGCCCCGACCTGTTTACGGCCGACGCTTCGGGCAGCAACATTCGGGTGTTTCGCAATGTGGCCGATGCCCAGGGTCGGGCTTCTTTCCGGCTGGTTACCGTACAGCTCAGCTACAATGATGCCGGCGGCCCCATCAATATTGCTACCGGGGGCTACAACACGCCCGCCATTGAGGATGTGGACGGCGACGGCCGCCTCGACGTGCTCACCTACGATTTTGCGGCCACTTCACCCTCCATTTACTACTACCGCAACGTGACGGCCAGCGGCTGCGGGGGGCTGGAGCTGCGCGAGGCTACCGGCTATTGGGGCGGTATCATGGCCTGCCTGGCGGGGTGCAACGGGTTCACGTTTGCCCCTGATTTGTGCCGCCCCCAGCCGCGGCCTCAGCACACCGGGGGCTACAACATTGCCTTGTTCGACCTGGACGGGGACGGAGACAAGGACCTGCTGACTGGCCGTGACAATTGCTCCGAGCTAACGGCCATTCGCAATGAAGGCACGGCCCAAACGGCCCGCTTCACGGCGGCCGGGCTCAATGCCAATGCACCGTTTAGCACGGCCCGGGCTCTGCTGCCCAACTTTCCGGCTGCCTACCCCGTGGACGTGACCTTTGATGGCCGCCCCGACCTGGTAATTGCACCCAACCTCTACGACAACGTGGATACCGTGGAAACCCGGCAGTCGGTGCTGCTGTACCGCAACGCGGGTACGGCGGCTGCGCCCAACCTGGTGCGGGAGCAAAACGACTTTCTGCAGCGCGATATGCTGGACGTGAGTGAGCTGGCTGCCCCCGCCTTCGGGGATGTGGACGGCGACGGGCTGGTGGATATGCTGGTGGGGGGCGTGAGCCGCAACAATGCCCGGGGCTTCTACCGGGCCGGCCTGAGCTACTACCGCAACGTGGGTACTAGCTCAGCGCCGGTATTTCAGCTTATTACCCCAGATTATCTGGGGTTGATGAGCCGGAAGCTGGCCTTTGTGAAGCCCGTGCTGGTAGATTTGAACCGGGACGGAGCTCTTGACCTGGTGTACTCCGGTTTCGCCTACACCTCCGCCGATAACCCCATCAGCTACGTGCTGAACACGGCTCCGGCCGGTCGGGCGCTGGCATTTAATCTGAACTCGGCGCGCACCTTTGCCAACATGCCCCAGCGCGCGTTTGATATGCCGGCCTTTGCCGATATCAACGGCGACGGGCTGGTGGATATGCTGCTGGGTACCAATGCCAACTCCCTGAGCCTGCCGGGCCAGGCGCTGCGCTACTACCGCAACACCGGCACCTCCGACCTCAGCCAGACTTTTAGCGTGCAGGACAATGACTTTGGGCAGCTCCGAACGGGCAATGGCGGCCGGCCCAGCAACCTGAGCCCGGTGGTGGCAGACTTCGACGGGGACGGCCGCCCCGACCTGCTTACGGCCGATGCCGCCGGCGACATCCGGTTTTTCTCTGATGTACGCACGCAGGCGGGCGCCTTCCTGGGCCGCACCGATATTTTCTACAACTCCCTCACTACCCAGTTTCAAGCCGGACAATGGGGCTCGGCCAACAAATTTCACTACGCTCCCGCCGCCGCCGATGTGAACGGGGACGGTGTGCCCGAACTGTTTCTGGGCCTGGAAAGTGGCGGGGTAGCCAGCTTTGGCGTCCGTAGCCGCACGGTAACGTCCAGCCCAGTTGCCAGTGTTGGGCTGTCGTTGCAGGTCTACCCCAACCCGGCCACGTTTACGGCTACGGTGGAGGCCCCCCAGCCTGTACGCGTTACGGTGCTGGATTTAGCAGGCCGACTGGTTCGCCCTACCACCTTGGCCGCCCGTACCCACCGAGTAGCCGTAGCGGGCCTGCCTGCCGGAATTTACTTACTTCGCTGCCAGGCCCTCACCGGCGAAACAGTGGTGAAGCGGCTGGAGGTGAAGTAGAACTCAGACTACTTATATGAGAAGCGCCCCTCGGCCAAAATCGAGGGGCGCTTCTTGTGTATGTGTACAGACGTTCTAGCGGCTCGGTACCAGGCTGCGTAGCTCAAAAGCGTCACCGTCCTCCAGGGCCGGAAACCGTTCCCGAAAGGCGGTTAGCTCGTCGCGGCGTAGGGTGCGGGTAATGCTGGTTTCCTGGTTGCCCACTTCCACCAGGTACTCGCCGCGCATATCCAGCAGGGCCGAGTCGCCGGTGTAGGCCAGGCCGTTGCCATCTACGCCTACGCAGTTCACGCCCATGGTGTAGGCCAGGTTTTCGATGGCGCGGGCCCGTAACAGGGTTACCCAGGCGGTGCGGCGGGCGGCGGGCCAGTTGGCCGTGTACAGCAGCAGGTCGTAGGGCTGCTCCTGCGGGTTGCGGCTCCACACCGGGAAGCGCAAGTCGTAGCACACTAGCGGGCAGATGCGCCAGCCGCGCCATTCTTCCAGCAGCCGCTGGGTACCAGCCGTGTACACGTGGTGCTCCCCGGCCATGGTAAACAAATGGCGCTTGTTGTAGAAGCTCACCGCGCCATCGGGGCGCACCCACAGCAGGCGGTTATAATAGCGGCCCTCGTCCTCCACAATGAGGCTGCCCGTCACTACGGCGTCCCGCGCCTCGGCTACCAGCTGCATCCACTCCAGCGTGGGTCCGTGCATGGGCTCGGCCAGGGCAGCGGCTTCCATGCTGAAACCCGTGGTGAACATTTCCGGCAGTACAATCAGGTCCGTCGGAATCGAAATTTCATCTATGTGACGACTCATTTCCTGGCGGTTGGCCGCGGGGTCGTGCCAGTGTAGGGCGGCCTGCACAAAAGAAACGGTTAAATCAGACACGGCAACAGGCGTTTAAGGGAAGAACAGTAAGGAAGTATAAGAATAATATGCTATTCTGCAAAGTAATATTTACATAATGAATGGGTTGCGGGCCGTCTAAATGAACGTAGCCCGGTTGGCATTCCCTGGGTGCGACCCTGCGCTAGAATGGGGTACGCTTGAGCTTGCAAAGGGCCTTAGTACGCGTAGATAAGTTGTTAGAGGCTAGCCGAATGGTAATAAGGACCTTCGCAAGCGCAGGGCGAAATGAGGTATCTGCAGTTCCTGTTTTCATCTTTCTGCCCGCAGCCGCCTGGCCGCCGCCCGCAGCGTTTCTTCCTGTTTAGCAAAGCAAAAGCGTACCAGCTTATCGTCGTGGCGGTGGTGGTAGAAGGCCGAGAGGGGCACCACGGCCACGCCGGTTTCCTGGGTGAGGCGGCGGGCAAACTGCTCATCGGTCAGCTCCGGGGCCAGGGTGCTGAAATCGGCCACCTGGAAGTAGCCGCCCGCTACCTGCAGCAGGCGCAGCCCCGTGCCGGCCAGCAGCTCCCGGAACAGGTCGCGCTTCTGCTGGTAAAACGCGTGCAGTTCGTCGTAGAGCCCGGTGAGGGGCAGCACGTCGGCCAGGGCGTGCTGGGTGGGCGTGCTCACGCTAAAGGTCACGAACTGGTGTACCCGCCGCAGCTCCGCACTCAGGGCTGGCGGGGCCAGGCAGTAGCCCACCTTCCAGCCGGTGGCGTGGTAGGTTTTGCCGAACGAGGACAGCACGAAGGCCCGCTCCCGCAGCTCGGGGTGGGCGGTTACGCTGCGGTGGGGCACGCCATCAAACACCATGTGCTCGTACACCTCGTCGCTGAGCAGCAGGGTATCGGTGTCGCGCAGCAAGGCGGCCAGGGTATCCAGGTCGTCGTCTGTCAGCACGGCCCCGGTGGGGTTGTGGGGCGAGTTGATCATGAGCAGGCGGGTGCGGGGCGTGAGGGCGGCGGCCACCCGGTCCCAGTCGGGCCGGAAATCGGGCAGGCTCAGGGGCACGTACACTGGCACGCCGCCCTGCAGGCGCACGGCGGGACCGTACAAATCATAGGCCGGCTCCAGAATCAGCACCTCATCTCCCGGGTGCACCACGGCGGCCAGTACGGCGTACAGCGCCTCGGTGGCGCCGCTGGTCACGGTTATGTCGGTGGCAGCATCGGGCAGGTGGCCGTAGAGGCGGGCGGTTTTGGCGGCAATGGCCTCGCGCAGGCGGGGCAGGCCGGGCATGGGGGCGTACTGCTGGTGGCCGGGCGTGAGTACGTGGCGGGCCAGGGCCTCCAGCAGGGGCCGGGGCGGGTCGTAGTCGGGAAACCCCTGGGCCAGGTTGATGGCCCCGGCCTCCTGGGCCAGCTGGGTCATCACCGAAAAGATACTGGTGCCCACGTCGGGCAGCTTGGAGGAAAGCGTGGGTGCGGGCATGAATGGGTTATAGCGTGCAGCCCGCCAATGTAAGAAGCCAACGCCTAAAACGGCCACGTTCCTTCGGCTAACTCTAGAACTGGACGTCAAAGCGTCCGTCGGTGACGCGCAGCGTATCGCAGCCGGGCTCGTAGAGCGTGAAGGCGAAGCGGCCGGCCGCAATGCGGGCCACCGGGTCGTAGCGCGTCAGCGTCAGCGTGCCCGTGCGGATGTTGACTCCATCGTAGGAGCACCTGTCTGTGTTAGCTCGGACAGTAAATCCTACCCTTTGAGGTGGCGGAAATATCTGCGTTATTGACAGTATTTTATAGGTAGTCGTCAATATGCCGAAAGAAACAGTATCTGATAGCAGCAAACTGAGTGTCAACTTCTACCCTTGACTACTCATGTCAGCGCCGATTGACAGTTTATTAAGTGTAAACCAGTCTCCACCAGTTTGATTTATACCCTTTGCAACGTACGGCTTGCCGTTGACCAAACAGCCGAAAGTGCGGGCTCAGGTCTGAGTGGCGGGGGGCAGCTCGGGTAGTGGGTCGGGGGCGGGGTCGCCCTCTTTGCAGCTGCTGCACTGCGTGAGCAGGGCCAGGGCCAGGTAGAGGGGCGGGCGAGTGAGTTTCACGGGGCGAAACGGGATAAAGGGGTAAGAAAGATGAGACAGGCCCGCCGCAGCGGGGTAGCAATAGGATAGGTAGCAGGACGGTAGGGCCAAGCTACGCGGCCGGGCGCAGAAAGGCAACCGCCTCGGTAGGAGCCACGGCCACAGCGGTGCGGGTGCGGTAGGGGCTCTGGGTGCGGCCGGGCACATCGTAGAGCTGGTTATTCTGCACACGCAGCAGGTTCAGAGTTTCAGGGTAGGCAGGAAGCAAAAAAAAGCCGCCGCAACCTGCGCGGGGCAGACTGCGGCGGCTCACAAGGGGGCAGATGCGGGCTGTACTCAACCCCGGCGCTGGTAGGGGAAGCGTTTGGCGGCGTTGCGCATGAGGGCGTTGGTCAGGTTCTGGGCGTTGTCGGTGAGGCCCCCGCCGCCCTGGAGCTGGCAGTCGTATTTCCAGAGCAGGCGGCCTGCCTGCTGGTCGTGCAGGCTCATGGAGGCCGTTACCTCATCGGAAATGGCATAAAAGGGCGTAAGCACGTTGATGGCCACGGCGGCGGCCAGGGGCAGTGGCTTGTTGAGCAGCAGCTGCCCGGTTACCACGGCATCCACGCCCAACAGCCGGGCAAGCTCCTCGCGGGGGTGGGTCTGCACGTCCTCGTAGCTGAGGCCGGCCTGTTGCAGCAGCGCGTTGGTGCGGGCCACATCCTGAAACTCCACGGAGTAGCCGCCCCGCTTGCCGGAGCGGTGCAGCAGCCAACTGAACACATTGTTCTGCACGGCCAGGCCGGTCTGGTACTCCTGCTCGGCCAGGGCCTGCTGGCTGGGGCGCCGCCCCTGGCCCAGCAGCGGGGGAGCGGGCTTGATGTGCACGTTGAAGGGGAGGATGGCCACCGTGCGGTGGCGGGGCTGCACCTGCTGCTTAAAGTCGCGGGCGGTGTACACCCGGGGGGCGCAGGCGGCCAGGCAGAGGAGCAGCAGGAAGGGTAGAAGCTTTTTCATGGCGGGCAGAAATTGAAGGATAACCGGATAAGGCAAGCCCGCCGCGCCGGCGGCAGCCGGGGCGGGCAAGAGGTTCAGCTTCTGGCCAGAAGTAGGTGGTTAAGCGTTTTGCAAACCGGGTGCCAGTTTTCGGAGAAAAGTTCCGAAGCGAGAAAAAATTTGTGGTGAAGAAGGGTTTGATTAAAGAAGAACGTCATGCTGAGCTTGTCGAAGCATCTCTACCGCTTCGTCAGCGCCATTCAACGAATCGGTAGAGATGCTTCGACAAGCTCAGCATGACGTTCTTCCGGTTAGCCGGTTGCTTATCCAACCCCTTTACAGCGGCTTTTTCAGCAGCTGGGGGAAGGTGTGGCGCACCTTTTCCACCTTTACCATGGATATGTTCTGGATGTAACTCTCGCGGGGATGCAGGCGCAGGTAGCCCTGGTGGTAGCCCTCGGCGGGCCAGAACTGCCGGAACGGCTGCACCTGCGTAACCACGGGGCTGCCGTACTGCCGGCTGGCATTCACGCGGCCGATGGTTTCATCGAGTACCTTTTTCTCCTGGGGGGTGCGGTAGAACACCGCCGAGCGGTACTGCGGACCCAGGTCGGGGCCCTGGCGGTTGGGCGTGGTGGGGTCGTGGGCGGCTTTGAAGAACACCTCAGCCAGCTGCTGGTAGCTGATTTGCTTGGGGTCGTAGTACACCTGCACGGCTTCGGCATGGCCGGTTCGCTCGGTGCCCACCTCCTCGTAGGAAGGGTTGGGCACCGTGCCCCCGCTGTACCCCGATACGGCCGCCTTCACGCCCCGCAGCTCCTCAAATACCTCCTCCGTGGCCCAGAAGCAGCCCCCCGCAAAGGTGGCCACGGCCAGGCCGGCGGTGTTGGCCGGAGCGGGGGCGGCGGTGGAGCGGGTGAGCGGGCCGGTTTCGGCCTGGGCCTCGGCGGGGCGGCGCTCCGAGCAGGAGGCTAACGATACCAGGAGCAGGGCCGCGAGGCCGTTTTTCAGCAGGTTCATAAGGAAGAGGTGCAAGAGCCAGAGGGTACAGGAAAGATCTACATACGAAGCCACTGCCGGCCCGGTCGCAGCCGTTGAGCTTGCGAAAGTTGCTTTCGGGCCGGCGGGGTGGTTTCTTCGGGAGTTACAACGTTATCCGTGCCCGTGAAATTCCCCTTTCGTACGCTGTGGCCGGCCCTGGGGCTGGCGGTTTTGCCCCTGCTGGCTTCGGCCCAAACCCTGCTGCCCATTGAGCAGCAGGTGCCCGCCGCCGTGCGCTGGTACGAGGTGCGTACGCCCCACTTCCGGGTGGTGTACCCCCAGGGGTTTGAGCAGCAGGCCCGGCGCACGGCCGCCCGCCTGGAGCAGGTGCACGAGCCGGCTGGGGCCTCGCTGGGACTGGCGGCCCGGCCCGTTACGGTGGTGCTGCAAACCCGCAACACCATCGGCAACGGCTTCGTAACGCTGCTGCCCCGCCACTCCGAGTTCTTCACCACTTTCCCCCAGGACCCCTACCTGCCCGGCACCCTGGACTGGCTGGATGAGCTGACGGTGCACGAGTACCGCCACGTGGTGCAGTTCGATAAGGCCCACCAGGGCCTGGGGCAGCTAGGCTACCTGTTCGGGGGCTACGGCGGGCTGGGCCTCACCACCCTGGGCGTGCCCGACTGGTTTGCCGAGGGCGACGCCGTGGGCACCGAAACAGCCCTCACCCGCAGCGGCCGGGGCCGGATTCCGAATTTCGACGCCTATTTCCGGGCTAACCTGCTGGCCGGGCGGCGCTACTCCTACGCCAAGGCCGTGGCCGGCTCCTTTCGGGATAATGTGCCCAACCATTACGTGCTGGGCTATTTCCTGACTTCCCGCCTCAAGCGCACCGCCCCCGACCCCGGCGTGTGGGGCACGGTGCTCAACCGCTACTACCGCTTCCCGGTGTACCCGCTGTCCTTTTCTGACAAGCTGCGCCGCACCACTGGCCTGCGCACCGACGACCTGTACGGGCAAACCGTGCGGGAGCTGGACAGCCTCTGGCGCCAGCAGGCCGCTGCCCGCCCCCTCACGCCCGCCACCGAGCTGCCGGTAGCGGCCACTGAAAAGGTATTCACCGAATATCAGTTTCCTCAATATCTTGATGATAGCACGGTGGTAGCCCTGAAAAGCGGCCTGGGCCACACGCCCCAGCTGGTGGCGCTGCGCCGGGGCCAGCCCGAGCGGGAGCTGTGGGTGATGGGCCTGCACCACAACCCCGAGCAGCTCTCGGCGGGCGGGGGGCGGGTGGCCTGGCTGGAATTCCGCTACCACCCGCGCTGGCAGCAGCAGGTGTACTCCGAGCTGCGGGTGCTGGACGTGGCCACCGGCCAGGTGAGCCGCCCCGGCCGCCGCAGCCGCTACACCACCGCCGTGCTCAGCCCCGACGGCCGCCGCCTGCTGGCCGTGAGTACCGACTCCAGCTACCAGCACCGCCTGCACCTGCTCGATACCGAAACCGGCCGGGAGCTGCGCACCTTCGATAACCCCGAAAACCTACCTTATCTGCACCCCCGCTTCGCCCCCGACGGCCATACGGCGGCCGTAGTGCGGCTGGAAGCGGCTGGCAAGCGTCTGGAGCTGCTGGATACCGAAACCGGCCAGGCCCGCGTGCTGCTGCCCGCCGCCAACGACAATATCGCCCAGCCCCAGCCCGGCCCCGATTTCGTGCTGTTTACCTCGCCCCGCTCGGGGCAGGAGGAGGTGTACGCCGTGCGCATCAGCACAGGGGAAGTGCAGCAGGTAACCAGCCGCCCGGTGGGCAGCTACCACCCCACCCTCAGCCCCGACGGCCAGCGCCTGGCCTTCCACGAAATAAAAGCCCAGGGCAGCCGGGTGCTGGAAATGCCCCTGAGCCCCGGGCAGTGGCAACCGGCCCCGCCCGCCGCCCTGGCTCCCAACCGCTACGCCGATGAGCTGACCGCCCGGGAGCCGGGGGCCCGCACCGTGGGCCCCATTCTGCCCCAGGACGGGCCAGTTGGGCCCGTACTGATGGCCCGGCGCTACCGCCGCCTGCCCCACGCGCCCAACCTCTACGGCTGGGGCTTGGTGCAGAGTCCGTCGGGCAACGGCCTCAACCTGGGCATCCGGGCGCAGGATGTGCTCAGTACCACCCAGGCCGTTGCGGGCGTGGGCTTCGATGGGATAGAGCGGGCCGGGCGGGTGTTTGCCGATGTTAGCTACCAGGGCCTGGGGCCGGTGCTGGATATGAGCGTGGAGCACGGTGGCCGCCGGGCCATCGGGCCGCTGCCCACCGGCGGGCTCAGCGAAGAAACCTGGCAGTACAACCGCCTGAGTCTGGGGAGCCGTTTGCCGCTGGTGCTTACTACCTCCCGCATGCTCACCTCGCTCACGGTGGGTGCGTTCTACCAGCGAGAGCAGGCCCGCAACTACCCATTCGTTCCTCGGCCTTCTCCGGTTGAGGTAACTATCCGGCCTCTCAATGTGCTGCTGGGCACTGTGAGCTTCTCCCGCACCCTGCGCCAGAGTACCCGCGACGTGGCCCCGCGCTGGGGCCAGAGCGTGCTGCTGACGGTGCGGGATACGCCGTTTGGCCGGGGGCTGGAGGCCCGGCAGCTGGGGGCGCAGGGTAGCTTGTTTTTGCCGGGGGTGGGCCTGCACCACGCGCTGCGGCTGCGGGCCGGCTACCAGTACCAGCAGCAGCAGGAGTACCGCTTCGGGGCGGCCATCTTCTACCCCCGCAACCTGCCCTACCTCGGCGCTAACTACCTCACCGCCGCCAGCGCTGAGTACCGCCTGCCCCTGGCCGACGTGCATTGGGAGCTGGGCCGGGTGCTGTACGTGCAGCGCCTGAAAGCCAACGTATTTGCCGACGGGGTACGGGCCCAATCGGGTACCCTGCGCCGCAACTACTACTCCACCGGCTTTGATGTGTCGGCCGTGTTCAATCCGCTGCGGCTGCGCACCCCGCTGGAAGTGGGCCTGCGCACCGTGTACAACTCCTACTACCGTGTGTGGGAGCTGCAGCCCCTGGTGCTGAACGTTGGGTTTTGAGATTATGCCCTAGTATCTGGCGGCAGGCAGTGCTGCGCCCTATCACCTGCTGCCCTCACCATGAAACCATACTGAGAAGCCGCTTGAGCCATTTGGGTAACCTGCACAAATGCCCGCGAGAAGTGCCCATAGGTAGGCCTTCCTGCGGGTAGTGGCTAGCAGGAAGTACCTCTCACGATGCCCATATGGGGTGGAAAACTCGGCTACTCAGCGGCTACGAACACTAGCAGGGGTTCCGCGCTGGTGTCATTGTAAAGAAAAAGCTGCCGCTCCCGGATGGTGTAGCGCGCTACCCGGGGCAATAGAGACAGGTAAAGCGTTTCCTGGTCTTGCTGAGCGCAGGTGGCGTAAGTGCTGAATTGCTCACTAAAGCGCAACTCCGGACTACCGCCCGGTAGCGTGTAGTTGCCCCCGTACTGGTTACAGAAGCTCTTGCCTCGGTTGCTGCCATCCACGGAGTTGAGCAGCAGCTCAGAAGCGGAGGACGGAGCTGTTTGGCCATTCAGCTCACGCAGGATCCAGCGTTGGTCCAGCAGATATACGGGGGCCGGCATGGGCTCGTCCTCTTTAGTGCAACTGCCCAGCAGCAGCGTGGTGCTCAGTAAAGTAGCGTACCGGATAGAAGCCATAAGTTCAGGTGCAAGTAGATGGAAACGGTGACATGAGCAAAGGAGCCCGTGCTACCAGGAAAGGTTGCAACCTGTATGCCAATAGCTCCCATTGCCTGTTGCCTGCCAGTTGCGGTGTAGGCTACCGAATACCGCAACAGGTCAAGAATACTGGCCTGAATCAGGGCCCGCCGGAACAGCGGGCCATTCTGGCGCGGCATATAATTAAAAGTCAATATATTGGAAGGCAATCAGAACAGTACGGCGTGCGTTAAGGAGGCTTGTTTACGCTACTTCACGTTTTGCCGCTTTCCTTCTGTTTCTGTGGTAGAGCATGTACATAGCCGAGAGCAAGATGCCGGGTGTTTCTTGGGACTTTAAGTAGTAAAATCCGTAGCTGGTGGCTTCCGGCAACCCAAGCTGCACGCAGCGTACCGTAGGTAATTATGGGCTTTTTGCCGGACTAGCCACCGGGTGTTGCTTCTCTGTACCGTTTTGTGCGCCCTCTCAACGTCAACAATGGCTCTAAATCAGTCCCTTTCTCCTTCAGCCCGGCAGGTGTTATTTGAGAGGCCGAGCGTGCTCATTTCCTTTGATGCGCTCAACCAGTGGCTGCATGTGGAGTGGCGCGGGAAACTTACCCTGGAGCAAGTGCGGGAGGGCTCAGAAAAAGTACTGGCTTTGGAGCGCAAACATCAGTACAAGCTGCTCCTGAACGATAACACCCAAGTCACGGAATTTAACCTTACGGAGGAAGAGCAGCGAAGCTACCAGATTATGCACCTGCTGTTTGAAGCGGGGCTGCACTACCTGGCCTGGGTGTATGCGCCGGTACCCCAGGGCCAGTCCTACGCCGAAAACTCGGTGGCCGTGGCTGGCTGGCCCCTTATCCTCACGTTTGAGGAGTATGGACCCGCCGCCGAGTGGCTCCGGCAGGTATCTTCGCAGTCCTGACCGAGGTATCAGCCAGATTGGGCGGGCTGGCATTGGTGTTGACCGAAGCTGCCGAGCCGGGCGGGAGTGCGCCGCGTACTACCGGGGCTGGCCACTGATGGCCCGCCGCGAAAGGCCCGTTGGGCACCTATAGTATGTCCGAAATCCAGCTCCATGCCGAGTCATACGGGGCGTTACTTTTACTGCCCCAGGTACCGTGCCTGATGGTGCGCTGGCACGGCTTTGCCAACAGCCGCAACCTGCGCCAACTCCTGAACAAAGCCCTGGAGCTGTACCAGCAGTACGCACCCCGGTACCCGCGGCTGGGGTGGGTATCCGATGCGCGCCGGTTTGGGGCCATGCTGCCCGCCGACCAGGACTGGGCTGCCGTCGACTGGAACCGCCGGGCCTACGCGGCGGGCATCCGGCGCGCGGTATTCATCTCCCCCAATAACGTATTTGGGCAGATTGCCTTGCAGCAGCTGACGCACAAAATGGAGCAGGCCGCTTACTTGCGTATTACGCACGTTGCCTCCCCGGAAGCAGCCTGGCAGCAGGTACTGGCTACCGCATAAGCGGCCGGGGCCGACGGGTGCTGAATGTTTTCCGGCTGGGCAGTGTTGGTCAGGCATTGTTTCACCGCCTATCGTCTGCCATGCAAGTATTTCGCCCCCTTGGCCTGCCCGCCGGATTTGCCCTGGCCGTCCTGCTTCCCTCCACCTGCTCGGCCGCCGGCAACCCGTCCATCACGGTGGTAGTGTCGGCCCTGGCTTCCACCTCCTCGGCCGTAAAGATGTACTTCTATAATGCGCGGGAAACGTTTCTGACCAAGGGTGGCTACGCCTTTATGCGGGTGGTGAAGCCGGCGGGGCAGCGGCAGGTGAGTGTGCCCGTGGAACTCCCGCCCGGCGACTGGGCCGTGGCCATTACCCAGGACGTGAACAATAATGATAAGCTGGACAAAAACCTGATGGGCATCCCGACGGAACCTTTTGCCTTCTCCAACAACGTGCGCCCCCGCTTCGCGCCTCCGGGCTTCGATGAGTGCAAATTTACGGTAAGCGGTCCGGCCAAAACGGTCAGTATTGCGCTTACCCAGTAGGCTTATGGCTTGCGGAAGGGGTGTGCGCCCCGCGCCAGCCGCTCCGTTAGCTCAACGGCCCGCCGGGCCCGGGTTTCGGCCTGCTTGGCGGTGCGTACGTGCTGGGCCACGGCCCGCCGCATACTACCTGAAAGCTGACCAAACTCCGTTTCGGCTTCGGGCCAGGCCTCAAATGCCTGGGCAAGCTCACCCGGTAAGTCCACCCGGTCGGGTTCTGGGTCGGGGGCCAACGTGAGCGTAACGCGCTGGCCCACTTGCACACCTGCGGCCTGGCATACATCCTTGTTAATCATAAGGTAGCGCCCGCCTCCAGTGAGGGGCAGCAGCCCCAGCCGCACTGCGTAGCCATTGAGGGTACCCGTAACCCGCCGTGTGCTGAGGCCACCCAGGGTTTCCAGCACCAGTGGGGGCACTACCACAATTTGGGTGGGCATAAAATTGGGGCCACCAGCTTCCATGGTAGCTTCAAACTGGCAGGTAGTCATGGGCGAGGGGAAAGGCGGTAAACTTTTTGGGGGCTGACGGAATTATAGCCTTCTGAATTTGGAATAACGAACAAGCAATATGAAAATAGAAATCTGGTCGGACATCCTGTGTCCGTTTTGCTACATCGGCAAGCGCCGCCTGGAAAAAGCCCTGGCTTCCTTCGACCATGCCCAGGACGTGCAAATTCAGTGGCGCAGCTTCGAGCTAGACCCCCAAGCCAACCCTACGCCGGGCGAAAACCAATATGCCCGCCTCGCCAAGAAATACGGCAACACCGAGGCCTGGGCCCGGCAGATGAGCGCCAACATGGCCCAGTCGGCCGCCGAGGAGGGGCTGGCCTTCAACTTTGATACGGTAGTGCCCGCCAACTCCCTGCGCGCCCACCGCTTGGTGCACCTGGCTGCCCGGCACGGCCACCAGGATGCGGCCAAGGAGCGCCTGTTCAAAGCCTATCTGGAAGAAGGCCTCGATATTAACGATGTGCTCACCCTTACCCGCCTGGCCACTGAGTTGGAGCTGCCCACCGCTGAGGTAGAGCAACTGCTGACTTCTAACCAGTTTGAGCAGGAAGTACGCTACGATGAGTACCAGGCCCAGCAACTGGGTATTCGGGGAGTGCCGTATTTCGTGTTCGAGGATAAATACGCCGTATCGGGGGCTCAGCCCGCCGAGTTGTTCCGGGAAGTGCTGGAAAAAGTGTGGGCCGAAGCCCGGCCTCAGCCCGTACAGTTGGCGGGTGCCGAGGGAGCCGCCTGCGGCCTTGATGGCAGTGCCTGCTAAACGCCTCGGTTACTCCGGTCAGCCATGCAAAAAGCCCGTTTCTGTACAGAAACGGGCTTTTTGCATGATTGGAGGCTTTATTCAGCCGCTTTGAACTCCAGCAAAACTTTTGTGGAGTTGGTAGCATCATAGAGCTTTAGCTGCTTGCCGCTGATTTCGTAGCGCACGGTGCGGGGCAGGGCGCTGAGGTAGTTGTCCTCGATGGTCTGGGCCGGGCAGGTAGTGCGGGTGGAGAACTGGGGGCTGATGGTAAGCTGGCCAGCCTCGGCTCCCAGCGCAAAAGTGCCTCCGAAGGAGTTACACGGTGCCAGACCTTCGGTCGTGCTGCCCTGGGCGTTGAACTGTAGATATGACCGATACGTATCGGAGTAGCTGGAAACGGCAATGGGCATTTCCTCCACCGCCACCAGCATCCAGCGGCCGGATACCAGGGCAGTACCGGGGGCGGGGCTGTTTTCCTCGCAGCTGGTGAGGACGGCCAAAGCGGCCAGCAATAGGGTAGTAGTGGCGATACGCATACGCTGGGTAGGATAGAAAGTGGGACAGGCTACCGGGAAGAGTGTGCCCCGGCTTCAAATGGTTGCACGGGAGAGTTTTGCTTTCCTGTATTCCTGCGCCAGGCTACCGCTTCCGGCCTGGTAGCGGCTCGGGTGGCGCTGGGGCGTATGGTTTGCCCACCTGTGCGGTAGTTCGCAGGTGCCTGCCCGGGTTATGCGCTGTGGCAGAATCCGGTAGCAACGCACAAATGCCGGGCGGAACCCTGTGTATAGGGTTCCGCCCGGCATTTGGCTTCAGCAGTAAGCAGGTAGCTTACCTGTTGCTGCGGCCTAGTAAGTGGAGGTGCTGGGAGACTTCATCTTCTGCCCATCCCGGGGCTTCTGCATCGATTTGGTTTTCTTGCCGGAGCGGCTCATTTTGTCCGAGCGGCTCATGCGGGTGGTGCCGGTAGTGGTAGTGGTCTGGTCGGTAGTGGTCATCTGCTCAGTAGCCGTGGCCGTGTTGGGGGCCGTACCCTTGTTGGTAGTGCCCAGGGTACCTTGCGAAGCGGCGGTAGACGATTGTGGAGTGGTTTGGGCGGAAGCAGCGGACATACCCAGCAGCAGGGCTGCGGCGGAAGCAAAGAGGAATTTCATGGAAACAGGGTAGTAAAGTATACAAGTGGAAAAGGCCAAGCGCCTGGGAGCGTATACGCCCGCCTTTTGCCCCCGGCTACTGGTTGCCCCGAAAAGCCATAATTATGCATGACGGAGCAGGTAGCCCTGAGAACAGCCTGCCCCATACCAGCGCGCAGCTAGAGGCACCTGGCGGCCTCTCGCCGCCGCGCGCTCAAGGTATCCGCGACAGGTATATGCTTGGGGAAGATTGCCTGGTTGCTGCCCGGCCGTTTTACTTATTCTGCGTGCTTATGACTCCTGCTGACCTCAAGCGCTTGGCGGTACTCGACTTGTATGATATTCTGTATTCGGCCCGGGAAAAGCTGTTTGATGATCTGGTAGAGCTGGCCGCCTATGTTTTCAGCGTGCCGGTGGCCTGCATTGCCTTCGTGCATGAGCGGGAGGTGTGGCACAAGGTCAGTGTGGGGATGCCACCCAGGAGGTGCTGGCCGTGGAACAAACGTTGTGCTCCCCCGCTGTTCGTTCCCGCGAGCCGGTGCTGGTGTATTTCGACTTGCTGGCCGAACCTGCGCTAACCATTGATACTGCGCAGGAGCGGCAAGTGCGGTTTTACGCCGGAGTCCTTGTCCGCACGCCCCAGGCGTTTGCCATTGGCACGGTGCGCCTGGCTGACTACGAGCACCGGGACTTCACCGAGCCCGAGCAGCAGCTCCTGACGCAACTGGCCGGCCTAGTGATGCTGGCCCTGGAGGCGCGCCTGCGGCTGCTGGATACGCAGGGACCGGCCGCCTAGGAGCAGCTGCGGCAGGAAACGGAGGAGACTTTGCACAACCAAATGGCGGTGGTCCGCTACCTCAAGGCCCGCAGTGCCGGGCAGGTGTCCGTGCCGGCCGAGCTGCTGGAACCCATTGGCCGTCGGCTGGAGGAACTGGCCAACGTGCTGATGACGGCGGGCCGGTAAAGGGCATACCGCGTGACCGGCAAGTAATAAGCCCTTCATTCCTCTGTCAACGGGGAATGAAGGGCTCATCGTTGGTAGAAGCGTCGCCTGCAGAACCTAGGAAATGATGATTTCCACGCGGCGGTTTTGCTGACGGCCTTCGGGGTTATCGGTGCCGTTGGGGGTGGTGTTGGGGGCTACGGGGTTGGTTTCACCGAGGCCCTGCACCTGGAACTGGCCGACGGTGCCAGCCTTATGCTGGGTGAGCCAGTCGGCAATGGCCTGGGCGCGGCGCTGGGAGAGGGTGCGGTTGTAAGTGTCGTCGCCTTTGGAGTCGGTGTAGCCGTTGATGACGACGCGGCTTTTGGTGTACTGCCGCACTACGTCGGCCAGCTTTTCCAGGGTAGGCGTGGCGGCAGGCTTGATGTCGGCTTTGTCGAAGTCGAACAGCACGTCGGTATCGAAGTTGATAACCAAACCCATATCGGTCATTTTGCCGCCCAGGTCACTGGCCGCGCCGGATAAGTCGCTGACGGCTCCGGTGAGCTTCTGGCCCTGGTCGGGGCGGGGAGCACTGGCGGGAGCTGCCTCAGTGGCGGCGGTGGGCGCTGATGAGCCCACGGGGACGTTGGCGGTACCGGTCAGGGGCTGGCCGGATTGGGCGGCTTCGGGGGTGGTGGCAACGGTGGCGGAGCGGTTGTCGGAGCAGCCGGCGAGCAGCAGGGCCGCCAGTAGCAGCCCGGCCGGGCGCAGGGGGCTACTCGTGTTGCGGCTCAGGGAGCGGCTCATCGTTGGATAGTAATGCCGTCAAAGGAACCCATGCCGGGCAAACTCAGCGAAATGGTGGTGCTGGTAGCGGGCGGGGCCGGGAACTTGAAGCTCATGATGCCGGGGCCGGACTTGCGCGCATCGGCCGCTACGCTTTTCTTGCTGTAGTCGAGCGGCAGGGCCATGTACAGACCCGACTGGTCTTTCAGCACGTTGTATTTGCGGGAGGTGGCATCGTCGATGTATGATACTTGGTCGATATCGGCGCGCACGGTTTCATAGTTGCCATCGGCCGTAGCGGGCAGGGAGGCCTGCAGCTCCACGGTGAGAATGTCCCCGATAACGCGGGCTTTGGTGAGGGCTACCTGGGTGCCTTTGGGGCCGGGCTGGGTAGCCAGGGCCGGGGTGGCGGGGGGCGTTGGGTTGGTGGTTTCGGCGCGCTCGACGCCGACATTGGACGCGGCCGGGGCAGCGGGCGTTTCGGTAGCGGCCGGGGCGGTAGTGGTAGCCGTGGTGGTTTCAGCGGGTTTTTCCTGGCTGCAGGCGGCGAGGCTCAGGGCAAAGGCGCTGGCAACCAAAAGGGACTTTTGCATGGGAAAGGAAGAATGGTGGAGGGTATCGGTACGAAGTCAACGTGCTATGGGTTAGGTGGATGCCCCTGATAGGGCGGCTGAACGGCGGCGGCGTGGGACTGAAAAATGTGTGTTGGCTGCCTGGGGTGGGGTTTGGGTAGCAGCAAAAACGGCCGCCCCTGAGTGGGAGCGGCCGTGGTAAGGTTAATTATCTACTGGTATCAGGACAGGGGCCAACGGGCTGCCGGCTCCGGACTTTGAATAGTTGGACTGAGCTGGGCAAGTTGGGTGAGCAAAAAGAACGTCATTCCGCGCTTGCCGAAGAATCTCGCGGGCTGACGCCTGAGTTACCATTACAACGTCAGCACGCGAGATTCCTCAACAAGCGCGGAATGGCGTTCTATATCCTGCCTCGCTGGGCGTAGGTGCGGGAACGGGGACCGGCTTTGCGTAGCGGGCGGCGGTATTGATGACGTTGCGGACCGACTGGTAGGCGGTGTAGAAGCGGGGCTCGGGGCACTGGTAGCGCACCAGGTACTTATCGAGGCGGTTGCGGAGCAGGACTACGGCGGCGCGCAGGTCGGCGGCAAGGGCCTGGGTGTGGGCTTTGCCATCGGCGGAGGCGAGGCGGGGGGGCGACTGGCCGGCCTAAAAAGCGGTGAGGGCGGCGGCCAACTCGGTGAGCCCCTGCTGGGTGACGCCCTGGTCCTGCAGGGCGGTGAAGTGGGCGGTGGCTTGGTCGTGGATGTTTTTGCTGATGCGGGCTAGGGCGTTGTCGGGGGCGCGGCGGAGCTGGCGCTCGGTGTAGTAACCGGGTGACAAGGGATAGTGGCGGAGGCGCCACGCCCTCAGCCCGCCGACGCAGAGGCTGTAGCAGCGGCGCGGCTGGTTGTGGCGAGGGTGGTATGGGTGCGGGTATACAATTTATATAGTCAAGATGGGCTGAGGGATAAGGTATCTACTCTACGTACATTATCCCCGTACTTTGTAGCAACTACTCCTGTGGACTATGCCCGACCTTCCCACCGCTGCCGGTTTCCCCCGCCTCACCTACCTGCGCATCAAAAACTACCGCGCCCTGCGCGACGTGGAGCTGCGCGACCTGACGCCACTAACGGTGCTCATCGGCCCCAACGGCAGCGGCAAATCCACAGTGCTTGATGCGCTGGCGTTTCTGGCCGAAGCGGTGAGCGGCAACCTGCAACAAGCCTGGGAAAAGCGGAACCGCTTCGCCGGAATGCGCACGCGCGGGCAGGAAGGGCCGATTGAGTTTGAGGTTCAATTATATAGTGGATTAGGATCTATAAGCTATTATCTGATCATAGATGGATATGATGCTAAACTTGACGTTCTGGAAGAAGGCTTCTATCTGCCAGATAGCAGGATATTCGGAGAAGGTAAGTTGTTCAAAACATTCTTATCTCAAAGTGGAAATTCTACAGGTCTTACATCTGAGTTAATCCCCTCAGATTACAACGAGGAAGGCCGAGAAAAACCGTCTGATAATCGACAAATGTATTTGAGCGGTATAGGGACTTCGATGCTAGGATATGCTTTTGCATATAGTCGTAAAATCAGCCCCTATGCACATGCTATCAAAAACTTACTCCAATCCTACCGTTATGTCCACCTCACTGACGACCACTTGAAGGGCTTTTCCGATGTAGGCCCACAGGAGACGCTGTCGGCTAACGGGGATAACCTGCCCAACGTGCTGTACTACTTGCACACCAAGCATCCGGAGGCGCTGGCCCGCATCAGCGAGCAGCTGCGACGCTGGGTGCCGGGGCTGGCGGAGGTGGTGATGGAAAGTACCTCGGATGAGCGGCTGCTGCTGCGCTTCCGGGATGCGCCGTTTGAGAAGCCGCTGCCGGCCCAGTATATGTCGGATGGCACGATGCGGCTGGCGGCCCTGCTGACGCTGCTGTATGAGCCCAACGCCACCGGCCTGCTGGGGATTGAGGAGCCGGAAAACGAGCTGCACCCGCGCCTGCTGCCGCGCTTAGCCGAGGAGCTGAGCAAAGCCACCGAAACGCGGCAGCTGCTGGTGGCCACCCACTCGCCGGCTTTGCTGGATGCCATGGAGCCGGAGCAGGTCTGGATTCTGCACCGAGGCCCGGATGGATATAGCCAAGCGTCGAGGGTGGCCGATATGCCCGATATCGTGGCCATGGTGGAAGAAGGCGCTAAGCTTGGCTACCTCTGGTCGAGTAACTTCTTTGAGGTGGGCGACCCGCTGGCTCCCCGTTCTTCGCAGTCGATTTCGGAATAGCATGCAGGTCGAGTTTCTGTTGGAGGAAGAGTCGGCGGAGGATGCGTTGCGCCAGCTGTTGCCGCGTTTGCTACCGCCGCATTTCGTGCCGCGCTTTCGGGCGTTGGGCGGCTGGCAGGCCCTGCTGGACAACCTGCCCACGTTGTTGCGCGGCTACCGCAAGCGAATGGCCCAACCGGGCCAGCAGGCCCTGCGCATTGTGGTGCTGCTGGATGCGGATGGGGTGGCGGAACGGCGGCTTGCCGCGCTGGAAGCTGCTGCCAAAGCAGCCGACCTAACGACGTTCGGGCACGTCTCTGAAGGCTCCGATTTTCAGGTCTTCAATGCGTTAGCTATCCAAGAGCTGGAAGCGTGGTTCCTAGGCGACCGGGACGCCATCATGGTGGCTTTCCCCAGAGTCAAACCGCATCATTTTAAGGGAGTTGACCGGGAGCCGGAGTCTCACCCGAAACCCAATGAGGTTCTATGGCGCATTTTGCAAGCAGCGGGCTTATACACCACTGGCAAGCGCAAGCGAGAATGGGCCGAAACCATTGCCCCGCACCTTAACCCAGCCCGCAATACCTCAACCAGCTTCCAGTATTTCTGTCAAGGATTAGCCCAGCTGTAAAACGAAAAAGCCGCACCTCCTGATGGAAAGTGCGGCTTTTTCAGGCTGTTACAATGAATTACACTCCCACCGTTTCCTCACTGCCTAACTCGCTCAGGATGCGTTTGGCAACTTGGACGTTTTTCACGTCTTCGATGCTGAGGATGAGCTGTTCCTTCCGCTCCTTCATGGAGGCGGAGCGGGGGTGGGTTTGCACGTAGCTGAGGATGTTGCCGAAGGTGTCGCTCTGGAAGTACCGCTCGTTGTTGGCGGCCGGGATAAAGCCTTTCAGCAGGTTCTTCTTCAGCGTCAGCTTCTCGAAGCCCACCTGGCAGGCCTGCCAGCGCAGGCGCACAATATCGGCCAGCTGCTCCACCTCCTGGGGGAGCGGTCCGAAGCGGTCCACCATGCCGGTGAGTACCTTACGCAGCTCCTCGGGGCCTTTGGCTCGGTCCAGCTTGCTGTACAGCTGCAGGCGCTCCGATACGCTGCTCACGTACTGGTCGGGGATGAGGATTTGCAGGTCCGTCTCGATGTTGCACTCCTTGGGGCGGCCGGTGCCGGCGGCTTCCTGCAGGCGCTGGGTGGGGTCGCCGAGGAACAGGTCGCGGAACTCGGTTTCCTTGAGCTCCTGCACCGCCTCGTCCAGAATCTGGTGGTAAGTTTCGAAGCCCAGGTCGTTGATAAAGCCCGACTGCTCCCCGCCCAGTAGGTTGCCTGCCCCCCGAATGTCCAAGTCGCGCATGGCCACGTTGAAGCCCGCGCCCAGGTCCGAGAATTCCTCCAGGGTGCTCAGGCGCTTGCGGGCATCACTGGGCAGGCCGGCCACCGGGGGCGTGAGCAGGTAGCAGTAGGCCTTTTTGTTGGAGCGGCCCACCCGGCCCCGCATCTGGTGCAGGTCACTGAGGCCGTGCATGTGGGCCCGGTTGATGATGATGGTGTTGGCGTTGGCAATGTCGAGGCCCGACTCGATGAGGGTGGTAGCCACCAGCACGTCGTAGTCGCCGTCCACGAACTTCATCATGCGCTTTTCCAGCAGGTCACCGTCCATCTGACCGTGCACGTAGGTCACGCGGGCATCGGGCACGAGGCGCAGAATCATGCTGGCCTGCTCCTCGATGTCCTTCACGCGGTTGTGCACGAAAAACACCTGCCCGCCCCGCTTCAGCTCCCGCGACACGGCGTCGCGGATCAGCAGCTCGTCGTACACGTGCAGCTCCGTCTGCACCGGCTGGCGGTTGGGCGGAGGCGTGGCAATCACGCTCAGGTCGCGGGCACCCATCAGCGAGAAGTGCAACGTGCGCGGAATGGGCGTGGCCGAGAGGGTGAGCGTGTCCACATTCACCTTGATTTCCTTGAGCTTGTCCTTGGTTTTCACCCCGAACTTCTGCTCCTCGTCAATCACCAGGAGGCCCAGGTCCTTGAACTGCACATCCTTGTTGGTGAGGCGGTGGGTGCCGATGAGGATGTCGGTTTTGCCGTCGGCCACCCGCTGCAGGGTTTCCTTGATTTGCTTGGTGGTCTTGAAGCGGTTGACATACTCCACCGTCACGGGCAGATTGCCGAGCCGCTCGCGGAAGGTTTTGTAGTGCTGCATGGCCAGAATGGTGGTGGGCACCAGCACGGCCACCTGCTTGCCATCGGCCACGGCCTTGAAGGCGGCCCGAATGGCCACTTCCGTCTTGCCGAAGCCCACGTCGCCGCACACGAGGCGGTCCATGGGGTGGGGCACTTCCATGTCGCGCTTCACGTCCTCGGTGGCCTTGGCCTGGTCGGGGGTGTCCTCGTAGATAAAGCTCGATTCCAGCTCCGCCTGCATAAAGGAGTCGTGGGCGAAGGCGTGGCCGGGCGCGGTTTTGCGCTTGGCGTACAGCCGGATCAGCTCGGCCGCAATGTCCTTCACCTTCTTCTTAACCGACTTCTTCTTGTTTTCCCACTCCGGGGAGCCCAGCTTGCTCATGGTGGGCGGCGTGCCCTCGGCCCCGCTGTACTTGGCAATCTTGTGCAGGGCGTGGATGCTGACCGTCAGCACGTCGTCGTCGCGGTACACCAGCCGGATGGCCTCCTGCAGCCGGTCGTTGATTTCCACCTGGGTGAGGCCGGCAAAGCGGGCAATGCCGTAGTCCTGGTGCACCACGTAGTCGCCGGGTACCAGGGTGCGCAGCTCTTTGAGCGTCAGGGCCTTTTTCTTGGAGAACTTGCGGGTTTCCTGGGCTCGGTAGTAGCGCTCAAACAGCTGGTGGTCGGTGTACACCACCAGCTTCAGCGTCTCGTCAATGAACCCTTCGCGCAGGCCCAGCAGCAGGTGCTGAAACTGCACATTGTTGTCCAGCTCATCGAAGATGGTGCGCAGACGGTCGGCCTGGCGTACCTGCTCGGCGGCAATGATGTTGGTGTAGCCCTTCTTCTGGTTGTCGTGCAGGTTCTTGACGATGCGGTTGAAGTCCTTGCCGAAGCTCGGCTGAGGCCTGGCGTTGAACTGGAACTCCTCGGCCCCGGCCTTGTAGTGAAACCGTTTGCCGAACTCCACCACCGCAAACCCGTCCAGCAGCTTCTTGAGCGACTTACCCGATTCAAACAAATCCTCCGGGCTGCTCACCACCTGGGTACCGCCCGAAGCCGCCAGCAGCTCCTTGAAGCCGTGCTCAGCCTTGTCGAAGTATTCGTCCACCACGTCCAGGGTCTGGCGCACATCCTTGGCCCAGATGGCGGTGTTCTGCGGAATGAAGTCCAGAAACGCCTCCCGCGTCTCCTGGAGCAGCTTGGTTTGCACGTTTGGGATGATGCTCACCTGCTGCCGCTTCTCCACCGACAGCTGGCTTTCCGGGTCAAACGTCCGGATCGTCTCCACCTCATCCCCGAACAGCTCGATGCGGTAGGGCAGCTCGTTGGCGTAGCTAAAGATGTCCACAATGCCGCCGCGCACGGCAAACTGGCCGGCCTCGTACACAAAGTCGCTCCGCTCGAAGTCGTACTCCGCCAGCATGTCGCTCACGAAGTTCACGTCCAGCTTGTCGCCCACCTTTACCAGAAACGTGTTGGCCACTAGGCTTTTCTTGTTGATAACCTTCTCAAACAACGCCTCCGGGTAGGTAACGATGAGCACGCCGGCCGTTTCCTTGGCGCTGGCCTTGCCGCGCTTTTTGACCTTGGGTTGACCCTCGGTTTCCGCCGCGTCGGCCGCGTCGTCGGCCTCCTGCTCGGCGGTGGTTTTAGGGCCGCGGTGGTTGTTCAGCTTGTTGAGCACCTCGGCCCGCATCAGCACGTTGGCGTTTTCCGTTTCGTCGAAGCTGTAGGGCCGCTTGTAGGAAGTCGGGAACAGCAACGGCTCCTCCTCAGGTATCAGGTGCTGCAAGTCAGCCAAAAAGAAACCCGCCTCGTCCCGGTCGTGGAGTACAAACAAGTGGTGCTGATCCGGAAACTCTTGGTGCAAAGCGGCAGCCAACACCGCGTCCTGGCTCCCGATAAGGCCGCGCAGGTGCAGGCGCACAGGCGTCGCGTCGGCGGCTTGAGCGGCCCCGCGTAAGCTGTGTTGCGTGGCCGGATTTAGGCGGGCGCCCACCGTTAGGGTAGTGGGGTCGAGGGCGTAGAGCTTGAGAAAATCGGTGACCTTCAAAACGAGTATCGGCTAGGAGGAAATTAAAAGGGAGAAGCCCGGCCGAATGTAAATCCGGTCGGGCAATGGGCTGGCGTCTGCGGGCAAACTACAGCTAAAATTAGCTCCCCTCTTTAGCTGGAGAGAGGTTGGGGTAGTTGAAGAACTAGAATTAAAAGCCAGAACTAGTGACTCATTCAAAAACCGTCAACCATCCCCAACTCATCCTCAGCTGAGGAGGGGAGCTTGCTGTTAGTTTCTTAAGCAGAAGCGCGCTACTCAATACCGCGGCCGCGCCCCGAAAGTTTCCGCCACTTTTCGGCGGCGCTGCCGTATCTTCCAGTCCCCACCCGCGCTAGTTCCTGTCTTCTCCGGCTTTGCCTTGCTCATGACTACTTCCGCGACCAATCCATCCCCCGATGAGTGGGATGATCTGCTCAATCACCTGCGCCACGTTCGGGAGCAGGTGCAACAACACGGCCCCCTGCCCGACCACGAAAAGGCCGAGGCCACCGATGCTTTTCGGCGCGGCTTGGCTTTGCTGGAAGGGCAGGTGCACGATATTCAGGGCAATCTGAAAGGCAGCTCCGGCAAGTGGTAACTCCGGTTGTGCTGACAGCAGGGTAGTTGAACGCCATTTCAACCTTGCAGGCAAAACGTTCTGCATGAGTAGCGGAGCCTTTTTGCACCTCACACTGCCTAGTAACCGAAGAATTTACCCCGGCTGCTATCCGGTATTGCTGCCGCTGCTGGTATCTTCGTTGCTTCTGTTTTTTACCCCTGTCGTTAGTGCGCGGTTCTTCTCATTTGGCCATTGGCCTGATTACCGGCGTGGCCGTGGCCGGGCTGGTGCCGGGCATTCCATTTTCGCCGGCCGGTATTGCCTTGGCTGGCTTCTCCTCCCTCGCCCCCGATCTTGACCACCCCGGTTCCCGCCTCAGCAAACGCCTAGGTTTCGCGCAGAGCTATGTGCGCTGGGCGTTTGTGGTCGTGGCCGCTGCCTTGGCTCTGTACACGCATTTCCAATTACCTCCGGGCCCCGACCGGCGCATGGGGTTCACGGCGGCGCTGGCGTTTGGTCTTATTGGGGCAGCCCTGCAGGGCGACTCTACTCGCAAGCTGGCCTTACTGTTTACTGGCCTGTGCACGGTGGTTGCGGGGTTGTATACGGGGTTTGTGTGGCTGAGTATGCTGGGCCTGTTCGTGTCGGTGGCACCGTTTACCAGTCACCGCTCCTGGACGCACACCATTTGGGCCGCCGGCCTCTGGACCTACATTGGGCACTTGGCCAACCAGAGTCTGGGCTGGCACGGAGTAGCCCTGTTTGCCGGCGGCGGCTATGTTTCCCACTTGCTGGCCGATACGCTTACCAAAGCCGGCGTGAAGTGGTTTCGGCCCCTCACTGATGTCTGTCTGAAAATTCCCCTGATTCGGACCGGCTCCAAGAGTGGCAATTTACTGGAGGTGGCTATCTGCATCGGGTACGGGCTGTTGGTACTGGGAATCTGGTTGGGCAGGCTTAAATTTTAGATTCTTTCTAAAAAAGCCCGTAAGTTGTACCTTTGCCGTGCCACCTACAAGGGCTATCTGGGTCCTTTGGTCTACGGATGTGTTGCATTGAGCTATTGAATTCCTGATTCGGACGAATACTTTCTACCCAGAATATAGTAGCTTTTACATTTGAATAGCTGCTATAGCTTGAAAGAAGTAGGTTTTGGATTTTAACAGGAAGCTGTTCCGCGTGCGGCGCTGTTGGCTTTGCTGTCTGTAACGCGAAAGAGTTAGATAAATCTCATGTAGATTGCATTCTGTTAATTTCAAACTTAAGAATAGATTTTGTTTAATATTGTAGAGATAAATGGATAGGCTTATGCGCGAATAAGTTGGATAATTAGCTCATTCAGAGCCCGAAATCAGCCTTCTTCATCCACGGCTCATCTGCGGTTGTGTAGTTGCGGCTTGCAACAGCCTAACGCGTTTTTCGCTTCGATGCCTGTTCTTGCCCGAATATGCTGCTTAATTTTGCCACTGGACTATTAGTATACTCCAAGCCTGCCAACGACTACCTTTGACAGGCCTCCGGATGCAACCGGACCGTACCGATCTCACTTACCCGCTCTTACTCACACACACCTTTTTGCGCTCAAACCGTTTCTTGTATGAACCAGATGAATAGCCCTCTGATCAGGATCGGCGTCTTCTATGACGGCAATTATTTCCTGAAAATCAGTGATTACTACTACTTCCAGCATGATCGTAAGGCCCGTATCAGTTTGGAAGGCCTCCATGAATTTATCCGTCATCAGGTAGCTGAGGAGGAAGACGTAGATGTACGTCTGAGCCAGATTATTGACGCCCATTTTTTCCGTGGCCGCCTCTCCGCAACGGAGGCCCGCGACAAGGACCGCCTCTTTCATGACCGGCTGCTGGACGATATCCTGATGAACATGGGTATCCAGACGCACTATATGCCCCTGAAAACCCGTGATGGTCGTTTGCAGGAAAAAGGCATTGACGTGTGGCTGTCCCTGGAGGCTCTGGAACTGGCTATCCACAAGAGCTTTGACGTAGTGGTGCTGATTGCCGGTGACTCCGACTATGCACCCCTAATCAAGAAGCTGAACACCGTGGGTACCCGCGTGATGCTCCTGAACTGGGATTTCAAATACACCGATTTCAAGGGCGAAAACCGCGTTACCCGCGCTTCGCAGCAGCTATTGGATCAGGCCACCTACCCAATTCAGATGCACGAAATCATTGACCAGGGCCTGAGCACCGGCGACGAACTAGTAGAAACCATGTTCGTGAATACGCCCGAGCCAGTAGCGTATCCGGCCGTGAAGCCAGTGCGCCCCACGGGCCCCACGGCAGCCGGGCCGGTTGGTACGATAGGCATCAGCACCATCAAAAATCTGAAAAACGGCTTTGGCTTTGTGGTAATGCCTCCCAATAACCTCTTCTTCAGCTACGCCGATATGGCGGAGGGCGACTTCAATGAGCTGCGGGAAGGCGACTGGGTAGAGTTTACCGTGGGTCGCAACCACCGCGACGAAGATTGCGCCCGCAACGTGCGTAAAGTGGAAGCTCCCGAAATAGACGAAAACGACGAGTACGACCACGACCACCACGAACACGAGTCGGCCAGCTCACCCGAACGACTATAACCCTAAAGGTTCGGTACGTTGAAAAGCCGCCGGAAGCCCATTATATAGGGCTTCCGGCGGCTTTTTGCTGGAGAAAAGGGTAGCACACCAACCACTTGGCTGGTACTGACTATTCTACCTCAACTGAACGTACTGGTCTACTCCGGGGAAACCAGTAGATCATGGAAGTCGCGCTTGGTGGCGGGGTAGCGGTTGAACGTGCCCATACCGCGGGCTACTATAAGGTTGTCGCGCGTGGGGCAGATAATGGTGGCACTGCTGACCACTAGAGTTTTACCGCTGTGTTCTACCACACCGTGGGCCACCAACTGGTCGTGCAGGCGCACTGGGTGCAGGTAGTTGATTTTAAATTCCACCGTAGAAACCAACTCGCCGGCCGTAAACGCCAGGGAAAGGGCCGCTGCCCCCAGTGCCGAGTCCATGAGGCCGGCCAGTACGCCCCCATGGCAGGTGCCGGGGGAGGAGAGGTGCTCGTTGCGGATGGTCATGGTATAGCGCACGTCACCAGGCTGGTTTAGCACCAATTCCATCCCATTGGCCTGCCCGTAGTGATTAATGCGGTTATACACGGCTATGAGTGTTGCCGCGTCAAGTGAGGTAGGTTGCATGGGGTAAGCAGGCGAGGAGGTGGAAGGCTGGAAAAGTAGCTACTTTCGGCCACACCGCTGGTGATGTACACTGCGGGCTGCGCCCTTACGGAGCCAGCTCTTTGCGCATCAGAAAATGCGGAATACTCCCGAACAGCGTGTGCGAGGGTGCTACCACGGTGTACCCAAGCCGCTCGTAAAACGGAACGGCCGCCTCCCGGGCCTGCAATACCAGCTCTTGAAGGCCCTGTTGCCCTGCCGCTGCCTCCAGAAACTCCAACACCTGCCGGCCCACGCCCTGACCCTGCCACGCCGGATGTACGGCCATGAACCGCAGTTGCCCCTGGCCCGGCCCGCTGGGGTGCAGGCGGCCCACGCCCGCCGCGTAGCCTTCAGGGGCCAGCAGGAGCGCATGGGTGGTGCTGGCGGCTAGGTCGTCGTCGGCACGTTCCGAACCTTCGGGCTGCTGCCAGGGCTGGCGGAGCACCTCGTAGCGCAGGCGGTAGTAAGCGGCCCACTCGGCTGGCGTATGGGGGGTGGTAATGGTCATGGCAGCGGAAATGCAGGGTAGGTGAAACCCGGGAGAAGGTGGCTGGGTATGCTGGTATTTCAGGCCGAAGCTTACGGAGCGCAGAGCGCCTTACTATCTTTGGCCATTGTCCTGATTTTCTCTTCTTTCAGCCCATTTCCCATGGCCTCTTTTGACATCGTTAGCAAAGTAGATCCGCAAACTCTCGAAAATGCGGTAAATACAGCCAAAAAAGAACTGCAAACCCGCTACGACCTGCGCGACACCAAAGGCGGTATCGAACTGGACAAGAAAGCCAACCTCATCACCCTGACCTCGGAAAACTCTATGCGCGTGCAGGCTCTGGAAAATATCCTGCTCACCCGCATTGTAAAGCAGGGCATTGACGGAACTGCGTTGGACTTCTCGGAGGAGGAGCAGCCCAATGGGGCGTTGGTGAAGAAAGTAGTGAAAGTACGCGCCGGCGTAGACAAAGAAGCAGGTCGCAAAATCATCAAGGCTATCAAAGATGCCAAAGTGAAGGTGGAAGCCCAAATGCAGGATGACCAGGTGCGCGTAACGGCCAAGAAGATAGATGAACTGCAAGCTGCCATTGCGGCGGTGCGCCAGGCCAGCATCGGCCAGCCTTTGCAATTCATCAATATGAAGTCATAGGCAACCCAACCGCTAGTGGCCCATCGTTGCATCAGGTTGGTTCCTTGCCATATTGCGTGCTCCCTCATTTTATCATCTCCCCATGCAATTCGATTTTTCAGTTTTTTCTGACCCCCAAACCTGGGTAAGCCTGCTCACGCTTACGTTCATGGAAATTGTGCTAGGGATTGACAATATCATCTTCATCTCCATTATTGTGAACCGCCTGCCCCGCGACATGCAGAAGCGGGGGCGCAGCATTGGCCTGCTGCTAGCACTGCTGTGCCGTATTGGCCTGCTGATGAGCATTAGTTGGATTGTGGGCCTGAAGGCGCCGCTGTTCCAGCTGGATATTCCCTGGGCCGACCACGACTTTGGCGTAACGGGCCGCGACCTGATTCTGCTGGCCGGGGGCTTGTTCCTGATTGCCAAGAGCACCACCGAAATACACACCAAGCTGCAGGGCGAGGAAGAGCACGAGGAAGGCGGCAAAGGCGGCGCTTCCTTCGGGAGCGTCATCTTCCAGATTATCCTCATCGACATCGTGTTCAGCTTCGACTCCATTCTGACGGCCGTGGGCCTGGTGGATAACGTGCTGATTATGATTCTGGCCGTTATTCTGTCGATGGGTGTAATGCTGGTCTTCTCGGGTGTGGTAGCCGATTTTGTGAACAAAAATCCCACCATCAAAATGCTGGCCTTGTCCTTCCTGATTATGATTGGGGTGATGCTGGTGATGGAAGCCTTCCACAAGGAAATTGAGAAGGGCTACATCTACTTCGCCATGTTCTTCTCCCTGATTGTGGAGGTGTTGAACATGCGTTTGCGCAAGAAAGCCGCCCCCGTGCACCTGCGCGACTCCCAGTACGACTAGGTTGTAAAATTGCCATTCCGCAAAAAGAGGCCCGCAGCAACTGCGGGCCTTTTTTGTGTTCTACTCAGCTATTAATACTGCCACGGCACCGGCCTGGTCCTGCACCCGCCGCGTAGCCAACTCCAGTAGCCGGCGATTCAGCTCAGGCCGGTTGGCGTGGTAGGTTTCCCACTCGGGCAGGGTAAACAGGCCCGTTACCAGCCCAATTATGGTATAGCGCAGCTTCGTATTACGTGTCAGCAGTTCAGCCAGCAGGCGTTGCTGCTCCGTGGCTGAGGCAGTTGCCAGCGGGATGTGGTGGTCCCGTACAAAGCTGGCTACTATCCGCAGCAGCACGTCATTCTGAAGTTTGAGTACGGGCCGGAGGGTACCGTGGGCAAAGCGGGCCGCAGGGGTATCGTCGGGGGTTACGGTAGCGGCTATGTGAGGGCGTAAGGCCAGCAGAGCACCATCGGGGCGCAGATATTCGGGCATGAGTGTGGGCATAAAAAAACCGCCCGGCAGCTTGCCGGGCGGTTCTTATACGGGCAAGTGTTTGTCGGATTAGTGACGCACTACTACTTTTTTGGTGATGATGCCTTCTGAAGTAGTCAGGCGTACCAAGTAAATGCCACCGGCTACTTTGCTGGTGTTCACTACCACGCCCTCCTGCTGGAGGCGGGCGGCGGTTACCGTCTGCGTGCTCACGCGCTGGCCTAGCAACGACACCAGCTCCACCTGTACCGGAGCTTTGCTGCCTACCTGGGTGCGCACCATCAACTGGTCGCTGGCGGGGTTGGGGTACACTTCCAGCAATTGCTCGTTCAGTTGCTTGGTGCTCAGGATGGACGTCGGCAGGTCGAAGTTGGCTTTCTGGTCGGTGAGGACGTTGCTGCTGCCTTGTACGGCGTTGGCACCCATGCCGCGGCGGGCAAACACCTGCCAGATCAGGGCAGCGTTGGCGGCCTTGTTGTTGATGGAGTCAGCCTTCAGAATGGCGTTGCGGCCATCCAGGAAACCGGGGTTGCAGGGCTGCAGCTTGCAGCCATCCAGCACCAGGCGCAGGGCAATGTTGTTGCCGCCGGTGTTGGCGTTCAGGTCTGCGTTATAGCCGTATTTGCCAATTAAAGCCCAGTTCAAATCCCACAGTGTAGTAGCCCAGATGTAGCCAATGCTGTGCACATACACGCGGGTCTGGCCGCTGGCATCCACGTACGTGTTGTAATTGACGTTAGCTACCGTTTTACCCACGTAGTCATAGGTAGCCGGGTTGATTTGCATGTTGGTGCTGTACTGCGTAGGACGAATACCGACACCGGTAGTGGGCTCAAACGAAGCATATGTGCCAATACCGCGGCCGGTAGTGCCTACGTCGCCGGGCTTAGTGGTCATCCACAGCGCGAAAAAGTCGCTCCAGCCCTCGCCCATTTGCTCGGCGCTGCTCAGGCAGTTGGCGTTGGCGGGGCCACCGGTGAGGCGGCTGGAGATGCCGTGCCCATATTCGTGAGCTACGATGCCGTTATCAAAGTCACCGTCGCGGTAATAGGTAACTGGCGTACCAACTGTGAGGCTAACCGTGGAGCCGGCTTGGAGGCTGGCTTTGATGCGGTTACCGTCGGCCTGCGAAATCATAACGGCCGGAATCCGGATGCCAGTAGTGTCACCCGTGAAGGCGAAAGGAATCTGGTTACCATTGTTATTGATGACAATAGCCATTTTTGCTCCGGCGGCCTGGGCCTGCTGCACTTTAATTGTGAAGGCACAGGTACCCCGGTCAATAAGAGCAATATTGCCAGCTACTGCGGCGGCATTGGTGTAGGCAGAGCAGCCTAGGTTAGGGGTGGTGGTACCATCGTTGGCAAGTACCAGATTACCACTCACTGGGCCCGTGCGCGACAGGCGCCGGGTAAACGTAGCCTCAACGGACTCAATGTTGCCAGCCAGGCTAGCAGGGGCCGATATAGTCACGTTGGCCACCGACCGGTCCCACAGATACATCTGCATGCGAGGGCGTTGCCCATCGGCGGGGGTAGCAAAGTTGGCGTTGTTCAGGCTGACCGTGGAGGAAGTGGAAGCGTCCTGGGCTTCAGCCTGCACATAGTCGTTGCCGAGGCCAGTGCCGGAGTAGTTCTTCACCTGGAAGTTTCCGCTAACTTCGTCGAAACCCTTGCGGGCCATCACGTCGTGCATCAGGTTGTTCCAATAGAACAGGTTGACTACGGCCGCATTCAGGTTGCTTACGGCCGGAGCAGGCAAGGTCGCATCGAAGGGGAAGTCGAACTCCAGATTGGCACCACCATCGGGGCTCACGTTGGTACCAGCAGTGTACGTGTTGGTATTTTTTCGGTCGTCGTAGGCGTGCACGTTGTTGCCCCGGGTAATCGTGTACTCGGGTCCGGCTATGCCGTCGGTGTCATGCCAGCCGAAGGGCGAGGTAACGGCATCGGCAGGGTTGGTAACTACTTGGCGGGCGCCATGCGAGGGGCTTTCTACAGTAATGGGCCACACGTTGTAGCTGTTGGGAGCCGCCGGCTTGTTAGCGGTAGTGGGAGCAGCTGGCTGCACGGCTGCCGAAGCTGCCATAGCCAGGGGGCGTACCAGCGAGGAAATGCTGAAGCTCTCGGAAATGTTGTAGTCCGTTTTGTCGAGCAGGGCACCGGAAGTGGCATCTACGCGCACGTTCCAGTAATGCTCCCCGTTGAGTGGGGCCAGCGTTACGTCCCAGGCCAGCTGCAGCGTGCCGCTAGCCAAGGGCTGGTACATCAGCTTCACCGGAATTTTATCCAGCGAAATGCCGCCGTCATTGAACTCCATCCCTTCGGCGGCCGAGCCGGCCTTTTGCAGGCTAAGGCCACGCGGAGCACTCATGCCTAAGGCCTTGGCTGCTGCCGCTACGGCCTGCTCTGCTGTAAGCGAGGGAGCGGCGTTGCGGGCCTGGGTGGCTGCGTTGGGCAGGAAGCTGCTGTGCAAGTCGGCTACTTTGCCGCTCTGGCTCAGGTGCACATCGGCTACGGCCCCATACACTTCTATGCCCTGCACGCGCTGCCGCAGGTATACGTGCGTAACGCCATTCTGCTTATCAGTGTACTGACTGGTCACGGCCGCGTCGGTGAGGTCGGCCGCCTTGAGGCCTAGTTTGGCCTGACGGGCCTTCAGCGCCCCAAGGGCCTGATCGAGGGGGGCATTTTGCGCCGTAGCTAGGCCGGGTAGCGCCAGCGCCGTGGCCAGCCCAAGCGTCCGCAGAAAAGGAAGTGTAAAAGTTGATTTCATCAATCGTGCGCAGTAGTTGAGTAATAGAAGTGCCGGATGCCAAAACGGGCCGCCCAGCATGGCGGCCCGTTCAAATTTACACAACAATTGGCTGAATTTTCACTGAATTCATCAACAAATTGCAGAAATAACCAGCAATTTATTATTGCCTGTTCGGCGCGTGGGGAGGGGTATCGGGCTGCTGAGCCTGCACAAAATGCCACAGCACCACGCCAGCCGCTACGCTCACGTTCAGGCTGTGCTTGGTGCCAAACTGCGGAATTTCCACGGCCGCGTCGCAGAAGGCCAGCACCTCATCCTCCACCCCGAATACCTCATTGCCCATTACTAGGGCATAGGGCTGGTCGGGCGCCACTGTAAAGGCGGGCAGGGGCACGCTGCCGGTGGTTTGCTCCACGGCTATCAACTGGTAACCGGCGGCCTTAAGCTGCTGCAGCGCCTCCAGCGTAGTTGGTGCGTATTCCCACGCTACCGACTCGGTAGAGCCCAGGGCCGTTTTGGTGATTTCGCGCTGGGGTGGACGGCCGGTAATGCCGCAAAGCCACACTTTTTCTACCGCAAAAGCATCAGAGGTGCGGAAAGCCGCCCCCACGTTGTGCAGGCTCCGCACGTTGTCCAGCACTAGGGTGAGGGGGAATTTTCGCGTATTTTTGAAGTCTGCCACCGTCAGCCGGTTCAGCTCTTCCATCGAAAGTTTGCGCATACCGGCAAAGGTAGGAACACCGGCGCGCCTGCGCGGCGTTGCTGACGGCAGAACCTTCAGCCCCCAGGCCCGCCACGTTGGCTGCCGGACCGGCTGCTTCTTCCTGAATCCCCGCTTTCCGTGAGAACCAAATCCGCCGACTCTACTAAAAAGCCTATCCGCACGCACGGCTCCCTGGGGCCCGCGCCCGTAGTCGATACGCCCTTGATGCAGCAATACTACCAACTGAAACAGACGTACCCCGGCGCGGTGCTGCTGTTCCGGGTAGGTGACTTCTACGAAACCTTCGGCGAGGATGCCGTAACGGCCTCCCGCATCCTAGATATTACCCTGACCAAGCGCGGGGCCGGTACCGCTTCCGAGACGCCCCTGGCCGGTTTTCCCCATCATGCCCTCGATACTTACCTGCCCAAGTTGGTGCGGGCGGGGCAGCGCGTGGCTATCTGCGACCAGCTGGAAGATCCCAAGCAGGCCAAGGGCTTGGTGAAGCGGGGCGTAACGGAGCTGGTGACGCCCGGTGTGAGCCTGCACGACAACGTGCTGGAGCGCAAGAGCAACAACTACCTCTGCGCCGTGCACCTGGGCAAGCAGGAGGCTGGTATTTCGTTTCTGGATATCAGTACCGGCGAGTTTCTAGTGGCTCAGGGTACCCTGGAGTACCTGGGCAAGCTGCTGCAGAACTTCCAGCCCGCTGAGGTGCTGTTTTGCAAAAAAAGCCGGCGCGACTTCGAGGAAAACTTCGGCCCCGATTACTGCCATTTTGCGCTGGAAGAATGGGTGTTCGGCTTCGATTACGGCTACGACCTGCTCACCCGCCACTTCAACACCACGTCCCTCAAAGGCTTCGGCATTGATGGGTTGCGCGAGGGCATTACCGCCGCCGGCTGCATCCTGCACTACCTGGCCGAAACCAAGCACACCGATGTGGGCCACATCGGTAGCATCGGCCGCCTGGAGGAGGACAAGTACGTGTGGCTCGACCGGTTTACCGTGCGCAACCTGGAGCTGGTGCAGCCTCAGCACCCCGGCGGCGTGCCCCTCATTGACATCCTTGATCAGACAGTGACACCCATGGGTGCCCGCCTGCTGCGCAAGTGGGTGGTGTTGCCCCTGAAGGAGCCCGCCCAAATCCAGCGCCGCCTTGATACGGTAGAAGCGCTACTGCAAACCCCCGAGCTGCTAGAAAACCTGCTCCAGCACCTGCGCCAGATTGGGGACCTAGAGCGGCTGATTTCTAAGGTGGCCGTGCGCCGCATCAATCCCCGTGAGTTGCTACAGCTGGCCCGGGCCCTGGAGGCCATTGGCCCCATTCGGGAGCAGCTGGCCGCCTCCGGCATCCGGGCCCTGCAGAAGTTGGCTGACCAACTCAATCCCTGCGCCGCCCTACGCGACGAAATCCAGACCAAAATTCGCCCCGATGCGCCCATCCTCACCAACCAGGGCGGGGTACTGAATGACGGCGTGGATCAGGAGCTGGATGAGTTGCGCCAAATGGCCTTTTCAGGGAAGGATTACCTGTTTCAGCTCCAGCAGCGGGCCATTCAGGAAACCGGTATTTCGTCGCTAAAAGTAGCCTATAATAAGGTGTTCGGCTACTACCTCGAAGTCACCAATGCCCACAAGGATAAGGTACCTACTACTTGGATTCGGAAGCAGACGCTGGTAAATGCGGAGCGCTACATCACCGAGGAGCTGAAGGTGTACGAGGAGAAAATCCTGCACGCCGAGGAGCGCCTGTTCGTCATTGAGCAGAAAATCTACACTGACCTGGTGCTGTTTGCCGCCGAGTACGTGGCCCAGATTCAGCAAAACGCCCGCGCTATTGGCGTAGCCGACTGCCTAGCCTCGTTTGCCGCCACCGCCCGCCAGCACCGTTACGTGAAGCCCGTGGTCGATGACTCAACCAACCTCGACATCAAAGCCGGCCGTCACCCCGTGATTGAGCGCCAGCTGCCCCCCGGCGAGCAGTACATTCCCAACGACATCTGTCTGAATCAGGACGAGCAGCAGATTGTGGTGATTACCGGCCCCAACATGGCCGGCAAATCGGCCCTGCTGCGCCAGACGGCCCTGATTGTGCTGCTGGCCCAAATCGGCTCCTTCGTGCCCGCCGATGCCGCGCACGTGGGCGTCATCGATAAGATTTTCACCCGTGTGGGGGCTTCCGATAACCTCAGCAAGGGGGAGAGTACCTTCATGGTGGAGATGACCGAAACGGCCTCCATCCTGAATAATCTCTCCGACCGGAGCCTGGTGCTGATGGACGAAATCGGGCGCGGCACCAGCACCTACGATGGTATCAGCATTGCCTGGGCCATTGTGGAGCACCTGCACAACTCGCCTAAAGCCCGCGCCAAAACCCTGTTCGCCACTCACTACCACGAGCTTAACCAGCTGGCCGACGACTGTCCCCGCGTGCGCAATTACAACGTGGCGGTGAAGGAAGCCGACGGCCGCATCCTATTCCTGCGCAAGCTGCGGGCCGGTGGTTCCGAGCACAGTTTCGGCATCCATGTGGCCCGCATGGCCGGTATGCCCACCTCGGTGGTGCTGCGCGCCAACGAAATCATGCACCACCTGGAGCAGGAGCGCACCTCCGCCGGCGTCGATACCGAGCAGCCCACTGAATTTGATGAGGTGATGGCTGGCCTTGATGAGCTAGGCTCTGGCGGGAAAGTAGTGCCCTTGAATGGTCAAGTACCTGCAACGCGCGCTGAAGCTGCTGCCAAAGGCCCCAAAGCGCAACCCACTGCTGCCGTACACAATGCCCCACGGCCTAGTGTGCAGCTTAGCATGTTCGAGCCCGCCGACCCGGCCTTGGAGAAAATCCGCGAGCTGCTGGAGCGCCTCGACGTGAATACGCTCACGCCCATCGAGGCCCTGCTGAAGCTGAACGAGCTGAAGCTGGCTGTCGGCGGGAAGTGAATTTCTCAACAGCCTACTTGATTTTTTGCCCGGCGTGGTGCCCGTCTATTCACCGCCTGGGAAGGAATAGGCCGGTGCCATGCCGGGCGAAATGCATCTAAGATCAGCCTGTAGATTACAAACAGCTGATTTTTGTTAAATTTTTTCTCCCTGAAAATCAGCTGACAATGGGTTGTTACGTCACTTTTAGCTGCTTTTTTTAGCGTGTGCTCTTGACTTCAAGGATTCCTGTACTACCTTTGTCACATCAAAACGCCACTACGGCGCCAAGATCAAAAGCGAGAGTAGCTCAGTTGGTAGAGCGCGACCTTGCCAAGGTCGAGGTCGCGAGTTCGAACCTCGTCTCCCGCTCCAATAAAAGACCCTGCCGAATACGCAGGGTCTTTTGCTTTATGGTAAGTCAGTTTCCGGATGCCAGGGCCAGAAAAGGCTATGGGCTAAGATCGGGGTTTGCCGAATTTGCCGTTACTTTGTTGCGGTAGCCAATACCAGTATTGCCAGAGTGGTGTAATGGTAGCCACGAGGGACTTAACCGTCTCTGGTACAGTAATCAACAACCGGAAGACCCGGAAAATGCCTTCTCACGTAGCAGAAGGGGTTTTCCGGGTTTTTTGCGTTCAGGCCGATTGGTACTCTGCAACGCGAAATATGGACTGTGCAACGGGAGTCACGCCCCCTCTTACGCCCCCTATTCCGGATGAACACGCAATTCATTCTTCGCAAAGACAAGAAGGACAGCGCCGGCCGCTGTCCGGTACACTTCATTGCCTATTTCAACAGCCTGCGCCTTAAATATGCCACGGGCGAGAAGTGCAAGCCCACGGAGTGGAACGCGAACAAGCAGCAGTTTCGCTCGGCTTACCCGCTGGCGGAAGAAGCCAACAATTATCTGGCCCGTCTGACCTCTGATACCTTGGCCTGGTGGCGTAAGCTGCGGGCCTCGGGGGAGACGCCTACCATAGAAGGTTTGAAGGCGGCCCTGCGGCCGGCAGTAACTCCTGCTGAGAAGGAAGCCAAGCCCCAATCCATAGCGGTGGTTTTCGCCGAGCACTGGGCCTCGCTGCAGGCGCGGGGCTACGCGTACCACACGCTGCGGCAGCGCCGGATGCTGGGCTCCTGGCTGAGTGCCTACGAGCAGGACTGCGGGGAGGTGCTCAGCCCGTCGACGTATGACCTGGCCACGCACGACCGGGTGCTGGGCTACCTGCGCTTCCAACGGAACCTGGCGCAGAACACGGTGGCCTCGTTTGTGCGCGGGCTGAAGGTGTTTCTGCGCTGGTGCCGGGAGGAGCGCGGCGTGGTAGTACCGGTGGAGCTGCGCAAGCTGCAGGGGCGGCACGCGGACGTGCTGAAGATGTGGCTGACGGCCGACAACCTCACGGCCCTGGCGGCAGCGGAGCTGCCGGACTACCTGACGCGGGTACGGGACGTGCTCTTGTTCTGCTGCTACACGGGGCTGCGCTACTCAGACGTGCTCACGCTGCAGCGCGGCAACCTGTACGAGTGGGACGGCGGCGTTATCCTGCGGCTGGTGCAGACCAAAACCCGCACGGGCGTGAGCATCTACCTGACGGAGGCGGCGCGGGCCATTCTGGACAAGTACGCCGACGCGGAGCGGGTGCGGCTGCTGCCGGTGCTGACCAACCAGGTGATGAACCGCTACCTGAAGCGCGTCGGGAAGGCCGCCGGGCTGGTGGACGACGTGGTGGTGACGACGGTGGTGGGAGGCGCAGTGCTGAAGAAGTCGGTGCCGCGGTATGAGCTGCTGACCAGCCACACGGCCCGGCACACGTTCGCCACCCAGAGTCTGCTGCGGGGTATGCCGGTGGAGGTGCTACAGAAGGTGATGGGGCACGCCAAGATTCAGACCACACTGGTGTATGCCAAGGTGGTGGAGGAATTACAGCACCAGACGATGCGGCGGATCTGGGAAGGCCAGAGCGGGGCACCTGCCGGGGCGGCGGCCAAGGCCACGCAGATTTGTGCGGCCGAGCCGCTGGCGGCCTGACCAGGCGCTGTGAGCCACCGCTACCAACGGCCCGCCGGACTGGGGGGCGTTTTTGCGGTGAGTGCGCTGCCCGCGCACTAGGCTGGGCTTTCAGTCGGTGGTGAGGTGCGCGGCCGCGTTGAACTGGATGGCCTGAGCCAGCCAGCTGTCGGCAGCCTGGGCCCACTCATCACCCGGCGCAAGCAGGCTGAGGCAGCGTAGGGCGGCCTCCGTGAGCTGCACGGCGTTCAGAATCTGGTAATACGTGTAGTAGTCGCCCTGGTAGCGGGCGCCGCATAGGGCCAATCCGGTGGCAGCAGCTCCCAGTCCGAACACAATGGGCCCGGAGTCATAGTCAGGCTGCAGCGTGGACTGCGGCAGGTACTCACGGAAGCCGGCCGCCATGCCGAAGTTGCGCTTCATCGTCTGTTTGTGCTGCTCCCACAGCTGGCGGGAGTAGGCGGGGGCGTAGGTGCGGACGTACTTGGCCATCCAGGCATTGGCGCATCCGCGGGGTTCCACTTGGTCGCAGAGCTCGGAGAGCGGCAGGCCGGACGGGTGGGTGGCAGTTCGCAGCAAATGGCGCACCCATTCCTCGCTCAATAGAGTGGCCGCTCTGGGCGGGGTAGCTGTGTTGTGCAGGTAGATGCTGTGCAGCGTCACGGCATTGTCGGCCACCCACAGCATGCCGCCGTTGTCCCCGTAGGAAGGAGCGTTGTGGCCGAGCGCCGCGCTCAGCCGCCGGATCAGGTAGCGGGTAAGCTGGTCGTGGAGCTGCTGATACCGGAGCCGGGGCTGGGCCGTGGGCGAAGCGGTGCCCAGGCGGGCGTAGCAGCCCAGCACCACGTTGAGGTGGCTCAGGTACAGGTTATGCTCCCGCGTAGCCCAGGCGGTAGTGTCGAATACGTTTTCGAAGGGGCAGTGACCGGGGCCCGTGAGCACGAGCAGCAGGTTTTCGGTGAGCTGCCGGCTTTCCTGGCGGCTAGCCGGGAAGCGGGCCGCGTAGTCGGCCAGGCCTTCCGCCGTGAGGGAAGCGGCAATGATGGCCTGCTCTCCGCTCAGCTGCGTTATCCGGTCCCATTCAGCGGGGCGGCGCAATGCCTTTTGGACCTGCGCATAGTGACGCCGGGCCCGGTAGCCGCCGAGGTCATCGACGAGGTTCGCGACCTGCCACAAGCCATACCCGGCGGCGGGAATGATGAGCAGGGCTTTGAGGATAGGTTTTCGAACGAAAAACCAGGCGGCCAGGAGTACGGCCAAGGCCGGAGCCACCAAGTAGAAGGCCGCCGCAACGGGGCCGGTAGTCAGTGAGAGGAGCACAGGAGGGACGGAGTGGGGCTAGTCGTTCTCGGCCTCGTCGCTCGCCGGCTCGCTGCTTTCGGTCTCGCTGCTTCCTACCTGGCCGTACAGGCCGGCTACATCCTGGGCAACGTCGTATTTGGGTTCGTGGTCGTAGGAATAGTCCTCCTCGTTTACAGCTGAAAGGTTCTCCGAGCTGTTCATCATGTAGTCTCTGATGGAGAAGCGGATCTTGTAGACGTTGCTGGCCATAAGCTGCTCCATTTCCGCTGCCGTAAACGCGTACAGAGCCATGCTATTCCCATCGAGGCGGTCTTTGACGCCTTTGTCGGTGCAGGTGATGATTGATCCGTCCGCGAGATAAACAAGCACGGTACCTGCAATCCGCTCATGGGAGAAAGGCGTGCTGGTGGTGAGCAGCAGCAGTCCGCCGGCGTCCGTCCGGGCAATGCTGACCTTGAGAGTGCCACCGCCCATCGGGCAGCTGCCACACGCAAAATCGTAAGAGGGAGTTGATTCGAATTTGCTGGTGCCGCGGTAGATATAGTTCTGGCCGAATGACAGGTGGCCGTAGAGGCCGATAAGGAATGTGATAAGTAGTTTTTTATACATCAATACACTCGATTAAGGTGATTAGCCGCCCAAGATACTGGATGGCGCAGGGGATTCACAAAACAAGATGAGCGGCGCGACCGGTACCTGGCAGAAGAAACCCGCCACTTCCGCCACACCCCGAATGCGGGCATGGCCCTGCTTCCAGGGGGCGTGAAGGCCCCGGATATCATACCTCAGCCATACTGCAGCCATACTTGAGCCATGCTGAAGCCAGGACGGAGGCCATGCAGAAGGGTGAAGCGGCCAGTTTATGCTGAACCAGGGAGAGGTCGTTTTCTACTTGGTTCATAAAAAGAATATATTTCGCATATTTGTGAAGTAATAACTTCTTTATGTGTTCTTGAGAAGTTAAGCGGGGCCAAGGACGTGGCCCCTGACACAGAAATCGAGCGGCATTACTGGGGTGGCTGCCCCTGGTAGGGGCCGGTAGTGAAAGCAGCCAGCAACTCATTTCTCACCTTTTACCCCTACCACTATGGCACGTCAGACCGGCGTAATTCAGATCAGTGGCACCGTGGGCGGCGTTGTTTTCGCCAAGGACGGCACGGTGCGTCAGAAACAGGGCTCCAACAAGAGCCAATTCAACTCGTCCGCCTCAATGCAGCGCGTGCGGGAAAACGCCAGCGAGTTCAGCACGGCGGCCAAGGCCGGCAAGCTGGTGCGCGACGCCCTGCGCCGCGCGGTCGTGCTGGCCTCCGACCGCCTGATGGTGTCGCGCCTGGCCCAGAAGATGAAGGAAATCCTGAACCTGGACGAGGACAGCGACCGGGGCGGCCGGCAGATTCTGCCGGAGAACCTGCCGACGCTGGTGGGCTTCGACTTCAACGCGGGCTCGGCCTTCTCGGGCACCTACTACGGCAGCGTGCAGACCACGCTGGACCGGGCCACCGGCAACCACACGGTGAACCTGGGTGAGCTGAACCCCTCGCGCGACGTGGCCGCCCCGCAGGGCGCCACCCACTACCGCATCACGGCGGCCGTGGGGGCCATCAACTTCGAGACGGGCACGGTGGCCAGCGCCGAGGCCAGCACCGTGGAGCTGCCGCTGGACAACGCCCTGCGCCCGGCCGAAGCCCTGCAGCTGGTGCGCGCCGCCGCGGCCGATGAGTCGCTGATTGTGGCGGTGGGCGTGGACTTCTTCCAGCAGCTGAACGGCAAGTTCTACCCGCTGAACAGCAACGCCTACAACGCCCTGAGCGTGGTGGCGGTGGGCTAAGGCAGTAGTGGGTATTGAGTAGTGAGTGTCGTTCGACGAGGCTACTACCGGTACCCACTATTCACGGCTTCCCCACCCATTACTACCGGTACTCACTACTCAGTACTCACATCTCACTACTACTTCAATGGCTTCTCTCACCCCTTACCAACGACAATTCCGCACCCGCATGAAACGGGCTATCCGGCTGCGGGCCTCGGCTGATACGAAGGCCCGGCGCTACGCTCAGAAGCTGGCCGATGCGCTGGGCGTGGGCCAGGACGCGGCGGCGCAGATGAACGCGCTGAATCAGCTCTACAACGTGGACGTCAGCACGCAGACCATTCTGGTGCATGATCTGCAGCAGCTCATCACCCCGGCCCAACTGACGACGGCACTGGCCGGCAGCACCCCGGGCGAGGAGCTGATCATCTTCAATCAGGTGCCGGACGGCAACGGTGGGCAGCCGCTGCCCGATAATCCGCTGTTCGGGGAGGCGGCTCCGGGTACCCCGATTGTTATCGTGGTGCCCAGTCCGCCGCAGGTGATTGACAACGTGCCCCCGCCGACCCTCGCGCGGGAGCAGGTAGATGGGTAGCTGATTCGGCTACCCTAAGTGGCAAAGAAACGGCCAGCCTCATAGCGAGGCTGGCCGTTTCTGTTTCCCTTTACATAGTTGAAACTTAGTAGCGGGTCAGGGCGGAGCGCAGGCGGTCGTGGAGGCGGGTGCGCAGGGCGGCGGGGGCCAGGACTTCCACATCTTCCCCGAAGGCCAACAGCTGGGTTTCCAACTCCCGGTTAAGCCGAAGGCGCAGGCGCAGCTCCAGTATTTCGCCGTCATGGAGGGTAATCTGCTGGCTGGGATGCAGGGGCTTGGTGCGCGCGTATTGGCCACGGTCGTGGTAGAAGCGCAGGTGTACCTCCTGCACCGGTTCCCCGTCTGGAAATGTTACGCCGATGATTTCGGCGAAGCGGGCGGCCAGGTCGGTGGCGGGCGGCTGGAAGGCCGGAGCGGCCGCAGGTTCCACGACCAGAATCCGGTCAAGGGCGAAATTACTGATGCCGGTCCGGCCGGAGGCCAGCCCAATCAGAAACCAGCGGTGGTTGTATTGCTTCAGCAGGTAGGGATGCACTGTTTCCTGCCAGCTGCGGGCGGCGTCGAAGGATTGGTAAGTAAGCTGTAACACCTGGCGGTGGTGGATGGCCCGGTGCAGAGCCTGCAGGTGCTGCGTGCCGGTATAGGCGGGCACCTGCTCGAACTCGATAGCCGGGGTGGTTGCGGGGCGTTCCTGGCGCAGGTTTTTCTTCACGCGGCGCACCAGCTTGTCGAGTGGTCCATTCAGGCCCAGGCCCTGAAACTGCTGCAGCACCAGCAGCACCTGCTGCAGTACCTCGGTTTCTTCGGCGGTGACCGGGCTCAGGAAGTATTTGAAGTTCGGGTCTTCGTAATAGTAGCCGTCGGCGTCGCAGACGATGGGGGCGGGTTCTTCGCCGCCGATGCCGTTGCGCATGTTGCGGATGTCTTCGGCCAGGGTGCGCGGGCTGACGCTCTGGGCAGTTCTGGACTCTTCGCGCAGGGCAGCACTGAGCTCTTCAATCAGATCCTCTTTGGACCAAGGGCCGTGGTGCCGGCGTTGGAAGCATCGGTCGAGCGTGCGGTAGCGGATGAGCTGATTACTGATAGACATAAAAAAATGGAAAGATTTTTTTCCGATGCAGCAATCCTGCATTGGCGGGGCGGAAGTTTGTCGCAACGATACACAAAACCCCGTGCCAATGCCGCAAAATCAGCCCGTCGCCGCCGCCCATAGCCTGCCCTCTGTTCGCAGCATCACCTGCCCGCGCTGCCAGGGGCGGGGCCAACTGCCGGAGTTCCGGCACGTGGAAGCCGGCGTATGCTTCCGGTGCCGCGGGGCACGGGTTATTCTGACCCAAGGATAATTTTTTTCGGCAATGCAGCAATCCTGCAGTGGGCCGGCCGTGCTTTGTTTCACTCTTCCACCAACTGGCTGACGACTATGCGCTTCTATACTCTCGATACCGTGTTCACCTTCGGCCGCCACCAGGGCCAGACTGTAGCGGAAGTGCTGGCTGAAAACCCCGGCTACCTCAATTTCTGCCTGCAGGTGCTCGACCATTTTGCCCTGCAGCGGGCCGACGTGGAAGCCTGGCAGCAGCAGTTCCCGAAGCTGCGTGAGCAGATGACCGGTGCCGCCTGGCAGAAGCTGGACGAGAAGGAACGCCAGCTGCAGGCTGAGCTGGCGCGGGAGCAGGAAGCGGAGGACGACTACGATTCCTACGACTCGGGCGACTACTACAGTAGGGATGACGCTGACCGGGACACGTTCGACGCGCTGACCGATGGGCAGTACGGCGACTACGACGACTTCAACGGCGACTTCGACTCGCTGCGCGACGCCATGGGATACTAGGATTTCCCACCACTAATAGCGTCTTTGCGCCACAAGGTTCGCTATGCATTATCAGGCTTGCCCAGTTGGGGCAGCCGTCACGCTCTTTGAAAGTACCTGCAATCGGGTTTTTTACCTCGTACGGCGCTGGGCCGTGCACGTCACCCGCTGCCTCGGCAGTGGGCCCAATGGCAGTCATAACCGGCTCATCAATTGATTTTATTGATTAATTGATTGAGTTGATTATTGATTTGACTATTGATTGTCTGCTCTGGATTGAGTTTTTGTCTGATCATTTTGTATCAGGCCTAGAAGAACACCTGCAGGTATTTTCATTGGGCTTTATTCTGTTTGCTTTCTATTTCCATGGCCGAAACGCCTGACCAACTCCCCCTTCCGCCCAACGAGAACGAGCCCGCCGCCGGTACCCCAGCTGATCAGTTGGGCGAGCCGCTGGCTGGCTTTCTTGTTAAGAACGGCTGGCTGCAACTGGTGAAGCCCGGCTACCAGCCGGCGCTGCCGGCGGCGACGGAGCTGACGGAACTGGCAGAGCATTTCCGAGCAGTAACGGATGCCACTTCGTTGGCGCGGGTGCTGAACGCGGCGCTAGAGCTGCACCAGAAGCAGCACCCTAAAGGCAGTACCAAGACGGTGGCACCAGGGCTGCTGCTATACTACGCCCACCACAAAAAGGAACGGTACCGCACATTTCAGGTGCCTAAGCGCACCCGCGGGCAGTTCCGCGACATCAAGGCCCCCGAGCAAGGCCTGCTGCGCATTCAGCGGCTGCTGCTGCTGTGCCTCACGGCCACGTTTACGACCTGCGACGAGGCCGCCCACGGTTTCGTGCCCGGCCGGAGCGTGCTGACCAACGCCCAGCCTCACGCCGGTCGCCGCTTTGTGCTGAACCTGGACCTGAAGGACTTTTTCCCGAGCACACGGGTAGGCCGGGTGCTGAAGGTGCTGCAGTTGGCACCCTTCAACCTGCCCAAGGAGGCGGCACACCTGATTGCCAACCTGTGCTGCGACCAGGGCAGCCTGCCGCAGGGCACCCCCACCTCACCCCTGCTCACGAACGTGGTGTGCGTGTGGCTGGACCGCAAACTGCGCGCCCTGGCTAAGCAACACCGCTGCCTCTACACCCGTTACGCCGACGACATTACCTTCTCAAGCCAGCGGCCGGCTTTCACGCCCAGCTTCCACGCTGAACTGAACTCTATTCTGGCGGACGAGGGCTACGAGCAGAACCCAGCCAAACAGCGCCTGCAGACGCCTGAAGTCCGCCAGGAAGTAACTGGCGTGGTGGTGAACGAGCGGCCGAACGTGCCGCGTGAGTTCATGCAGGATATTCGTTTTCTGCTGCACATGTGGCAGAAACATGGATATGCGGCGGCTTCGGAAGTAATGCGCAAGAAGTATGGCGGCGGTAAGGCGCACGCTCGATACAAAGGAAATATTCCTAAGCTGGAGAAGGTGCTGGCAGGGAAAATTGCTTATTTGGGGATGGTAAGAGGAAAAGATGATGTCGCGTATAAGCAAGCACTATTCGCATTGAAAGAGCAAATAATTCGCACCAAATTCTCAGCACTACTCGGTAAACTAAAATGAGTAAGCTAGATATTTTCAAGCAAGCACTTCTGGAAATCACACAAGTTGCTTCTTCAAACCCAGAATTAGCTGAAGATCTTACAGATCAACTATTAAATGCAATGGACGAGCATTTCATTGCGGAAAGCAGATTTTCTGTAATCGAAGAGGCTTTTACTAGTATAAATAACCGTTTATGTGTACTCTCTGCACAGCACCAGAAGCAAGCTAAAGATTTTTATAGAACTACACTTCCTCAAGTTGAGAATGATTTTTTGTGCGAATGTTACGCAAAGTATCGTCAAGCATTATCAAATGGCGAGTATCCACTTGCTTGTAAAAGCCTGTTCCAACAAATAGAAACAATGACTAATTTTTTAATACAAAAAAAGAATGTTATTGATGATTTAAAAAGAAGAAATAAACTTTCTTTCTATTTTATAGAACAGAAAAACGGGTATTACACAGTGGCTTTACTTAACAAAATAAGAATGGTATCAGATTACTATCAGAATGAGTTCAATAGGCTAGTTACACCATATAGAAATTTAAGAGACTCAATAGACAAGTCGCTTTTTGACAAATGCAGAGAGTTGAGAAATGGGGACAGTCATGGTCTTTCATTTGATGAAAGCGAGCTGATAAACAGAGACTTAAGCGACTTTGCAACAAATCACGAGTCATACTTGAAAATCCCATTAAGAGTAATAGAATATTTGCGTGACATAATTACCTCAACTTACCCTGTATAATTATTCGTTCATAATCAACTGCGAAGTAAAAATTAGATACTGCTGCGAATGATTACACTCACCTCTGCCCAACAAGCCGCCATCACATCGTTCCGCCAGTTCCTGCGCAACCCCAATGAGCCGGTATTCTTGTTACGGGGCTACGCGGGTACGGGCAAGACGTTCCTGCTGAAGACCCTGCTAGAGGAGCTGCAGCAGCCGGCGGTGCTGTTGGCGCCAACGGGTCGGGCGGCGGGAGTATTGCGGCAGCAGACCCAGCGGGAGGCCAACACCATTCACCGGGGTATTTATGACTTCTCGCACCTGAAGCCCCTGCAGACGGGCAAGGACGACGCGGACAAGTCGTTTAAGTTCTACTTCGGGCTGGCCAACAATGATTACCCTGTTGGGTCGGTGTTCGTGGTGGATGAGGCCTCGATGGTGGGCGACGCGTTCAGCGAGTCGGAGTTTTTCCGGTTGGGGAGCGGGCACCTGCTGGCGGATCTGCTGCGCTACGTGCGGCCCACGGCCCAGAATGGCTATAAGCTGCTGTTGGTGGGCGACCGGGCCCAGCTGCCGCCCGTGGGCGACCGGGACTCTTTGGCATTGGATGCGGCCGAGCTGAGCCAGCGGCTGGGTGGAGAAGCCGGCGTGCCGGTGCGCGAGGTGGAACTGACCGACGTGGTGCGCCAGCAGACAGACAGCGGTATCTTGGCCAACGCCACCACCGTGCGCGACGCGCTGCGGCGGGGCTACTTTGCCGGGCTACGTCTGCGTCGCTCGGCCGACTTGCAGGACGTGGCGCCGGGGCAGCTGCTGCCGGCTTACCTGGCGGCGGGCGGTGGGCCGGATGCGGCGGACCGGGCTATTATCATTACCTACTCCAACAACCTGGCCCGGAAATACAACGAACTGGTGCGGGGGCACTTCTTCCCCGAACAGATTGACATCGTCGAAAGTGACCGGCTGATCATCACGCAGAACAACTACCTCCATGAGGGGGAGCCAATCTACAATGGGGATTTCGCCACGGTGCTGTCGGCCGGCATGCCCTACACCCGGCAGGTGCGCATCCACGTGAACAAGACGCCGGTGTACGTGCCGCTGACCTGGCGGCCGGTGCAGTTGCGCTTCACTCGGCCCAACGGCAGCACCTATGAGGTGGACCGGCTGCTGCTGGATAACTTCCTGACTAGCCCCGAGCGGGCACTGGGGGCCAACGAGATAAAGGCACTCTACATCGACGCCGTGCGGCGCTGCCGGGAGCAGCACGGGTTTGACGAACGGCACCCGGAGTTCAGCAACTTCCTGAAGCTGGACGGGCACTTTCACGCGCTGCGGGCCAAATACGGCTACGCCATTACCTGCCATAAAGCCCAGGGCGGCACCTGGCAAACGGCCTTCATTGACTTTGCGGGCTTCAGTGGGCGCCGCCACGCGCACTACTTCCGCTGGGTGTATACGGCCCTGACGCGGGCCAGCCGGCAGGTATATCTGCTCAACGACCAGGATTTCACCCCCTGGGAGGATATGCGGCTGTTTGACCCCAAAGCCAAGCCGCCCCTGCCCACGTCTGTGCCGCTGTTCGCGGAAGTGGTGCGGGAGCAGACGGCACAGTTTGATGAGCTGGCCGAGCTGGAAACCCGGCTGGGCATCCGCAGCCTGCCGCCGACGCAGCTGCAGCAGGTGCGTCGCGTGGCCAGCCAGCTCACCGACGCGGGTGCGGAGGTGGAGCAGGTGGCCCAGGTGCAGTACGGCCTGCGCTACCAGCTGCGGCGCGGGGAGCAGCGCGGGCAGGTGACGGTGTACTATAAAGACTCGGTGCCCTTCAGCTCGGTGCAGCCCACTGGGCCGGCCAGTGAGCTGACGCAGGAAGCTGTGCAACAGCTGCGCGCCCCGCTACCGGCGGCGGCGGCCGCCGTACCGGTGCAGTTTGATGCCGCAGCCTCGCCGACTCTGGCGGCCTACCACGAGCTGTTGGCCGAAGCCGCTGCCGCTGCCGGTATCAGCATTCTATGCGTGCGCCACAAGCCCTACGCTGCCCACTACCAGCTGCAGCACGAAGACGGCCGGGCCAACCTCATCTTCGACCACGACAAGAAGGGGCGCATCACCGGGGTGCGAGTGGATCAGCACGACTCGGCGGAGTTGCTGGCGAAGGTGCACGAATTGCTGCAGGAGTTGAATTAATCAGTACCCTATTGTATGTCTTCGATTCTTGACCTCTGCCGGGCAGGGCAGCTGAAAGCCGCCTTTACCCAGGCGGAAATATACCTGACGCAATACCCGGCCAGTGCAGTGGCACAGACGGAAATGCACCTGGTCATGCTGGCCTACCTGAAAAAGGCCGTGGCCGAAGCCGATGCCGCGGCGGCCAGCCGCTGCCTGCGCAAGCTGGCGAATCTGGCCCTGCCGCCGCACCCCGGCCGCGACGAGCAGCTATTCTGGGAGATGCGGGCGCTACTGGCTGCGCTCAGCAAGCGGCAGCCCGTTCCGGGTGAGGCTATCAGTGAGCTGTTGACCGCCTTGACCACCGTGCCTGTTGGAGCGCAGCCCTCGAAAGGCCGTTCGGTGCTGCTGCAGGCAGCGCTGAAGTGCAAAGAGCATCTGCCCCTCACGTGGTGGGCCTGGTGGAATCTGGAAACGCTACGGCCAGAAGATTTCGAGCAGGAGTCCTTTACCCCCAACGGGGCAAGCAAACCGGTGAACTTGCCGGCCGTGGCCGAAACGGCGTACGGTACCTACGCCGCGCAGCTCATCGACCGGCTGCAGATGGGGCGGCAGCCTGGTGCCCCGGCCTGGTTGCAGACGACAGGACAGGCAATAGCCGCGCAGACGCGGGTGAGTGTGGATGCTTTGCTGCCACGGCTGGAGCAGTTGGCGGCTGACTATCCAAAGTACAGCTGGCTGGACTACCGGCGGGCTAAGCTTTTGGCAGCCCTGGGTGAAGATTTACCGACTACGCTGGCGGTGCTACTGCCCGTAGTGCGGAGAAAAAGCAGTGAATTCTGGGCCTGGCGGCTGCTGGCAGAAACCCTGGATGCAACTGATGCGGCCACCGCCACGGCCTGCTACTACCGGGCTACGACGTGTGGAGTCGAGGAAAAATTTGTGCGGAGCCTGCGGTTGCAGCTGGCCAGTCGGCTGCAGGAAGTGCAGCCAGGAGAAGCTAGCTGGCAACTGCAGAAAGCTGAGGAAACTACGAAGGCTGAGGGGTGGCCCGTGCGGGGCGAGATGCTCAGCCTGCAGGGAAAACTGGCCCAGTACCCGCCGGTACCAGCTGCGGATGCCCGTCGCCAATGGCTGGAAACCGCCGAGGCCGCTGTATACGGGGATTTGCCGTGGCAGCCGGTAGTGCTACAGTCGGTACGGGCCGACGCGCCTGACAAACCGGGAGCGGTATACCTGCTGCCGCCCAGCGCTGCTGGATCACCCCGCGCCCTGCCGGTGCCCTTGCGCCGGTTCAAGTGGGTAGCCAAGCTGCCGGTGGGCACTCCGCTGCAGGTGCGCAGTGAGCTGGTGAATGGTAAGCCGCGGGTACTGCAGGTACAGAAACGCCCGGCGGGCCAGGCCTGGGACTCGCTGCCGGCGCAGGTGGGTGTAGTGACGGGAAGCACGGCCGACCAGGCCCGCATCTTCGTAACGGTACGCCCCGGTCTGCGGCTGTCGTTTGCGGCGGCTGATTTTGGCCTGATGGGGCTGACGGCCGGTGATGCCGTGCAGCTACGCCTGCAGGCCCGCGAAAAGGACGGCAGTACCCTGTATTCAGTTATGGTCGCCGCAAAAACCACCGAGCAGCCCGACGCTGCTATCCACCGGGAATTTGCCGGGCCGCTGCGGCTGCACGCCAAGGGCTTCGGATTTGTGGACAGCTTTTTCTTGGCGCCGCACCTGATTACCCGGCACGGCTGGCAGGATGGGGAGCAAGTAAGCGGGCGAGCGGTGCTGAGCTACAACAAGCACAAAGAGAAGGAAGAGTGGCAGGTGCTTACCACCTAAGGCGTATTTGTGCAGCGTATGGCCAAGCGGGCCGCTCCTACAGGAATGGCAGCTGAGTATCCCCGCTGCCGCAGTGGCGGAAGAGCAGGTACTGTTTCCAGCCGGCGAAGGTGCCCGGGTCGGGCCAGTGCTGGGTATCCTGGGCCAGCAGCTGCAGGCCCTCGTCCCAGGGCTCGTTGTTCCAGTGGCATTCGCCGATGAACTCGCCGTCGGGTTGGCGGCTGGCGTAGAGCTTGAGCCAGTGAAATGGCTGGGGCATGAGTTGGTCTCTCAGGTGGGGCCGCAGCAGCTCGAAGTAGTGCTGCTCATCCACGTCGTCTATGCGGGCACTCCAGCTGCCCTGCACCTGCACCAGCCCGGTGAGCGGGTGCCACTGCACCTGACCCGTTGCGTCCACGATATTTAGGGCCGGCTGATGGTGGCCGTCGAGGCCGTCCAGCACCAGGGCCAGCAGTCCCTGGCAAAAATTATTTACTCCTTTGCGGATGGCGTCGGTATCGTCGGTGCCGATACCGGCCAGGCATTCGACTATGCCGGTGGGAAAGAACTGCGGGTGGCTGAGGCGGAAGCCGAGTGTGAGCATCACGATGGCTGACCGCTCGGGGGTGGGCGCGTGGCGGGCCTGGTCGAGTACCTGCCACTCGAGCGTCAGCCCGTAGGGTTCCAAATCGAGATGGGTAGCGCCCGGCACCACCCGGACCTTACCGAACTGGGCGGGCAGCTGGAGCAGCAGCTCCTGCCGCAGCACGGACTCCGGGGGCCGGGGGCTGGCCGGCAGCGCGGCCGGGGTTGGATTCGGGGAAGGGGCGGGCAATAGGAGTCCGCGCAGCTTACGCAACCAGTTCATACCGGATACTTCAGGAGAAATAAGACACGATGCGGACCGGAGCCCGATTGGATAGCGGGCAAGGTACTGCGCTGGGCGGAAATGAATGCGTAACCGCTACTAGACCGTCGGCGGCCGTTGCCGGCGGGCAGCGGCGCGGGCGCGACGCTCGGCTATTTTCATGAAAAAGGATTCCTGCAGGGTGTCGGCGTGGTTGCGCCGCTGCCAGTCCAACAGCTCGGCCGACGTGATGCGCTGGCCGCGGGAGCTGCCGGTGCAGTCGATGTAGCGCAGGCGGCGGGGGTGGCCGACGGGCAGCTTGGTATAGGAACGAACGGTTTCGGTGTGCAGCTGCAGCAGCTTGGCCGCTTGGGGGAAGGAGAACATGACATCGGGCAGTGGCAGGCGGGACAGAATGGTGGCCACCTGGTGCGCTATTTCCTGCTGGATGGCCTGCTCGAGCTGGGCCTTTTGCTCGTCGGTGAAGGTGAGGGTGATTTCGGGTATCATGGCCGAACGGGTTTTGTGGACGAAACCAAGGAGTGCTGGAACGTTTTATAGGCGGTATGTGCAAGTTTTGTCTTCCATAAATGCAAGGGCTCACTATCTTGCGGGGCATTGGCATAGACAAGCAGTGACTATTGTTTCCGGCTGAGCTAGTAGCTCTTAAAATATACATTTTACTATATGAAGATAAAACTACCCTTTTGGAGGCGTCGTCAGCATGCTGCTAATGAAGCACTGATTGAGAACCCCAGTGTAGAGGCTGCTTCAGCCGATCCTGTGGCTGTACTGCCAGTGGCGGCCACCTCAATGACAGACCCGACTAAAACTGCTAAGGCCAGCAACGGTGCCGATGAGCAGCGGTGGATTGAGAATGACGGCCTGCTGCGGGACGAGGGGGTACTCTTCGGCATGAGCGGGGGCGACGTGGCCGCCAAGCTGGCCGTTATTGAGCACTACTTCGCCCGGCAGATCCGGGAGGCCGAGCAGGAGTGTCGGCTGGCCGAGGAACGGCTGGAAACGGCCCAGCAGTCCCTGAGTCAGCAGCAGGAACTTATGCAGGAGCGCCGACGGGAGTGGCAGGAGCTGCACACACGCCTGACGCTGGCGGCACACGACTTTCTGCGGGCTACCGTGGGCATGGTGCTCTACGGCGGCGTCATCGCCTTGGTGTACTTTCTGCTCTACGACTGGCTGAAGCCCTATTGGCCCCGGCACACCGGGCTGATTGTGGCCGGGGTATACGGCTTTGGGATGCTGAGCTTATTCCAGCGCGGCTCCTTTCTGTACGCGGGCAACCGCCCCAATGCGGGCACTGAGTCCGGGGAGGCCAGCGCTGAGACCGAAGCGGCCCGGCCCCCGGAGCAGTGGAAGGTGATGCTGGAGGAAGTGGGCGTGCCGGCCGTAACGGCTCTGCTGGCCGTAGTCTGGGGCTGGCCCGACCACACGCCCGCCCAGGGTGTGGCCATGTACCTGTTCCTGTTTTTTGCCTTCCTGTTCACGGGCAAAGGGTTTCTCAACAACATCGTGCGGGTAACGGCCAGCCTGCGGGCGGTGGGCGACAACTTCCGGCAGCGCAAATGGCGCAAGCGCCGGCTGGCGGAACTCACTAAGCTGCAGGCGGAAGATGAGCAAGTGCTGAAAGCGCGCACGGAGGCGGCCCGCGTGCTGGAAGAGAAGCGCGACCTGCTGCCCGACGCCGAGCAGCTGCGGCTGCAGTGCCTGACCAAGCAGGAGCTGTTCCGCAGCGAATACATCCTGGCCAATGAAGCCCGCGGCGTGCTGACGCTGGAGGAAGTGCTGAGCGTCCGTCCTGAGCAGGCCAACTAAGTATCCCGGGCCGGCACGGCGCCCGTATTCCCGAATTACCATTTCAGATGGCAGAGCAAGAGAACACCGCTACCATCGGTAGCGAGCACCCCCCTGTTCCGACGGGGGAAACTACGGCGGTAACCGTATTACCCGCCCACACGCCGGTCCAGAACTCGGAGCCCAACGACACCCAGTCGTACTCCTTCCGGGCCTATGACCACGGCTTTACCAACGGGCTGCTGCGCATTGAGGCCCAGGACTTCGAAACGTTTGCGGAGGAGTCGGAGAAGCTGCGCTTTATCCGTCACCAGCTGTATCTGGTGGAAACCGAAATTCAGGAGTTGCGCGATACGAAAGCCACGGTAACCAGCGAGCGGCTGCGCCTGACCCAGGCCCGGCTGGAGGCGGAGGCGCGCCAGCAGACCCTGCAGCTGCAGTTACAGCGTGCTGAGGAGAAGCGGCAGGCGAACCGGGCCAGCCAGGTAGCCATCGACGAGGCCAAGCAAGACTTAAAGCCGCCCTACGCCTGGCCCCCGGCCATCCTATATCTGCTGGCGGGCTTCGTGTTTATCATGGCCGATATTGCCGTGATGCACGAAATTGCGAAGGATGGACTGAATTTGTCGGGGACGTATGAGCCGTGGCTATTTGCTGTAGGACTCGCCTTCGTAGCTTTTCTTGTCAAACCCGCCATTGATCGGATTCTGGAAAAGCCCTATGAGAGAGAGCAGAACGTAAAGCGTAACCATACTGTACTGGTAGTATTTGCCGGGGCGGCTTTGCTGACCCTGGGCATAATGGGCTATTTCCGTAGTGAAGCTACTAGCATTAAGAATCAGAAGGAAGAACTAGAGAGTCAGCTTTTGGATGTGCAACTTCGGAAAGGAGAGGCTGAAAACGCCAGCCAAAGCACAACAGAACTAGACAAAGAGCAGAAGACAATAGAAATTGGGTTGCAGGAACTCGAAAACAAACGGGCCGACAGCACGTCGATGCGGATTAGTTTGGTGTTGGCGTCCATGCTGTTTGCCATTGCCGGGGCTGTGTGCCTGGGTATTGCTTTTCCGGCCATCAACAAGCTGCATCGCAGCCAGTTTGTACTGCGCAACCGACTACGGAAGCTGGTGCGCAGCGGCTTGCCGTTGGAGGAAGCGGTGACAGCGCTGGAAACGCAGTTGGCCGAGGAGCAGCAGAAACAGCAGCTGCTACTGTTCACCTTCCAGGAGTTGGCGGACTTACCGACCCTGACTACGCGCCTGGGGGCGCTACAAGCCCGGGATTTGGTGCTCCGGCAGGAACTGGTGCTTTGCCAGGCGGCGCGTCACCGCAGTTTGTATCGAGATGGTAAGGCCCGCGGGGAGATTTACGAGCTGCAGGGTACGCTGAGCTATTCCGTGACTGATGCCGACCGGCGCGTGGCCGAATCGCACTCGCTGGAGGGTAGCGCTGCCACTGCCTCCGCTTCGCCGGAAGAGGATGCCCGGCGCACCGGCAAGCGCCCATACGTGGTGCTGCGCCGCCTGATTTCCAAACACTACACCCGTCACCGCCAAAACGAACAGGCGGAAGCCATTGAAATTGAATAAACTACTGACATCCATCTATGGAGCCCTCTGCTGCGGTTCCCTGCTGCTGACGCCCACCCTGCTGCTGACGCCTGCGACTGCCACGGCGCAAACTGCGCCAGCCGGTAAGACGCGTATTCTGGTGCTGATTGACCGCTCAGGCAGCGTCCACTTTGACGTGGACAAGGCTTTCCAGAAAGTGGCCGAGCAAATCAGCCGCATGGCTCAGGCCGGGGACGAATTGGGGGTGGCCTACATCCACAGTCAGACAGAGGTGAATCCGCAGCGCCTAGCCCTCCGCGCAGCGCTGCCGGCGAACTACGATGAGCTGGGCGGCGCCTCGCAAAGCAGCGCACGCCTGAAGGTGAGAAAGCAGCAGATGGCGGAGCGGGCCCAGATGAAGACCACCCTGCGCAAGATGCTCACCACTGCGGCCGATAGCCGCACGCAGGAATCGTCGGATGTGTGGGGAAGCTTGGCTACCATGGATACCTTCTTCCGCAGTGCCGGCCCCAGTGACAACTGCCAAGTATTCATCGTCAGTGACCTGGTGGAATCAATGCCCGGCGCAGGGCGACGGGACTTTCACAAGCAGCACCCGGCCAACGACGCCGCGCAACTCCGGCAGATGGCGCGGGCCGACGTGTCGAAGATCCGGAGCATCTACGGGCTAGGCAGTGCCTCCCCATTGAGCAAAGTAGATCATCTTACAGTACTGTTTCCGGCCAGTGGCGTGCAGAACTCCCAGAACAATGCCATGACCCAGTACTGGACCAACGTGTTTGAATTGTTGGGCTTGCCCAGACAGAAGGTGCTGTTTCAGTAGAAATCAGCCCTTCAGAATAACTATCAAGTCGGTTCTCCTTTCTCGTGGAGTCCTGATCAGTGCTCCTGAACCTGAGCCAATCACCTACTAATTCGTCAGGCCCACTGCCGGGGCTGGTTGAGCAGGTGCAGCGTGCTTCACTGAGCCATTAGCGGGGCGGCATATCCGGGGGCTGGTAACCGGTGCCGGCGGCGAGGTGCGGCCTCAACACCCGGGTCTGCCGGATGCATTTCACGTGTACCATTCGTCTTTTACCTCATCACTTCTCTTTCTCATTCTATGCGTAACAAAACTACTGCAGCACTTTTAGCCTTTTTTCTGGGGGCCTTCGGTGGCCAATACTTCTACCTCGGCCGAGTAGGGGCTGGCATTGCCTGCCTTTTATTTTCCTGGACCCTGATCCCTTCCTTTATTGCGTTTTACCACTTCATTAAGTTCCTGACTATGTCGGAGGAGGCGTTCAACCTCCAATACAACCGGGAATATTTTGTGGGCATGATGCCCATGCAGATGCAGCCACAGGGATACGTGCCCGTGCAACCTCAAGCTTACGTGCCGATGGCTGCTCCGGCGCCGGTAACCCCGCGGGTACCGGCCGGCCCCAGCGCCGCACAGCTGTTTGGAGAGTGGCTCAATCGTAACGCCAAGGTGGTAGGCGCGGCGGTAGCTGCGTTGCTGATTGGTTGGGGTGTCTATGCTTTCTTCATCAAGAGCAATCCGCAGGCTGACGGTCAGAAAATGGCGGCCGTGTACTGCGACTGCGAAAAACAGTACCTCACCGCCCAGCAGGATACCAAGCAGAAATACGTGGATGCCCAAGACAAAAGTGCTTCCACCAAAGCTAAATTCGTGGCAGAGCTGACCACGATTGGCACCGAATACACTGCCTGCTGGCAGCGCGCCAAAGAATTAGAAAGCGAAAAGCGCAGCGCTTTTATTGGCGATGACAATGCGAAAGATGCTTTCGATGCCGCCCTCACTGCAAAGTTGGGCTTGTGGTACGCCGGCGCATCGGACAACGTGGCCCTTCTCGACAAGGCCCTGCTGGCGCAGGGCTTCTCCCGCCAAAGTCTTACGCCCGTAGCTTCCCTGTTGAAGAGCATGGCCACCTCCCGGGCAACGGCCGATGAGTTGCTGGCTGCGACTGAGTCAGGCCCCCAGGTCGAGCAAACCTCGTCGCTGGTTCAATCCAGCACCACCAACGACACTCCTGCTTTTGGCACTGACGCCGGCGAAGAAACGGTGGGCCGCACGGGCACCGTTAGCTCGGCCAAAGCGTATTTCTACAGCACTGCCGACCTCGCCGATCAGCGTAAAGCGTATTGCGTCCGCGGGGACGAACTGGTACTGGGCGAAACCGTCAATAATTTTGTGCAAGCCACGTACACTGCTCCTGCCACCGGAAAAACCGTGGTAGGATGGGTGAAAAAAGGCGACATAGTAGTGGAGTCCGTGGTGGTACGCAGTGCCCAGGCGACGGCTGAGGAAGAAGAAGCCGCTGAAAGCGCAGAGGAAGCTAACGGTGACCTGGTAGGCACCTGGAAAGGTACGCTCGGTGATAAGCCTTTCACCTTGCACATTGAACGTGTCAACGGCAATAAGCTCACCGGCTGGAACCAGGTTGACAGCAACCGCCGCCCTGTTACCGGCACCTTCACTGACATCCGCGAAGACGGCAGTGCCGTTGCCTTCGAGCTGGCACTGCGCGAGCCCGGCACCGACAAATGGGACGGCGCATTTGAGCTCACTCTCGCTTCGCCCATGAGCAACGCAGCTCCCAGCTTCTGCTCGGGCACCTGGACTTGCTACAAAAAGGCCCTGACGAAAGAAGTCACGGCCAACAAGGAGTAGGTAACCCAATATAGAGCAATGCCCTTGTGGGTGCATTCCATCTTTTGTAAGAAGCGAATTGCACCGACAGGGGCGTTGCGTTATGTTGGATTATTGGATTGACGAAACGAGGGTATAGATAGCTGACATTAGGCAGCCTTGATGCCTAGATATATATAGGTCTCTGACTCGCAGTAGCAAGATATCGAGTTATTCGGCGGCTGGCTGTACAACGGCGTCGGCGCTTGTAGTTGGCGCCACGTCTTCCATGGCTTACTGCTCTATCCGGAGTTTTTGAGCTGGCACCGAATGAAATGGCAGTCGTAATTTTTGCAGCAGTCTGCTGCCAAATTGCTCTCAGCTAGGGTTGAGTCAAATTGTGCAACAGCCTGTTGCACAATTCAAGGTGCTGATTGTCCATAGCTCACTGCAAGCAAAGCCCCGTCAGCGGTATGCTGACGGGGCTTTGCTTGTTGAACACTTCCGCTGCTAGCTCAGGTCTTCAACGTGGGCGGAAGGAGCGGCCTGCAACACTACCTGCAGGCCGTAGTCACGTGCCTGGGCGGTGGTGTACTTCTCGCTGCGGCCGATGATTTCACCGTTGGCGGCCACGTGGTTGAAGCCATACTGGCCGGCGGTGAAGAAGCACTTGAAGTGCTCGGGCCGGCAATTGGCCCGCACCGACCGGATGCCGTGCCGGCAGCTGGCTTTGGTGGTGTAGCCTTCGCCGGACTGGACGATTTCGCCGTTGTCGGCGCGCAGGCGGTACCAGTACTGGCCGCTGCTGTGGAAGATTTGGAAGGTTGCCATGGTAGAGAAGAAGTGGAATCGGGATTAGGCGGCTGCTCGCGCGGCCAGCTGGCCGCCGGGTTGGGGGAAAGCCGGCTGCCCGGCGTAGGCCCGCAACAGCCGGCGATACTTGCGGCGGCCCTGCTCCATGAGGGCGGCATCAGCGCTTACTTCCACTACCCAGAGGTCGTGGGGGGCTTTCTTCTGCACGCCGATGATGAGGAAGCGGTCGGCCTGTAGCACGTCGCAATAGAAAGCCGCCTGCCGGTCGTAGTCGTACTGCTCGATGGTGGCAAGGAACCGGGCGCGGTCGGGGCAGCTGGTGGTCTTGAAGTCGATGAGGGTGAGGCGGCGGCCGGCGCGGCTGCGCACGAGCAGGTCGGGGCGCACTTTCACCGCAATACCGGTTTCGGTGTGCACGGCCGTGTGGGTCAGTTCGGGGGTGCCCCGGTACAGCAGGTCGCGGCAGTAGCGCTGGCGGCGCACCCGGCGGGCCAGCATTTCCAGGTCAGCCCAGCGGACGCCGCGCTCGTCGGTGCGGGCGTAGGTGGCTGGCTCGAGAGTGGCGGCGTGGAAGGCGGTGCCGTAGGCCAGGGCCTGCGGGTTGAGGGCGCGCAGCTGGCCCAGCACCTGCCCTTTCAGGTCAGAGAGGTCGGTATTGCTGACGTGCGGCAGGGCCCGGTGCTGGGTCTGGGTGAGGTCGGGGTAAGACTGAAGGCTGTGAAACATGGTTAGAGGAGCTAGGAGTTAGAAGCCAGGAGTTGGAGTTAGCAGATAAAGGCTAGGCGTTGGGTTTCGCCGGCGCGGTGGAGCCAGATGTGGGCCCCGCCACAGCCGACCAGGTAGGTTGGGGGCGGAAACAGCTCGCGCACGGCCGGGGCCAGGTCGCGCAGGTCGGGCAAGGGGGCGGCGGCTTCGACGAGCCGGGCCAGCCCGGTAAGCTGGGCAGCCTCGGTTTCGTCGCGGGCGGGCTGGTGCACGACCAGCTGCGGAATTTCCAGGGCGGAATCCATAGGATGGAACAGGGTGCGGCCGGGTGGCCCCCGACCTTGGTGGGTCGGGGGCTGGTGGGCTCAGGCGGCTTGCTGGGTTTCCGATTCGAGGGTTTCGGCAGGCAGTTCCGGGGCGGGTACGGTGTAGCCGTGGCTGATGCGCAGATCAGCGGTAGCAGTGCAGGTTTCCTGACGCCAGATGGCAAAGTCGCGGGCGAAGTCGCGGCGGGCAGCTACCTCCTGCGGGTCGGCGGGCTCGTAGCTGAATTGAGCAATGTAGTAGGTGGCCTTCTTGCCGTCCTTGGTCGTCTCCTTCTTCTCGGCCTGCACCTTCACTACCACGTCGGCCAGCGTAAGGTCGTCGTAAAACAGCGGCTCAATCAACCGATAAAGGTTTTCGACGCTGTAGCCGTGAAAGAGCACGGCACAGACGGCACCCTTGTCGTCGGCGAAAAACAGTTCCGCCCAGAGCTTGCGGCCCATGTTCAGAATATCGTCCTGGAACACGCGCCAAGCCAGCGGGATGAAGCTCAGGGAGCTACCCAGCGGTGTGATGCCGCCGATATTGAACTGGCCGGCTTTGGCATCAAACCGGACCTGGCGGGGGTGGCCGGGCAGGTAGCGGAAGCGTGGCACCTGCACCACCTCGCCGGTGGCCTCGTCTACTTTGTCAACGAGGTAAGCCGGGGCGGCGGCAAGAGCCATAGCTTCGGCAACGGCAGGTGGTGTAGCAGCTTCTACAATCGGGGCTTTGGGGGTTTTGGTGGCAGTAGCCATAAGGCAGTGGGGGTTGGGGTGAGAAAAGATGGGGCCAGTCGGCGGCCGGCCCCTTCGCCGGATTAAGGTTTAGGCTGCCAGAAGGCAGCGTTTCGAATGGCGCTCTGCATAGCCAGCAAGCGGCTCAGGCTTTCGCCCTCGTGCGGATTGGAGCGGTGCGGTACCTGCAGTACCCGGGTCTGCCAGTCCCAGCGCCACCATGGGGCGGGCTGGCGGCGGACGTAGGCGCGGAAGACGGGGGCCAGCTGCTTGCTCATGGCCTAGCGGAATTGCTGGTCGTGGCACAGAATCACGCGGCCGACGATGCTGTCCTGGCCACGGGCAGCGGGCTGGTACTGGTACCACAGGTAAGTGGCCAGCAGATTGAGGTAGCAGGGCTGGCGGAGCTTGCTCTCGTCGTCAATGATGAGGATCAGCTCATCGGTGAGGCGCACCACGTCCACCGTCTGGCAGTTGAGCAGCTCGTAGAGTTCAGGCAGCTTGAAGCTGTGGCCGTTGCGGGGGCTGACCGGCTGCGGGTCGGCGCTGTGGGGGTCGAGCAGATGGGGCTGGTAAGGGGTAGTCGTTGCGGGCATGATGCTGGAGAGTAGTGGCCCGCGCCCAGGCGGCGCGGGCCGGTGAATAGCTTATTGCAGATCCCACGGGTGCGGGTGGTAGTCATCGGCCGGCAAGGGGAGCAGGCCGTAGTGGTCGGCAGGCCGTAGGCGGGGAGCATTGAAGCGGGTGGCGGCGGCCGTGGCGGCTTCCTGCGTGGCGTAGCGGCCGGGGGCGGGCTGCTGCTGGTAGTGGCCGGGGCCGCCGGGGCGGGTGCCCGGCTGGGCCACGTCGCGCACCACGGCCCAGCCGGGGCCCCCGCTCCGCAGGCAGGCCGCATACATGCGGCCTGCCTGCGGAGCGGGGGCCATGCTCACGGCTGGGGCTCCTGTGCTGCCAGCCGGGCGGCCTCGGCGTGGGCCCGCCGGCTGGTGGGGTGCGCCTGAAACTCGCCGGCAGTATCGATGCCCCGGCTGGCGGGGTTGAAGCAGCGCACGGTGTAGAGCCGGGGGCTGCGGTCATCGAACTGCTCCGAGGTGACGAAGTAGATACCGCCGGGCCCCTGATGGACTTTTTCGCTCACGCGGGAGCGGAAAAAGCGCATGCTGTCCGGGCTGAAGAAATAGCCGCCGTGGTTGTGGTTGGCGGCTTTGATAAGGGCGAGGTCGTAGATGACTGACATAATGCGGGGAGAGTATTAGCGGTAGGTGGCACGGAGCCGCTGGAGCTGCTCGCCGGCCGGACTGGCGTGAAAAGCTTCGGCGGCGGCCTTATAGGCGGCGCGGGCCTCCCGCAGGCGCACAATGGCCGCCCGGATGCGGGCGAAGCGGGCCGGCCGGCGCGGGTACTCGTCGCGCATGGCGTACAGGGCGGCACGGGCATCAAAAAGGACATTCTGGGTGCAGGCCAACTGGCGGCGAACCTCCAGCATGGACGCCGGGGCCGCCCCCGTACCGGGGGCGGCTGGCAAAAGCAGGGCCGCGCTATGCACGGCGCAGCTGCAGGCGGGTGGCACGATGACGACGGCAGCGAACCGCAAAGCCGGGCCGGCGCAGCGGAGCCCCGGCCAGCTGGCGGGCGGCGGTGCCGAGTACCTGCGCGGCGTGGGCCACGGCCACGGCGGCCAGCAGGCTGGGCACGGGCCGGGAGGCTGCAAAGGCATCCACGGCGCGGGCAATGGCCTCAAAGGGGCACGGCCCCTCCCCGAGGTGGCAGGCTGCCCCGACATGGTAGGAGGCACTGTAGCGGGTGGCGGTGTAGCCATCCGGGGCTACGTAGTGGCTGATGGTGGCAAAGTGGCAGGCGGCAGGGCCAGACCAGGCAGCAGCAACGAGCTGCGAGAACTGCAAAGCGGTGAACATGGGCTGTAGATGTTAGCCGTGCGGTGCGCTGCCGTGGCCTTTGGCGGGCGCGAGACGTCCGGGCCTCTCCCGAACTACTATTCTAATATACGAAATATTCTCACAATAGTGCATATAATGAGAATGTATATTTTCACTATTATGCATAAAAAAGTTGTGAATTTTTGTATATTTATATATGATAAATATACAAAATACTATAGCAGTAGTGGGCAGCCGGGAGCTGGAACAGCTGCCCGCACTGGTGGCCCGACTGAATGAGCTGCGGGCTGCGGGTCAGCTGGACCAGGTGGTGAGTGGCGGCGCTGCTGGCGTGGACAGCTTGGCGGCGAAATGGTGCCGCGCCCAGGGAGTGCCGCTGCTGGAACTGCGGCCGGACTACGCCGCCCACGGCCCCGCTGCCCCCCATGTGCGCAACGCCGAGATAGTGCGCCGGGCCGGCCTGGTGCTGGTGTGCTGGGATGGCCGGAGCAAGGGCACCCTGGGAGCCGCCAGGGCCGCCGCCCGCCTGGGCCGGCGCTGTGAGTGGCTGGCCGTGCAGCCCCCCGCTACCAGCCTGGGCCTGTAGCCAGGAGCGCCCGGCCGCCCCGATGGGGCCGCCGCAACACCACAAATAAATGCCTCGGCCGGGGGGCTTGGGGGACGGCCCGAGGGCCCCCGATAGACCAGCCCGAAGGGCACCTTATGAGGCGTTAGCAGCCTTTTGGGGGCTGCGGTAGCCGAGGCAATGCAGAGCGGAGCGGAGCATGCTGCGGGGGGGTGGGGGACTCCCCAGCAAACACGCGCCGCAGGCACCATATCGTGGGGAGGCGGAGGTGGGGCGACTGAGCGACGAAGGAGCGTGGAAGGCCGACCGGGGCGGGGCAGCTGGTAGCGGAAGCTGGCTGCTGTGGGGAGGGTCTTAGCGGATGTGAAGCAGCGGGCTGGAGCGTGGGGCGGCCGGCAGCTGCGGATGAATCAGCGGAAGGCGCGGCGGGGAGGCGGGCTGAACGAAGCAACCGGAGCCCTGCGGAGCATAGTGCAGGAGGAGCGCAGGCACGAAGCGACGATGGAACGGCGCGCAGCGTGGGCGCAGGGCGTACAGTGAGGCTGGCCGGGTGGGGGCTTCGGTAGCGGAGGCTGGCTGCTAGTGGGTGGGTTTTGCGGGGTGGTGAAGACAGTGGGCCGGAGCGTGGAACGAGCGGTGAGCAGGACGGCAGGCGGCGCTTTTTCTGGGGCGCGGCCTGACGGCCTGCGTGGAAGCGGCAGCCAGCAGCCGGGGCCCATTTTCCAGGGCCTGGGCTGAGGGCGTGGCACAACTTGAATCAGATGAAACGGCTGATCCGAGAGGAATGCGTGAAGGATAGGAAGGGTGGCGACGCAGGAGCCAGTGCATCAGCACCGCAGCGAAGCGGAGCCCTGGACAGCCTGACCCGGAGGGGCACGCCCATATAAGTACAATTAATGGCAAGTTAATGCAGAAGTTGGATCAGGCTGATATATAGGAAATGGTTGCACTTTTATATAATATCGTGCGATAATTAGATTCGCTCTTTATGACGACATTTTCTTCGCAGAAAGCAGCTCGGCTGGCTCCGCAGCTCAGCGCTACGCAGCAGAAAATACAAGCCGCTCGACTGGCTCAGGCGGTGCCCTGTCTGGCCGAAGCCTATGCGGAAGCGTTGGCGCGCTGGCTTGGTGACCCGGTGCTCCGGCTGGCCGGTCGGCCCATCATCACGGAGTGCTACCGGAGTCCGGAGCGCCAGGAGGAACTGTACGCGCAAGGGCGTAGCAAGCCGGGCACTATCGTGACCTACAAGCGCGGCGGGCAGTCCAATCACAACCTGCGGCCGACACCGGCGCTGGATGTAGCTTTTGTGCTGGCTGATGCGTCGGTTTCGTGGTCGGGGCTGTTGCTAAGCAAGTTTGCGCGGCTGATGAAGGCGGCGGATGCGCGGGTGATATGGGGCGGGGACTGGGTGACGTTCAAGGATAGGCCGCATTTCGAAGTGACCACCACGCAGAAAGGAGGGGTGGCGTGTGGATAGCCTGCTGGAGCACTGGGGCGTGGTTACGTCCGTAGTGGGCGGCTCGGTAGCCGTGCTGCTGTACTTCGTGAAGAACTGGCGGGCGGTGGAGGAGCTGAAGATGACGTGCCTGAAGCAGGAGCAGCAGCAGTCGGCCCTGGCGTTGAAGGTGGACGACTACCACGTTTCGGCGGTGGCGCGGGAAGCCAAGCTGCGGGAGGAAATGAAGCTGCAGGCCGAGCAGGTGCGCGTGGAGGGGCTACAGCAGCGGGCCGAGTTGCGCAAGGAAATGACGGACTTGGTGCTCAAGCTGACGGAGCGGCTGGCCAACATCGACAAGACCATGGCGCTGGTGGAGGAGCGCACGAAAGTGCTGACCGAGGCCAGCAAGGAACAGGACTCCCGGAATAAATGGGCCGACCGGATTCTGGCGCGGCTGGACCATACCAACGGGCCAATGGCCTGACGACATACCGGCCGCCGGGTAGCGGCTGTTGTTTCACTACCCCTTTACTCTTTTTTAATGATGGACAAGAAACTCACAGTGCTGGATCGGGTGACGCTGCCCACGCCCCGGTTCTTTCGGAAAGTACGCACCATTGGAGCGGCATTAGCAGCCGTAGGCGGGATACTGGTTACAGCGCCGGTGGCACTTCCGGCAGTAGTGGTAGCCATCGGCGGCTACCTCGTGCTGGCTGGGTCAGTGGCGGCGGCGGTGTCGTCAGTAGCTGTCGACCCGGATGTGGCACCGGTGCGGGCCGACGGGCGGACGGCGGCGGAGGTGCGTGACATTGTGGAGCGCGGAGACGCGGCTTCACTTTAAGGAAGACCTTGCACAAACCAGACAGCCCCGACCAAGTTTGGTCGGGGCTGTTCTACTTATCAGATGCTCGTCGGGATGAACTAATTACCGTAGGGCAACATTTTCAAAACTCTTTTATCGAGTTTTACGCCCTCCGATTTGAGCTGTTTCGCTTCCTCCACGTTCCCATCGAGGTGCTCAATGAAGCCTTTGAAATAATACGCCTGGGCCACTTTGAATACATACAGGAGAAACAGTTCATCCGTGGTCTTCAGTCCTTTCAGCCAGTTGTCCTGGGTTGTATGCACTAATTCATATGCCTTGCTTATGTGCCGTCGCACCTCATCAAACTCCGGTAGCTGCTTCATGTCGGGAAATGCGATTCGCTGTTTCCGCTGAATGATTATAGCAATGCCATTAACTCCCCGAGTAATATTGGGGAACAGGTGATTCGGGTTCCTGGCCAGGAAAGCGTTCATCAACCTGGAGCTTTCCACGTAATCAGCCAACGAGCTTCCTAGCAACTCATTGTATTTAAATAGCTCGTTATCGGTGGCTGAACCTTGTTCAATTCTACCCTTAAGCTTCATCTTTTTGAACTTATCAGCGAATGATAGGCCACCCTGAGTCAACAGCCCATTGAGGGCTCCGACGATGAGACTGTCAAGCATATATGTGCGGAATAAGGGTTATTGAAGAAAGTGAAAGGTGCCGACGAGGGTTTGAAATTTAGAATCTACATCCGTACGCGAAGCTACCTGGAGTAAATAGGCTTTCCGGTTCTTCAGAAAGAAAATTGCTTCGGCCGGCATAGTTTCCATCATATTGAAAGAGTATCGAATTGCCTTAACACCCCGGTAAGAGGTGTATTCAGCGCGGATGCCATTCGCCTGCAGGTTGCTGTAGTATTGCTTCAGCAAGCCCGTTTCAAATACTGCCGCCGCCTGGGTCGGCGACATGGACTTGTACGCTTTGTAGTTAGCTGAATTATCCTGAATAGTGATGTTGGTGATGGAGCCCTGTTCGTAGCTATCCTTGTTTGCGGCGCAGACGTAGGCCGAAACCGGTACGTTGCTCCCACTCTCTCGCACCATTTTCATGTGTACCTGATCAGGATACAACTTACAGTCGCAGGCTACCATAAACTTGTCCTTCGGAAACGTCTGAACCATCTGCGCGTTAACGCTGGTCGCTGCTCCGAACGACAGGCTGGCAGCTATAAGTAATGTTCTTAGCATGGATGGCTGTCTTAAGCTGATTTGCTCGTCATCAACCGATACCCGAAGAATACAAGCAGAGCAAAGACCAGCATGGCTCCGGCTGTTTCAGCCATATCTCGGCCAAGGTTAGGGTAGCGGAACACGGATAGTATAGCAACTACTATCAGGAGTAAGCCAAAAAGTTTTTTCATGAGTCGAACTTAGTAGAATGCATTTATAGGTGTATTAGTGGCAATAAGATAGCACTTCTTTGAACTCAGTACTGTGTAACGATAGAGGCATGTGAATGCCACCCAGTAATATGCTGTCGAATTCAGTCGCAACTCACTCTTCATGACTAAAAACAGGGCATTACTCAGGAGTTGTAATAGATTCTGACGATACGCATATGAGCAATGCCACTAATACCGCAGCCAAATGTAGTAGCCAAATGGCCCCTGTTCCGTTCACGGCTCTTCCAGAACACTCCGCTAACTTGTGGCTCGATTAGCACAGATTGCTGGATATCCTACTTTCTATCATATTGATTGATGTTATGGCTAAGATTTTCCCACCAATTGCCTTTCTGACTTCGGATGCTTGTTTTCGCCTGCGTCCCACTGCCGAGGAGTTGCGCGTCATGCAATTTCTGGAGACCAGTATCGGTGAGGAGTACGAGGTGTTCTTCAGGCCTTTCCTCAATGGATTGCGCCCGTCGTTGGTACTCTACCGGCCCGAGGCCGGAGTATTGATCTTCGACCTGTTCAACCGGACGGAATACCTGAAGAAGACCAATCCAAAGGACAAGTTCACAACTCAGAAATACGAGCTCATCAAGCTCACCGCAACTGCCAAAGATCAGCTAACGCATGATCATGCGCTGAGCAAGGCCATCAATGGGGTATGTCTGGTCGATGCTTCCACTCAGGAAGTAACCACCCAGTATAAAGATGTCAGGTACTACAGCGTCGTAGCGTATGAAGACTTCTTTCGGGGTGAAACGCTCAGCCAGCTGCTGCACTCGACCAAGATTCGTTACGATACTGCTTTTTTCATCGAGCACATCCTACAGGAAATCAGACGGTATCTGAAACCCTCACTACACCGGTTGGAAGAAGGCAAGCCATTCACTCCGAATGCCAAGCAGAAGGAATTGATAGTGAGCCAGCCAGGCCTCCAGCGCGTGAAGGGTGTCGCGGGCTCAGGCAAAACCTCTACGCTGGCTCATAAGGCAGTGAATGCCAATCTGCGTCATAAGTCGGAGGTGTTGGTTGTGTGCTTTAATATCACCATCCAGCACTACATCCGCAGTAAGATTGAGAGTGTCATGGCCAGCTTCATCCGCAGTGACTTTCACCTCACCCACTACCACGACTTCTTCAAGCACCAGGCCCTCGAATTCATGCATGTAAAACCCCAGATTGGGGCATGGGAAAATGAGGCCTACTTCGAGGGCATAACTGATCGGCTGCCGAAATACGCCACCATTATTGTTGACGAGGCCCAGGATTATCAACGCGAATGGGTGGTCATCCTGAAGAAATACTTCCTGCAGCCGGAGGGGGAATTGGCTGTGTTCTTCGATGTGAATCAGGATATCTATGAACGTAAGTCAGCAAATACATTCCCGTTGCCTGGCCGGCCGCACGAGATGATGAAATCATATCGGCTGTCGACGGGCATCTCCGAACTGTGCAACAGGTTCCTGGCCGCCTACCGGGCTGATGAAGTGGAGGATGGAGGAGCCATCGAAGTGCTGCCTGAGCAGGCCAGCTTTGGGTTCGAGGAGTTCAAGGGAGGAATAACCTATTCCTATTTTCCGGCTGATGCGGCGGCGGCTGATTTGTACGAGCACATCCGAAGCCACATCAGCACGACCGATACTAGTCCGGATGACATTGCCATTCTGAGCACTTCTATAGAAAAGCTCCGGGCCGTCGAGCATCTGTTCCGAACGAAGAAAGGAGAGAATACGACCCGAATGTTTGAGTCGGAAGAGGAGCATGCAGTCATTGCCAAGCGACACCTCCCTGAAAAGCTATTCGACTACCGGATGCAACTGCGGGATGTAAGGCGCGGGTACAAACTCCGGAAATTCGACCTGAAGACCGGGTTAATGAAGTTCTCGTCGGTGCACAGCTTCAAGGGCTGGGAGATGCACACGGTATACCTGCTGCTGGATAAGTCGGAGGAGCAGGTTCTGGAAGATTCTGGCGCCACTCAGAAGGCAAAAGCGGAGCTAAGCTGGCAACTGGTCTACACGGGGCTTTCCAGAGCCCGTCATCAGATCAATATAATAAATGTGGGGGACCGGAAATACCACGACTTTTTTGACAAGGAAATTAATGAGTCAAAAGCTTAAAACTATTTACCAACTCAGCATTCATAGGCTCTTTCTTTTTAGTGATAATTAGTCCACAATGTATGAGTCGAACTCATCCTGCCGGATAGACGGCATGTATTCACCAAAATGAAGCACCCGCTGCCCGCCGCTGGTTATTTGCAATCCAGTTTGCGGCGAGAGTTTTAAATATTCCTGCACGGCGTCTTCGTATGATTGCTTCTTGTTGAGAAAGGATTTGTATTTGGCGGGCACTTCATCTTCCCGAAACTCTTTGACGACGATTCCACCAACAACCCTTTTGCCCTTTACATGTGTCTTTAAGAACTGACCGAGTATTTCGATAGTACCTTTAATCTTAGCAAGCTTGGTAAATTTTTCGTCTCCATCTGCTGTGGGGATGATCGTATCGTTTTTCAGGTCGATGTAGCCGTATCCTGTTTTTCCATATAAATTGATTAATTCTCCATTAAGATTGGGTACAGCGAAAACTTGTTCAGAGGTGTTCAAAGGCACTTGCAAATTCTTAGAAACTAGATCATGGGATGACGTTGAAGGGGCTACGAATTGCGTTTTCGTCTCGTTTGATCTTGTCGTCGACTAGGTCTTTGGGAGTAATTCCAGTTCGTCAAGCAATTTCTGCAAGCGCTGATCCTTCTCGCTTTCTGGCAGGTTATCATACACTGCCTGAGCTGCTACAGCAGCTTTACGGGCGTTGGCTTGATCATCGAACAAGGTGGCCCGATTCAAATGATGGTAGAAAAGGTCCACAGCATCCTGCTTCGGGTGGGGTTTGATGATACCGTCGCGGGTGACGGTCAGGAGCTCTAGCCGGCAGGCTTCTGCTTCCTTGCCGCGACGAGCCTGGTAAAGAGACTGCCACTTCTCGAATAGGCCTAGTGAACTCCAGGGGCGCAACCGAATACTTTTGTCAAAGCAAGCAACGGCAAGCGAAGTCTGGCCCTGCAATTGGTATGCCTGTCCGAGAGTATTATAGATATGAGAGGTGCCATATCCTGCTTTTTCAGCTTGCTGGCAGGTGCTGATAGCCTGGTCTGTTTTATTAAGATACAGGTAACATATGGCCAGATTCTGAAACGCATAACAATCCGTAGGATTCAATGCCAGTGCTTGTTGGAAGAAAGGGATGGCCGCCGTATAGCGCATTTCCAGAGAGGCCTGGTAACCCTGCTCAAACAACTCATCGGAGGTAGGCTGAGCAGCGTTAGACGATTCAGAGTAGATAGGTAAGCGCCCAAGAGTCTGATCGGTGGCTGCATAGTCCATCAAGTATGCCTCAGTAGCGGCCTCGGGTGCTGCTACCCGAACGGGCTGTGTTTGGGGAATGAGCGTGGATATGAGCCGCTGAAACTCCTGCCCGAACTGCCTTATCAGGGCTGATTCGGTGGAGAACACGCAGTTCTCCTGATTGCGCTGCTCGGCCATGTAAGTCCAGTTGTACGACCCTGACAACAGCAGGTGCTCGTCGATGAGACAGAACTTGTGGTGTAGAGCATGAGCATCGGGGCTGAAGTATAGCACCCCACCCGCGTCAATAAACTGTTGCCAAGGCAGGCTTTCGGGGCGGTTGTTGACGTAGTCGTTGCGAATCAGCAGGCTGACCGCTACCCGTCGCTGGAGTTGGGCTATCAAAGCCGCAAACAGATCCTGATCGGTGAACCAGGCTACTGCGATTTTGATACTGTTCTGCGCCTGCTTGAGTTCGGCCAGGATAGCGGGTTTGATGGATTGAAAATGGGCGACGGATTGCATAAGGGTGGAATTGAGGGCAGATGAAGAAATTGGCATAGGGCAAACTGGAGCCCAGGGTAAATGGCAGGGTGAGCAGGTTAACCAGTCAGCAGTTGCTGCAGGCAGCAGGTGAGCTGCTGCTGCTGTGCTGCAAAGCAGGCTGCCAGATCAGCCGGAGGCTGGAAGGCTGCCGCCGCAACAACGGGCAGGCGGTGAGCGGTTATAGTAAGTGTCTTATTCGCCAGGCTGTCCGGCACCATAAATGACAAGTGATTAGCAGCTGACTTGGCAGCAGGCTGGGACAAGGAGTCGGGGTAGAACAGGTGGTTTTGCACGCTGCCCCGCCGGATGGCGTAGCTGACCAACTGGTACATATCGGCCTGAGCAATGCCTTCGGGGTCGGGCAGCCCATCCACCAGCTTCCAGGACTTGTATTTGCAGTCGATGACTACCGGCGCGGCTGGTGCGGCGCCAGCCGGAACGTGGGGGCGCAGCAGAATGTCGTGCTGCAGGTTGAACCGCTGGCGGGGCGGGCCGCCAGCCGCGGAAACCACCTGCGCCAAGTACAAGTCGCTGGCCTGGGGCGTGATATGAAAACCGGCCCTGAAATGCCGTTGCAGGAAGCCTGCGACGAAGTCTTCGAATATTTTCTCAGTGGGTAGCAACAAAGCAAATACCTGGTGATTGGCCTCGGTACTGGCCAGAGGGCTGTGGCTGGCCAGGAAGAAGCGACAGTAGGCCAGCACCACGTTGAACTCGGCAAACAAGGGTGAGAGCTGCACCTGGTCGCAGTCGGCCAGGCAGGCGGGCTGATCGGCTACGTCGGCGAGCAGGAAGCTGATGTCCTCCAGCAGCCGCTGGCTGCCGCTATGCCCAGTGAAGTGGTGGAGGCGGCGGACGACATCCTTCAGAATGCGGTTGAACCGGTTATCGAGCTGGAAGGAATCGAAAGTGCAGGGCAGAACCTGCTGGCGGCCAACGGCGCGGTTGCGCACGTAGTCGGAGAAGTTGAGCCGCCCCCGCAGCGTGTTGAGCTCTTCCCCTACTTCCTGGTAGTACTGATACTGACTACGATTAAGCAGTTCGTGCGTGTACTGGGCAAAAAGCAGAACAAGCAGCTCGAGCCAGTCGGTGGGGGCCTGGGAGAAGCTGGCTAGAGACCGGGGAAACTGTAGCCGTTCGGAATAGCTCAGCCACCAGTATAGATGCGCGTGGATGGCTTCGAGGCTACCTGGAGCAGGCTGACTGCTGCCCTGGTAAAACACCTTGGGCAGCAAGTGGAGGCGGTGGCCCTGGTACTGAATCAGGCCGACATAGTTGCGGGACCGGACCGTGCGGTGCCCACGCGCGTCGATGGAAAACTCCAAGTAGCGCTGCCGGGTGCTTTTGGCAGGGCCGGACCCGAACAGGCCGGGGGTGCGTGGGCGCTGTTCCCAGATGGTCTGCAGGTAATCCTCCAGCCCCGGGGGCAGCTCAGCCAGGGGCAGGTGGTTGCGGTACTCGTAGAGGTAGTGATTCATCGGCTGACGGGTAGCGGCGGGCTACTCAGCGAATGGATGAATTGCTGCCGTAGCGCAAACCGACGCTGGCATTGAGGTAAGCAGGCACGCCGGCGGCCTGCAGCAGAGCCTGGACTTTGGGCTCATCGTTGAGAAAATACTCATACAGGAGCGGGATGACCTTGCCGTTGAAGATAGACTCCAGGCTTTCTTTTGAGTCGAGGAAATAGGCATGGCCGATTTGAAAGTCGCGGGACTTCAGGCGGACAATCTCGCCGTTAAGCTTTTGCAGGACAGTAGACCGGTTGTCGGGCATACCGGCGAAAAGGTCGTAGCGCGGATAGAGCGGTCGGAACTCGAAGCGGCGGCGCAAGGCAATATCGAGCAGGGCCAGACTGCGGTCGGCCGTGTTCATGGTGCCGATGAGGTAAAGGTTGGCGGGCACGGTGAAGCCTTCTTCGCCGGAAGGCAAGGTTACGGGCAGCGGGTTGGCCCCGCCCAAGCGCTTGTCTTTTTCGAGCAGGGTTATAAGCTCCCCGAACACCCGGGCAATGTTGGCCCGGTTGATTTCGTCGATGATGAGAACGTAGTTGCGAGGCGCATTGGCGCTTGAAGATGCGCTGATGGCAGTTGATAATGAGGAGGGCAGCTGAGGAGTATCCTCCTGATCAGAAACGGCCATTATGGCGGGTATTGACGCTGCACCATCAGCACCCTGATGGATATGGGCCAATTCCAGAAGCCGCTCAACGATGTAGACGTAATACACCTGCGGGCCGCTCGGGGTAAGCTCCCGCGTGCCTTCATACAGCTCCCTGATCAGGGCTATCTGCACTTTGTTTTCGTGGCCGTGGGCTCCTCGGCGGAAGGTTATGTATTTGGAATCAACGCTCAGGACAGGAAACTCATAGCCCGGAGTTTTCATCGGTAGGGTTATTATTCCACCCGGAGAAGCTAAAGGAGCTATGAATTCCTGAAACACGGTTTCGAACGGTACCGATGAGTTTGAATAGTCAGCGTGAACGACCGGACTGGTGTGGATGAAATCGACATCCGCTTGAGGAAACTCCTCCGGATCCAACTCCTGGTGCGATTCCCATTCCCGACGAGCCCGCTCCGCAATACGGTAGAAGACACCGTCGGACTTCTCGAACACCATCTGTCCGTTGATGACCTGGGGACGGAATCCCTGGACAAAATCCTCGTAGGTGAAGCTCTGGTGAAAGGTCACAAAGTCTAACCGCTTACCCAGTTCCTGCTGAAAAAGCTGCTGAGCAGCAATGTAATTAGGAGCTGGTTGACCCATCAGTATCTCATAGGCCAACTCCAAGGTGGATCGGGTTTTACCGGTGCCGGGCGGACCGTACAAGATGATATTGGGGTTAGGAAATTGCTTGCTCATCCAGCTTGCATCAACTTGAGGGGTATTGGCCACGAGCTTAAGATTGAAGTAGGGCTCGAATAAATCGTTATTGGCTCTGGGTAAGTTGTTGACTAGAGCTACTGTACGGTAGCCGCTGGGGGCCCACCAACTCAACTGTTTGTTGAGACTGGTAACATCTTCCCGAACGGGGGCTGCAATTAGCTCAGCCTGCCGGTAGATCCAATTTGCGGAATCCGTGATTAGGTCGGCAAATTCAGCTGGCAGGTCCGCCCAATCTCCCTGAATACGGTAGATACCCCATAACTGAAAGGAACCAGCACAGGCATAGACGTAGTCCCCGTTCTGGATGCCAGTCATAAATAACTCGCCCTGGTTATCGGGGCAGAACTTGTTGACTACAAGCCATCCTTTTTCCTGAAACTTCGCCAGCAACTGCCTGCCGGCGAGATTTTTATTGAAACGCCCCATCGACACTTTGTAGATGGGGCGACCATGAAGCTGCAATAAGTTGATCATAGCCGTAATCTATGCATTCATAGACTACAAGCTTGCTACTTATCCGTCAAAGTTTATCATACTTGGCCGCACTATTCCGCGCTTTGTCGGCTGGATACTTCGCTGCATTAATACTTAGCTTTTCCTGCATGAGCTGCGGGATGTCCCAGTTGTACTTGTCGGCCAGCTGGAAGGCGTAGAGCAGCACGTCGGCCAGCTCCTCGCGGACGCGGGCGGGGTCGGCATCTTCGGGTTTCTTCCAGAGAAAAACCTCGTTGAGCTCGGCCGCTTCGATGCTTAGGGCCAGGGCCAGGTCCTTGGGGTTATGGAACTGCGCCCAGTCCCGCTCGTCGCGGAACTGGCGCAGCTGCTGGAGCAGGTCGTCGATGGGGTTATTCATTGGATTTGCCCTTGTGCATGGCGCGGGCCATTTCCAATTCGCTGGCAAAGTCCAAGCCGGTGTCGAGGCTGGGGTCCAGTTCCTGGAAGCCGGTGTACATGCCGGTGAGCAGGTGCAGGGCCGAGTATTTCTTGCCGGGTACGGAAGCCAGACTATACTTCTGGGACGAGTCTTTGGGGTCGAGGCCGGAGCGGCCGAGCATGGCAATTTCGAAGGTGATGTCTTGGACTTGCTCGCGGGACTTGCCGTCGAAGTGCTTGAGCCAGTCGAGGCAGTAGAACATGACGGCCATGCCGCCGGCGGGGCTGTCGGCGAAGGACATGCGGCCCTGGTGGGCGTCGTCGGGCTCGGGCTCGTCGAGCCCCAAGGGGTCACGCTCGATACGGGCCAACAGGTCTTCGGGCGACTCCTGGCCGGCGGGCTCATCGGTGGGTGCTTGGACAGGAGCGGCCTCGGGGCGGGCGGTGGACTGGCCGGCTGCCTGCTGCTGACGCAAGGTCTGCTCGTCCTGCAACTCGAAGTAGGCGCCCATGCCGAGGTCTTCACCCCAATGCTGGAGCATCTCGTACTCCTCGCCGGGCTGGCGGTCAGTGCGGTACTCCAGATACTCGGCCCAGAGGCGCTCGGCCTCTTTCACCTGCAGCGCGGAAGCCTTGAAGTCGGGCACGGCGTTGTAGCCGAACAGGTCGCGGAACTGCAGGGCCATGACCAAGTTGAGGATGGTGCTGGCCTTGTGTACGGCCGGGGGCGAGTACTCGGTGGCCTGCTTATTGCGGATGGCCTCGATGGACTCCTGCAGCAGCTTCAGCAGGGACAGGAACTGGAAGGGCCGGGCTTCGGGATACTCCCGGTGGAGGAAGTCCTCGATGAACAGGTCGATGGGCTGGTTGTAGACCTGGCGCATCATCCCCTCGAACAGCCCGTCGATGAAGCCGCTAATGTTCTGCTCCTTAAAGCCGGCCTTCTGCAGCTTCTTAAGCTGGGGCTCGGCAGCCCGGATGAACTTTTCCTTACCCCGGCCCGAGGTGGTGAAAAGCAGGTTGCCTCCGCTTTCACGGGCCTGGAGCACGAAGTCGAGGTGGACGATTTCGTGCATGATCAGGTGCTCCACGGCCGGGTAGTCGGGCTTGTACTTCACCTGATGGTAGGCGCGGCCGTAGTTCTCGGCAATTTCGAGCTTGGCGGCGGTGGGGATGAGCGGGTCTTCGTTGACGCGGATCTCCTTGCCGGCCTGGTCCTGCACCCGCAGCTGGTACTCGTTGGCGATGGAGAAGGTGTTGGTGCTATGCAGGTACTTGGTGGCTGTCTCGGTGGCCAGGGCCAGGCTGGCGCGCAGGATGGGGTCGCCGGGGCGGGCGTTGCGCAGGGCACGGGTGGCGAAGTCGAAGGCAGCCTCGTAGTCGCGGCGCTGCTGGCGCACCATGGCCAAGGCGTAGAGCGTGTTGGGGTAGTCGGGCTCTATCTCGTGGGCAATTTCGAAGTAGCGCTCGGCCTCCTGGGTGCGGCCGGACTGCATGAGGTTGCCGCCGATGTTGTTGATGGCAATGAAGTCGCGGGGGTTTAGGGCCAGGGCCTGGTCGTAGAAGGTCTTGGCTGACTTGAGGTCTTCCTTCTGGCGGGCATAGATGTTGCCGGCCATGATGAGAGCGTAGCCGTTGCGCGGATCCCAGCGCAGGGCGTCGATGAGGGCGTCGAGGGCCTCGTCGGGCTGACCCAGCTCGGACAGCACCTGACCCAGGACGCGGTGGTACTCGGAAACAGTGGGGTTCTGCTGGATGAGCTGCTGCAGACGCGGCAGGGCCTGCCGGAACTGGCCGGCCTCACAGAGGCGCAGCACCTTCTGGTACTCTGCCTGCTGGGCCTGGATGGTCTTGGTATCGATCTTCACCTCCACCACATCGCCTTTGATGGTGACCGTGGGCCGATAGGGGCCAAAGGTGTAGAAGTCGGTCAGGTGGTCAACGAGCTGCTCGGGGTTCTGGCCAAAGGCCTGAGCTTCCGGGAAGAGGCTGTAGAGGAAATCGTTGAGGGGGTGGTGGATGGTCATGTTAAACGCGCCCTGCTAATTGCTGTGAACAGCAAAGATACCCGAAAGGAATGGGCGTATTACCAGTTGCCGCCCGGTTCGTGTAAGTTGAGGTCCATTAAAGCATCCCAACTATTGCCTTATCCTTTTTAAGTACCAAGACCTTGTACACTGGTCCTTTTACCGGTTTGCGGCAATAGCTAAAAATCTCCAAACCGCCCAGCGCGTAGTATTAAGAATAAGACAGCGTCGACTAAATGGGCTGGCTGCTCCCTTTGCGAACTACCAGCGAATTAAGCATCTCGCTTTCTCCTCTAGCTGTCAATGACCAAATCATGAGGCCATATGAATTTGCTTTCACTTTGAAGAGACCTAGGACGCGGAACTGCGCTCTGATGGTGTGCAAGATTTCATCCTCAAGAATGTTACTCGTTAGCCCTTCGTCCTTTCTATCGGACACAGAATAAGCGTTGGCGGCCACTATGCTGTTTACCTCGTTCTCACTCAGTACACTCACGCATTTTGAACTGAGGCCCTTGAATACATCTCGCCAAGTCGTTTTTGCTTGCCAGCGAATAGATGGGGAGAATATTTCGCCCCCTTGTTCATGTCCACATCCAATAATTTCAATTTCATCGTCGAGGTCAGCAATGTTTTCGAACGCCAGTGCACCTTTGGCTGATACTTCGGTAAGCTTATCTTTTAGCTGCTGGTTCTCCTTGCGTAGGTCATCCATCTCTTTGTAGATGGACGGATCCACCGTCTGGTCGCCACGCACCCAGCCCACGGCCGGGTAGGTTCTTATGGTGCGGATCAGGCTGGCAAGGGTCAGGCCGGGCAGCTGATCAGCGGTTTCCCAGAATTGTACCAGCCGATTACCGGATACTTCCTGGCGGAAAGCCGCCAGCTTCTCACGAGCCGATGTTTCTCATTCTGACCTGCTCACAGGCAGTGATTCCGGGTCTTTGTGCAGGAACGCAATGACCTTGATTCCTTTGCTGATGGCATAGTGGTACTCCATCTCCGTGTAGCTGACCCCAGTTTCAGAGAGGGTGCCGTAGCGGCCGCCGATAATGAGCAAGTAATAGTCGCTGTCGTCGATGATCTTCTTGATGAATTCGAACTGCTCCTCATCGATGGCAGGGAATAACTCCATCCCGGCGGGGATGCAATCAAGCTCCATGATGGCCTGCTGCACTTTTTTGCGCTCATCCTGCAAGTCGGCAAAAGTGGAGCTGACGAAGACCTGATACCGTTTGTCCATGAGTGGGGTGGAGAGGTGACTGGAATGGGGCTGTCAGACCAAGTGGTATATCTGTGGGTCTGACATGCGAGGATTCTGGAATTGGGCAGGCAGCCAAGTATGTGACGTGTTACTCCTGCTCCTGAGCCGGCAGACTGACCGCCTCGTACCAAGTGTTGAAATCCACGGCCGTGAACAACTCATCGTACAGGTGGCTGGCGCGGCTTTCCACGGCCTGTACCCAAGCGGCGCGACGGGCAGGTGGCCAGTGGCCGGGCCCGCCGCCGGCTTGCTGCCACAGACTGGTGTCGGCAACCGGAATGGCCGAAGCAGACACGTAATCGGTGGAAGACCCTAGCTGCAACACTTGGGAAGTTTTGCAGGAAAGTGGCTCAGTTGTGAGCAAACGCATCTTTTGGGTGTGGCACTTGTTGCTATCGGAGCGGTTTGCCCAGGCCGGCCAGATGCGGAAGTTGCCGAGGGAATTGAGGTAGAACCTTCTGTATCCACCAAATCGACCTTTGCCATTGCCTTCTTCGCCTAAGTTGAGGAGCAAGCCCTGGCAGACCACGTGAGAATAGGGCACAATATGGTCGTAATCGTAGGGCGTGTCGGCTGTGTCTTGCCGCATGGGGTTGTAGCCGACAAACCAACGGTCGAGGTGGGCGCGCTGGAACCAGAGCAGCAGGTGGCGGTGGTGCCAGAACTTGGAGCGGAAGGGCCGGAACGGATCAGCGGGGCGTTCCTCGGTGGAATTGCAAGGGCCGAACAATTCATCCTCATTGCTAAGCCAGCCATTGCTGGCATGGTGGGGCATGGCATGGATCAGGTGAGCGTGAGCAGGCAGCATGGGGGCATGCGCTTTTTGAATCCAGTGCCGGTAGATGGCCTGATCCGGGAAGTTGGATCCGGGCTGCTGCTGGGCCAGCACCTCACCGGCCAGACGGGCATACTTCTGCGCGTCGGGCCGAGCAATGAGCAGGTAGAACAGGTAGCGCAGCACTGGCAGGCGGTTGACCTGCAGCAGATCAGCGTCGGTCAGGTTATCATCAATCCAACTCAGCACCGGGTGGAGCAGCACGGGGTTGAGGTCCAGCAATAGTTTGCGGGGCAGGCCGGGGTCGTCGGAGGCAGCTTCAGGTTTATAAAGAGCCAGTTTGCAAAACTCTTCCAGGATCCGGGTGAAACGTCCCTCTGATTGACCAGTTGACGGCACCAGCAGACTCTTCATCGCCTGCAGGAAGCTGCTCTCGGTGCCCGATGCGGTTGACTGGCCCAGCCACCGCCGGAACTGCGGAACGGAAGGGTTCAGGTCGTGGTGGCCCTGCTGGCGACGGGCCAGGCGGGCGGCGGCCATTACGACGCCGGTGGGGGGAAACAGGTAGCCAACCTTAGGGTGGGTGATGACCTGGGATACGAGCTCATAGGCTTGGTCCCAGCTGGATTTGAGCAGGGAGTACGCCATTTCCTCACCGGCCAGCACCGTGCCTCCCGCATTGACGCGACGAAACAGGACCTCGACCGAATCAGGTGTCTGTTCTGCCTCCGGAGCAGAGTCGGCCGGAGTGGCGGCGGGTTCGGGATGCAGCAGCAAGGGGATACTGCGCTGCGGCCGGCCAGACGAGGGAGTTTCCACCAACAGATTCTCCAGCGCATCCAGCAGCACGGCCAGATGCGGTGGTTCGGACTCAAGAGGCGGTTTGCAGGCAGGGACCAGCTGCTGAACCTGGTCCCAGGATGGCCGGGTGAAGGGGCCCCGCCAGCCGCCACACAACTGCAGCAGCGCATCGAGGGGTACCGGGGTGTAGGCTTCTATCGGCCAGGATGGTTCCGGCGCGTCGGCGCCCTGGGCAATGGGGTTGATCAGGTAGTCGTAGCGGTAGGAATCACCGAGCAGCCGACGGGCTTCGGATTTGGCTTGCTCCGGCAGCTTATCCTCCGGGTTCTGGCGGCGCATACCCCAGGGCTGGTGGCCGGTCAGGAGGCGTAGCAGGAATTTACGGTCGTTGTACTCGGAATCGTTGAACGTGAGCTGGGGGCTCAGGTCAATCCAGAGGCGGCTGGATTCGGTGGGCTGGAAGCCCAGCAGCAGGGTGCGGGTCCGCTGCTGGCCGTCGAGCAGGAAGTACCCATCCGTTTCCGCCTGCATCTGCTGGCTGGACGTGAGGGAGCGGGCGGCCTGACCCTGGGCTCGGTGAGCCAGCAGCATGCTGCCGATGGGGAAGCCCCGGAGCAGCGAGTCCCAGAGCCGTTCGACCTGGGCAATGTTCCAGACGGAGTTGCGCTGAATAGGCGGCAGCTGCGCCAGGTTATAGCAAGGGTTGTCTTTATCGAGGAACCAGGCGACGTAGTCGGTAATGGCCACGGAAGCGACATCATGACGGGTAAACAGATCGGGCATAGAAATGGGGATAAGCTGATGGGAGATGGAGAAATAAACGGGCGGCTATTCCATCCGGCTCTGAAAGAAGCGGCGGGTTTCGTCGTCGGTGAAATAGACGTAGCAGCCCTGGATGCCGCGGGTCATGAGGACTTTGTAGGTGTTGCGCAGGTACTCGAGAGCCTCTTGCGGAGAGAGACGGTAGTTGTTGATGGCGGTATCGGAAGAACCAATCTTGTTGGCTACCCAGCCTCCTTCACTCTGGCGGTAGCGCAGGTCGGGGCCGACGATGACGCCCACGTAGTCGAACTCGAAGCCCTGGGCCGTGTAGATGCAGCCGACCTGGTGGACGCCGCCGGGGTCGGTGGCCCAGAGGGAGGTTTTGGGGATGCCGGGGGCGAGGCGGCCGGCGTTGTCCTTGGCATTCCAGGGGCGGTGGTAACTGAACTGGTCGGTTTCGATGATGACGTTGCTGACCAGCTGGCCGTCGGGTAGCGGATCGGACCAGGGCCAGCAGAAGCCGGCCACGGTGCGGGCGGTGTGGCCCTTTTGCCGCTGCTGCTCCAGCATCTTCTCCATCAGGATGGGGGAATCTAGGACCTGGAAGTCGTAGCCCTGCTGCGGGTTCCAGATGACGTTGGCGGTGCGCTGGATGCCGAGGGTATTGTCGAGCCAGTTGATGAAGCCGGCGGAGCCGCTACAGCGGAACTGGGCTTCGAGTTTGAACTCAGCAATGGTGACGCCCTGGTCCTGGGCCGCCTGCTTTAGGGTGTCGTAGGAACCGATTTCGCCGGGGCGGACGCGCTGGTGGTCGTCGATGAAGAATACGGAGACCTTGGCCACCTGGAGCAGCTCTTCGACCTGGGGCAGGGTGCTCTGGTGCTCGGGCTTGGTGAAGCGGGTGTTGCTGGAGCTGCGGATGCGGTGGGCCTCGTCGCAGATGACCACGTCGAGGGAATTGGGGATGGCGCGGCCGTAGGCGTTGAAGTAGGTGAAGAAGCTGTTGCTGCGGCGGCCGAACTGGTCGCGCAGGTTTTCGGTGAAGGCCTTGGAGCCGGTGGCGTAGTGGGCCTTGACTTCCTGGCGGAGCAGGTCGTGGAGCAGGTGGAGGGCAATGACGGACTTGCCGGTGCCGGGGCCGCCCTTGACCAGGACGGCCGTTTTGGTGTCGTGCTGCTGGGCCTCCAGGACGGCCGTGCGGACGCGGTCGTAGACCAGGAGCTGGTCGTCGAGCAGGGTGTAGCGGCTTTTCTGGCGCATGATGTCGCCGACGTGCTCGAGCAGCTTCTTGCTGGGCTGGTAGCGGCCGGCGTCGATGCGCTCGAGCACCGGCTGGCCGTTGCCACCGGCGAGGCGCTGCTGCAGGTAGGCGCCCAGCTCGGCGGCCTGCTGCTGGCCGTAGATGGGACTCTCCTGCACCAGCTCGGTAAACTTGGGCTCGAGCAGGGCGTCGGTGGCGGTGAAGGTGTAGTTGTGCAGGTAGGCGCAGGCGTGCAGCTGGATGGCTTCGTCCTCGGTGTTGAAGGCCGTGTGGACGTCGGCCAAGTACTGGCGGTACTGGCCGACCTGGGCCGAGGGGTGGAGCACGTCGGAGAGCTGGCCGCCGAGCCAGGTGACCACCTCGTGGGGGCCGGCGGAGGGCTGGGCCTCGGACCACTGCTTGAGCTCGATGATGACGGCCTGGCGCTGCTGCTGGTCGTCGTGGCCGCAGATGAGGCAGTCGAGGCGTTTGGAGGTTAGCGGGAGCTGGTACTCGAGCAGCACGCCGTGGTCGAGCAGGCCGGCCTGCTGGAAAACCTGGCTGACGCTGCGCAGGGAGTTGTGCCAGGACGTGACTTCGTTGGGCTGGGGCTCGGTGCGGTAGTAGTCGAAGAAAGCGGACTGGAGCTGGCCGACAATGGCGTTGTGGGCGGTGGCGGTGATGAAGTCGGTGGAGGAACCGGCGTAGAGGCGCATAGAGTGGATATGGTAGTGGGGCCTCACCCCCCGGCCCCCTCTCCAGGGGGAGAGGGGGAGCCTGACGACGGATGGGTTGGTAGTTGCTGGTTGTCAGTTGTTCGTACTCAGGCGCAACGAAGCGGTAGAGATGCTTCGGCTTCGCTCAGCATGACGTTCTGGTGTGCTCTGCTGCCCCTACCCTACCTAGGCGGGGTTTTTGATGCGGTGGCGGAGGTAGGCGGCGGTTTCGGGGTCGGTGCAGTAGACGTAGCAGCCTTTCATGGCGCGGGTCATGAGGGTGCGGTAGGTGTTCTTGATGATGAGGTCGAGCTGGGCGCGGCCTTCGGGGGATTTAACCAGCTGCTTTTTGCCCTGGACGGTTTTGTCAGCGCTGGCGCGGGCCAGGGCGTTGGTGACGACTTCGCCGTCGCGCACGAGCAGATCGGGGCCGACGATGACGCCGATGTAGTCCAGCTCGAGGCCCTGGCTGGTGTGGATACAGCCGATTTCGGTGACGGAGTCGGGCTTCATCATCCAGAGGCCGCCGTCATCGGTCAGGTTCCACTTGTGGCGGAAGGTAGGGCTCAGGTTGAAGTCAAACTCTTTGTATTTCTCACTACCAGGCTTCTTGCTGGCCCAGTCCCAGCAGTAGCCGGCCACCATGCGGGCACGGTTGCGCTCCTGGTTCTTTTCGTAGATGAGCTGCTGGAGCTCGTCGGGGGTGTCGACGACTTGGAAGTCGTAGTCGGTGGCGTCGAGGGTGGGGTTGGCGGTTTCGCGGATGTCGAGTACGTTGTCGAGCCAGGCCATGTAGGCGTCGGAGCCGTTGCAGCGGAACTGGGAAACCAAGTTGAGGACGTGGACCTCGGCGCCTTCCTGGTCGGCCCACTTGCGGATCTCCTCCTCGCTGCCCACATCCTGGACGGCGATGCGCTGGTCCTCGTCGAGGAAGAACACGCTGAAGCGGCTGGAACGGATGACTTCCAGGGGCTGGCTGATGCCGAGGTTGCTGAACAGACCGGACTTCTCGTTGAGGCGGTGGGCCTCATCGACGATGAGGGCGTCGAAGGTGTTTTCCGGCGTCTGGGTGAAGACGCCCGAGCCGACGAACAGGGAGTCGAAGACGGTGCGGCGCATGGAGCCGGTGAGCTTGCTTTTGTACACGGCGCGGGGGGCCGAGTTTTTGCTCACGTACTTGGCCACGAGGCCTTGCTTGGTGAGGTTAACCAGCAGGTTGATGGCCACCACGGTTTTGCCGGTGCCGGGGCCGCCGTGGACGATGAGCACGTGCTTCTTCTCGTCGCGGGACTTGGCGGCCAGCTTGCGGGCCGTTTCGTAAACCACCTTCTGCTCGTCGAGGAGGATGAACTCCTGGTTGCCCTTCATCATGGAGGCCAGGGAATCGGCGAGCTGCTTGGAAGGGCGGATGCGGCCCCCGTCGATGCGGTACATGATGCCCGACTTGTCGCCGTGCTTGACGTGCTGGCGGATGAACTCGCGCAGCTTCAGGGCGTCGCTCTTGAGGAAGAGCGGGGCCTTGGCCACGTAGTCGGCGTAGTGGCCGGTGGTGAGCACACCGTTGTCGGGGTGGTTGTGGAGGTAGGCGCAGGGCAGCAGCTTGATGCCGTCGGTGTAGACCGTCTCGTTGAAGCCGTCGAGGTAGGCGGCGTAGGACCAAGCCTGGTAGGACGGATGGTTGACTTCCTGCAGCCCTTTGCCCAGGTAGGTGGAGACCACGCCGTCCTTATCGGTGGCGGTGGATTCGGACCACTGCTTGAGCTCGATGATGATAGCCTTATCGGTGCCGTGCTCGTCCTGGCCGGTGAGCACGAAGTCGATGCGCATGCCGGCGTGGGGCAACTGGTACTCGATGCTCACGCCGCTGTCGTCGGGAATCCGGGCGTCACTGAGCACTTTGTCCATGTACATCATGGAGTTGCGCCAGGAGTTGATTTCCGGTTGGCCGGTTTTGCGGCCCAGCTTCTTCAGGACCAGGTCCTGGATGATTACTTCGACGTTGTTGGAGAGGACGTCGTCGAGAAAATCGGACTTGGTTTTTTGATAGACGATCATATGCCTTACGTTTAATATTTGTTGCCTCAGAGAGGAAGTCTAGATTGTTGGTTCTCCTATTGAGGACATAAGCTGCTTTTTGGTTTATGCGGACTTGGTCTCTTGAGCCAGCAAGCCATCCAAAACAGTCAACTTATTTATAAGTATTTCAATAGCCTTATTCTCATGTCTAAATAACATCGACACACCCAGATTCTTTTCTATGGTGTCCTCAACCAGAATATGCATCATACCATAAAGCTTCGCTTTTATATCAGATGGCAACTTACTGTTTTGTACTAAATATGTTGATATTTCAAGCAGCATTGTAAGCCTACTGAAGCTTAGCTGAATACTTTCAAAGTATGTATTCACAATGTTTTGTAAAGCACCACTCCGGCCTTGTAGCTCAACGTTAATATATTCTTGCAAAGGGAAATGCCTGAATCGAAATTTTTTATTGGATGAATAACCGGCTAAGTTATTCCTAAAATTAATGTTCAAACCATTGGTTATATTTACATGGGATGTTGTGTTGTTGTTTTTTAGTGAATTATTTTTTGACAATTCGTCCACCTCTATTTTAATATCGTCAATTAATTTCAATGAGGTGATTAATGCATTTTCGTTCTCACTTCTTGCTTGATCTTTATCATACTGAACTCTCTGTTCTGATCTTGCTTCATATTGTTCACGCAATGAAAAATACAGAACTAGTAGGCCAACAAAATTTAAGATAGGACCCGCAATTCCACCAATAGTGTCGCCTAATGTTCCTGTATTTTTCGCAATTTCATAATTGTGAAAGAATGCAATCACCATAAGCACCATTATAATGGAAATGCTTGTGCCTAAAAGAATTGCAATCTTTACAAGGGCGTTGTTTTCGCCATTACTATTAATGTCTGAGTTCATTTCTATTTCAAAATGGCATCTTGAAAGATGTAGCTGATAATTAAAAGATTATCGGTTACAGATAATGAGCGTTACACCTTCACCACCTGGGTGGATTCTTCGCCGAACTGGCTGATTACTCGGACGGCGATTTGCTGGCCTTTGCGGGTGAGTTTAATGGGGCGGGACTGGAAGCCATAGAGCTCGTCGAAGGCTTCTTCGTCCAGCTCGATGCGGAGGGTGTGCTCGGCCTTCTTTTTGGTGCTGAGCTTGGCCAGGTCGGAGAGGCCGCGTTTCCACTTGCTGAACTCGTCCTGGTCGCCGCCGCAGAAGAAGACCTGCTGGACCACGAAGTTGGAGCCGTCGTAGTCATCGTCGACCATCCAGTAGGCGATGTCGTTGATGTTGCGGGCTTTTACTTCGTCGCGGATGGGGTCGTAGAGGTCCATGCCGCGGACTTCGACGCGGACTTCCTGGCCGGGCTGGGGCTTGGCTATTTCCTGGCCGGTGGCGTCGATGAGGGCGATGTCGGGCTCGCCGATGGTGACGAAGGAGGCGGCTTTTCTATCATTCCTAATCAGACCTTCCTGCATGAGGTCGTCGTGCATGCGGACGATGTCGACGCGGAAGTCGCCGATGCTGGTGGACTGCTGGCCACCCTGGACGTCGGTATCGAACTGGAAGCCGAGGATAACGAGCCAGTCGGCATCACCGCGCTGGCGGCACTCTTTGATGGCGCCGTTAAGGGCCTGGCGGCTGACGGCGCCGAACTTGGGACCGATGTGGAGGTAGGCCTTCTTCTCGCCGCCTTCGGCCTCGTAGAAGCCTTCGGCGTGGAGGTAGCCATTAGAGGAAATGGCCTCGACGCGGCGGAAGACGGCCCGCTCGGTGGCGTCGCCATTCTTGATACCGGCGGAGCGGAGGTGGTCGTAGATGCGCTCCTCGAACCGGTCCTCAGAATCCGTAGCGGCGGCGGCAGTGTTGGCCGCGGCTGGGGCTATTGGATCAAGACCCTGAAGGGTTTCGACGGTGAAAGGGCCAGCTACACGGACTTTCGTCTTATCTACTTCAGGCTGGTCGTAAAGGGTCTCCTCCTCAGCTGGCTCATTATTACCTATACTTTTGAGGGTGATGTGAGGGACTTTTTTATATACAAAGCCCTGGCGAATGTCAGAATCTGAAACTCTTTTGTAGGCAGGGAAGCCTGCCGTCATTAGACGGGTCTTAGCAATATTCAGGGCAATACGAGACGTGTCAATCGTAATCCAGCGACGGCCCCATTGTTCAGAAACGAAAGCAGATGTTCCAGCACCACAAGTCGGATCCAAAACTAGGTCGCCCGGATCTGTAGTCATTAGAATACAACGCTGTATGGCCTTCGTTGAGGTTTGAACTACATAAACCTTCGGGTCGCTTCGACTCATTATTCCCCCAACGTCCGTCCAGACGTTATTGATCGGGAAGACAGGAAAGTCATCTAGAAAACGGATATAGGATAACGATTTTCCGGTTGTTACTATTCTTTTAGCCTTAATCAAATTATTAAAACTGTCGGGTGGCACCCCCCACCATCTATTTCCAGGATTATATGTTTTTCCATTAAACTCAACTTCGTATTTACTTCCCGGTCCAGGCTTAGTCAGGTCGCTATAAGTAAACAGTTTAGCTCCCAAAGGTTGGTTGCCTTTTTTCTCAATGTCAGTGGCTGGTCTTATCGTGCCATCAGAAAGCATAATAGAGTTATACCTGCCTATTCCATCGTCTGCTGCATCCTTATCGAGATACAGAGTTCTGAATTTTATGTGGTCTTTACTTCTTGCATACCACACTATGTAGTCGTTAGCTGAAGGCAATAAATTTGCCCCAAAACCTGAATTCTTGTTAAAAGAGATTAAGCTAACAAAGTTCTCGCTGCCAAATACTTCGTCCATCAGATTTCGGACGAGATGCACGTTCTCGTCCGAAATCTGCACAAAGCAAGACCCACTCTCCGTCATCAATTCCTTAGCCAACAGCAGCCGCTCACGCAGGTAAGTGAGGTAGCTGTGGATACCCAGCTCCCAGGTATCGCGGAAGGCTTTGATCTGCTCAGGCTCACCACTCAAGGCATCATCCTTCCCGTCTTGCACGGTCCTGTTATTGAGCCGCATCTGCCAGTTAGAACCATACTTGATACCGTAAGGCGGATCGAAGTAGACACACTGGACGGTGCCAGCCATGCCTTCCCGCTCCAGCAGGGAGGCCATGACCAGCTCGGAGTCGCCCTGGATGAGGCGGTTGGTCCAGCCATCGGGCGGGTGCTGGTAGTACTCGCTGGTTTTGTTGAGCTCGTCGCGCTCCAGGGCATTGCCGAAAAGGTCGTTGAGGCTGAGCTGGCCCGAGGCGGGCGCGGCGGTGCGGTAGAGCCCCTTGATGAGGTTCTCGGGCACGATGTGCTCGTGGCGGTAAAGAGAGCGGATATCGATAGAGAGGCGCTCCTGGCGGCCGTCCTTGCCGTACTTGTTGAGCCAGAACAGCTCGGGGTCCTGGCCCCGGGTGGTGACCGGGTTGAGGGGCAGGTCGGTCTGCTGGTTGGCCTGGACTTTGGCGTTGCCCTTCTCGTAGCCGGCTTCTTCCTGGGAGGGAATGTGGGCGCGGGTATCGGAGTGGGTGGTGGAGCGGATGAATAGATTGTCGGACATGGTAGGGGCCTCACCCCCCGGCCCCCTCTCCGGGGGGAGAGGGGGAGCCTGACGACTGGCGGCTGATTGGGAGCCGGGACGTAGGCTGGGACGGGGGGATGGTGATAGTGAACTGGGAGGAATGGACTAGCTGACGGGTTGGGCGACGACGGGGACCGGGTTGGCCGCGTACTGGACTTCCAGGTCCTGGAGGAAGGCCTGGAGCTGGGGGCGGATGTTGCGGATGTCGTTGGCGATTTCGAGGAAGTGCCAGGGGTCGAGGCCAAGCTGGGGGGCGACGTTGTTGACGGCCGGGAGCCAGCGCTCGGTGACGTACCAGCGCTTGTCGGTTTTGGCTTCGGCCATGCCGCTGATTTCGAGGACGACGTTGACCCGCTGGCCGGTGGAGAGGCGGCAGCGCACGATGAAGTCGGGGAAGTAGCGGCGTTCCTTGGCCTGGCTGACGTAGGGGATGCTGAAGCCCAGGAAGTCGTTTTTGACGTAGGCTTCCACCTCGGTCATCTCCTCCAGTCGTTCGAGCTCCTTGGCGGCAATGCCTTCCCACTCGCTGTCCATGACCACGTAGTTGACGTGGCTTTTGGTGGTGGGGTACACTTCGCGGCTGGTGGCGCCGCGCACCCGGGCGGTGGTGCCCACTTTGTCGTTGTAGTGGGAGAAGACGGGGCGGATCTGGTCGGTGGAGCGGGGCTCGGTCCAGATGCCGCGGCCGATATGCTCGACGACGGCCTTGTCGTCGTAGAAGAAGATCATGCCGGGGAAGGCCCCGCCGAGGTAGCTGACGCGGGTGCGGAGCCACTCGCCGACGGCCTGACGCACAGGGCCGAACCAATAGGTGCGGGGCTTGCTGTTAGAATCGGCGAGCTTGTCGGAGAGGAGCAGCTTGGCGTAGTAGTACTCGAGCTGCTGGAGGCGCACCTGGCGGACGTTGTCGAGGTTGAGCTCCTGCTCGTGCTCGGAGAAGGCCGAACTCATGCGGGTGCGGGTGGGCAGCTTGTGGCCCTCGATGATGAAGGGCTCGACGGCCGAGAAGTCGACGCGCAGCACGTCGCCGCCAGTTTCGAGGCGGTAGCCCTCCACCATGGGGAAGAGAATCTCCAGCTCGGCCCGGCGGTCGGGCAAGGCATGCACCTGGGTGAGGGGCTTGGGGGGCTCGGGGGGCGTGATGGCGCCTTTGCGGAAGAGCTTGAACGGCACGCCGATGATGTGGGCGTACTCGGGCGGGAACTTGTACTCGACGATGCGGCGCTTGTCTTTGGTGGGCTGGCCCTCCTTGTCGTAGCCGACGAGGTTGTAGGACTGGCGGCGCAGGGCGCGGCCGGCCACCTGCTCGCAGAGCAGCTGGGAGCCGAAGGCGCGCAGGCCCATGATGTGGGTGACGGTGTTGGCGTCCCAGCCCTCGGTGAGCATGCTTACGCTGACTACGCACCGGACGTGGGAGCCCAGGGAGCCGGTTTTGCCGACGGTGTTGACCACCTCGCGCAGCAGGTCGCCGTCGGTGAGGTTTTCGACGGAGCGGCCGGGGTGCATGATGCGGTAGTCCTGCTTGAAGCGTTCAATCTCGGGGCCGAACACGCGCTTGAACTGGTCGTTGACCTGGTCGGAGTTTTCGAGGGCGCCGGAGTCGATGATGAGCGTCGGGGGCTTCTGGCGGGGCAGGCGGGTGTGGGGGTCGAAGTTGGTGAGCAGTTCGAACTGGCCCGGCATGATGAGCGGCTCGCCCTCGGGGGTGGCCGTTTCGTAGCCGGCAATGTACTTGAACACCTCGGAGGAGACGTTGGTGTTGTTGCAGACTAAGATGAGCACCGGGGGCGTGGAGAACAGGCCGCCGAGGCGGTGGAATTCCTTTTCGTAGTGCTCGTAGAACTGGTGGAGGGCCGTTTTGACCAGGGTGGGCAGCTCGGGCTTGCCTTCCAGCTTCTGGGTGCGGGAGCCCCGCTTGGGCAGCTCGTGCTTGACGTGGGCGTAGATATCGCGCAGCTTGGCTTCCTGCAGGTCCTGGGTGTCGTCGGACTCGGGCAGGTAAGGAATCTTGACGAGGCCGCTCTCGATGGCCTCGATGAGGCCGAAGTCGGAGCAGACCCAGCTGAAGAGGCTGTAGGGCGTGTAGCCCGAGCCGCTGAGGTAGTAGGGCGTGGCGGACAGGTCGTAGACCTGCTGGAGCTTGAAGCGGCGGCCGATTTCGACGAGGCCGCGGTACCAGACGGCCGCCCGCTCGTTTTCCTCCTTGATGTCGGTGCCATCCTCGGCCTTGGCGGCCGCCTTCACTTTGGTTTTGGGCAGGTAGCAGTGGTGGGCCTCGTCGTTGAGCACGAGCAGGCGGCTGCCACGACGGAAGGAGTTCAGCAGGCGGCGGATCACCTGGTCGAAGTCTTCCTTGGCTTCGACCTTGAGGCCGGTGATGGGGTCCTTCTTGCCGTCGAAGGGGCTGCGCTTGTTGCCCTGGAGCTGCTTGGGCTCGAAGGCGTGGTAGTTGGTGAGGACGAGGCGGGCGTTGAGGCCGGCGAGGCGCTGGTGCAGGTGGGGCGGTACGAGGCCGCGCTGGCGGTAGTAGTCCTTGGCGTCGGTGGCCGTCTGGGCCTGAGTATCGACGTAGAGCACCCCGAGCCGGTCGCGGATGGTGACGCCGGGGGTGACGAAGAGGAAGTAGTCGGCGAAGCGGGTGTCCTGGCGGTACTCCTGGCGGTTGAAGTAGTGGTAGAGCGTGAGCATGGCCATGACAACCGTCTTGCCGGTGCCGGTGGCCATCTTGAACGCCAGGCGGGGCAGGTTGAAGTCGGCATCGTCGCTGACCTGCCAGGCGGTGGCCAGCTCGGCCAGGATGCTGGTGCCGCGGTTCTCGGCGCGGGCGGGGGCTACTTCGTTGAGCCAGACGGCCGTTTCGAGGGCCTCGCGCTGGGCGAAGAACAGGCGCTGGGTGACGAGGCGCTCCTTGTTCTCGAACCAGAACAGAAGCAGCTCTTTGGTGACGCGGGTGGTGTTGGGGTAGCCATCGTGGCGCCACTGGCCGACCTCCTTGCGGAGGCGGTTGATGAGGTGGTCCTGGGCGGCGGGCAGATCGGCGACGTCGTAGAGCTCCTTCTGCTTGCCGACTTTCTTGGGCAGAACCTGAGCGTCGGGGGTGTAGGGGCGGCGGCCGGTTTTGATGACGCTGTAGTCGAGGCTGCCGTCGGGCGCCATCTGGTAGGCCTTGCGGGGCTCGTCGTAGGGGTTGTTGAGAATGGGGTTATCGGCGGGTGGGGTAGCAGAGGATTCGACGGACATAGGGAAGCATAGCGAAAAAGGGGTAGTAAGGTAGCAGATCGGGTCCTGCCGGACAAGACAGTGGGTGGGTAAACCGGGTAGTTTTCAGGCCCGGCAGGCAGCTAGTGGCTGACTGCCTGCGGGTTGCGGCTGAACAGTGGGGTAAGCGGGAGGATAGTGAATTTGTACTGTGTTGTGCAATGCGGTAGATTGGCTGACGCATTGCTGCCAGGTGGCTATATATTAGATATTTACCATATACAGGCAGGTGTTTTTACCTTTTATCCAATTGCGTTAATGCTTACCGGGATTATCATCAGCTACGATGGAGAACGGGGTGTTATCCGGAGTGAAACCGGCATCCAGTGTTCCTTCACCGCCAAACAGATCAAGTCGCCCGGTACGTGGCGACCGAAGGGCAAGGAAGCGGTAGTAGTGAAGCTGCAGGATGGCCAACATTCAGTGGCGCGCTCCGTCCGGCAGCTGCCCCCTGGCCACCTGAAGGCGCACCAGCCACCGCGGCTGGTGCCGGCGCGCTACGTGGGGTGGGGGGTGGCCGTGAGTCGTTTTGCGCCGGGCATTGAGGTGAGCACGCTGCTGCGAACCCAACACAACGTGAGACCGGGCAGTGTACTGTTGGTGCGCTACACGGTGACCGATAACGCGCTGGCCACGGCCACAGACATCACCGTGGTGGCTCCGGGGAGCGAGCAGCAAAAAGCGCTGGCGGCGGCCCTGCTGGCGGATGAGCAGGCAGTTAAGACGGGTAAAGCCGAACTGCTTGAGCAACTGGAGGCGGTGGGCGAAGTGAGCAGCGACGAGCAGTATGAGCACCTGAAAGGACTACTGCAGCAATGGGATGCATGGTCGATGGAGCCCGGGACGTTCCGGGCAGCCACTTCGGTGGAGACCGGTCAGCGTCTGGTGCAGGATGGCTACGCCCACTACCTGGAGGATACTACGCTGTTGAACCTGCTGGAGCAGGCAACTGACCTGACGATACTGGGCCCGGCGGCGCGCCGGTTGCCGGCGGTGCTACTGAAGCAGAGCGTGCTGGCGCGGCTGGCCCGGCTGGCCCCCACCTCGCCCCTGGCGGACTACCGGTTGGTGGCCCAGTGGCTGAAGGCAGCACCGGAGCTGATGAAGACGGAGCCGCTGCTGCAACCCGCAGCCCTGAGTCAGCTGCCTTTGCCGGAGCTGGCGCGCTTTTACTGGTGGGAAGAAGGGCTGGTATTGACGCCGGACCAGAGCATGCTGGTGACCGAGCTGGGCCGACGGCTGCACCTGGCATTGACGGATACCAGGATGCAGGAACCGCTGCACCGCCTGGTGCGCACCTGTCGGCGGAATAATTGCCTCCGGCAGGTTGGCCGGGAGATGCTTCTCGCCATTCCGGTGGCGGGCCGGCTCCCGGCACTGGGCAGCCTGGTGCCGCTGGCGGACGCGGCAACCCGGGAAACGTGGGTGCGCGAATGCCTGATGGGTCAAGTGAACGATGCCGAGCTGTACGCGGCCTGGGAGCAAAACAAGTTGTTCTGGCTGCCAACGGAGTTCATTGCCGCGCAGCTACTGACCCAGGTTTCGGCTACAGTACAGGCCGTGCTGCAACGGCTGGCGGAGCGGCCGGATGCTCTTCCGGCACTCGCGCAGTCCGGCCGCCAGGGGCCGTGGCTGGGGGAGCGGGCCCAAGCCATCAAGGCGGTGCTGCAGGTTCTGCAGAAGGCCACCATTCCGCCGGCACCACGCCCTTACTGGGAAACTCCGCAACCAACCAGCGGGCTGCCGATAGCCTGGGCCAAGGAGGCCATGCTGACCCTGCAGCAGACCGTGACCGATCTGCCGGGGGCAGCGTGGCTGGAGTGGTGGCTGGCGGATCTGCTGCCCGAGCCCGCAGGTGACATCCTGCTGACGCATTTCTTTGATAGTGCGGCTGGAGAAAATCCGGAAGCGGGGTGGCGGAAGCTGAGCGCAGAGGCGCTCAACCTGCTGGAAGAACCTTTGCTGGCCTGGGTGAGGCGGACTCAGCCGGTAGCCTGGGTGCATCAGGCGCAGAAGGTCTGGGTAGGGCAGCCACAGCTGGCAGAGCTGCTGCAACGGGTGCTGGCCCTGACCGAGGCGCACTGGCCGGCCGCTGCGCAGGTAGACTTCTGGCTCTTAGGAGGCAGGCAACAACCCGGTGTCGGCGTGTTGCAGGCAGCACTGGCGGCAGCCACGGTGGACCAGGCCCGGGCGATACTTACGCGCGCCACGACCGGCACCCTGCCGGAATTGCTGGATCAGTTCCTGGCAGTCCGGCCCAACGGACCGTCGGCGATGGTGGAGCTGGGTCTGGAAATAGCCCGGCAGTATGCCCCATCGGAGCCCTCAATGAAGTACCGGTACAACCGGCTGGTCAGTCTGCTGGTGCAGGAGCTGGATTCGGGGCAATACTACGACTACTGGCAGCGGCACCTGCTGCCGCCGCCGCCCGTGGAGCAGTTCGGTGCCATGGTGCAGACTACGCCCGAAGCGGGCTGGCCCCAGTTGTTTCAACGGTACCCGGTGGAGCTACTGCTGCAGTACGTGACAACGGTGCTGTTTACCGCTGAGCGAAAGAAGGAGCAGGCCCAGGTCCTGCTGACGGTATTGAGCAGCCGCAGCAGTTATGAACCTGGAGCGGTGAATGTACGCAATGAGCTACTGGCCGGCTTCCCGGATGAGCAGCAACTGCAGTGGTGGCTGGATGGACTACAGGCAGCTTCTCCGGGTTGGGAGGTTATTGCCCGGGCCTTGGCAACGGAAGAGCATCCGGCATGGCGGGCAATAGCAGAGAAGGCAACCCGAGTACGGTTGACCGAGCTCTTGGCTTATCTGCCGACGGCCACAAGACCGTTGTTGACTGTGGTAGCGGATCTGCTCTGTGAGCAACGGATTCTCAAGGGGCAATATCCCAACTCGCGGGTACCCTATCTGCTTAAGTTTGCGGAGGCCGTTACGGCAAGACTGGGGCAGGAGCCGGCCTTGATTCTGCCCTGGCTGCGGAGTATGCTGCAGCAGTGTCAGCCGCCTAACGCCGCCTGGGCTAACTCCCGGCACGCCGACGTGGAATATCAGGGGCGCGTCCGCCTCCGGACGTTGGTACGCGAACGAGTACTGCCGCATTTGGATGCGCCGGGGCAGCTGCAATGGTGGGCTGCCGGACTGGCGGGAAATCGGCCGGACGTGGAGCAGGCAGAGCTGGTGGAGTTTGTGGTGCGGCACATGAATGAGTCCATCGCCGGAGGTGTTGCCAAAGCATACGATCTCCCGGAAGCCGTGGTACGAGCGTGGCAAGGGCTGGGTAACCTGCAGGCCAGTCTTTTTGAGCAGCAGTTTCCGGCAGTAAAGGGCTGGCTGCCGACGGCGGCTCATCATCCCGCACTGCTGCGGGCAGTAGATTCTTATCTGGACGCGGAGCTGACTGCTTACCAGAGGGCGAATCTCTGGCTCTATGGCTATCCAACCGAAGCCCCGGGAGAAGGTGGATGGTGGACGGTGGTGGAGCGCATGCAAGCTGTCCTGCGACTCAGCTCCCTTGGTACAGACATTCACCTGATTGCCTGGCTGGCTCCGGGGGCGGAGGAAATTGAGGAATGGCTGGCCGAGCAGTACTGGCAGGAAGAGGATCAGCAACTGGCCGGCCAGATGTGGATCCTGCTGCGCGACTACCACGCGCTGGCCGTGGTGGAGTTGCCGGCCTGGGGGGAGCTGGAGGACGGCCTGCTGAGCCGATGCGAGGGCGTGGTGAAAGTGCGGCTGTGGATGACGCTGCCGGCGGAGAGCCAGGAGCGCACGTTCAACTATTACACATTCCGGCGCGGCTACAGCCGGCTGCGGACGGCGGAGCAGAAGCAGTTTCTGGAGCTAGGACTCCCTTACCTGCAGCGCGCCGGAAAGGCGGAATCGGACGTAAAAGGAGCCTTGCACCTGCGCCGCCGGTGGCTGATGCGCCAGCAGGATGGAGTGAGCGTGTATCGGGTATGCTTGGCCCACTGCTACTGCCCTGGGGAAGGCCTGCTGGAGGTGGAGCTGGCTGACAAGAAGCATACCCGACCGTGCGCCTATCCGGGCGCGGAGGACAGCTGGAACGGCAAGTTTCTGCAGGACCCCTGGTCTGGTTGCCCGGTACTGGCTTACGTGGATGATCAGACGCTGGAGCTGATAAAGATTCAGGGGCTGGAAGCTGCACTGACCCAGCATCCGGTGGACGGTAAGCGCCGACCCTGGATAGTGTATCAGCGGGACCGGGATAAGCATGGCACCACAGACAACCCGGCGAGCTACTGGGAGGATATGGCACTTCACGATAAGCTGAGCGCCTACCTGCTGGAGCTGGCGGAGGATGCGCCGGTGGCACCAGTAGTGCTGACCGAAAGAATGAGCAGACAACCCAGGCTATTGCCGGGTGCTTCGCTCGACAACGACGACGAAACAGTGCCGGATCAGCAGGTACTTCCTTGGCAGACGGTGCTGTATACTGTTCCGATGCAGGAGGAAGTACTGTTTGTGTGGGCCCCGCAGTTCGCGCACGCCAATCGGGCCACCTACGTATTTCGGGCCCCGCTGCAGCACCTGCGGCAGGCGCTGGAACGCCTGCACGATCTGCTGCAGGGCGTGCAGGGTATCCGCTCGGCCCTGTTGGCGCCCGGGCGGGCACCGCACCGACTGCGGTGTCATCTGGGCTACGTGCGCAACATTCGGGGGCAGCGTGGCCTTGACCAGGCATTTGCGCGGTGGCAGAAACGACTGGATGCCGCCATTGAAGCCGGACCCAACCGGCAGCATCCCTACAACCCGGAGAGTGACTTTTTGCCGCTGGAACTGGAGGTAAACGACGAGAAAATTCCTCCCAGACCGAAGCCAGATCCGGCCACCTCTCCCCGCGGCGGCCGGCAGGCCGAAGCCCATAATATGCTTCGACAGATGCGCCATCTTAATGCCCGGTTTCTGGCGGGCTACCCCGCTTAACCGTCAATTCTATTCTTCATGTCACAGGAACAATTTACGACCACCCCTACCGAAACCGTATTCGAGGAGCTGGAGCAGGAGCTGCGCCGGCTCAAGTCGGCCGTGAGCCATCTGAGCTTGTCGGAGTCGGCCGCCACGCAGGCCATTACCGCCGCGGAGCAGGTGGTGGAACGGCAGGACCAACTGAGCCGGCAGCTGTCGGACTACGTGGACCGGCTGCCGCAGCCGCCGGCGGCCGACATGGCCACACAGGTAGCAGACCTTGTGCAAGCGGTAACTGCCCAACAGCAGCTGCTGCGGCAGGCCGTGGAGCAGTTGACCGCAAGCCAGGCAGAGCCACATAATATCCAGGCAAACGAGGAGCAGCACCAGCGTGCACTGGCCAAAGTGGAAGAGCACCAGGGGCAGCTGTCGCAGATGCTGGCGAAGGTGGAGCAGCAGCTCACGCAGGGTGTGGCGCATCACCTGTCGCAGGAGCTGGAAACACTGCTGCAGCAAACCGTGCAGGAGGTGCGGGAAACGCACCAATATGGCCATACACTGGGGCAGCTATTGCAGCACACTCAGGCCATTCGCGAGCAGCAGAGTAAGGCCTTCTCGCAGCTAGAGACGCTGGCAGTAGGCCGACAGGCACAGAGCCGCCAGCTGGAGGAGTTGCAGGGGGCCGTGCAGACAGTGGGCCAACAGTTCACAGAGCAAGTTGCGCAACAGAAAAAGCTGCCGGCGGAGTGGCAAAGCCAGTTGCTGCAACTGCTGCAACCTTTACTCAAACCTCAGGCACCAGTAGCAGTTACTACCTCCCCGGACCAGCGGCTGTACCAGAAGCTGGACGAGTTGCAGAATTTAATGAAGACGACGGGCCGGCAGCTCACGGAAGTAACCGCACAGCAACGCAAGCTGCCGGTGGAGTATCAGGACCAGTTGCAGCAAGCTCTTGCTCCGCTGATTAAACCGAAAGCTCCGCTACCCCTAGCCCCGGACCAGGAGCTCCGCCGGAAGGTGGACGAGCTGCAGCAGACCGTGGTGGCGCAGCAGGGGTTGCTGAAACGGCAGCAAATGGTGGGGCTGGTTACGCTGCTGGCCGCGCTGGCCGCGCTGGCCGGGCTGGTAGTTGCTTTTCTGCGTGGGTAGGGAGCTGGATTAACCGCACACTTTCTATAGAAATGACTGCAGAAATTGCCCTCCTCATACTGGAGAATCCCTGGGATGAGCCCAGAAAAGGTACCCGCCGACTGTCAGTGCAGCCCTTTTTTGAGGGGCTGGAGCGTATCCATGATAATCTGGCCGTGTATCATTCCACTTTTCACGACCTGAACGGGTTGCGGAGTGCGCTGGACTATGACCTGCGTCTTACCAAGGAGCCGCGTCAGGTGCTGTACGTGGGGTCGCATGGCAGCGGCCGGATGCTCAACAATGTCCGGTTTGCGGATCTGCGAACGGCTATTCAGGAGCGTACTGACCGGCTGGAGGGCGTTATTATCAGCTCGTGTGAGGTGTGCAAAGACCCGCAGGATCTGGTGAAGCTGGTGAAGGATACCAGCATCCGCTGGGCTATCGGCTACCAGTGCCCGGTTGGCTGGTTTGACAGCATGGTGCTGGAGCTGGCGCTGCTCAATGCCGTGGCGGAGACTGACGTTGACTACAAAAAGAACATGGAGGCGCTGGAGCAGTTCTTCCGGAAAGCCCTGCAGATTCTTAACCGGGACCATGTGCTGGAGCCGGGGCATGGCCGGTTGGCGGATAGCGTGAGCATCGTTATCAACTCGCGGGTCGGCGCCCAGCCGCGGGTACTCGATTGGCCGGTGAAGGAAACAGAGCTTACCTGACGACCATTTTCTCGGAAGCGAAGCTGCTCTTACCGGATGGCCTAGTTGGTAGGCCCATTATCCACCTGCGCCTCCACCACCTGCTGCACGGCGCTGGGAATGGCAGACAGCAGATCAAGACCGGTGGCGGTTTCGATGGCGTCGACGCTGACGCGGTACTGGCCCCAGTTGGTGTTGATGGAGTTGTCGTTAGGGGTGTCGATGGCAATTATGCGGGTGCTGGTGGTGACGCGGGTGGCATCATCGGTGCCGGTGGGCAGGATGACTACTACCTTCCAAAGGCGGTTGGGAACGGTGACACGGCCGTTATCGAGGGTTTGGGTGATGCCGCCGTTGGAACCGGTGCCGCCGCGGCCGTAGCTGCCACAGATGATGTACACCTCGTTGCCGGTGGTCAGGAACGAGCGGGTGTAATCTTCCAGGTTAGCCCAGGTCTGCTGGTTGTTGCGGGGGGCCTGGGGTACCATATTGGTCATGAAGAACGTGGCCGAATTGTCGGCGATGGTGTTCGTGCGGTCGGCGCTGGGGCACATATGGCCGCGGTCAAAACCGGAGCCGGAGTAGCTGGTGGCCTGCACCTGGTACCAGCCGGCGGGCAGGGTATTGTCGGCGCGAAAATCATCCTGGCGAGCGGCGGAGCCGCGCCAGGTAGCGTCGAGGTGCCAGCTGACCCAGTTGGGGATGCCCCGGTCCCGGTGGTAGCTCAGGGCATACTGCGGCTTGCTGAGCAGGTAATTGGTGGGCTGGGCTGCATCCGCAGTAGCGCCGCTGGGGTTGCCCAGTGTCAGGTGATCGGGAAGCGGCTGCGCAGGTGTGGTGGGAGTAGTTGGAGTGTTCGGCTGCGCCGGAGCCGGGTCTTTGGTGGTGGAGCAGGCTGCCACGAAACTGAGGGCACAGAGGGCAACGGGCAGACGGAGAGCTTTCATAGTAGAAAGGTAAGGACTGATGCCATCGGAATACGCAAATCCGCATAACTTCTGTACGCTTGAACCACCTAGCCACTCGACCCGTCCGCTATGCCCAGAAAGAAGAAGATTATCCTGCCGGAACCCCTTGTCAAGTCTTCGTAGATGCTGTACAATCTGACCAAAAGCCGGGCGGCGCTGCAGCGGCTGCTGGCCCAGGAAGGCAAGGCGTATGCGCCGCTGGTGACGGAGCTGCTGCCGTGGGTAGGTAGCGAGCAGACACCGATGGCCAAGGAGCTGCAGGAGAAGCTGGGACTGAAGCCTGCCCTCTTCCGGTGGTGGCTGGAAGCCTGCTATGCGGATCTGATCGGGCTGCTGGCCACGGAGCCGGACGTGCTGCAGGTACAGGAAGTGGTGCACCATCTATACCTGCACGGCAAGCGCAAAACTGTGGAGGTGCAGTGCCGGCTACCGGTGACCCCGCGGCTATATGAGCAAGTGGAGCTGCCTTTAGTCGGGGCCCAAACCGGGGAGTACAGCTACTACGTGGATGGAATAACGCACGCGCTGGAAATGGATCGACTGGTGATTCATATCTCACTGCAGGCGGGCTACTATAACGCCTACGTGGAGCATTTGCGGGAACGGGCGTACTTCGAAGGGAGAATCACATTCAAAGACCTTACTGAGCTTTCCAGATTTGAGCTGCAGGAAAAGCTGCGGGAGCTGTACGCGCGCAACAAATAGGCGAGCTGAGTTAATCAATAAGCATCAAGTCCTCCAGCCGGGTAGTAAAGGCCTGGCTTTTGTGCTGCGCTTTACCCTGCCAGGGGGCGGCTTGGCCAGTTGCTACTACGGTGGCGGCTGGGCGCACGGTGCCGCGGCCGAAGCGGCGGTTGAGCGTGTCGAGGGTGTGCATGAGCTGCTGGGTGCGGCCGGTGTCGGGAGCGGGCACCAGGGCTTCGGCAGCCGGGGCAAACAAACTCAACTGCTGGCCACGGCCGGGGGGCTCCAGCCCATCAAGCACCACGCCGGCTTTCGCGTAGAGGCGGCCGGGCTCGTAGAGCTTTTCCAGCAGGCGGTGAGCATAGGCCAGCAGCTGGAGAGTATTGCTGGTGGGGCCGCTGGGCAGCGTGACCGTAGCAGAGCGGGTATAGGGCGGCTGCACGCGGGTATCGTAGCGGTCCTGACTGATATACACGGTGAGGATGTGGGCCTGGTCGCCTTGGGCACGCAGCTTTTCGGCGGCGCGGCTGAGGTAGGTGGCAACGGCACCCCACAGGTCTTCGAAGGTGGCCAGCCGCTGGCCGAAGGAGCGGGAGCAGCTGATGCTTTGGCGGGCGAGGGTGCCGTCTTCGGAAGGCAGCAGCCCGTGGCAGGGCTGACCCAGCAACTCCTGCACCAGCCGCCAGCCCACCACTCCCCCAAGGTGCTTGCGGGCCCAAGCCTCAGATACCTGGCTCAGCTCCCAAGCCGTGCGGATGCCATGGGTGGCGAGCTTGCCGGCGTACTGGTAGCCGATACCCCAGACGTCAGCTACGGGTAGGGCGCGCAGCGCCCGCTCGCGGCGGCTGGGTGTATCAAGGCGCAGGATGCCGCCGAGTTCGGGGTGTTTCTTGGCCAGGCGGTTGGCCACCTTGGCCAGCGTTTTGGTGGGCGCCACGCCCACGCAGGTGGGAATACCCGTGCAGGCCAGCACGTCGCGGCGGATGGAGTGGACGCGGGCGTCGAGGGTGCCGCAGTAGGTGGTGAGACCGTGCAGGTCGAGAAACGCCTCATCGATGCTGTACACTTCCACGGCGGGTACGTGGGCAGCCAGGCGGGCCATGACGCGGCGGCTCATGTCGCCGTAGAGGACGTAGTTGGAGCTGAGGGCGTGGCCCTGGTGCTGGCGCAGCAACTCGCGCACTTTGAAGAAGGGTGCCCCCATGGGAATGCCGAGCTGCTTGGCCTCGGCCGACCGGCTCACTACCGCCCCGTCATTGTTACTGAGCACCACCACGGGGCGGCCTTCGAGCCGGGGCTGAAAAACCCGCTCACAGCTGACGTAGAAGTTATTGCCGTCGACTAAGCCGTACATAATAAGTTGTTAGCTGCCGGTTGTCAGGCGCAACGAAGCGGTAGAGATGCTTCGGCTTCGTTGCACTTCGCTCAGCATGACGTTCTGTTCTGGTCCTTCTAGTCGCGGCTGCGCAGAAGCGCCGTGAGCTTGCCGGGTATCAGCTCGTGGACTACATGGGTAACCACGCCCCAAATGCGTAGATTCTCCGGCTCGGTGATTTCGTAGTCCTGGTAGTCGGGGTTTTCGGCCTGTAGCCACCAACTGGTGCCGCGACGGACTAGGCGCTTCACGGTGCAGTCCCCATCCACCACGGCCACCACGATATGGTTATGGTCGGCTTCCAGGTGCTTGTCGACGGCCAACAGGTCGCCGGTGTGGATTTCCGCATTCTTCATACTCTCGCCGGCTACCCGGATGAGGTAGGTAGCTTCGGGGTGACGGAACAGGATGCGGTTGAGGTCGAACAACTCCTCCAACTCATCGGAGGCAGGCGACGGGAAGCCGGCGGGCACCAGGGTGGCGAACAAGGGTAGCCACACCGTGGTGGTGGGGTCACCGACTTCGATAAGTTCGATGGACGTCATAAGGAGTGGGCAATGTATTAAGCACAGCAATTATACTAAAATAGTTAGTAGTTTGTTCGCATAACAATGGCACAAGTGAATGGATATAAAGTCAAATGCATGATATAATCGGCTTTAGAAAACGCGTTTTTATGCGAATAATGCACATAAGGAGGGTGATTTAAGGGTCGAAATAGACACGCAATAAATTAGACTAAATTAAATAGCAATAACTGTATGACGTATCTCCTTCCACATTTAGAAGTTGTTGAAGGCAGGAGACTGCCCTTCCTAGTCATGAAGGCCTGCAGATGAAACCGAATATTTTCTGGGTATGATTTGAGGGCACTATTCACTGTGATAAGCACCAAGCATTGCGGCCGACGTCCTTACTTTTAAGGCAAACCAACTATCTACCCGTGACTGATCTGACGCGCTATACGGCTAAGCTGACCCGGCTGAAGCTGGCTTCCTCCACCATCGGGGGAATGAAGCTGGAGGCGCCCTACAAGCCGGCGCTGCTGCTGGCGGTGCTGGAAGGCATAGAAGAAGGTAGCATCAGCGACAATCAAATCCGGATTACGCCTGAGTTGATTGCTGCCTTTAAGGCGTACTGCCGGCTGTTGAGCCCAGGGCCGGAGTACTCGGCCTGCCCGTTTCATATGCCCTTCTTCCACTTGCAAAGCAGTGGCTTCTGGCACCTGCAGAGCCGGCCGGGGCGGGAGTTGGTGCTGACCTCGGCGCGGTCAGTGCGCAGCTTCGGGCACTTGCGGGATGTCACGGCCTATGCCTACCTGGATGCGCCGTTGTGGGAGCTGGTGCTGCAGCCGCTGGCACGGGAAGAAATGCGTGAGGCGCTGCTGGCGCGCTATTTCCCCCTGACGCGGCAGTACTTCCGGCCGCAGGCCGGGCAGGAAAAGCTGGACGAATTGGGCCGGCAGATGCTGGAAGAACCGGCGGCTAGATACCGGCGGGAGGTGGACGTGACCGACGAGACGGAAGTACTGGTGCGCAGTGCGGTATTCGGGCGGGAGGTGCTGCGGGCGTACAGCTCGACCTGTGCCGTGTCGGGTCTGCAGCTGCTGAGTACGACCGGGGCGGCGCCCCTACTGGATGCCTGCCACATCGTACCCTGGTCAGTTAGCCACGACGACACCATTGGCAATGGGCTGGCGCTGTGCCCGAACCTGCACCGTGCGTTTGACCGGCATCTGTTCTGGATTGACACCGACTACCGGGTGCGCATCACGGAAGGCTTCGGGGAGCTGGGCGGGCATGCGTACGGCGTGCAGCAGTTTAATGGCAAGCAGCTGCAGTTGCCGAAAGTACGGAAGTGGTGGCCGCAGGTGGAGAATCTGGTGGCGCAACGGGAAGCCTACGCTTGGTAGGATGACCAATGACTCTGGCCGGCAGGTTACTGCGGGAGCTGCAGGGTCAGGAACTCGTCGGGGCTACGGTCGTGGCAGTCGGCAACGATGAAACCGGTCTGGGTGGCTTCGTTGATGTCGGAATAGATGTGCGGCTGGGGCGTGTGGCCCACCACCTGGATCAGGCCGGGCAGCAGGCCCCGGCTCAGGTGCACCGGACGCACCCACAGGGGACCGTCAACCCGGTCACGCCCGCCGTTGTAGCCGGATACCTGCCAGAGCAGATGCCGGCCCTGCTCCGACGTGAGCAACTGGTTGAGCGTATCGGCCAGGTTATCGGGGCGGGCATGATTGCCAATCAAAAAGCGGATGGCCAGCCGGTTGACCTCCAGCCACATTTCGGAGACACCGGCGTGGGTGAACAGGTAGGGCCCACCTTGCCAGGCCACCTGAAACAGGGGACGGTGCGTTTTGAACAGGTTATGCAGAGCCGGGGCCAACTGGGGGCGAAAGCCGGAGCACTGAAAAGTGGGGTAAAACAGGTAGGGGAAGCAGTGATTACCCAGCAGCAGAATAACCCGTTCGGGTTCCCGTTCGCGCAGCAGCAGCACGTCGATGAAGTTATCGAGCATGGGCTGGTCGGCGACGGTGAAGCTGTCGAGGTAGTCGCCGAGGAAGATTACCCGGTCAGTTGGAACGGCGGCCGTCAGAAAGTCCGTTACTGGCTGCTGCCAGTTGGCGCGGCCGTGCAGGTCGGGGATGACGAGGATGCGCATGAGGCTGGGGCCGGTAGTGGAAATGTATTGAGTCGTGCTTCCCTGTCAGGGCTCAGCAATCTGGCACCCGGAAACAGGCTGTCAGCTCAAGACGTATTTGTTTCGTCACGTTTCGTCACGTTTCGTCACGTTTCGTCACAAAAAGTAGCTTATTGGGCTATTGGGGGATATTTTATCGAAAGGGCTTTCATCAATCTATCGTCATTCTTTCGTCATTCCGTTGTTGACGAAACACGATGAAAGAGCTAGATGCCCTGTGATTCCTGTTCTCCTTCAATTAGGCGCCCTGCTTTTTGGGGAAGGGGACCAAGGGCTGCTGACACCGCTTTACCGCTCACCCAACATGATTGCGTACGACTGCCCACATTGTGTATGCGGTCTTGACGGCGCAACTTATTGATGAACTGGTCTATCTTTTTGGTTTTGGCTTCCTCGGAGAGCTGTAGTGGCAGCTGATCCCATAGTAACTCGTTGATATCGTGCCGGGAAACTCCCTGGCAGGAGTCGACAAGGGTTACGATAAGCCCTTCGTAATGAGCATTGCCAAGGCCTTTATTTTTAAGGTAGGTGACGTTCTGGCTGGTTTTAGCCGCTACGCCGCTGGAGATATATAGGCTGTCCTTACGACCTTCCACTAGGCGGCGCTTGCGCAGGTGCTCTACCTCGCCAGTAGTCAGTGGCTTATGTTTTTGTACTTTGTCGAGCAACATTATTTCTGACAGGGTCAGGTCAGGGTGACGGGCCAGCACGCGGGCGTAAGCCATATCCAGAACACGGCCGATAATGGTAACTTTCACCAAGTTATTGCCTATTTCGTAGTCGGGTAGCGGGAAATACTTTTCCCGCTGCAGGCGAAACATTCGCTTGATGCCACTGCCGATGGTGTCAATCATATTCAGATTGACCATGGCTTCAGCTAGAAACGGATTCTGGCCGTCGGGTTCTGGTGCATCACGCTGGATAACATTCTCGACACTACCTGGCAGGAACGGACCAGCATTGAGAAAAACTAGTTGATCGGGCATTTCCACAACCGAAATACGCCCAGTATTGCCTTGATACTGCTGGTGAGCGATGCAATTGTGCAAGGCCTCACGTACTACGAACCGGTCGTACATTTCAGCTTCTTCCGGAAACAGGGTCTCATCCTTAATGTAGCGGTAGCGCAGGTTGCGAATGAGCAGATACAGATCGTCGACAGCAGGTAGAAAAGGAGGATTGAAGTGACGATAATCCAACTCTTCGCCGCGTTCGTTTTTGAGGATCCAGGTGATGCGTGGGGAAAGGTGCAGATGATGCACTGCCTCTTCGCGACCCAACAGCAGCAAAGCTGCCCGGGTAATCTGACCGTTTATACAGACTTTGGCTTTGTTAAGAAACGTAGCGTTGTCCCATTCATCTACCTCGGCGGCAAGCTTGGGGTGCTTAATCTTGTAGTTGTTTCGGGCTATCATCAAGGCAGCCGGATCCAAGTCATCTAAGGACGCCTCAGGGCAGATGCTTCGGCTCCAGTCTTCAGGCTGCTGCAGAGGCTCGCGTAGAATAGCCTCCTCACGTTCCGCGGTAAGGGCAATCAGACTATCGCCCAGGCGCTGCCATTTGCTGCCGTGCGCTATGACCGGCCTGCGGGGTCGGTGTTTGGGAATATGCACCACCCACACACGTTTGCCAGAGTCGCTGGTAATAAACTCCTCTACGCGCAGTCCTTCGGTAGGTAGATTGGGACACTTATTAGCTAAGCGTTCAGGCAGATTTTCGGCGGTATGGCCAGCGGGGTCCTGCAAGCCGGTGATGACATGACCTTGGTCACGGATACCAATGATGAGCGTGCCACCTTCCAGGTTAGAGAAGGCAGCTACATAGGAAATAAGGTCTTCGCCGGCATGACCACCAAAGTTGTGCTTCAGACTGGCATACTCCTTCCACTCGTGGCGCTCGTTCTCACGCGGATAAGTTGTGGCTAAGTAATCCTGTAATTGTACTTCCGTCATAGTGCTCATCGCAAGGAATGTAAAGTTAACAGGACTAAGGTTCTGTTGGCTTGTCTTTGTAGTCTGAACGCACACTTAAGTGTGCTGGATTAATACCATGAAGCTTAGCAAAATGAGAAATGGAAGCATTCTGCCGGCGTCCAATGGCTTGTTGAGCAACCTCTGAAGGCTGCCAGTCAGGGCGTGGGTTGCGGTGGGTGGCGGCGGTGGTTTCGGCGCGCAACTGCTCGGCCTGTTCGGGCGTGAGTAAGCCGCGCTTTTCTTTCTGGCGGATGATGGTGAGACGCTGGCGGATATGATCGGCGTTGGGGTGGTCGTCGGGGATGCGGCGGGCCAGGCCCTGGGTAAGCTGGGGGGCGGCCTGCTGCAGTTGGGTCAGTTCCTGCTGCTGGTTGCTGGCCTGCTGGGCCTTCTGGTCGAGGTGCAGCTGTTCGAGGCGTTCGGCTTTGCGGTTGAAATACTCCTGTAGCAGCGCGTAGATGCGGGACGGGTCGAGGGACTGATAGAACTTGCTGCCCCGGGTGCGGGCTTCCTTCAGGGCCAGGATGATGTCCTTGAGGCTGTCGTGGGTGTAGGTATGGGCGAGGGTATCGGCCAGCTCCAGGATGTCGGCCGCCTCGGGCTTGTCGGGCACCCGCAGCGAGTCCAGAAATGCCCGCAGGATGATGACCAGCAGCTTGATCAGTACGGCCTCTCCTAGCTGGCGGCGAAGCTGAAACAGCTTGGGGGCTTGCGCAGCCTGGAGGGGCGTGAGGCCTACCGACAGCTCGGCCAGCAGGGCGCGGGCTTCGGGATTGGACGTGCCGGCCAGCTCACGAATCGTACTTGGAGCGGTAGCCAGTGCGAGCAAAGAGTGTTCCGGCGTCGGGGGACGCAGCGCCGGGTTGGTAGGCACTGACGCCGGGGGCCAGTTTGAGGCGGTTATCGTGAGCATCGTTGAGGAAGAATTGGATGGCGGTGGCATGCCAGTCGCGGCGGCGGGGCGGGTGGCCCTTCTGCCGCCAAGCGCTGATGCGGGCGTGGTAGTAGCGTAGGTCAGCCAGTGCGTAGTCGGTGCCGGCAAAAGCAGTGGCGAAGTCTTCGTAGCTGGCCAACTCAGATTCCGCAAAGGGTACCTCTGGACGTCGTGCGGGGCTGGAGCCCGCCTTCTCCTTTTTTGGCGCAACGCCCCACTTTATTCGCGGCGTCTTGGGGTCCTTGCCTGTGCCGTTGGTTGGACTTATCAGATCAGATGTAGAGTGTCCATCTGAAAGCTCTTCGTCCGGCCAAACCTGCCCCTCTTTTTTTTTCGGGCCGCCGCTGCCGTTTTGATGTAAATGTTTACTACTACCCTCTGTTTTATTCCCTATAAGGAGTACCGGGGGCACTTCTGCTCCTGATGAGCCTTTTACCGGGGCCACTTTTGCCCCTGATAACCGGGTGGTATCGGGAGCATTTTTGCCCGTGGTAGCAGGTGATTTATCGGGGGCAGTTTCGCCCGTAGTAGAGTGGTTTACCTCGGGCACTTCTGCCCCCGATGCGTCGGTCAGAAAACAGCGGCTGGGCTGGTGCCGGGAGGTGCTGGGCTGGTAGGTGAGCAGGCCCCAGGCTTCCAGGTCGCGCAGGGCTGCCCGGTAGGTGCGTGCGTTGCCGATGTGGGCGGCCTGCATACTGGTCTGGTGGTGGAGGTCGATGCCGGGGGAGAAGTGGCTGGCGTTCCACTGGAAGAACAGGGCCCAGTAGAGGCTGACGTGGTGGGGCGTGGCGGCGGGCTGGCGGCTCAGCTGCTCATGGATGGCGCGGGTGTGGCGGATGTAGTTCACAAGCCGGCGGCGTTAGAAAGAACACTCGCACGGCTTGCGGATGTCGGCCCCGTCTACCTGATAGCGCCGCAGATCCCAGGAAAACTTGCCGATGGCATAGTGCTCCGTATCGGGGACGCCGTCGGCCTGCATGCGGGCGAAGATTGGCCGCAGCTCGGCCAGCGGCAGGGGCGTGACGCGCTTGTAGGCCCGGCTGCGGTTGATAGTGTAGCCTAAAGTGGCTTCGGCGGCTTCCGCTTCGGCATAGACGTCGGGGCGGTGGCAGAAGGTGACGTACCAGTGCTGGATGCCACCTTTGAGACAGCCGGCGCAGTTGCCGTGCTTGTAGGTGGCGTAGGTGAGCGGAGGCTCAATGCCGACCTCCCGCGTCGACTCCAACGTGTCGGGCCACTCGGCCAGCGGAAAGCAGGTATCGTAACCCAGGGCTCCCAGGATGTGGCGCCGGCGGGCGATGCGCTCCTGCTCGTCATCGTCGAAACCGTAATAAACGACGGCCTGGCCGGGCGGATGATACTGTTTCAGGTAGGCGTGAAAGGGCTTGGTCTTCAGCTCATGGGTACAGAAAGCATTACCGCTGCCGGGCTGCTTGAAGCCGCCGGCCGCCAGGCTGACCTGGAACTGGTCGGGCAACTGCCCGGCAGGCAGGCCGCCGTGGTTGGCATAGGTGATGGGCACACCCAGGTGGGCAGCTATGTCGCGCTTGAACCGCTTGATATCGGCATCCTCCTTGTGCGGGTGAATGTCGTGGTTGAGCAGGATGGCCTGCTGCGGGCCGAAACGTCGCACGACGGCCAGGGCCACCAGCCCGGAGCTGTGGCCGCCGGAAAAACAGACGATGTGTTGCATGCTGATCCGGAGCTATTCGTGGAGCTGGAGGGGTGAGTCAAATAGAGCCAGCTGCCGGTGCCCGGTGCATTTGCCTCGGAGGGCCGCCTCCACTTCGGTTAAAGAGTCGAGGACAGCCGTTTCGAGCAGGCCCGCGTAGCCGTAGGCCTGGCTGGTTTCATCGTCGTAGGTGACGTAAGGGCTGGTGAGGTTGAGAAACTTGCCTCCACTGAGCATGCGCTGACCAACGAGTGTAACCCCACTGCCGCCCTGGCCGATGCTCAGGCCGGTGACGCTGAACTGGTCGAAGTGCGGGGGCAACGCTTCGGCCGGATCTTCGGGCCAGTAGGTGGGAGTTTCCGTTAGCTGCTCGGTCAGCAGACACAGGTGCGGCACCAAGCGGCTGAAGGCGTGCAGCAGGTCGGGGTGAACCAGCTCGTGCGCGGTGAGCGTGAAGGCACGGGGCGGGGCCTCTTCGGTGCGCTGCTCCGTGAATTCGCAGGCGAGCTGCTGATTTTTGACTTTAGCTTTCTGGATGCGGATGACGGACGGCGTGGCCGGTGCGTCGGGGCCGACGATGGGGGCAAGCTGGGTGGTCATAGGCTAGGGTTAGTCTGGTAATGGGCCGTCCAGCGGGCGGCGGTTGTAGCGGGTGAGGTAGCGATTGAGCTCGGAAAGCCGGAAACCCCACTCCTTTTCATTGATATGCAGCCCTTGCAGGCGACCCTGACGGCGGGCCTTGCGGATGCCCTCGGGCTTAAGCCGGAGGTACTGGGCGGCCTCACGCACATTGAGGATGCGGTCGGGAAGGGCGGGCAGCGTAGCCGGGGTGGTCAGTTTTTCCACCTCCGTCCGGAGGCGGGCCACTTCATTGAGGAGGCCATTCCACTCGGCCTCGGAAACCATGATAACAGCTTGCATGACAGCAGGGTAAAGGGTAAAATGATACCCAATTTAACGAGCAGGCCGGCTGTTGGTGTTAAGCGTCAGGGGGCGGCCGGGCGGTGGTAGCGGCGCGGGTAGGCATCGAGGGCGGAGCGGCGGAAGCCCCAGTCCTTGTCGTTGAGGCGTACACCGGGAATGCGGCCCAGGCGGCGGGCCCGTCGCAGGGCCTCGGCACACAGACCGATGTAGGCAGCGGCCTGCTCGGTTGGCAGCACCTCATCCGGAGGAGCTTCTGCTGCGCTGGCCCGGTGCTGCTCGGCCGTTTCGAGTTTCTCCAGACGCCCCAGAATCTGCTTCCATTCGGGCTCAGGAATGAGGACGACGGTCTGCATGGCTACTGCTCGGTTAGCTGGGCAATGCGTTGTTGGATGATGCGCTGCGCGGCTTTCTCCTGCTCAATGGTCTCCAGTAGTGCATTAATAATTGCCGGGGTACCGTAACCCCGCCGGATGACGCTATGGATAGTGCTGCGGGTGAAGCTATGGCCTTGCTGCGTAAGCTTTTCCAGCGTGTCCTGCACAATAGTAGTCCTTGCTCCTAACTGCCGGACCAGTTCGTGAAGGGTGGAAGTTTGGCTGTTATTACGCGGTTGTTTCATGTTATTATGCGAAAAGGATGTATATTTGTTTTGTACCTGCTACAAAACGGCACACATATTACTATGCTTTTCGCATAAAAGAAAACTAAAACACGCCTAATAATGCAACAAGTTGAACCACAGGGCAATAATTCTCTGCCCAACACCCTGGATGCTGAGGTAGGTAGTCGTATTAAAGAGCTGTTCAAGCAGCACAACCTGACCACGTATGAGGCCAGCGTGAAGCTGGGCTACGGGAAGTCAAGCAAGCTCTACAAAACGCTCAGCGGTGAAGTGAAGCCTTCTTTCGAAACGCTGTTTGACATCTTCACCTGCTTTCCGAACGTTTCAGCGGATTGGCTGATGCTGGGTCGGGGACCAATGGAAGTAGGCGGTAAAGCCTCTGTCGTGAAAACTACGGCGCCGCATCAGAGCAGCAGCCTGCAGGTACTGACGGTAACCGTAGACAAGGACGGAGAAGAAACCACGGTGCTGGTGCCCGTGCACGCCCAGGCCGGCTACTCCTTGCAGCACAATGAGGCGGTGTATCTGCGCGACCTGCGCCACTATAAGATACCGGGCTTTGAACACGGGTCGTACCGTGCCTTCGAGGTGGCGGGGGACAGCATGATTCCTATCTTCAATCACCATGACGTGGTGGTAACGTCCCTCGTGGATGACCGGCGGCTGCTGGAGCCGGGGGAGGTGTACGTGGTGGTAACCAGTGAGAGTGTCATGCTCAAGCGCATCCGCCAGCAGATTACCTCGCCCGATATGGAGGTGCTGCTGTATTCCGATAACCCGCACCGCAAGCCCTATCCACTGGAGGCCCGCGACATCCAGCAGCTGTGGCGGGTGCGGGGCTGCGTGTCCAGCTTTATCCCCAGCGCCCCCGACGTAACGACGGAACGGTTGTGGGAAGTAATCGAGCTGCTGGGGCACGATAAGAGCGAGAAGACGCCCCCTCTGACGCCCCCCGTTGAAAACGAACAGTCGCTGCGAATTACGCAAGCGACTGATGAGTAATTAGTTACCTAGTCTTTCGGTTGTAAGGTTCTGTCACCGTCTCTGGTACAAGTATTTAAACAAAGAAAGCCACGCAGACCGCGTGGCTTTCTTTGTTTAAATACCCCGCGTAATCAGGTGCAATTGCTTGTGAAGCAAAGTGGTTATCTACTGTACCTCCACACTCTGACTGTAGGAAGCACCATCGGATGTGGTGAATTGCAAAATGTACAGCCCGAGGGGTAGGCTGGAGCAGTCGAAAATGGCTTGGGCATGGGCAGCGGGGCTAGCCGGTACTGCTTGAGTGGACACCTGGCGGCCTAGGGCATTGGTGAGCGTTGCCCGCCCGGCCAGGCGCATGTTGGCCTCGCCCCAGGTGAGACGGGCTATTATGCGGCCTCGCGCCGGATTTGGAAATACCTCGAAGGTAGGATTTGTGCTGATGGTAGGCTGCCGGAGATTAAAGCGGGCTACAAACCCATCGGTGCGGGTGCCGGTTTGCAGGGTGGTGGCTCCGAAGGTGGCTGTGCCGCCCAGCGTACCTGTTATATATAGCAGCCCGTTAGCATCTTGCGTAATGCCGTAGCTCCTGCAGCTACCACTGGTGCCAATAACATCGGAGTAGTGCAAGCTGCCGGTGGGTTGAAAGCTGTGTAGCAGCAGCTTGGACTCGAAGCTGGCATTCAGGCGCCGGCCAACCAAGGTGCTGAAGCCATCGGCGTTGGTGGTGAGTTGTGTGCTGTACTCGGCGGCGGTAGTACCTGTGCTTTTGGCCCATTGCACTGCGCCTGTTGAGGCGTAGCGGGCCACGAAAATATCGGGCTGCCAAGCATCGTTGCCTAGCAAAGGCTGACCTCCCAGAGAAGTAACCCCGGAAAACTCGCCGGCTACGTACACATTGCCTTGGCGGTCGGTGCTTAGCGAGGCAATGCGCACGTTGTTATTGGCCGCTGGCGAGCCAGTACCACCACCTTGTTTTAGCCACTGTAGCGCACCGGAAGCTGCTGCAAACCGAGCCAGGTAGGAGTCGGCACCAACGGTAGTTAGGGCAGCGCCAGCAAGCGTCATATCGTTGTTGAAAAACCCGCCCACGTAGCAGTTACCTCGTCCATCCAGGGCTACATCACTGCCACTGGCGCCGTAGGAGGAGAAGTTTCCGGATACCGTAGCCCAGGCTACCTCTCCGCCGGTGCGGTAAGCGGCCACGTACAGCACCCGGCGGCTGTTGGGGCCGTACACCTTATTGCCAAATTCAATGTTGCCGTAATCTGATTGGCCGGTGATGTAGCTGGTACCAGTGGCATCGGTGGCAATGGCGTAGCCGTAGCAGCCAAACTGCTGAATGCCAAAGCGCTGAGCCCATTGCACCTGGCCCCGGCCATTTAGCTTAACAACCAACCCGGCCTGGAAGCCACTGGCATAACTTTGCAGCGCCCCGCCAGGATAGGTAATGCTGCCGGTAAAACTGCCTACCAAATATGCGTTACCGGCCGCATCCAGGGCTATATCGTTGCCACTGGCACTAGCCTGGGAGTAGCCCGGCACGTTGTTAGGACTCTGGCCGAACTGCACCGCCCACAACGCACGGCCGCTGGGGTCATAGCGTACCACAAACAAATCGGAGGTGCCCCGGCTAACGAGCGTGAAGGCACCAAACCGGATGGTGCCCGTAAATGAGCCGGTAACCACGCTGCCGTAGCCATCCGTTGCTACGCTCCGGGCCGAAACCTCTCCTGAAGAGCTCTGTAACTGGGTAACAGATTGCCAGGAAACCTGGGCCGAAGCCAAGAAGCTGCTCAGGACCAGCCCCAGAAGAAGGTAGATTGTTTTCATAGTGCAGAAGGAAAAAACAGGGTGGAAGAAGCAAAAGAGCATCCAACCCGCGCAAAGCGGCGGGGAAGAAAGGGCATTAGAGCAGGCAGCACATCAGGAGCCCGCAGGGGCCGGCGGCAGGGGCGGTAACACACAACATCAACAACTCAGGTATCTGAAGATAGATATTTTGGATAACTATAGTTATAGATTATATATAATTTTTACCATACCCATAAAACGATTGAGACTAATCGGACGCGTGTGGAAGTGTGGAGGCAGGCTGCTTCCGGAGAGCGGGACGGGTAATAGCCCCATTTTTCTACCTTTAAGCTCGTTCTACCTGTTTCGCTGTTGTATGCTGCCTCCTCAGTCTGGTTTGGCTCCCGATTATCCGCAGAAAATAAAGCAGGTGTTTGCCGAAGTAGGCAAGGTGGTAGTCGGTCAGCACTACATGCTGAACCGATTACTGATTGGCCTCTTTACCGGTGGACACATTCTGCTGGAAGGGGTACCTGGTCTGGCCAAAACGCTTACCATCAGTACGCTGTCCAGGGTGTTGCACCTGCATTTTCAGCGGGTACAGTTCACCCCCGATTTGTTGCCGTCCGATTTGGTGGGGACGATGATTTACAACCAGGGCCAGTCGGTATTCGAGGTCAAGAAGGGGCCTATTTTCTCTAACCTAGTGCTGGCCGACGAAATCAACCGCTCCCCGGCCAAGGTGCAGAGCGCCCTACTGGAAGCCATGCAGGAAAAGCAGGTAACTATTGGAGAAACCACCTACCCGCTCGATTTGCCCTTTCTGGTGCTGGCTACCCAAAACCCCGTGGAGCAGGAGGGTACCTACCCGCTACCTGAGGCGCAGGTAGACCGTTTCATGATGAAGGTGTATGTGGACTATCTTAAGAAAGCCGATGAGCTGGAGGTGATGCGCCGCATGGCTAACATGAGCTACGTGGGCGAGGTAAACCCGGTACTGACCAAGGAAGATATTTTCGGTATTCGGCAGCAGATCAACCAGGTACAGATTTCGGAGACGCTGGAGAAGTACATTATTGAGCTGGTGTTTGCCACCCGTCGTCCGGCCGATTACGACTTGGCCGATTTTCAGCAGTACGTGCAGTTTGGCGTGAGCCCGCGCGCCAGCATTGCCCTGCACCGGGCCGCCAAAGCCGTGGCCTACCTAGACGAGCGGGATTATGTGCTGCCCGAGGATATCAAGGAGGTGGCCACTGACGTGCTTAACCACCGCATTCTGCTCAACTACGAAGCCGAAGCCGACGGCATCCGCACCCAGGACATGATTGAGGCCATCCTGCGCAAAGTGCCAATCAGCTGAAGCATGCGGCAAGGGCTGAAAAAGTGGCTGTACCAGGGGCTGCATCTGCGGCCCGAAATGCCGTTGAGCTTCTACGTGCTGGATGTGCTGTTTCGTGGGCTGCTGCGCCAGAACGCGGGCGTGCAGTGGGCCGTGCATCATACCAGCACCGTCCGCAGTCCGCAGCGGCTGCGTGTGGGCTCCGGCACGTTTCCCGGCGACTCACCCGGGGTGTACATCAATGCCGATAACGGGGTGTACGTGGGCGACTTTACTAATCTGGGCCCGCAAGTCGGCTTGATTTCCGCCAACCATGATGCCGTAGCCAACACGGAGCGGGTGGCGGCGGCTCCGCTGCGCATCGGTCGGTTCTGCTGGTTGGGAATGGGGGCCGTAGTACTGCCCGGCGTAGAGCTGGGCGACTTTACCGTGGTAGGAGCCGGGGCTGTGGTAACGCGCAGTTTTCCGGCGGGCTACTGCGTAGTGGCCGGCAACCCCGCCCGCCTCATCCGTCACCTTGACCCCGCCGCCTGTGATGCCCAAGCCCGGAGCACCTACGCGCAGCACGCTGCTGGGCACTAGCGCCTACCTGTTCCTGATCCGGTTTTTCCCTACGCTGGCCAGTGTGGGGGCGCTGGTGTGGCTGGCCCGCCATACTTCGGCCGATTATTACGGGCGCTACCAGAGTTTTTGGGTGCAGTGGCAGGTGTTGCACGTGGTGGCCTGCCTGGGGCTGCCCACGCTGGTGCTTACGTATCCGCTGGCTACCGTGAATGCCCTAGCGCAGCGGCTGACTGCCCGGCGGCTGGCGGTGCTGGCCACCTGGGTGAGTGGGGGCGCCGGGGCGCTGGTGCTGGCCCAGCACTATACCGGCTCCGTGTTTGGAAAGTGGCAAGCAGGGGCATTTTTGCTGCTGAATGTGCCCGTGGCAGTGCTGGAAGCCTATGCCCTGCTGGGCCGGCAGTTTCGGCCGGCTGCGCTGGTCAGCATTATATACGCTGGCCTGTTTGCACTGAGCCATGTGCTGCTGGTGGCTGGTGTGCTCAGCAGCGCTCAGCTTATGAACCTGCTGTTGGTAGGCAACGGGCTGCGGCTGCTGGTACTGGCCCGGCTGGCGCAACGGCTGCAGGCCCAGAACCACCAAGTGTTGGCCGAGTTTCCAAATGGTTTACGGAGCCTGTGGGCGCATACAGCCCTGAATGAGGTGGTGCAGATTCTGTTCCGGTGGGTAGATAAGCTGGCGGTGGGCCTGCTGCTGCCGGCCGCGCTGTTTGCCCTGTACTTCAACGGTACCATTGATGTGCCCTTCCTGCCGGTGTTGCTGGGGGCGGCGGGCAGTGCCTTGCTGTTGCACTTCCACGAGCCGGAAGTATCGGACGCGGAGCGGGTTCAGCTGCTGCGCGCTACGGCCACGTTGCTGGGGCGGCTGGTGTTTCCGCTGTTTTTCCTGTTGGTGCTGTTTCGGCGGGAGTTGTTCGGGGTAGTATTTGCCCACCGCTACGATGCCGCCGTGCCATTGTTCCTGCTGTCCTCCCTCGTCATTCCACTCCGGGCCTACAATTTTACGGCCCTGCTGCAGCACAAGGGACAGGGGCGTATTATTACCACCGGGGCCGTGCTGGATTTGCTGGTGGCGCTGGTGCTGATGTACGTGCTTTACCAAGTGGTGGGCCTGGGGCTGGCCGGCGTGGCACTGGCTTTCGTTATCAGTACCTGGCTGCAGGCGGGCTACTACCTCTGGCACACGGCGCGGCTGTTGGGACGGCCGTGGTACGCGCTGCTGCCGCTCCGCTCCTGGGCAATGCAGGTAGTGGGTGCCGGCCTTGGCTTACTGCTGCTACACGAGGTACTGGTCCGGAAACTTTCTGAAACAGGCGTACTGTGGGCCGGCGCGGGTGTGGTTGGCCTGTGGCTGGCGCTGCAACTCTGGCTGGCTCGGCGTGCTACGCGTTGAGCCCAAACAAAAACGCCGACCACCCAAAGGTAGTCGGCGTTTACGGTCGGCAGGCGCCGCGCTTACTTATTTAGCTACCACGAAGCGTACCGATTGAGCGGTTTCGTTGGTGGTTACCTGGGCCAGATATACGCCGGCTTTCAGCGTAGCGGGCAGAGCTACTTTTTGAGTGCCGGCAGCCAGTTTACCATCAGCCAGCACGGTAGCTACGGTGCGGCCGGTTACGTCCAGCACGCGCACCGAGGCCGTACCGCTACGCTTCAGCTCAAAATTCAGCGAAGCCTCACCAGCGGCGGGGTTGGGCGAAACCGTCAGTTGCTGCAGTTGGTCAGAAGCTGGTTTGGCCGCCAGGGTCAGGCCGGGCAGGTTGTAGCAGGTAATCTGGGGGTTGAAGTTGGTCCAGCCCTCGGCCCAGTTGGTAGCGCCGAAAGCACCCCGGTACGTACCGGTTTTCTCGAAAAAAGCGTCCGTCAGCTTGGAGTCGGTGAAGGCCGCGCCGGTGAGCAGGGGCGAAGCGGTAGGCAGACCGAAGCCGGGAGCCACGTTGGTATTGATGGCAAAGTTGGTGGCGCTGAAGTTCAGCGGACCTACGGCCGTGTACGTGGTGTTGGCGCGGTCAGCGTTGTTGAAGTAGGCCGAAGCATCAAACGTGCTGCCCGTATTTACGGCGTAATAGTTGGTAGTAGAGCCCGAGTTGATTTCGGCAAACACGTTGTTCTTAAACACCGAAGCGCCGCTGGTCAGGTTGGCTTCCGTGGTAGCGCCGTCCACGAGCACGCCCCGGCGGAAACCGGTTACCACGCTGTTAAACAGGCTCATGGCCGAGTTCCGGCGGATGTGCACGCCACGCTGGAACGCGGGGTCAGCCGAGGTGAGCGGACTGGGCAGGAACACGCTCATGTTGGAGAAGACAGCCGAGGTCTGGGGCGAGTTGGTCGTGCCGGTGGCGTCGTTGTCACTCTCGAAGGCGTTGGAAGCGCCGCCCGAGGCTACGTCGGCCACCTGTGGGTCGCGCAGGGCCACGCCGTACTGTACCTTGCCCGAGTAACCGTTGTCGGTGTCGAAGTCGTCGTCGGTGCCGCGGAAGGCAATCAGGTGCTTGGCATTCACCGTGCCCCCGAACCACTCAAAGGAGTCGTCGCCGGAATAGGAAACCTGCACGTAGTCGATGGTGGTGCCGTTGCCCACCCCGCCCAGGGTCAGGCCGTTGATTTCGTTGTTGGTCTGGAACTCAATACCGGGAAACTCAATGCGCACGTAGCGCAGAATGCCGGAGTTATCGGTGGCGTTGGTACCGCCGAAGTTGGCTACGGGGCCGCCCTCAATAGTGGGGTCGCCGGGCAGGTTCTGGGGAGCCGAGCCGCACAGGATAATGCCGCCCCAGTCGCCCCGGGCCCGGGAGCCGGCCGGCTGATTAGAGGTAAATACGATGGGCTGCTGCGGAGTGCCATCGGCAATCAGCTTGCCACCGCGCTGCACAATCAGGGTGCCCTTCGAGGCCTTGTCGCCTTTGATGATGGTGCCGGGCTCAATGGTCAGCGTCACGCCGCTGGGCACGTACACGAAGCCCTGCAACAGGTAAATGGTGTTGCGGCTCAGGGTTTGGGTGCTGAGGTTTCCGCTGAGGACCGTGGCGGCCGGTGCGGCTGGGCATACCGTTTGCGCCAGGGCGGCCGGGGTAGCAGCCGCTACGGCGGCCATGGCTACGAAAGCAGAGAGTACAAGCTTTTTCATAAGGTAGGCAAATGAGGAACGGACAGGACAAACAGGATGGAAACCCTGTGCAAAGGTCAGCCGGCCGGGTTCCAATCGGGCGCTGAAACAGGTTGTCAATTGGTTACCGCTGCGTTACTATATCATTACCCGGCAGTGTTCTGAGCGGATAAGCGCCCGCCCACCACGCAAAAAGGCGGGACCGAAGCCCCGCCTTTCGCGCTTTAAGTACTAATAGGATAAGGCTTAAAACTTGTAGGTCAGGCCAGCCGTGGAGTAGGTGCCGCGGCGGTAGCGGGCAAATGAGCCATTTTCGCCGCTGTTAATCTTGCCGTCCCGGTTGAAGTCGTAGTACTGGCGCACGTACTGGTTGAGCACATCCTGAATGCCCAGGCGCAGGTCGAAGTGCTTGCCGAAACCCTTGGTCAGGGCCAGGTCCACTACGTGGCGGGGCAGCTCAAATACCGAGTAGTTCTGGCTCCGGTCGCCCACGAAGGTGATGCGCGGCCCGATAACGTTGTACTGGGCCGATACCTGCCAGCGGTTCTCATCATCCTGGTAAAACAGGCCCGTATTCACTACGTAGGGCGACTGACCCTGCAGCGGGCGGTCGGAGAGGGCAAATCCGGTGTTCGACTGATTTTCTACCAGCTTCACCCGGCTCCGGATCAGGGAGGCGTTCAAAATAAGGGAGAAGCGCTGCAGAAACCGGCTCTCCGTCAGGCCTACCAACGATTTGCGGGCTTCCACTTCCACGCCCACATCGTAGGCCTGCTCGGCGTTCTGGTAGGTCAGGTACAAATCGGAGCCGGGTACCGACTGCGTGGTTTGCTCAATCGGGTCGCGGAAGTATTTGTAGAACACGCCCACCGACAGCATTTCCGAGCGGGTAGGGTAGAACTCGTAGCGCAGGTCGCCGTTGTAGATGGTCGCCGTTTTCAGGCTGTCGTTGCCCCGGATGTAGAGGTCGTTGGTAAAGTCGTAGTAGGTGTAGTTGGCAATTTCGCGGAACTCGGGCCGGTTCACACTCACGCTTCCGCCCAGGCGCACCAGGCTGCGCTGGTTGAAGTTGTAGGTGGCATTGAAGGAGGGCATCGGAATGACGCGCACCTCTTTGTAGTCCTGGCCATTGCCCGGCATCAGGGTGCGGCGGTTGTACTCCACCCGTACCCCGCCCGACACGCTGAAGGCGTCGGAAATGGGTGCCACGGCCGATACGTAGCCGGCCAGCAGCGTGTTCTTGCCGGTGTAGCGGTCCTGGGGCTGGGTTCCTTCTTCCAGCTTCAGGCCCCCGGGCCGCAGGTTAGCCGGCGAAAAAGCCTCGTCGGGGGACAGCAGCTGAATGCTCCGGTCAAAGTTAACGCCGCCCTCGGTGTTGCGGATGTAGCTGAAAAAACGGCTGTTGTAATCGCGCTGCTTCTGCTCGGCGTAGAAACCTACCCGTAGCTTGTACTGATTGGCCTTGGTGGTATCCCTGCCGCTGAAGCGCTGCTCCCACTGCCCGTTGCCGGTGTAGGTGTTTTCCTTCAGGTCGGAGTAGTAGCGGGAAGCGTCGTACTGGTTGGGGTTGTTGCTGATGCCCAGGCGGCGGGGCTGCGACATATCCTCGGGCTGCTCGGTGCGGAAGCGGCGGTAGTCGGGCTCGTCGCGGAACACGTAGTTGTAGCCACCCGTCCAGGTCAGAGTCGAGGCCAGGTTCGGGCCCAGGTCGTGAGTGCCGGCCAGCTGCCCCGAGTAAATGGTCCGGCTCTGATAGTGCAGGGCCGCGTTGTCGCGCAGAATACCTTCGCCGGGGCCGCCCTGGCTGTAGTCAATGCCGGTGCGGTTTACCACTTCGTCGGTGCCGTACTGGTTCAGGAAGTTGCGGAATTCCAGGCGGTTGTGGTCGTTAATGCGGGCCTGCCAGTTGTGGATGATACCCAGGCGGGCGCTGGTGGTGGCCCGACGGTCGTTGTAGAGGCGAGCGGCGGGGGCGCTGTTGGTACCGGGCACGTAGGCCTCGTAGCGGTTGCGCTCCACATCGTACTGCTCCCGGGTATTGGAGTAGGAGAGAGACGTTACGTTGCTCAGATAAGTGGTGCCCACTTCAAAGCGCCGGTTCAACCCCAACGACAGGCGCAGGTCGGGCCGGGCCGTGGTTAGGGTCGGCGTCCACTCGCTGCGCAAAGCCGTGCCGGCCGGTTTCAGCGCTTCGCCCGTGAGCACCTGCCCGTTTTGGTAGGCCGGTACCGAGCCCGGTAGCTCCCGCTGGCCGCTGTCGTAGCCCAGCCAGTCGGTACTGCTGTGGCTGCTTTCCTGGTAGCCACCTTTGAAAGTGGTAGTGCTCCGGGCCCAGCCCGAAGCGGTAAAGGAGCCGGAGTTATCCAGCACCGAGTTCTTAGTATATACCTGCACCACGCCGCCCCCAAACTCGCCGGGCAGCTCCGGGGAGCCGGATTTGAAAATCAGTACCCGGTCAATCACCGAGCTGGGCAGAATGTCAAACGAGAACGAGCGGGTATCTACCTCGGCCGAAGGCGTGAGCGTGCCATTCAGCATTACGGTGTTGTAGCGCTCAGCCAGGCCCCGAATAACGATGAAGTTGTTGTTCTGAATGGTGACGCCCGGAATGCGCTTCACCACTTCGGCCGCGTCCCGGTCCAGGGTTTTCACAATCTGGTCGTTGCTCATGCCGCTCACCACTACCTCCGACTTCTTTAAATCCTGGATCATGGCTACCTCCGTACCGGTCTGCTTTTGGCCGGTTACCACCACTTCCTTCAGGGCCTGAGCATTTTCCTCCAGCGCACCGTTCAGGGTCGTTTTCTGATCAGCCTGAATACTAATGCCCGAAAACGTGAGCGGCTTGTACCCGATGGACTGAATGGTGATATTGTAGGTGCCAGCGGCCAGCTTCAGGGCGTAGCTGCCATCTATTTCTACAGGAGCCGCCTGCGTGGTGCCGGTTACCAGCACCGTGGCCCCGATGGCGCCTTCGCCAGTTTTTTTATCCGTTACTTTTCCAACCAAAGTGCCCTGTTGGGCCCAGATTAAATGGCTGATTGTCAGGAAAAACAGTAAGAGAAAAGAACGCCGCATACGGGGGTCGTAAAAAGGTTTCACAAAACTAGACCGGCCCTGTTATGCTAATATTGCGGCCACGTTATGCTTGTGTTACCGCCTGGCTAAGCCCTTCAGCGTCTGCGGGAAACCAGTACTTTTGCGCCCACTTTGCCCATTTCTACCCATGCTCCAGTCCATGACCGGCTACGGTATCGCCTCCCGCGAAACCGACCACTATGCCGCCACCGTCGAGATTAAGTCGCTCAATTCCAAAACTCTCGACCTGAGTTTGCGCTTGCCCCGCTTCCTGCAGGACCGGGAGCTGGAAATCCGCAACCTCGTCACCAAAAGCCTGCAGCGGGGCAAGGTGAACCTGAACCTGGACTTCACGCGCCCGCGCGCTACGGGCGCACAGGGTTCCGTAGTCAACCAGGCCGCCGTAACCATTGCCTGCCAGGAGCTGTTGCAGGTGAGCCTGGCCACCGGCCTGAGCCTGGAGCAGGTGACGGCCGTGGCCCACGCCTTGCCCGGCGCCCTGCGCATCCCCACCGATGCCACCGCCGCTACTGAAGAGGAGGAAGAAACGCCTTGGGAAGAACTGCTGCCTCTGTTGCAGCAGGCCCTAGACCGCGTCAACCAGTTTCGCCGCGACGAAGGCCAGGCCCTGACCTCCGAAATCCTGGGCTACGTGGACCGCATCCGCATTCTGCTGGCCGATGTGGAGCGCCACGACCCCACCCGTATTGAGCAGGTGCGGCTGCGCTTGGAAAGCCACCTGGCCGATATTTCCGGCAACGAAAACTTCAACCCCATCCGCTTCGAGCAGGAAGTGCTGCACTATATTGAGAAGCTGGATATTGCCGAGGAAAAGGTGCGGTTGGTCAATCATTTGCACTACTTCACCGAAACGGCTGGTTTACCCGAACCCACCGGAAAGAAATTAGCGTTTATTTCGCAGGAAATTGGTCGGGAAATCAATACCATCGGGTCCAAAGCCAACGACTCCACCATTCAGCATTTGGTGGTGAGCATGAAGGAGGAACTCGAGAAAATCAAAGAACAAATCAACAACATTCTGTGAGTGCAATCAGTACTGTGGAGAAGCATACTCGCTTCCCAAATTGAACTTTGAGCATACCAAGTGGGATAGGGTATTCCTGATACAAAATTGGTATTTTTTAAGGTTGCGCTTTTCGATTGAGAAGGATCAGGTGTTTAGAAAATCTTTGTTTTTGACTGATTTTAAGTGTTTTATGAAAATAATTTATGGTTCTATATAGATGTTCCTAAATTATTTTTTTGTAAAATACTTGCAGCTTACATTTTTGTGCGTAAATTGTGTTATCCAAACAGAGCGACTTTTCGTTCTTTGGATACACTCAAGCCTTTGAATCACATCTTTTTTCAGTCTAGGATTATGAAAAAAGTCTTACTCTCTGCCCCTCTCATCTGCCTGATGCTGTTGCTGATGGCTGCCCGCCCCTTCGCTGAAGTGGAGATGGTGAAAAAGCGCGTGCTGAGCGAGCGTGTGGAAATTCTCATCCCCAAAGGCTTTGAGGTGATGAGCGAACAGCAAATGGACTTTAACTACGCTAAAGCCCAAAGCCGTCCGAGTGTTATCTACACTAACAACAAGGAAGCCAGCATTGCCTTCTCCTACACCGACAATACAGCCGATCAGGATATGATTGAGATGTACTCGGACAACTTCTATAAGATCTACGCCAAGCAGTTCAAGGAAGCGAAGTGGTTTAACCACGGCGTGAAAGACGTGAACGGCCGCAAAGTAGGCTATATGGAGTTGATGAAGCCTGAACTGGGCCACGAAGTATACCAGCTGATTTTCTTCACCGACGTGGAAGGCAAATTGCTGATGTGCACCTTCACCTGCGCCGACCGCCAGAAGCCCGAGTGGGAAAATGTAGCCAAGCAGATCATGGGCTCATTTAAAGCCAACAGCTAGTACAGGCTCTCTAAGTTTGATAAGGAAGGCCGGCTCTCAATCTGAGAGCCGGCCTTCCTATTTGCCTTGTACTTGCGCCAGCAGCACGAATGGCCATGCCAAGGATTGCCTCCCACAAAGAGTAACGAAGACTCACCTACTGAGTAGTAGCCCCTTGCAGGTTTAGAAAATCCCGCAAAAGTTGAAAAACTTGCGGAAAGGCTGTCAGAGGCAGCTTTTCCGGGCGGTCCTGCACATCGTGGTAGGCAGTGGTGCCCCCGCGGGTATAGAGGAAAAAAGCGGGTACGCCAAGTTCCGAAAAGTAGTAATGGTCGGAGTTGGCGGCTTTGCCCCGGGCTGCCAGGGAGGGAAGGTAATGGTGCTGGGTGTTAAGCTGCTGCAGTTGCTGAAATGGTTGGGCAAACACCCGCCCATTCACTACGGTGGCACCTTCGGAGCCGGTTCCCAACAAATCAAGGTTGAGCAGAAAGCGGATACGCGGCAGCGGTACCAAGGGGTGCTCAGTGAAATAACGGGAGCCAACCAAGCCCGCCTCTTCCGCGCCAAAGGCTATAAACACGAGTGAGCAGGCCGGGCGGTTTTCGGGGCGGGCGTAATGGGCCGCCAACTCCAGCAGCATTGCCACGCCGCTGGCGTTGTCGTTGGCCCCGGGGAAATAGGTGCGCTTGCCCATGGTGCCCAGATGGTCATAGTGAGCCGTTACCACCAGAAAGGAATCGGGTTGCACGCGGCCGGGCAGGTAGCCCACGATATTCTGGGTTAGGTACTGGCGCTGCAGCACCGCCTCCACGCGCGCAGCTACCAAGGCCACCGTGGGGCCGCTGGCTGTCGAAGGGATACTATTCCACACCGAATCCCGCACCTGCAACCGCATCTGCGAAGCCTGTTCAGAGGCGAGCGAGGCCGTGAGCTTGGGTACTAACGTCAGACGCAATGCGGCTGAATCGAGGTGCTGACGCAGGGGCAGGGGCAGGGTGGCGAGTCGCCGCTCATCGGCGGTCCGGAGCACCAGGCCGCCCCCGTGCCAGGAGTGGCGCAGCAACTGCTGCTGGGCCGTGGCATCGGTGAAGGCTAGAGTATCAAAACGCAGTAGGGGTACCGCTGAAAACGGACCGCCCACTTTACCGCTGCCCGAAGCCGGAGCCGCAATGAAATCGTGGCCGGGACGCAGGCGGCGCGTACTACTCAGGCCCGGAAAGCGGAGCATCCCCAGGCTTAGCTCCAACTTCAGCTTGCCTGGGAAGGTGTTTACATCCAGCGGAAACTGTTGGGTGTAGTTGGGGGCCAGAGGCTGCAACCCCAGCTCCCGAAACCGTTGCTGCAGGTAGCGGGCCGCTTTATGGTCCCCGCCGCGCACGTAGCCGCGGCCATGAAAAGCAGGGGAAGCCAAGCTGGCAATGGTCTGGCGCACCCGGGGCATGTCCTGGCCGTAAGCTGGGCCCAGGATTACGCAAGCACTGGCCGCTGCCAGGTAGCGGGTAAAAGCGGCGGAAACCTGGCGACGCATCCTCATTGCCAACTCCGTTTAGTGAACCACATCAGCAGCACGCCCAGCACTACGCCCAAAGCATCACTCAGCAAATCCGACCATTCGCCGTGGCGGCCCAAGTCCATGCGCATCTGCAGGATTTCGATGAAAGCTCCCAGACCCACTGCCCCCAGCAACACTACTCCGAAAGCGTGGGTGCGCAAGCGGGCAAACCACCGCTGCCGCCGGGCCGAAAAAACGCTCAGCACGGCCAGTACCCAGAACACGAAGGCGTGGGCGGCCGTGTCGAAGGAGAGCAGCTCCCAGCGCGGTGTGTTAGGCATGGACCGGGCCGGCGTAAGGGTGCTCACCAATACAAACGCCGCCCACGCCAGCGGCAGAACCACGAAGGCTCGGCGGCGGGGCGGGGGCGGCGCAGTGGCAGACAAGGCCGAAGAAAGCAAGCGGTGGACTAAGCGCCTACCAACTCACCGTAAGTTTCAGCCGACAGCAAGGCTTCCAGCTCGGCGGGGTTGCCGATGGCCATTTTGATCATCCAACCGTCGCCGTAGGGGTCAGAGTTTACCAGCTCAGGGCTGCCGTCGAGCTTGTCGTTGATTTCCAGAACGGTACCGGTGATGGGGCTGTACAGGTCGGAAACGGTTTTTACGGCTTCCACGGTGCCAAATACCTCGTTTTGAGCCACGTCTTTATCGAGGGTGTCAATATCCACATACACAATGTCGCCGAGTTCCTTCTGGGCGTGGTCGGTGATGCCGATGAAGGCAACGTCGCCTTCCACACGGATCCATTCGTGCTCTTTCGTGTACTTCAGGCTGGCGGGCAGATTCATGGGGTGCGGTACTTGATGGGTGTAAGTAAGGATGAGGAAGCCACGGGCTCCGGATTCAAAAGTACGAGTTGCCGCGCAGTTTCCGAGGGAAGCGCCCCCGGAAGATTTGGGGTATTGCTACGGGTTTGGGGCCAGCATTTGCGGCTTCGCGCTGCGCACTACCCAAAAGCCCCAGGCACCCTGCTCCAGCTCCAGAGCCAAGTAGCGGGCCAGCACCGCGCGGCCGGCTTGTTCGGGTAAGGCAACCTGCGTGGGGTAGCCATCCAGGAGAACTGCCGCGTAGGCATCCTCCGCGCCCGGCACCGAGGTGCTTTGCACAGGTAGGAGCAGATGACGGGTAGGCCCCGAGGCCAGCAGCTGGTTGGAAGCCAGCAGCAACACCGCCGCCAACATCCCAAATGCCACAGTCGAGTACAGATATAGCAACACCGCCGTTATCAGCACACTCTGGATAGTAGGAGCAGGAGCCTGTTTACGGCGTCGCTGGCCGGCGAAAAACCACAGCAGCCCGCCCGTAACCACGCCAGCCGTGCCCAGCACTACGCCCCAGAGCAAACCCGCTGAAACCACCGTGCGTGTGGCTAGGCGCAGCAGCGCAAAGCCCCATACAATACCCAGTAGCAGCAATACGGCCCCGAGTATTACCAGGCGACTGGATGAGGTAGAGGTGGCGGCAGCCATAGAGGAATGAGGAATAAGGTAGAAATCAGCCCCTAGTTACTGCCATTTACTCGGGCATACAAAAGCCCGCCTTCATAGAAGACGGGCTTTTACTGAAATCAGGTTAAACAGGACCGTTTACTGCGAAAGGCTATAGCGGAGCTGAATGCCGCCCTCGGTAGCGGTGTTGCGGAAGGCGTTCTGCACCCGGGGCTCGGTAATGTTCTGGGTGAAGAAGAACTGCAGGTTCAAGCGCTGGTTCAGCACGTAGTCGATGGTGGGGCGCAACTGCACCTGGCGGGTGCCGCTGGTTACCTGGCTGGAGGAGCGGCCCTTGTCGCCGGTAGTGCCGGCGGTGGGGTCTACCACATCCAGAATGGTGCGCTGCACGGCATAATTGTCGCTGATGCTCAGGTCGAGGCGGGCCGTGAGGTCGTTGCGCAGGATGCGCTGCTCCCCGCCCACCCGGAAGGGCAGCTTGAGGCGGTTGGTGGAGAAGCCCACCCGAATCACGATATCGGAGCGGCGCAGCTCGGTTACCTGGGCATTGGTGGTGTTCAGGCCAATGGTGCGGTCGATGCGGTACTCCAGGCCGCCCGAGAGCTTGCCAGTGGTCTGGAAGTTGACGCCGGCCAGCGGGGCCAGCCGCTCGGCAATGCTCACCTGCCCCAGAATGAAGTAGGGAATGTACTGCCCGGCCTGGTTGGTGATGGAGGAGAATTCATCCTTGCCCGGCTCCTTGAGGTAGTTGGCCGAAGTGGTGTAGCCCGCAATGTTGTACTGGGAGGTATACACGTGGCTGAGCGTAAACGAGCGGAAATACTGCTGCATAAAGGGCAACTCGGCCAGCCCGTTGTACTGAATATTCCAGTTGGGTACGGGCAGCATGGAGAAGGGGCTGAATCCTTTGGCCTTGTAGCCGCTCGATGACTTACCTCGGTAGGCATCCATGAAGGCCGGAATCAGCACGTCCTGAGAGTTGTAGCCGTAGCGCCCGGTGGCACTGCTGCCGCCCTGCGCTTCCTGGAGGCGCTGCTGCACAAACACCCGGTTCTCCACGAACCGGTCAAAGGCCCGGGAAACCTCCCCGCCCCGGCTCAAATCACCAAACAGCGTCTGAACCGAAATAAACGAGGTAGTAAACGTGCCCGAACCCAACGAATTGCTGGCCGTGGGTACCGCGTTGGGCAAGGCTTGCAGCGTGAGGGTATCTATGGGGTTGCGGTAGAACACTTCCCGGTTACGCACCAGGTTGCGGCGGGCGTCTAGTTGCACAATGAAGTCGCGGAAGGGCTCCAAGGTGGTGCGTAGCGTCAGGGCCTCGGTGAGCAGGGAGCTGAGCGGGGTGTTCAGATACTGGCTCTCCTCAGTATACCAGCCGTTGCGGTAGGCCCGCTGGAACAGGGCATCCAGGTCTTGCTGCTGGCCCAGCAGGAAGGGTACGCCCGGCGCATCAAAGCCTCTATCCAGCCCGAAGAAACGGGTGCGGGGCAGATAGCCCGGCAGCAGCGTGCCATTGGAGCGGGCGTAGGTGAAATTCAGGGAGCGGGCCGTCATCAGGGAACGAAGAATGCCCTTCAGCAGCCGAAGCTGCGGGCCCTGGCTGGAGTCAGCGGCGGCCGTTTGGCCGGGGCTGCCCGCCTGGCCCGGCACCGTGCGCGGGTTGTTCTGTCCGGCCTCCGGCTTAACCCGGGGCTGGGGTGGGGGTGCGTTGTTGATGATGTTGAGGAAGCGCACCTTGTTGTAGAGCTTCACCAGGTCAATCTTCCCGTTGGCGCTTACCTCCCCGTTGTTCTGGATGGTGTTCCCCAGGTTCAGCTCCCGCACCTGCGTGCTGTCCGGGAATTGGGGATACACCGGGGCCGTGAGGGCCGTGGAGGCCGCCTGCCAGGTGTAGTTGGCCGCGTACCGGATATCGGAGGAAACCCAGTCAGTGAGCGGAAACTTATCCAGGGGCAGGCGGTAGGTAAGGGCCACCGTCTGGTAGAAGTTGGTGGTGCGGCCCCCGTTACGGAGCAGGTTGCGCTTGATCTGGTCCCGGTTGCGCTGGGCCTCATCCGAGCTGCCAATGCTGCGGCCCAGGCCCTCATCCACAATAGCGCGGTTGTTGGCCGTGTAGTCCAGGGCCAGGGCCTTGGTCAGGTCCCAGCGTAGGTCATAGATGCGGTTCACGTAGAACGACTTCTGGAACACGCCCGGAATGCCGGCCGTGCTGGGTACCTGGCCGGGCTCCAGGGTACGCTGCAGAAACCGCTCGTTGTAGCGGCGGTCCAGGTCGGCGCGGAAGGAGAAGCGCGAGGGCAGGGGCGTGAAGTTGACTTCCTTGAACATGGCCAGGTAAGGCGAGTCGAAGGCTTTCACCTGGGCCAGGGGCGTATAGTTTTTGGGCGTGGCCTGGTACACGTAGGCCAGGGCCCCGGTGTAGGTGCGCGTATAGTCCCGGTCGGTGCGGATATCGGTGTGCAGGCGCTCAGTGAGGGAGTAGCTCACGGCAAAGTTTTCGATATCGTAGGGCTGCACTTTCCGCTCGGGGTTGGTGCGCTCCTTGCGCACGTTCAGCAGGGAAATGCTGCGCTGGCTGGTCTGGTCGATTACTTCCTTGCGGTAGTTGGCCCTTTCTTCGCCGGACTTAAACTTCTCCAGCGACTGATCGAGCTTGGTGTCGGGGTCCAGAGGATCGTACTTGGGGGCGCGGGTTTCAACGCCGGCTTGCACCAGCACCGGTACGCGCAAGCCCAGTTTCTCGGGGAAAAACTTCTCGGCCGCAATGGTGGCATTCACGTCACCGCGGGTGATGTTGTCGATGGAGCGTTGCTGGGCCCGGTCCTGCAGTCCCCCGAAGCCCGTGCTGATGAAGCTGCCGGTGGCCGTAATGTTGGCCACATCGGCCAGCTTGGCATTGAAGCGGGCCGTGGCGGCCCAGCCACTCTCATTCTCGAAATCCAGCACCCGCAGCTCATCAGCCCAGAGGGTAAAAGACTTGTTGGCGCCGTCGTCGCGGGGGTTGAGCACGCCAATCATAGCGCCCTGCACCGCCGAGAGGTCGGGGTTGCCCACTACGGTAATCGTCGAGCCGTCGGGCAACGTTACCACGAAGGGGCGGGTGTAGTCGATGCTGGACGCGGCCTGCTTGTTCCGGGCCGATTTGGCATCAACAAAGGCCTGGAAAGGTAGGTCGATGCGGTTTTCTACGGGCCATACCTCATCTACCAGGCGCTGACCGGGCTTAGTGAGGATGAGGGGCTTGCTATACTCGTAGTAGTTCTGGACGTAGTCGGTGCCGAGGCGTACAAAGCCGCGCAAGTCCTTATCGTCCACTGACCGGTCGTCCGATTCAGCGTGCAGGAACATCTTCAGCCGCTTGTAGCGCAGCATGTTCAGGTTCAGATTTTTGTAGGCTGCCTTGGCAAACCCGTCGCGCAAGCCATCCACTACCAGACGCAGGCTCTGCTCGTTCTGCTGGCGGTTTACGGTGCTGGAGCCATACTCCCGGTCGCGGCGGATGTTGGGCGGCAGTACGTAGGGAATTGCGTCGTTGCCCGCCGTGTTGGAAATACCGTTTTCCTCAATGCTCACCGTCGAAATGCTGAAGCCATCAGCGTCCGTATCGGGGTTTACAATCGTCTGGCCCGGCTCGGCCAGCTTATTGAGGTAGCGCCGCCACTGGTTGGCCACAAACTGGGGCTGCACCATGCGCAGCACCACCGGCTGCTGCCAGCGCGTGAGGTACATGCGCAGGAACCGGATGGATTTGAAGCCGAACTCCTGGTTGTTGTTGCCCACGATGCCAGTGTACTGGCGCACCGGCACCCGGAACTGGTACCAGGTAACCGGCTCGTTGTTGGTGTCGGTGTTGTTCACCGTAATCTTGTCCACAATGTAGTTCTGGCCTACATCCAGCTGGCCGGGGCGCAGCTGCAGGCGGTACTCGTAGTACCGCTCCGTGTCGTTGAGTACGTTGTCCCGGTTCAGGTCCTCCTTGTCGGGGAAGGCCGTGGAGCTGAGCTGGCTGCCCTCGGGCGAGTTGCCTTCCAGGCCGTTGAAGTCCTTGTAGCGGGCCAGCACCTTGGCATCCTGCTGGTCGTAGCTAGCGTCGAGGTGGTGGCGGAAGTTGTCGGCGGCGGGGTCCGGCACCGTCTGGTAAGCGGGGCTGATAGTGGGCAGCTGCTGCTCTTCGCCGTCGTTCACGCCATCCAGGCCCACATCCTGGCGGGCCCGGGCACCGGGAGCGGCACTAAAGGCATCCGTCAGGAACTGCTGGCGGGAAGCGCGGCCCCAGTCGGTGGCCACGGTTTCGGTGGCTAGGTTGGCGGGGTCAGCGGGCAGGCCGTTCTCAAACTCGTACTGGTTGTTATCCTGCAGCGCATCTTCCGACACCGAGCCCAGGTTGATGTACACCTCGCCACCGGTGGTGTTGTTGCTGTTGTGCCCGTCGGAGTCCACCACCCGGCCGTTGTCGCCGGTCAGGAAGGGGTCCATCATCCAAAATTCCAAGAACTCCACGTTGGCGTTATCGAAGTCCGTATCGAAGGTGATTTCCCGGGAAATACCGGCGTAGCGGGCCGTGTTGGCAGCCGGGGTGGTCGTGGCGAAGAAGGTAGGCCGGGCGGGGTCGAACTGGGGCGTGTAGTTGTACTGGCCGCGCTGGTCCGGGAAGTAGGCCAGATCCAGGGTGCTCTCAAACGAGTTGCCAGTGGTGCCCACGTCCCGGTTCGGAAATACCTCCGTGCGCTTAATGCCGCGCACGTAGTGGTTTTTCAGATCATTTACACCAATGTTATTGGGTCGGCTCTGGCCGTTGGTGTAGTAAGTCTGGTCGATGGTATACCAGGCCATTTTGGCGCGGCTGTAGGCCGCCGCCAAGCCCTGGGCAGTACCGGCCAGGGGGGCCGGCGTGGCCGCCAGTCGCCAAGTAGTAGCCGAGTTAATGCCGCCTAAGGAATAAGGCGTGCGGGCGTTTTCGAAGTCGTCGAGGTAGGAAGCCCCATCCTCGCCCCCACTGCCGCCGCTGCCCAGCTTGCTCTGGGAGGGTAGCAGCTGCGCAAACTCCCCGCTGAAGGCTACCGTCGAAATTTCCTTGGTGCTCACGAAGGGCAGGGCGTCCAGGTACTTGGTCAGGGCCCGTGACTCCCGGCGCATGTTCACGTCGAAGCCGTAAATGGTGTTGTTACCCGGCTCGTCGCCGATGTTCACGCGGTTGATGCCGGGGGCCTGGTTTTCGCGCAGATGCAGTACCGTAGCCCCAAAGTTGATGTCGGGGGAGAGGCGGTAATCGAAACGGGCACCCAGCAGCTTGCGGGGCTGTACCTGCACCAAGGCGTTTTTCTCAAATTCCACCCGCAGCTCATTGGCCGAGTTCAGGTAGGCCGGGTTCAGGATTTTTACCTTGGCCTGGTCGTAGAATACCTGGTAGTCGGTGCCTTCCTGCAGCAGGGTGCTGCCGGCAAATACCCGCACCGAGCCTTCCGCCACGCCAATACCAGGCAGGCTGATTTCGTCGGTAGAAGTAGCCTGGTAGCGGCCGCGCAGGAAAAACTTGTCTTTTTCCTGGCGCTGCTGGGCGTCGCTCTGCACCTGGTTGTACAGCTCCCGGTACACGTACTTGCGCGCCAGCTCCCGTTCCTGGGCCGAAGCCGTGGTATCAAACTGGGCCGCCAGGTAGCTGCCGAAGGGCTGAATTTCCGGAAAAATGATGCGGCCCAGCTCCGTATCTACCGTCACGCCCGGGAAAAAGTCGAAGTTGCCGTCGGGGTTCCGGTCGTTGTTGGGGTTTACGTTGTCGAGGTTTAGCACCTCAATCAGCGGGCGGTTGGCAATACGCTGGCCTTCCTTCAAGGAAATCAAATCCACCCCCGTCACGTCATCCTTGTAGATGATCTGAAGCTGGAAATTGTCCCGGTTGAGCTGGTTGGCGTTCAGGGGATAGATGTTTTTCATCATCAAATCCCAGGTTGGCAGGTTGCGCGTGAGCAGGTTGCTGTTGCCGCTGTTGGGGGCGCCGGGAGGGGGCACGTTCACCGTCGGATCGGCAAGGTTGGCCAAGCCCACGCCGGGGTTGGTAGCCTTCAGCATCTTCAGGAAGATGACCTGATCCTGCCCCACGTTGGCGTAATCGTTCTGAATTTCCCCAACGGTGTAGGTTTTGCCGTTGTAGATGTACTGGTACGATACGCCCAGCACCTGCTCGGGCAGCAGCTGCGTGTTCAGGGAAAGGTAACCCAGTTGCGCATTGTAGGTGTACTCGCGCGGGTCCAGCTTCCGGGCCCTTACGTGTTCGAAATCCACGTTTTTGGTCAGACCCAAGCTGGCCAGTGTGTTGTCCACGCCCAGGTTGTTGCGGTAGCCGGGGGTGCCCTGAATGGTGCTCAGCAGGGTGTTGGCCGGGTTATCAGCCAAGGAGTTGGGCCCGAAGGTTTTCTGGAACTGGCGGCGGTAGAGGCGGCGGGGCTCGGCCACGTCCATCAGGGTGATGACGTTGCGCAGGTTGTCGCTCTGGCGGTTGTCATTAGTTACCCACACCTCCAGGTGGGTTATTTCCACCCCGCTCTGGATAGTGGGCAGGTTGCGCAGGGCCGCGTCGTACCGGTCGCGGAAGGTCTGGTTCAGGAAGAAGTGCCGGTCCCGCTCGTACTGGCTGGCCTTAATTTCAAACTGCCGGCTCTGGCCCCCGTTCTGGATACGCACCTCATCAGCCTGCCCGCGCAGAGTGCTGGCTAGGGCCGTTACGCCCAGGCGCCCAAACTGCAGCTGGGTTTTTACCCCGAACAGGTTTTGCCCGCCCTGAATCAGGGAGTTGTTCAGGGGTAGGCTCACGTTGCCCAACTCTACTTTGCGGATAATATCGGTTTCGTAGCCCGTGTAATCGAGCTTCATATTGTTCTCGAAATCGAAGGCCGCGCGGGTATCGTAGTTAAAGGTCAGCTTGAGCTTTTCGCCAATCTGCCCGGTAAGGTTGAGGTTGAGGTTCTGGTCGTACTGGAAGTCGCCCACGCGCTGCTGACGCAGGGTGAGGGTAGGGTTTTCGTTGCGGTTGCCCCGGTAGCCCATGCGCAGCGTCACGGCGCCCTGGGGCCGAATGTCCACGTAGCTGCCCCCAAAAATCCGGTCGGCCATGGGCCCCAGGTAAATCTTGGGGATAAGGCGGCGGTTTTCGGCCTGGTTCTGGTCGCCGGCCACGCCCCCGTTGGAGCGCTGGCGGAAGTAGTTGCGCACGGCCTGCTGCTGCTGCCAGCGCGAGTACTCCTCAAACGTCATCCGGCTAGGGTCCCGGAAGTCCACGTCCGAACCCACCCGCTCCCGGATGTCGAAATTCTGCAGGCTGTCGTCGGCCTGCACGTCCAGTTGCACGTTAGAAGGGAGCGGCAGCACCAAGGGCGAACGGCGGCGCTGGGGCGAAAACGGCGTGCCTACCCGGTCTTCGGGGGCTACGCGGGGCCGGGTGCTGGGCCGGTAGCGCGTGGTATCGGTGCGGGGCGTATCGGGCGAGAACCCCAGGGAAAACCGGGGCTTCGGGGCGGTGCCGGGCAGCCAATCGGACCAGAGCTGACGCATGGCAAACGGCGCGGCCAACCCGCCCAAGGGCCGGGCCTGGGACCACCACGCCACCAACGACACAACGGCCACCACCGAGGCGGCCAGGGACTTCTTACTGGTATTCAAGCGTCAATAATCCGTCGGGCGAATGGAGAGATAGGAGCAGGTAACCCACCGGAAAACGCCGGCAGCCGGGGCCTGCGGCGGCCGCCTGCCAAGGGCCGCCGCCGCAGTTAACCAGGTGTAATCCGGAGCCGTAAGCCAGGCAGACCTAGTGGGACTTGAGAGCGAATTTAATCAATTCCTCCACGCTCAGGTCGTTGCCGTGCTTGTGCTGAATCTGGTCGAGGGTTTTCTCGGCCGCGGCCCGCGCAAAGCCCAGGGTTACCAAGGCTGCTAACGCTTCGCTGCGGTTGGTATTGTGCGCTTTGGCCAACGGCACAGTATCAATGCCGGCTTTGGCCAGCAGCTCATCCTTGCGGAGCTTGTCCTTCAGCTCCAGCACCACGCGCTGGGCGGTTTTGGGGCCTACGCCCTTGATGCTCTGGATGGAGCGCACGTCCTCGTTCACAATGGCCTGACGGATTTCGCCCACCGACATCGACGACACCATCACGATGCCCGTGCCCGGCCCAATGCCCGACACCGAAATCAACTGCATAAACAGGGCCTTTTCGTTGGGGTCGAGGAAGCCGTAGAGCGTCTGCCCGTCTTCCTTGATGTGCTGGTAGGTATAGAGCTTAGCCTTCTCCCCCTCGGCGGGCAGTTTGGAGTAGGTAGCCAAGGAAATCCGGATTTCGTAGCCGATGCCGTTTACATCCAGAATAGCTTGGGTGGGGTCTTTATAAGCGAGTTTACCGTCGACGTAGGCAATCATGCGGGGTGGTAAGGTTGAAGTGTGTCAGAACCAGCAGAACAGAGGCGGAGCGGAAATTGTGCCAATGCGTTTAGTGATTCTAACAAGGTTAGCGTAGGGTTGAATCGGCTACCTAGGGCAAGTTGCGCCGAATTCGGTCGGAATCAAAACCTTGCCTCCTGGCCTGCACGCAACAGCGCCAGAACTGCACGGAGCAACTCTGGCGCTGAGGATGAAAAAAAGTATGTGGGCAGACTACAGGCCCTTGCCGTCGGGCTGCTGGGCGTCCACCACGGCAATGGCGGCCATGTTCACGATTTCGCGCACCGACGCGCCCAGCTGCAGAATATGCACCGGCTTGCGCATGCCCATCAGGATGGGCCCGATGGCCTCGGCGCCGCCAATTTCCTGAATGACTTTGTAGGCAATGTTGCCGCTAATCACGTTCGGGAAGATGAGCGTGTTGGCTCCGCCGTGGGCAGCCAGCTCCGAGAAGGGGTACTGCTCGCGCAGCAAATCGGGGTTGAGGGCGGTGTTGGCCTGCATTTCCCCGTCCAGAATCAGCTCGGGGAAGCGGGCTTTGGCCAGCTCGGTGGCGCGGCGGGCCTTGTCGGGCAGCTCGCCGGGGTTGGAGCCGAAGTTGGAGTAGCTGATAACGGCCACCCGGGGCTCGGCATCAAAGAATTTTACCGCCCGGGCCGAGAGGCCGATAATTTCCACCATCTCCTCGGCCGTGGGGTCGATGTTCACGGTGGTATCGGCGAAGAAGAACGGGCCTTTCTTGTGCTGGATGATATACATGGACGCCACGCGCTTCACGCCCTCGGCCACGCCTATCACCTGCAACGAAGGCACAATGCTCTTGCCATAATCCTTGCTCAGGCCGGTGATGAAGGCGTCGGCCTCGCCGGTTTCCAGCATCATCGAGCCGAAGTAGTTCCGCTCCCGCAGCAAACGGCGACCTTCGTAGAGCGTAATGCCCCGGCGCTGCCGCTTCTCATAAAACAGGTTGGCAAACTCCTCGCGCTTGGCCTCCTCGTGCAGAATATCGATGATCTGACAGCCTTCCAGGTCCAGGGAATTCTCCTGGGCAATGCGGGCAATTTTCTCCCGGTTGCCCAGCAGAATGGGCTTGGCAATGCCCTCATCGTGCAGGATCTGGGCGGCTTTGAGGATTTTGTAGGTGTCGCCCTCGGCGAATACCACGCGCTTGGGGTTGCTACGGGCCGCCTGCGTGATGCGGTTCATCAGCTTCTGGTTTACGCCCAGGCGGGCACGCAGCTCGTCCTCGTAGGCAAACCAGTCGTCGATGTGGATGCGGGCCACGCCGCTATCCATAGCCGCTTTGGCTACGGCCGGACTCACGGCCGTAATCAGGCGCGGGTCCAGGGGCTTGGGAATCAGGTAGGTGCGTCCGAAGCTCAGGGTATTGTCACCGTAGGCCTTGTTCACCATTTCGGGCACGGCATCCTTGGCCAAGTCCGACAGGGCCTTCACGGCGGCCAGCTTCATGGCCTCGTTGATTTCGGTAGCCCGCACGTCCAGCGCCCCCCGGAAAATGTAGGGGAAGCCCAGCACGTTGTTCACCTGGTTGGGGTGGTCGGAGCGGCCAGTGGCCATGATGATGTCGGGACGCGTGGCCATGGCCACCTCGTAGGCAATTTCCGGATCGGGGTTGGCCAGGGCAAACACGATGGGGTCCTGGGCCATCTTCAGCAGCAGCTCGGCCGGTAGCACGTTAGCCGCCGAAAGCCCCAGGAACACATCGGCCCCGTCCATGGCCTCAGCCAGGGTGCTGATGGGGCGGGTAGTGGCAAACTGCAGCTGCAGGTCGGCCAGATCGGTGCGCTGGGGCGTGATGATGCCGTCCTTATCGAACACCACAATGTTTTCGATGCGTAGGCCCAGGGCCACGTACAGGCGCAGGCAGCTGATGGCCGCGGCTCCCGCGCCGCTTACCACCATCCGGATTTCCTCTATCTTCTTGCCCACCACTTCCAGCCCATTCAGGAGGGCGGCCGAGGAAATAATGGCCGTGCCGTGCTGGTCGTCGTGCATCAGCGGAATATTCATCTGCTCACGCAGGGCCGTTTCGATGCGGAAGCACTCGGGGGCCTTGATGTCTTCGAGGTTGATACCGCCGAACGTGGGCTCCAAGCTCTTCACGATGCGGATAAACTCGTCGGGGTCGGTGGCGTCAATTTCAATATCGAAGCAGTCGATGCCGGCAAACTTCTTGAACAGTACACCTTTCCCTTCCATCACGGGCTTGGAAGCGTCGGGGCCAATGTTGCCCAGGCCCAATACGGCCGTACCGTTGCTGATGACGCCCACCAGGTTGCCCTTCGCCGTGTATTTATATACATCCTCCTGGTTGGCGGCAATGGCTTTGCAGGGCTCGGCCACGCCCGGAGAGTAGGCCAGGGCTAAATCCAGCTGCGTACTAACGGGCTTGGTGGGAATTACCTCAATTTTGCCGGCAGGGCTCTGCGAGTGGTAGTTGAGGGCATCCTGTTTGTTTATTTTCAGCATAAGCAAAGGCGGTGGGTAGGCTTCCAGCAGAAGAGCAAGGAAGCAAGATGGGGCAAAATCAACCCGCGTCAAAGGTACACCCCGCCGCCCGGATAGAAAAAAGCCCCGAACCAGAGTTTGGTTCGGGGCTAGTAAAGGCGAAATAAACAGGTAGTTAGCTTCTCACAATGAGTTTCTGACCTGGCTTTACCTCATCAGACTCTAGGTTGTTCAACTCCCGCAGCTTTTCTACGGTGAGTCCCTGGTAGCGGCGTGAAATGTTGTAAAGCGTATCGCCGGGCTGCACCAAATGCATTTGGGGCGGTGGCAGCGTGGATTTCGACTTGGAAACCGGATGGGCAGCCGGGCGTTGGGCGGCAACCTCCCGGGTGGCACTAGCCAGTTCCGCAGTTGCCTCGTTCATAGCTTTGAGGTTAAGCTTTTGCCCGGGCTGCACCGTTTCACCCTTCAGGTTATTCCAAGCTTTGAGCTGGGCAATAGTGAGGCCGTGGGTGCGGGCTACTTTCTCAAGGAAGTCGCCCGACCGCACTACGTACGTGCTTGGTACCGAATCGTCTGCCGCCGGAGCTTCGGGTGCCGGTCTGCGTACTGGCCGGCTACTGGCGGTTTTATGTACTGTAGGCTGCTTAAAAGCAGGTTCAGCAGTGGTGTCTTCCGCTTCGGGCTCTGGGGTGGGCTTGGGTTGGCGAATAGTGCCGGAAGGTTTTGTCCGGGCAACTGCTACGGTGGTTGATGCAACCGGCGCGGGCGCACCATCCTGAGCGGCTAGAGGTACAAATACTACCAGCTGCTTGCGCGAGGCGAGAGAGTTGCTGCGGCCCAGCTCATTCCACCGGCGCACCTGAGCGGTACTTACAGTGTATTGCTCGGCCACGGAAGCTACCGTTTCACCCCGCTTTACGGTATGGCGCAGGCGGCGGTAGCGCGGCTGCGCACTAGTGAAGGTGGTAGCCGCCACGGCCTTGTCGCGCGTGGGGAAGGGCTCTACCCCATTCAGCACCACGGAGCGCAACGGAAGCATAGCCGGCAGTTCGGCCAGGGGGCGACAATAGTCAAACAGCGTTTCCCGGTCTACGGCCGCCAGGGTAGGGCGGGTAGCAGCCGGAAACTGTACGACGTAGGGCCGGTAACCGGCCGGTAGCCAGGGTTTGCGCAACTCCGGGTTCAGGCGGGCCAGCGCCATGGAGTCGGTGTAGCCGCAAGCCCGGGCCAGGCGTGTCAGGTCGAAAGGCCGGCCCCCTAAGTTCAGGGTATCCATGGCCTCAGCGTACTGGTAGCGCAGGGTAGGGGAGTGCAACTGGTGCTCCTTGGCGTACTTCATGGCGTACATGATGGCCGTGAAGGTGGGCACGTAGTTGCGGGTTTCAGCGGGCAGATTGGGGTGTACTTCCCAGTAGGTTTTCTTGCCGGTGCGCCGCACTACCCGCTGCATGTTGCCCGCGCCCCAGTTGTAGGCGGCCAGCACCATTTCCCAGTCGTGAAATACGCCGTAGAGGTAGCGCAGGTGCTTGCAGGCGGCCTCCGTGGCTTTTTCCGGGTTCATGCGCTCATCCACCCAGTCGTCGCGGCGCAGGCGCAAGTCGTTGGCGGTGGGCCCCATAAACTGCCAGAGGCCCGTAGCCCCCACCCGCGACTTGGCCGTCGGAATCAAGGCCGACTCTACCACGGCCAGGTATTTCAGGTCGGCGGGGAGGTTGTACTTGGCCAGATATTTCTCAAACAGCGGGAAGTAGAGGTTTTCCCGTTCCAGCACCCGCTGGGTGTAGCCCCGCTGCCGCTCCGTAAACAGCCGTACAAAGGCCATTACGTGGTTGTTGAACGCGTGCGGCATGGCCGTCTCGAAGCACCCAATCCGGTCCCCTACCAGGTCGCGCAGCTCGGGCGGAGTACGCAGCCATACTAGTTTGGATGAGTCGATGGAGGCCGGAGCCGTGGCCAGCGAATCGGGCAGTAACTCCAGGTTTACTTGCACTGAGTCATTGGGCACGGCCGGCTGCGGAGCAGGCGGCAGCCCGGGCCGCACTTGCGCCACCGCCGGACGGACCAGGGTCGAAGTGAGCAGGATAGGAAGGGCAGCACGCAGCAACGACTTTATCATCATCTACTATCAATCGGGCCAGCAGCCGGAGACACAAAACGCTGAGCATCAACCCAGCGTGTTTTCAAAAATAACGCAGAATCCCGGAAAAGCCAGCGCCATTACCAGCCAACTGCCTGGCAGGCCCTACGAACAATTCACCAGAATCGTTCAGTAGAAGCCCGTCAGGCAGTTGGTAAGTACGTAGCGCTGCGCCTGATTAAGCCTCAGCCGTAGCCAGGGTTTCGGTCACTGCGTTGGCAAATGCCAGCAGATGCTCCTCGCGGAAGGCACCGCTCAAAATCTGCAAACCAATGGGTAAGCCCTGCGAATCGGCCCCGTTCGGAACTGAAATAGCCGGCACCCCAGCCAAGGAAGCCTGTACCGTGAAGATGTCAGCCAGGTACATAGCCAGCGTATCCTTGTTCACGTCGCCGATGCGGAAAGCCGTAGTAGGCGTAGTGGGCAGCACCAGGAAATCGTACTCGCGCAGCAGCTCGTCAGTTTTCTCCTTGATGAGACGCCGCACTTTTTGCGCCTTGGTATAGTACGCATCGTAGTAGCTGGCACTGAGCACAAAGGTACCCAGCATGATGCGCCGCTGCACCTCCGGCCCAAAGCCCTGGGCCCGGGTTTTTTTGTAGAGCGACTCCAGGTCAGTAGCGTCCGGGGCCCGGTACCCAAACTTCACTCCGTCGTAGCGGCTCAGGTTGGAGCTGGCTTCGGCGGTGGTCAGGATGTAGTACGTGGGTACAATGAAATCGAGGTAGGGGAAGTCCACGGCCTCTACCACATGGCCCTGCCCGCGCATCTGCTCCAGCGCCTGCTCAGTAGCCGCCTTGATTTCAGAGTTCAGACCTGGCCGCTCCAGGCAGTCCCGGATGTAGCCGATGCGGTAGTGAGGAGCGGGCGTAAGCTGCTGGCTGTACGCGGGTACTTCCCGCTGGCTCACGGTGCTGTCGAAACTGTCGGCGCCGGCCATTACTTCCAGCAGCAGCGCGGCATCCTCCACCGAGCGGGTTAGCGTACCAATCTGGTCGAAGGAGGAGGCGTAGGCAATCAGGCCGTAGCGCGAAATGCGCGAATACGTGGGCTTAAAGCCCACGATGCCGCAAAACGCAGCCGGCTGGCGCACCGAGCCGCCCGTATCGGAGCCAATGGAAGCCAGGCACATATCTGCCTGCACGGCCACAGCCGAGCCCCCGGAAGAGCCCCCGGGAACCCGCTCAGTGTCCAGCTCATTGCGGGCAGGGCCGAAGTAAGACGTTTCGTTGGATGCCCCCATGGCAAACTCGTCGCAGTTCTGGCGGCCAATCACAATGGCATCCTCATCCAGCAGACGCTGCACGGCCGTGCCGGTAAACAGGGACTTAAACCCGTCGAGGATGTGGCTGCTGCTTTGCAGGGCGTGGCCTTCATAGGCCAGCACATCTTTCAGCCCGATAACCATACCGGCCAGCTTGCCAGCCGTACCGGCGGCCAGCTTGGCATCTACGGCCTCGGCCTGGACGCGGGCCTCGTCGGGCCATACTTCCAGAAACGCGTTGAGGTGCTGCTTGTGGTGGATGTTATCCAGATAATACTCGACGAGCTGGCGGCAGGACGTGGTGCCTGCCGCCAGCTCGTGGCGAACTTCCGTGAGGGAGTTAAAACGTCTCAAGACGAAAAGGATTTAGTTCAACTGGTCGGGGCGGGGGCGCTCGGCGGGTGTGGGCGTTACCGGAGGAGTAATGCCACCATCCATGGGCGGGGCAACGGGCATAGCAGCCGGAGCATCGGCAACGGGCGCCTGGTAAGCGGGCTGCTGATAAGGTTGCTGCTGGAACTGCTGCTGGTAAGGCTGCTGCGGAGCACCGGAGTTTTCAATCTCGCTGCGGATTTCCCGGGAAGCATCTTTGAACTCCCGAATGCCTTTTCCTAGGCCGCGGGCTAGCTCCGGAATTTTATTGGCCCCAAAGAAAATCAGGATGAACAGCACGATGACCATCAGCTCACCGCCGCCGATACCTTCCAAAAACAAAAACAAAGGAGTGTGCATGGCTACAGGAAATTAAACGCGGGGGGCGTTAGGGTCAGTGGTAGGGGGAGTAGGGTTATTCGCGACCGGACGGTCCCGGAATTCGGGGCTTTCCTCTTTGGTTGCGCTTTTGAATTCGCGCACCCCCTGCCCTACGCCACGGAACAATTCCGGAATGCGCTTGGCGCCAAAAAGCAGAATTATAACAATGGCGACGAATATCACCGTGCGGGGGGATATCGACAGCAACAAGATGGTTGTTAGCATGAGAGAAGGCCCTGACCGGGCAAGTTTGGAGTGGCAAAGCTACTTATACGCAGCTTCGTGCGAACAAGGATTGATAAAGGTACCGCATAATTTCAAAATCAGTTCCCTTCACAATTCATCTGGCGGCCTACATCTGACTGATAACGGGGTCTTCATCCGGAACTCATTTGGCCCGGAAAAGCCGACCTAGAAAACTCCACTATTAGGCGGGCAAATGTACTTATTCGGCGGGGTCACAAGCAAGATATCCTGATTAATACCCTATTTCGGGGTGTAGTACTGCCGGCTTCCGGTAAAAAGTATACTCACGCTTTACTAAATGTCGCCAAAACAGCTTACCGCTTCTTCTCGCACGAAACCGGCCGCCCGCCGAGCGAATGAAGCTGCCCGACTGGAAGCACTGCAGCGGTATCAGATCATGGATACCTCCCCCGAATCGGGCTTTGATGACCTGGTTCGGCTGGCTGCGTTTATCTGTGAAACGCCTATTTCGCTGGTGTCTTTGCTGGATGAGGAGCGGCAATGGTTTAAAGCCAAAACCGGTTTGCCAGATGTGGTAAGCACTCCTCGGGAACTGGCTTTCTGTCAGCATACCATTCAATCAGATGTGCTGTTTGAGGTGGAAGATGCCCACGCCGACCCGTTGTTCCAAGACAATCCTATGGTAACCGGCGACCCGAACATTCGCTTTTATGCGGGTTTCCCCCTGCTCACCCCCGATGGCCAGGCAATAGGTACCATTTGCGCTATTGACCGGGTGCCTCGCCGCCTGAATGCGGCTCAACGGGAGGCTTTGCGGATTTTGGCCCGGGAAGTAGTAGCACACCTAGAATTGCGGCGCGCGCACATTCAATTGCAGGAAGAGAAAAATAAGTTGGAAGGACTATTGCGAATGGCTAACGACAAAGCCGAAACGCTGTACCTCAACGGAGGGCACAACGAGATATTCATCAAGCAGGATCATAAACTGCTCCGCGTTCAGACTACGGATATCCGCTACGTTGAAGCTTTGGGCGACTACGTGAACATTTACTCGGGGCGGGAGCGGTACACGGTGTACAGCACCATGAAGGAACTGGAAGCCAAGCTGCCGGCCCGGGAATTTGCTCGCGTACACCGCAAATACATTGTGCGCCTTGACCGAATCATCTCCATCGAAAGCGACGCACTGATTGTGGAAGCGGGCCGCAACCCGGATCAGGGAAACAGCCTGCTTCCCGTGCCCATCGGCAATTCTTACAAATCGGCCCTCTTGGGGCGGCTAAACCTCATCTAGGGCAATGCGCACCAGCGGCATCCGGATTTCAATTATTCACCGAGCGAAAAAACCGATTCGGCGAATTTGGATGATCAGCTGCTAGTAGCTCCCGTATCTTTCGAGCAGTTATCGGGGATTAACCCTGAAAGCCCCGGCGCACCACTTGGTGCGCTCTGCTTTTAGGGGAGGGATTTCGGTAGCTAAGTTTGTTTTCATAGCTCAGAAAGACACCGTGCTTTGTGCGGTGTTTTTTTATGCCCTCTTCGCGAGCCTGCGTCGCGTATCCTATTTACGGCCCAGCCAGTTTTCCGGGTTCAGATTGGAGCTATTGTGCCACACCTGAAACTGTACTTCTGAGGTGCCCTCTGCATCGGTAGATACTGTGCCGATGGGCTGGCGAGCCTGCACGGTTTGACCTTCGCTTACGCTCACGCTCCGCAGTTTGGCATACACCGTGAAGTAGTCGCCGTGCTGCACCATTACAATGGTGTTCATGCCGGGTACGCTGGCCACGGTTAGCACCTTGCCACTGAATACGGCTCGTACAGCCTCCCCAGCACTGGTCTGGATATCAACGCCCCGGTTTTCTACCACCACGTTTTTGAGCACTGGGTGGTTGTGGCGGCCAAACCGCTGGCTGATAAAGCCCCGCCCTACCGGCCAGGGCAGCTGCCCCCGATTGTCGTGGAAGGAGGCGGCCAGCTCCGCCGTTTCGGGCGTGAGCGTTACCCGGTCTACCCGCTCCGCCGCCGATACGGCCGCCGCTTCCGCTTCGGCTGTGGGGCTGGTGCGGGAAGTTGCGGCCGGGCTGCGGGCGGCAGAGGCTGCCGTGGAGGAGCGGGCCGCGTTGGCCGCCGCGGCTTTCCGTGCCGCTGCCCGGGCCGCCCGGGCAATTTCCTCCCGCACCCGCAGAGCAATCAGGTTATCAAGGCGGCCAATGGCCTGCTGGCGGGCGGCTAACTCCTTGCGTAGGGTTTCCTCCTGCTGCGTGAGCTTCACAACAACTTCATCCTGCTGGGTTTTGAGCGTAAGCAGGTTTTTCTTCTCAGAAATCTGGTTGCTCAGCAGGCTGCCTTTCTGCTCTTGTTTCTCCTTCAGGCCCAGGAGCTGGGTGCTGAGGCGCTGCTGAGTGTGGGTGATTTGGGCCGCCTGGGCCTGGCGCACTTCCGTGTACTGACGAATGTAGCGCAGGCGCAGCATAAACTGGTTGAACGACTCCGAGGCAAACAAGAACATGAGCCGGTTGTAGCCGTTAGCTGTTTTGGAGCCGGCATAAATCAGGCGGGCGTACTCGGCCTTCAGCTGGTCCAAGTTCTGGCGGGTTTGCTGTACCTGGCTTTCCGTCTGGCGTACATCGGTTTCAATGTAGCGCAGCTCACTGCTGATGTTCTTAATAACGCCCTGCTGCACCGTCAGCTTTTCCTTCAGCGCGTTCAGCTGGCCCACGGAAGCCTGCTTCTGCTGCTGCGTTTGGGCCAGAATACGGCTGGTTTCCTGCACGCGCCGCAGCGTAGCCTGCCGTTCGCGGAGCAGCTGGGCCTTGGTTTTGCGCTGCGCCCACGCCGGCTCTGCTGAAAGCAGCAGGAGTACGCCTACAGCCAGCCCCCAGCCGTTACTTTTTCCGCGCATAGCCTTTCGGAACCGAGAACGGGAATTGCAGCCGCTCCTTGTCCACATCTACTGAGCGGTAGGTAAGCGTAACGGTGGTAGGGGCCGTTTGCCCTTGCTGCACCTGCACCAGCGTGTTATGCGCAAACTGTTGCGGGTTGCGCTCCAGAGCCCGGAAATCGGAGTATTCTACCGTGAGCTTGTTCTGATTGGCGGGCGTTTGCACCTGCAGCTGCTGGATTCGGCCGCCCTCCAGGTTGATGAGTTGCTGCACTAAAGAGCCTGCCTGCTCATAGTTCACACGCTGCACGGGCCCTTCGGTGGTAACTGTGGGCTGCACCGATGCCGTCAGCGGGGCCAGGTAGTTGCCTAGCAGCAGGGCCTGTATCACATCAAAATTGACGGGCACATTCAACCGCTGGCTTAGGTAGGCGAAGTCGCCGGAGTAGTATTCCTTGTGCAGCTTGTCGAGCACCTGCACCGAGTCGCGGGTGATGTAGATGCGGCCGCCCTCAATGCCAATCAGCGAGGCCGAAATCCAGATAACGCTGTCCTTGCGGATGCGCACGTTGATGTTGCCGCTCTGGTCGCCGAACTGGGCCTTGCCTTTGGCGGCCAGAAACCGAAAATCTACATTGGCGGCCCGTACGGCCTCGGGCATGGGTACGGTGACAACTGGTTTTCTGCCGGGAAGCAGGTTGCGGGTACAGCTGCCCAGCAGCATCAGGGCGCTCAGCAGCACCAGCACATGGCGGTTACTCATACAGTTTTTTGTCTTTGATCTTCCGGTCGATAAGCGAGGAAGCTCCGCCAAGTTTCTTGGCTCGTTGCCATTCAGCTAGGGCCTTATCAACCTCGCCCAGGCGGAACAGCACGTCGCCGTAGTGTTCCACCACGGTGGCATCGGTAGTAGTTTTAAGGGCCTTTTCGAGCTGTTGCCGGGCCCCGGTATAATCCTTGAGCCGGTACAGAACCCAGCCGTAGGTATCGAGGTACGTGTCGTTTTCGGGGTTCTGTTTCACCAGCTTGCCCGCCATTTCCTTGGCCCGTTCCAGCTTTTCGCCCCGCAAAGAAAGGTAGTAGCTGTAATTGTTGAGCGCCTGCGCGTTGTTGGCATCAAACGTCAGCGCCGCCTCATAGGCCGCATCCGACTTCGGATAATCCTTGAGTTCGTGGTAGGTGTCACCCAGTTGGGTGTCAAACTGCGCCAGCAGTTCGGGGTTGTCGGTAGCCAGCTTGCGGCCGTATTCCAAGGACTTGACGGCCTTGGTGGGCTGCTTGTTGAGCTGGTAGCCCACACCGTTGTAAAACCACAGCGGGGCTTGGTTCGGGAACAACTCCAGGGCCTGGTTGGTGTGCAGCAGCAAGGAATCCACCTGCGAAAGTTCCGCATCAATGAGCACCACTTGCTGCCAGATCTGGTAGCGGGAGTTGTCCAGGCGAATGGCCTTGAGGTAGTTGCTGCGGGCGGCGGAACGGTTGCCGCTCACAGTCTGGATGTCGCCGGCTATGGAAAAGGCTTTGGCCTCCTTGGGGTGTACTCGGGTGGTAATGGCCGCCAGCTCCTGGGCCGTCTGGTTGAGGTCTGGATTAGGCAGCTGCTTAATAAAATCTACTAGAATCCGAACCTTATTGTCGATATCCAGGGATGGACTCTCAAAGGCCAGCTTCAACTGCCGCTCCGATTCCTGGCTGTTTTTCTGTTGCCGGTACACATCAGCCAGAATCATGTGGGCCCGGGGGTTATCGGGGTCCTGCTTCAGGGCCTGCTCCGCTACTCGAATGGCATCGGGTAGGCGGTTGTTGGTAGCGTACATCTGGGCCTGGGCCAGCACGTAGCGCACCTCATCGGGGTTAGCCGTAATTAAGGCCTCCCCTTCCTGCAGAGCCTTATCGAGGTTGTTCTGCTTGAGATAAATCTGCTGCTTCTTAAACGATACCTCATCCAGGGGGCCAAACTTCTGCTCGGCCTGCTCAAACGTCGCCAGGGCCTCGTTCAGCTTTCCCTGAGCCATGTACAAATCGGCTAGGTTAAACAGGTAGGGGCCCGAGTTGGGAACAACCTTGATAAGGGTGGTGTACGTCTGGATGGCTTCCTCATACTGCTTCTGGGAGCTATACACCTGGGCCAGCAGTAAGTAATAATAGGCGTTCTGCGGGTCCAGTTTTACGGCGGCCAGCGCAAAGTTGGTGGCATCCCTGAGGTTGCCGCTCAGCAGGTTGGTTTCGGCAATCTTGTAGTTGATGGCCGCGTTGGTGGGGTTGAGGGCGTAGGCCTTCAGCAGCCGCTCCAAGGCTTTGTTGTAATCCTCCAGTAGCAGAAACCGTACGCCATCCACGAAAAAGGATTCGCTCAGCTCCCGGTCTTTCTCCGACAAGTTCACGCGCTGGCGGGAAGCGGCGTCCAATGCGGCGCGGCGGGCCAGCTCTTTGCGCTCCTTGCGGCTCAGCTTGCGAGGTTTCGTCGGCTCAGCTTTGGGAGTTGGCGTGGCCGGTTGTTGCTGGGCATAGCCGGGCCCAGCCAGCAACAGGCCCAGCAACAGCAGAAAGAAGACGCGAAATCGGCTCATTGAAAACGGTAGCGCGGACCCTAGTGGCCCGCGAATTGGAAACAGGTAACCCAACCCCAACACGCTGTTAGCCCACAAAGGTCCGCGCTACTAAAACGTCAGGCGCCGCAAAAATATCACACGCGCAGGTTGTTGTAGTCGCCCACGCTCAAATCGTTGGGCTGGCTGGCTACGGTGGCGTGGCTGCCCACCATGGAGTTGGTGATATTAGCGTGCAGAATAGAGGCCGACTGTTGCACAATGGAGTTGGTAACGACAGAGTGGCGCACGTTGGTATGGTCGCCCAGGGATACGTGCGGGCCCACCACCGAATCGGTGATAACCACGCCTTCGCCCACGTACACCGGTGGAATCAGTACGGAGTTGGTCACCTTCGCGGATTCGGCCACCAGCGTTTCGCCGCGCTCCTGCAGGTATTCCAGGTAGCGCTGGTTGGTGAAAACGGTGGCGTCCTTGTTGCCGCAGTCGAGCCACTCGGTTACGCGGCCGGGCACAAACTTAGTACCCTTGTTTTTCATGTTTTCCAGGGCGTTGGTGAGCTGATACTCGCCTTTGTCCTTGATGTCGTTATCGAGCAGGTATTGCAGCTCCCGCTTGAGGTATTCACCGTCCTTGAAGTAGTAGATGCCGATAATGGCCAGGTCCGATACAAACTCCTGGGGCTTCTCCGCGAAGTCGGTAATCTGGCCCTGCTCGTCGAGTTTTACCACGCCGAAGGGCTTGGGGTCGTCTACGCGCTGCACCCAGATGGTACCTTCCGCTGAAGAATCCAGCACGAAATCAGCCTTGAACAGGGTATCGGCAAAGGCTACCACGGCCGGGCCGTCCAGGGCCGACTGCGCACACAGAATAGCATGGGCCGTGCCCAGGGGCTCATCTTGGTAGTGTATAGTGCCCTTGGCTCCTACTGACTCGGCAATATTGATCAGGCTTTTCTCCACTTCGCTGCCAAAGCGCCCGATGATGAAGGCAACTTCCTCCACCGGTTCGCCGCATACCTTGGCAATATCCTCTACCAGGCGGCGTACAATGGGTTTGCCGGCAATAGGAATCAGGGGTTTAGGAACGGTGAGCGTGTGGGGGCGCATGCGCTTGCCCATGCCTGCCATCGGGACGATAATCTTCATAAACGAGTAAGTGGAGAGTGAAAGTTGAGTGAAAAAGCCAGAGGGCGGATCAGCTGCTGAAGCCAAGGGAAAGAACGTAAAAGTGGCCGTTAGCAGCCGGCTCGTGCATTAACGCACCCCGGTGCTGCCGTAGCCACCGGTGCCACGCTGGGTTTCGCTGAGTGTTTCGGTGGGCTGCCAGGTAATGGTTTCGTGGCGGGCTACTATTAGCTGCGCAACTCGCTCCCCATCCTGCACCACAAACTCCTGGTCCGACAGATTCACGAGCAGCACTTGCAGTTCGCCGCGGTAGTCGGCATCAATGGTGCCGGGACTGTTGACGATGCCAATGCCGTGCTTGTAGGCCAGGCCGCTACGGGGGCGAACCTGCACTTCGTAGCCAACCGGAATTTCCAGGAATAAGCCCGTGGGAATGAGGGCGCGTTGCAGGGGCTTCAACGTAATCGGCTGCGGGAGGTTGGCGCGCACGTCGAGGCCGGCTGCGTGGGCCGTTTGGTATTCCGGCAGCGGGTGCTTGCTCTGGTTGATAACGGGAATCTGCATGAAGAAAAGAAAGTCAGGCAGTTGCCAGCAAGGCCGAGGCCACTGCTGCCCCCGAAGGGACGAATTACTTGCCGGATTCAGAGGAAAATATGGAAAATTTTGGGAGGAGTGCCCGCCGAAAACGGCCCAATCTAGCGTTTTTTACGGTCTCCGCAGTAGTTATAACGCACCTAAATACTACGCAGGCGGCGCCCCTCCACGGCAGCTACCAGCCCCACAAAGCCCAGGGTGAGTAGCGCGTGGAAACCGTAGCGGGCCCAAGCATCGGCCACCGGCACCCACCAACTGACGGTCACCACGGCTACGGCTACGGCCAGCCAGCTTAGCAGCCGGGCTACGGGGTAGGGCACCGGGTAGTGCCGCTCCCCCAGCCACCAACATAGGGCCGCCATCATAAAGTAGCAGGCCAGCGTGGCAATGGCCGAGCCCATATAGCCCAGCACCGGAATCAGCAGAAAGTTGAGGACAATGGTGAGGACAGCGCCGGCAAAGCCCAGGTAGGTGCCGTAGTACGTTTTGTCGGTGAGCTTAAACCACACCGAGAGGTTCCAGTACACGCCCAGGAACAGGTTGGCCAGCAGCAGAACCGGTACCACACTTAGCCCCTGCCGGTACTCGGCCCGTCCCAGAAATATCTGAGCTACCAGGTCCACGTTCACGCTTACGCCCACAAACAGCATGGCACAGCACAGGGTAAACCATTTGAGAACCAAGGCAAACGTACGGGGGGAATTCTGCTCCGTGCTTTGAGCAAAGAAGAAGGGCTCGGCTGCGTACCGGAAGGCCTGAATTACGAGGCTCATCAGAATACTAAGCTTGTAGCAAGCCCCGTACACACCCACGGCAGCCAGGTTGCTCTGGCCTGGGTAAAAGCCCTCGGGCAACCAGCGGGGCAGCAGAATTCGATCCAGGGTTTCGTTTACCATTCCGGCCAAACCCATCAGCATAATCGGGTAAGCGTACTTCAGCAAAGGCCGTAGGGGCTCCAGGCTCAGGCGCGGCCGGAAATCCAGTAACTCCTTACCCAGTAGCAGCAGCGTAAAGGCGGAAGCAGCCAGGTTGGATATAAACACGTAGCCTACTCCCACGGTGGGGTCGTACACGCGGGCCACCAGCGGCTGCAGTGCGGGCAGATACTTGCCAGCCAGCACATCGGGGCAGAGTACAATGAAAAACAGGTTCAGCCCGATGTTCAGTCCAATATTGGCCAGTCGGATGCCCGCAAATTTGCGGGCTTTGTTTTCCAGCCGAAGTCGGGCAAACGGAATGGCCGCCACCGCATCCAGCCCGAGAATAGCCGCTATCCAGATGGCGTACCGCTCGTGGCCGGGAGGGAGGTTTAGCAGGCTCATCAGCGGGCGGGCTAGCAAGGCCAGTAGTATGGTCAGCAGCACACTGGAAATGAGCAGCAGCGTCATCACCCGGTCATACAACTCACGCCGGTCGGTGCCAGGGCGGTTGGCAAAGCGGAAATAGGTGGTTTCCATGCCGTAGGTGAACAGCACATTCAGAAACGACACGTAGGCGTAAAGCCCCGTCACAATACCGTACTCGGCCGCTGCAAACCGCCCGGTGTACACCCGCACCAGCAGAAACGTGAGCACGCGCCCCAGAATGCTGCTCACGCCATAAATGGCCGTTTGCGAAGCCAGCCGCTTGGCTATACTCATCTATTCTCCGTCAAATTAGAAAGTGAACCCAAGGAAATAAAACCAGCAGGACTTGATACAGAAAAGCCGACGGCTGCAAAGCCACAAATCGGCTTCCCTTACCCGCCGGCCACTCTTAGTTTTATTTGCCCTGAAATGCGGCCGGGCGCTTTTCCAGGAAGGCCGAAGTGCCCTCTTGAAAATCCTCCGACCCAAAGCATTGGCCGAAAGCCTCGGCCTCAACCTGATAACCGTCGCGCTGCTTATCGAAGTAGGCATTCACGGCGTCAATGCACAGGCCCACGGCAATAGGAGCCTTGGTAAGAATGCGCGTGAGCAGCTGGCGCGTGAAAGTCAGTAGCTCGGCCTGGGGTACTACGTGGTTGGCCAGGCCCAGGCGCAACGCCTCATCAGCCTTTAGCATATCGGCCGTCAGCAGCAGTTCGAGGGCTTTGCCTTTGCCAATAAGCTGGGTAAGGCGTTGGGTACCACCGTAGCCCGGAATCAGGCCCAGGTTTACCTCTGGCTGGCCGAACCGGGCGTTATCAGCGGCAATGCGCATGTGGCAGGCCATGGCCAGCTCACAGCCTCCGCCCAGGGCAAACCCGTTAACGGCGGCAATAACCGGCTTGCGGCTTTCCTCAATCAGGCGGAACGCCACCTGCCCCGCTTCGGCCACGCGGCGGGCGGCGGCTTCATCCAGCTGCGTCAGCTCGGCAATATCAGCCCCCGCTACAAACGACTTCTCCCCGCTGCCCGTCAGGATAATACCGCGCACCGTTGGGTCGCTCTGGGCCTGCTCCACCGCCACCCGAATCTCCTGAATAGTAGCCGCATTCAGCGCGTTCAGCTTGTCGGGGCGGTTGACGGTAATGGTCAGAATACCAGTTTCGGGTTCGGGCTGATACAGGATGTTGGAGAAGGTAGCCATGCAGAAAGTAGGGTGGGGAGGAGTTATTGGCAGTAAAGATACTGGAAACTGCGCCGCTGCCTGGCCCGGCGCACAGGAAAGGCACTCAACGGGTAGCCGCTTCAGTTGAGCGAAAACAGCCCGTAGCGGGCCGGCTATGTTACCAAATTTGCCACCGGTAGCTAAATCCTGGCGCTGGATACAGAAATTTCTATATTTAGCCGTAGGTTTCTATTCGTTTCACCTTCAAATACTTCTAAAACATGAGCTTCGTTTCCGAATTCAAGGAGTTTATTTCCAAGGGCAATGTGCTCGATTTGGCCGTCGGCGTTATCATCGGGGGGGCTTTTGGCAACATTGTCAAGTCGCTAACGGATGACGTGTTGATGCCCATTTTAACCTTGCTCACTGGAGGACTGGACTTCAAGGATTGGTTTTTCGCCCTGGACGGTTCCGCGTACAAAACCTTGGAAGAGGCCAAAAAAGCGGGTGCTGCTACCATCAATTATGGCCTATTTCTGAATGCCGTTATTACCTTCATGCTCATGGCCTTTGCCATATTCTGGCTGGTAAAGCTAGCTAACCGTTTCAAGCGGCCGCAAGAAGTAATACCGGTAGCCGACCTGGGCCCCACCAAAGACCAGCAGCTGCTGATGGAAATCCGGGATGCCCTGCGTACGCGCAATTAACGGCATCTGTCCGTAGTTTTGGCCGGTTTTTGCCTCTTGTCCAGGGGCAGAAGCCGGTCATTTTTTTGCCTGCTGATGTCCTTGTCTCTATTGATCTGCCGAGTAACCGTCCTGCTGACCGGCCTGAGCCTGGGTGCCGCCACGGCCCAGGCCCAAGCCGACGACCCACGCCGCCCCCCGGCGCCCTTGCCCGCCTACAAAATATCAGCGGAGGTAGATACGGCCCGGGGCTGGCAACGGGGTGGGGCCGGCACGCTCAACTTCAGCCAGGTAAGTTTGCGCAACTGGGCTCCCGGCGGGCAAAGCTCCCTGTCGTTGCTTTCCAGTGGCAACCTTTTCCTGCACTACCGCGGCCCCGACCACACCTTTGACTTGGCTGGCAACTTGATCTACGGTTTGTTGAAGGCCGGGAAAAGCCGCCTCCGCAAAAACGATGACCGCCTGGAGCTGAATGGCCGCTACGCCCGGCAGTTTACCACCACACTGTCCTACGCGGCGCAGGTGAACCTGAAAACCCAACTGACGCCTACCAAGGCCTTGGAGAAACCTGACTCCTTATTGTCGCGGTTTTTCGCCCCGGCCTATATTCTGGCTTCGTTGGGCGTCGAATACAAGCCCAACACCGATTTCTCCCTCTTACTCTCCCCGGCCACTGGTAAGTTCACGGTGGTAGGCAACCAAGCGCTGGCCGATGCTGGTTCATTTGGGGTGCAGGCTGCCCGCCGTGATACGGCCGGCCTCCTACTTCGCGGCACCGGGGAGCGGCTGCGGGAAGAGTTAGGAGCCTACCTTAATGCCCGCTACCGCCACGTCTTCTTCACCAACATCACCTTCAATACCAAGCTGGAACTGTTCAGCAACTACTTCCACAACCCCCAGAATATTGATGTAAACTGGGAAAATCTGATTGACTTTAAAGTAAACAAATACGTAAGCGCCAGCGTGACCACCCTGCTGGTTTACGACGACGATATTCGGGTGCCCCTGGACCGGAACGAGGACGGTATTCCGGACGACCGGGGCCGCCGAGTACAATTCAAAGAAACTTTAGGTATCGGGCTGACTTACAAGTTTTAACGGGATTTGAACTAACTTTACTCCCTGTCCGTTGGCCGCAAATATCCCGAAGTGGTTGTTTTCTGGCACCGGCTCGTTTTCCTCTTCATTCTATGATCAAGTTGCTCTCTGTTCTGGCTGTTGCCGCTGGCCTGTTGATTGCCCCTGCTGCTACGGCGCAAAGCACGGTTGCCGGTGATAATCTGGGTCAGCCCCGGCGTTCCACGGAGGAAGCCCCACGCAAAAAGCGCAAAGCTGCCCCTACGGACATGGCCCGTATGCAACGTCGCATGAGCATGAACCCCGACGAGGTGAAGCGCGACCAGCAGATGGAAGTGCTGGAAGCCCGCTCCGGAGCAAATACGGCCAACACCAGCTTTGGGCGCTCCTCCGGCCCGGCCCGGCAGTATGAGAAGGGGGCCGGTGGCTTCACGGTGCGCAAATTCAAGGATAAGCGCATTGGTACTGCCAAGCAGAAGCGCGGCCAAACCCGCCAAGCCGGCTTCGTGGACCCGAAAGGCAAGCCCTTAAGCCACAAAAAGAAAAGACATTTCCTATTCTTCTAGCAGTCAATTACCTCCAGTGGATATGAAAAAGCCCCGGCGCAACGCTCCGGGGCTTTTTGTTTCTTCAGCAGTACTGAGGCCACCGTTCGCCCTCAGTGCGGCCGAAGAAATGGTGTTTATACGTCTTGTGTGGGCAAGTGTGATGGTGGAGTCAAGCAGCCCGCCGAAATAGGCTACGGGCAGGGGGCGGTTGATAATTGCCAACATCCAGCCGAAACCTTTCGCTAAAGTTTCCTGATCCGCTGTGTATCCTGCAGGCAACTACTAGCATACTGGGCTTGTGGAAGGACGCAGTTCCTAGTATATGCCTGTTGCTTCCCCTCATATCATCTTGCCTTGCCCTACACCAGTAGATTACTACGCTAACAATCAGGGTAATACTAATATATGTAATTTTGGATGTATGCGCAAGCGGCCAGGATGAGTGTACCGGATGAACATTTGATAGAGTAGCTCGATACGGCCGTCGGCACCTATACGCAACAGGCCCCCAACTGCTAGCAGTTGGGGGCCTGTTGCGTATAGGTGCCGACGGAGCGGTTACAGCGTCCGTTTCACTTCTTGCTCTTCGAAGCCTTCAATATTGTCGCCCTCCTGGAGGTCGTTGAAGTTCTTCAGCGAGATACCGCACTCGTAACCCTGGCGTACTTCCGACACGTCGTCTTTGTAGCGCTTGAGGTCCTGAATTTCGCCCGAGTACACTACAATACCGTTGCGCACGAGGCGAACTTTGGTTTTGCGGGTGAAGGTACCGTCTGTTACCATACAGCCGGCAATGGTGCCCACCTTGGTGATATTGAATACCTGACGAATTTCGGCGTTGGCTACTACCACTTCCTTCACCGTAGGAGCCAGCATACCTTCCATGGCATCTTTCACCTCGTTGATGGCGTTGTAGATAATTGAGTAGAGGCGGATGTCGATCTGCTCCTGCTCGGCCAGTTTCCGGGCACTCTGCGAGGGCCGCACCTGGAAGCCGATGATGATGGCGTCGGAAGCCGAAGCCAGCAATACGTCGGTTTCCGAAATGGCACCCACGCCTTTGCTGAGGATGTTCACGGCCACTTCCGGCGTGCTCAGTTTCAACAGGGAGTCGGCCAGTGCTTCCACCGAGCCATCCACGTCGCCTTTCACGATGACGTTGAGCTCCTTGAACGAACCGATAGCCAGACGACGACCAATTTCGTCCAGAGTGATGTGCTTTTTGGTGCGCATGCTCTGCTCACGGGCCAGCTGCTGACGCTGCGTAGCCAGTTCACGGGCCTCACGCTCCGTCTCCATCACCTGAATCTTATCACCAGCCTGCGGTGCACCCGTCAGACCCAGTACCTGCACCGGCGTGGCCGGGCCAGCCTGCTTCATCTTCTTACCGCGGTGGTCGGTCATGGCTTTTACGCGGCCGAAGTGCGGACCAGCCAGCACAATATCACCCACGTTCATGGTACCGGTTTGCACCAGAATAGTCGTTACGTAGCCGCGGCCTTTATCCAGCGAGGCTTCAATAACGGTACCGATGGCGTTGCGGTCGGGGTTGGCCGTCAGCTCGAGAATCTCGGCTTCCAGCAGCACCTTTTCCAGCAGATCGTCAATGCCCAGGCCGGTTTTGGCCGATACTTCCTGGCTCTGGTATTTACCACCCCATTCCTCCACCAGAATGTTGATTACCGACAGCTCTTCCCGCACTTTATCGGGGTTAGCACCGGGCTTATCAATCTTGTTAAGAGCAATTACGATGGGCACCCCAGCGGCTTGCGCGTGGTTGATGGCTTCCTTCGTCTGTGGCATCACCGAGTCGTCGGCCGCTACCACAATAATGGCAATGTCCGTTACCTTGGCACCCCGGGCACGCATAGCAGTAAACGCTTCGTGACCCGGCGTATCGAGGAAGGTTACGCGCTTGCCCGATTTAGTCATCACGTCGTAGGCCCCGATGTGCTGGGTAATACCGCCGGCTTCACCTTTGGCCACGCTGGCATTCCGGATATAGTCAAGCAAGGAAGTCTTGCCGTGGTCAACGTGACCCATGATGGTCACGATGGGAGCACGGGGCTGCAGATCTTCCTCGTTGTCTTCAATTTCAATGGTGGTATCCTCTTCCTCGGCGCTCAGGAACTCCACGTCGTAGCCAAACTCGTCGGCAATAACCGTAATGGCTTCGGCGTCGAGGCGCTGGTTGATGGACACGAACATGCCCATATTCAGGCACACCTTAATCACATCATTCACCGAGACATCCATGAACGACGCCAGGTCGTTGGCCGAAATAAACTCGGTTACTTTGAGGGTTTTAGCATCCAGCTCATTCTGGGCGCGCAGGGCTTCCCGGTCTTCAGCCGCCATGTTCCGCTTGTCGCGGCGGTACTTGGCGCGATTCTGCTGCTGACCACCACGGCCGCCGCTGAGCTTAGCCAGCGTAGCCTTGATCTGCTCCTGAATCTGCTTGTCGTTCTGCTCGGGCGTGAGCGGAACCGCAGGCTGGCGGTTGCCACCAGCGCGGTTGTCACGGTTGCCACCACCCTGCTGGCCAGGACCACCAGGACGGTTACCACCCTGGCCGCCGGGCCGGTTGCCGCCGCCTTGCTGGCCGGGGCCACTGGGCCGGTTACCAGCCCCTTGGGTTTGGCCACCGGTAGCTGGTCCGCCTTGCTGGCCGGGGCCGCTCATAGGAATGCGCTGGCGCTTCTTCTTGTCGTTGGCATTGAGGCCGCTCTTACGCACATCGGAAGAGGCAACGGGGCGGGCACCCCGTCCTCCTCCGCCACGACGTGAGGAGTCAACGGGTAGCTCAATTTTGCCGAGTACCGTGAGGCCTTTCAGCTGGTCAGCCTTGGCCACGATGGTGCCTTCCTCGGTTGCAGCCTCGGGAGAAGCCGGTGCTTCGGGAGCGGCGGCCGGAGTGGGCGCTGCGGCCGCAACTGCTTCCGCAGCCTTAGGAGCCGGAGCAGCCGCCTGCGGAGCTGGGGCGGCGGGAGCGGCCTGGGGTTTCTCGGGGGCAGGAGCAGGCGCGGCAGCAGGTTCCGGGTGCGGAGTTTCCTTGGCTTCTACCGGAACCTTCGCGGCAGGAGCAGGCTCGGCTACGGGCGTTACAGGAGCTTTGGGTGCTTCCGGAGCTTTGGGCGTCTCTACTGCTTTCGGAGCTTCTGGGACCGGAGCGGTAGGTTGCGAAGCAGCGGGGGCTGGAGCCGGAGTTGCTGGTTTGGGCGGCACGGGGCGGCCTTTGGCATCCAACTCAATTTTGCCCAATACCTTCAAGCCAGGCACACGGGCTGGCTCCTCGGCAGGGACAGGTTTGGGGGCCTCAGCAACCGGAGCGGGCTGAGGAGCGGCTTGCGGAGCAGCCACGGGAGCGGGAGCAGCAGGCTTGGGAGCCGGAGCCGCGGGCTTGGCGGCCTCAACGGCACGCGCCGCCGCCGCTTGGGCAGCCGCCGCTTCCATCTCGCTTTGGCGCTTGGCCTGACTCACTTTTGCAGCATCCATCTTATCCTGTGCCGACGACGCGAAGGCCTTCTCCAGCAGAGCAACTTGCTCCGAGGATAGCTTGGTCGTGGGTTTGTTTTCGATGGAATGCCCTTTTCCCGCCAGAAAATCCACGATTGTGGATAGCCCAACGTTCAGGTCTTTGGCCGCCTGATTCAGCCGTTTGGTTGCTGCTTCCGCCATTCTATGCTCGCGAACGATACTCTTATCTTGGTGCAAAGGTACTAACTTAAATCTTGCCGGGCGGCGCTAACTTCAAACCACCCGGCCTGATGTTAGCGCCCGTGCCGTACCGGCCGCCGCGCACTCATTGCGCGTCGCCGGAATTTGGGGTTTCTTCCTCCTGGTCTTCGTTATCTTCGAACTCCTGGCGGATCACGCGGAAGAGCTCTTCCACCGTTTCTTCCTCCAGCTCCGTGCGACGCACGATGTCTTCTTTGCTAACGGCCAGTACGGCGCGGCCGGTATCGAGGCCGATTTTCTTCAGCTCCTCGAGAATCCAGCCTTCAATCTCATCCTGGAACTCGTCCAAGGCAATATCTTCCTCGAAGTCACCGGCATCCCGGAACACGTCGATTTCCATACCAACCAAGCGTGAGGCCAATTTGATGTTGGCGCCACCGCGGCCAATGGCCAACGAAACCTGGTCGGGCTTCAAGAACACCGAAACCCGCCCAGTTTGTTCGTTGATTTTCATCGACGTGAGCTTGGCCGGCGACAGGGCCCGGGCAATGTAGAGCTCCAGGTTGTCGGTGTAGTTGATAATGTCAATGTTTTCGTTCTCGAGTTCCCGCACTACGGCGTGAATACGCGAGCCTTTCATACCCACGCAGGCTCCCACCGGGTCAATACGGTCATCGAAGCTTTCTACGGCTACTTTGGCCCGCTCGCCGGGTTCCCGCACGATATTTTTGATGGTGATGAGGCCATCGAAGATTTCGGGTACTTCCTGCTCCATCAGGCGCTCCAGGAAAGCGGGAGCAGCACGCGACAGAATGATTTTAGGCGTGCCGTTGAGCACATCCACGCGGTGCACGACGGCCCGAATGGAGTCGCCCTTGCGGTACCGGTCCTTGGGGATTTGCTCGCCTTTGGGTAATACCAACTCGTTCTCGTCCTTGTCTAGGATGAGAGCTTCGCGTCCCCATACCTGGTACACTTCGCCTACCACTACCTCACCTACCTGATCTTTGTAAGTCTGGTAGAGATTGTCGCGCTCCAAGTCCTTCACGCGCTGAATCAGCGTTTGGCGGGCCATGAGCACGGCGCGGCGGCCGAAATCCTCCAGCTTCACCTCCTCGGCTACCTGCTCGCCGATTTCGAAGTCGGGCTCAATTTTCTGCGCTTCCGTCAGCGGAATTTTGTCGAAGTCCCAGATGTCCTCGGAGTTGTCGTCCACGATTTCGCGGTTGCGCCAAATTTCCAGGTCACCCTTATCCACGTTCAGAATCACGTCGAAGTTCGAGTCGTCGTCGTACTTCTTGCGAATCATCGTGCGGAATACTTCCTCCAGGATGCTCATCATCGTGGGGCGGTCAATGTTCTTCGACCGGGCGAATTCGGCAAACGATTCAATCAGGACGTTGCTGTTCATGCTGATTTTTAGTTGTTGGTTGTTGGTTGGCAGTGGCTGGCAGATTGCGTGCGGGCTGGTGAAGCCGACAACGGATAACGCGCTACTGACAACCCTATACTACTTAAAAGAAATCACCACTTTGGCTTCGCTGATATCGGCGAAGGGCACAAAAGCGGCCGGGAGAGTCTTTTTCTTGTTCTTTTCCTTTATTTCTTCGGCCAGCTGAATGCCAGTGGAATCAGCTGCCTCCAGTACGCCGGTTTTTTCGGTGCCATCGGCCAGTTTCAGGCTGAGGCTGCGGCCCACGTGGCGGGTGTACTGGCGAGGGTCGCGCAGGGGCTGGTCGGCACCGGGGGAGGTGACTTCCAGCGTGTAGCTGATTTCCTCGCCGTATTCTTCCTCCACGCGGCGGGCCAGGCGGCGGCTAATCTGCGCGCACTCATCAATGCCAAGGCCCTGCTCCCCATCCAGGGTAACCGTTACTTTGGGCCGAATGGCATCCGACACGGCGAGGCTCACCACGAACAGACTACCATCAACAGGTAGACTATCCTGGAGCATCTCGGAGAGGCGGGCTTGGTCGAGTTTCATGGGCGGGACAGCTGATAAAAGAAAGAGGGGACTATCCGTCCCCTCTGTTCACATCCTAATTTGCTGGGGCAAAGATACAACGCAAAATCACGGAAAGCAAGCCAGTAGCCGGTTTGCGCCGAAGAGCAAGTCAGCTGGTAGTGAGGCCGCCAGTTCTGGGCGGGGGCTGGTTGTGAAGGTGCTGGACAAGGCAGCGGTATGGGCCTGGCTGACGAAACCGGGGAGAGCCTACCGCTCAACCGTAACCCAACCTTTTATAGCCCGGCCATCGGCATCTTTCAGGTGATAATAATACAGGCCGTCGGGCAGATTGTCGGCGCGCCAGTCGTTGCGGTAGGTATCGGTTTCAAATACCTTATTGCCCCAGCGCGTGAACACCTGCAGGCGGGCCGGCCGGCAGCTGAAGCGGGGAATAAAGGTTTCGTTCTTGTCGTCGTGGTTGGGGGTGATGATGTTAGGCACAAATACCTCGCCCACCACTATTGGCACGAAGCTGGTTTCTACGGTACAGTTGGCGTAGCGGGCCGTGAGCTTAGCGGTATAGTTGCCGGGCTGCTCGTACACGTGCGTGGGGGCCTCTTCGGTTGACGTTGGGCTACCATCGCCAAAATCCCAGACGTAGGTGCCGCCGGAAAGGACGGGTACGAAAGGACAACTGAAGGGAGCCAAGCCGGTGTACTGCGGGAAGCTGGTGCACTCCGGCGCGCTCAGGGGGAAATTGATGGCCGGAGAGGGAGCCAGTAATACCTGACGGGTGGCCGTGTTCACGCAGCCATTTTCCGTAACGGAGTAGGTAAGCGTAAAGATGTCCCCGCGCAGGTTGGTGTTCGGAGGCGTAAACAAACCACCCGCAGTAACCCCGGTACCGCTCCAAGTACCGCCGGCCGGTGAAAAGCCGCTAAGCTGCACGGGCTGGGTTTCGTAGGCGCAAAACGTGAGGTTGGGACCGGCTGCTATTTGTGGCAAGGGGTTTACCACAATGGTGCGGGTGGCCGAGCCACAGCCAAGGGTATCGGCGAAGGAGTAGGTGAGCGTGTACGTGCCGGCTCCCGCCTGCTGGGGGTTAAACACGTTGCCCGTGAGCCCCTTTGTGGCGCTCCAGGTACCGCCGGCCGGCGTGGCCTGCAGCGTTACGGGTGAGCCGCTGGCACACAGGGCGGGTACCGCGCTAATATTAACTGTGCGCTCGGGAGTTACAATCATGGCCAGGGGCCGCACACTCCGGCAGATGCCGGTGGTGACGACGGAATACTGCAGCACGTTGCGGCCTATTAGCGCCGCCGTGGGTTGAAACTGATAAGTGCCATCGGGCTGGCGTGTTACACCCGGCCCGCTCCAAGTGCCGCCGGCCGGCTGCCCGCCCAGGGTTACGGGCCCGCTGCTGGCGCACACGTAGCGGGCGGGGCCGGTTTCGGCTACGGTGAGGCCAAAGCTGATGACAAAGGCGGCGTTGTTGCAGTTGCTGCTGCCGTTGCGGGTAGTGTAGTAGTTGGCGCCAGCTGGGGTAGGGAAGCCCTGAGTGCCCCGGCACCCACCGCATACGGCTTGGTACACCACGCCTTTTTTATCAAAACGGGAGGTGCCCCCATCCACGTGCTCACCGGTGCCGCCTGTCTCCCCGTAAAAAGTAGCGTACTCCAACGCAGTAAGGCTGGCAGTAAACTGCGCAATGTAAAAGTCGCTGCCATCAGTGGTTCGCTGCAGCGCGTTGGCCGTAGTAGGCAACAAGCGAGTGGAACCGCCGGCATAATCGGCGTTACTGTTGCCGCCCCAGCCACTCACATACACCCGTTCACAGTCATCTACCAGAAAAGCAGTGGGTGAAATATCGTAGCCAGGTGACGTGGAGCCGAAAGCTGTGCTGTAACGGGTGGTGGCCAGATCGGGGCTGAGCTTATGAATGAACTGATGCGCCCCCCGTACCCCATACAAGCCCGTTGTGATAGGGTAATTGCTGGAGCTGGTCTGGCCGAGCACGTACACGTCGCCATCGGCATCCAGCTGCAGAAAGAAAGCTAACTCGGAAGCAGTCGTGCCCAGGTACGTGGCGTGCTGCAGGGTAGTGCCGTTGGGGGAGAAGCAGACGGCAAATCCGTCGCGGCCGCCGGGCTGCTGCCGTTGCAGGGCGCCGGCCGTCGTCGGGAAATCGGGGCTGTCGGTGCCGCCGGCCACAAACAGGCGCTGGTTGGGAGTGAGCTGCAGGGAAAAGGCGGCTTCGGCCCCGGCGCCTCCCAGGTAGGTGCTCCAAAGCTGGCGGCTTAGCTGGCGGTTAAGCTTGCAGACTACGGCATCGGAACTGCCCCGGCGAGTGCCCTGAATTGGCTGCACCAGGGGAAAATCGGCGCTTTGCGTGACAGTAGCAATGTAGATGTTGTTTTCGCCATCGGTCAGTACGTCGCCCCGGAAGGCATCCCCGTAGTTGTTCACCAGCCCTAGGTTCAGGCCATCATTGGCGCTGCCGCCCAAGTAAGTTGACGACGTGAGCCGGGTACCGTCGAAGCTCAGGGTGCTGATAAACAAGTCGGACCCACTGCCGTAGCCCATTGGGCCGCTGGAAATGCCCCCTGTAGGGTTCACGGAGTTACCGCCACGAAAATTCCGCTGCAGAGCTCCCGTTGAGGTAGGAAAATTGCCAGAGCCCGTGGAGCCCAGAATCACCAGCTCGCCTGCGTTATTCACTACTAAGCTGTGGGGGGCATCGGTGCCGGAGCCGCCGAGATAGGTAGCGTACAGGCGGGCTGCTGGCCCGGAGGTGGTCACGCGGTACTTAATGATAGCCACGTCGCCGGCCCCGGCAAAGGAGGATTGAAAAGCGCCCGGGGAAGTGGGGTAACCCTGGTCGAAGGCTACCCCACCGGAGTACATATTGCCCTGAGCATCATAGGTTGCCGTGAAGCCCCAGTTATCGGCCGAGGAGCCGGTAAACGAGGAGAACAGCACCGTGGGGTCAATGGTGAGCGGCCGGTTGGTATCGTAGCTGCCCAAGCGGAAGCGCACCGTCTGGCCAACCAGCTCGAACCGGCACTCCACCGGCTGGCGCTGGCCTGAGGGCGAGGTTTGCCAAGCTTTGGGAGCTTGCTCAGCAATGGTGCCTACTGAGGTTTCCAGTTGCAGATGCCCCTCTGAGGTTATTTTCATCGAGGTGAGCCCATCGTAGCGCAAGCGGATGAGGTTGGGCCGAGCCCCCGGAGCCAACAGGAAGTCGTATTCCAGGTGCTTCTGCTGGTTTTCGTACAGCTGCACATCAATGCCGGGATACATGCCGGTGTAGCGCACCTGCCGGTATCCGCGCACCTGCGAGGCCCACTGGTGCGCATCGGAACCCCGGAAGTAATTGCGGGTGCCCTCGGTGGGCTGCTGAGTGGCCAGGGCCGGCCGGGAGCTGCCGCCCTCAAACGACATGGTGTACGCGTGGCCCCGCAGCAGGGACGGGGCCGGCTGGCGCTGAGCCGCGCCCTGGCTCTGGCCGTGGTGGCTTAGAGCGGCAACATCGGCGGGGTGCAACAGGGAGTAGGTGAAGCCACTGGCCGTGAGGTAGAGCTGCCCGCCAGGTACCTCGGCCCGAAACAGCGCGGCCCGAGGCCATTGGCCTTTGTTTTCCACGAACTCCAGGCTTTGTGCGGGCTCGGGGGCATTAACCGGGCGGGGGGCTGCCGTAGCTGGCAGGCAGGACAGCAACAGAGAAATAAAGAGTAAGAATTGGGGCATATACGAATGGAAATAAACCAGACGAAAGATACGCACTGTGGCGTTGAAAATGCGCGCCATTTTCCGGGGCGCTTGGCTCACTGGGAACGGTTACCTTTGCCCACCTGATTCTATCTGCCGCAGAAAGGTTGCCCGTGCGTCGTTCGTTTGCTTTCAAGAGTACCGTGTTGGTAATGGGGTGGGTGCTGGCAGCCATTGCCTGCGTCCAGATTCCGGCCTATACCTTTTGGCCAGCCATTTTTGGGGCGCTTACCTTGCCCGTGGCCCTGGCCCTGAACCTGCTGCTGCTGGGTTACTGGCTGCTGCGGCGCTGGCCGGTGGCACTGCTGCCGCTGGGTTTGGCGGTGCTCACCTGGCCGCACTTTCAGCGGGGGCTGGCCCTGCATCCATTTAAGCTGAGCAATGCCCCTGTGCCAGCCAACGGTCCGGTGGTAAAGGTGCTGTCGGCCAACGTGCGCATTTTCAACGTGTATCCACAGCTGCGCAATGAAGGGCTCCAATCCTCGAAGGCCATGGTGCAGTGGCTGCAGGAAAACCCGGCCGATATTCTGTGCCTGCAGGAGTTTTACAACGAGCCAGCCGGCACCCGCACCCAGGATGGCGCGGTGTTCCGGACGGTAGATAAAATCGGGCGGGAGTCGGGCCGGCAGGCGTTCCTGTCCAAAACCCTGACCAATAGCGCCGGGGCCGAGTTTGGCATGGCCATTTTTTCGCGCTTTCCCATCGTGCACCGGGGCACCATCAGCTTCGGTAAGCTCACCCAAAACCACGCCATGTGGGCCGATGTGCGCCTGCCCTCCCAGGATACGGTGCGCGTGTACAGCTTCCACCTGCAAAGCATGAGCATGGATGAGAAGGACATCGTGGACAGCTACTCCAGCAAGGCCGGCCTGAAGCAGAAGGGCGCCGGTCTGCTGCGGCGCTTCAAGCGCGGAGCCCTTGCCCGGCACTGGCAGATTGATACACTGGTGCAGCGCTTTGCCCGGTGTCCTTACCCCATTCTGCTCTGCGCCGACCTCAACGACGTGCCCTACAGCTATAGCTACGACCAACTGGCCGACCATTTCCAGAATGGCTGGGCTGCCGTGGGCAATGGGGTGGGTAGCACCTACAATGGCCGCCTACCCTTCGTGCGTATCGACAATCAGTTTGCCGGTCCCCAGTTTTCCGTCGAGGATTTTCAGGTGCATTATTCCATTCCCTACTCCGACCACTTTCCCACCACAGCCACTTACCAATTGCGGAAACCCGCCCATAAATAACAACCGTTGTACCCCTCAGGGAACATCTTGTACTGTCCTTCGAACCTTTTAGACTGCCCGCCCGGATTTTTGTACTGCTTGGGCTAGGTTTTAAACTAAGTTTTGGGGAAATGCGGCCTGCAGCAGACTTTGGCAGGCTTGGGTTGTTGTTCGGCACCTTGAGCACGTATTACCGCAGGCGGTTATAAAATCTGGCACCGCCGCCGTTTCATGCCGCTATGGCGGTTACTTTTGCACCCATGCAGCACCCACTCTCGCTCTACAACACCCTCACCCGCCGCAAAGCCCCGTTCCAGCCCCTCAATGCGCCCTTTGTGGGCGTGTACTTGTGCGGGCCAACGGTGTACAACGAAGCCCACGTGGGCAACGCCCGCGGGCCGGTGGTGTTTGATGTGCTGACGCGCTACCTCCGCTACCTCGAATATACCGTGCGCTACGTGCGCAACATCACCGATGTGGGCCACCTGGAAGGCGACGCTGACGAAGGAGAGGACAAAATCGGGAAGATTGCCCGGGCCCGGCAGGTGGAGCCCATGCAGGTAGCCGAGGGCTACACCAACCTCTACCAGGAGCACATGGAAGCCCTGGGCTGCCTCCCGCCCGACATTACGCCCCGGGCCAGCGGCCACATTGTGGAGCAGATTGACATGGTGCAGCAAATCATCGACAATGGCTTCGGCTACGAGTCCAACGGCTCGGTGTACTTTGATGTGCCCGCCTACAATGCCGCCGGCCGCGAGTATGGTAAACTCTCCAACCGCGTAGTGGAGGAGCTGCTGGCCGGCTCCCGCGACAACCTGGCGGGTCAGGAAGAGAAACGCAGCCCCCTGGATTTTGCCCTCTGGAAAAAGGCCGATGAGCGCCACCTCATGCGCTGGCCCTCGCCCTGGAGCGACGGGTTTCCCGGCTGGCACCTGGAGTGCTCGGCCATGAGCCGCAAATATCTCGGCGCTGAGTTTGACATTCACGGTGGCGGGCTGGATTTGATGTTTCCGCACCACGAGTGCGAAATTGCCCAGAGCCAGGCCTGCAACCACCCCACCAACGAGGCTCAGGTGTGGATGCACAACAACATGATTACGGTGAACGGGGCCAAGATGAGCAAGTCGCTCGGCAATTTCATCACCATCAGCCAGCTCTTCTCGGGTGATAATGGTACCCTGGCCCAGGCGTACTCGCCCATGACCGCCCGGTTCTTCCTGCTGCAAGCCCATTACCGCAGCCCCGTAGATATTACCGATGAAGGTTTGCAGGCGGCCCGTAAGGGCTACCGCAAACTCATGAACGGCCTGCGTCTGCTCGGAAAACTGCGGGAGTTCAGCCTGTCCTCGGAGGTAATCAAGGCCCGCACCGTGGCCCCCGTAGCGGAAGGCAAAGCCCCCGACACTACCGCCGCTGATGCGGAGCTGAACAAGCTGGTGCAGGACTGCTTTGTGGGCCTGAACGACGACCTGAATACGGCCCGCTGCATTGCCAGCCTATTTAACCTGCTGCGCAAGCTCAACGGCTTCGCTGCCAACCCCGCCACCCTGGCCACCGTTAGCGCCGCCGCTCTGGAGGAAGCCACCACGGCCTATCAGGCCCTGGTGCAGGACGTGCTGGGCCTGCGTGATGAGCCCCGGGCCAGCGCCGAGGATTTGCTCCGCCTTACCCTGGAGTTCTACCAGGAAGCTAAAGCCACCAAGGCCTATGACAAGGTAGATCAGATTCGGGCGGCGCTCAAGCAGCAGGGCATTGTGGTAAAGGACACCAAAGCCGGCATCGACTGGGCATATAGCGAAGAGTAAACGGGTACGTTTGAACGTCATGCAGAGGCGCAGCCGAAGCATCTCGCTCGTGAGTAGTTAACTTGCCACTGCAACATCAGCACGCGAGATGCTTCGGCTGCGCCTCTGCATGACGTTCTTCATTCACTTTCTATGACGTCTGTACTTTCCCGTCTTGCTCCAGCCGCATTGGCTAGCTTGCTCCTGCTCACGGCCTGCCCCAGCAAAAACGACACCGCCGAAACCACTACCGATACGACCGGTACCGAAGAGCCTGCGCTGCCCAAAGCCCCGGCCTTCAATGCTGACTCAGCCTACGCCTTCACGGCCAAGCAAGTAGCTTTCGGCCCGCGCGTGCCTAACACCGCGGCCCACGTAAAAACCGGCGACTGGATCATCGGCAAGTTCAAGGAAGCGGGCCTCACAGTAAAGGAGCAGCCCTTTGAGGCCATGGCCTTCGACGGCAAAATGCTGAAGTCGCGCAACATCATTGCCCAGTACATGCCCCAGGCCACACGCCGGGTGGCCATCTTCGCGCACTGGGATACCCGCCCCTTCGCTGACAAGGACAAAGACAAGAAAAACGCGCCGCTTGATGGCGCTTCCGACGGGGCCAGCGGTGTGGCCGTGGCCCTGGAAATGGCCCGCGTGCTGGGTGCGCAGAAAGACAGCCTGGCTCCCGGCGTCGGCGTCGATTTCATCCTGTTCGACTCGGAGGACTACGGCTACGACGGCAGCACCCAGAGCGAGAAGAAAAATCTGCTGGGCAACCAGGAGAGTTGGTGCTTGGGCTCTCAGTACTGGGCTAAAAACGTGCTACCCGTCGGTTATAAGCCCAATTATGGCATTTTGCTGGATATGGTAGGAGCCAAGGGTGGCAAGTTCAGCCGCGAGGAACTCTCCCGCCAGAAGGCTCCGGATGTGGTGGCCAAAGTGTGGAATACGGCCTCCCAACTGGGCTTTTCCGACTACTTCCTGTTCGCTGATGGCTATGGCATCACCGACGACCACGTGTTTACCAATAACGCCGGTATCCGCACCATTGACATTATCGACTTCCTGCCCAACGGCGAGTTTCAGCCTTACCACCACACCACCCAGGACAACATGAGCATCATCGACCGACGCACCCTCAAAGCCGTCGGCCAGACGCTGCTGACGGTGGTGTACGGGGAGTAGAACCAAACACTGCTTTGATGAGAAAGCCTCCGCATCAGCTTGCGGGGGCTTTTTTGTGCCTGTGTACCTGGTACAGGCGTTACTTCAGTAACTTATAGTACACCACTGTAGCCTCCAGTTCCCCGCTGGGTACGCGGGCAAAGGCCGGAATAACTCCTGCTGCGGTGTAGCCCAGACTTTGATAGAGTAGTTCCGAGCCGGCGCCCTGCAGCGTGTCCAAAACCAGGGTGGAGCGGCCATGCTGGCGGGCCGTTTCCTCCGCGGCCCGCATGAGCTGGCGGCCGATGCCGCGCCGCTGTGCCCAGGTAGGTACCAGCAGCTTGGACACTTCGGCGCGGTGCAGGCCATTGGGCTTGGTGGCCAGCACCAGCTGCACGGTGCCTACCAACTGTCCGGCTTCTTCCGCAATCAGTAGTAGGGTGGTTCCGGCCGCAACGCCTGCGCTCACGCTTTGCCAAAACTCCTGGCCCTCGGCAGTACTCATGGGTGGCAGAAAGCCCACGGACGCCTCGGCATCTACGGCATCACGGAGCAGTTCGGTCAGGGCGCTTGCATGCTGGGGAAACTCTTGGGCAGTTACGCGGCGAATCGTGACGGACATGTTGACTGCAGATTGGTGAGCGTTAAACGTACTCCAAGCGCGTACCCTCAGCCGTTACCGTGAGGCGGGCCAAACGGCCCACGACAAGGGCCTGGTTATGGGGCTCATGGCCTACCGGGAAACTGTGAGCCACCGGAAAACCGTATTGCGCAGCGTAGTGCTGAATGATTTCGTTGGGGGTTTGGCCGTAGGGTACGGTATTATCCTGAGGGTTGGAAAAGTGCCCTACCACCAGTCCTGCCAGCCCCGCCAGCTTGCCGGTGCGGTCCAGGTGTACCAGCATCCGGTCAATGGCATACAGGTACTCATCAATATCCTCCAGAAACAGGATGCGGCCGGCCGTAGGTACATCCGACTGGGTGCCGGTGAGGGTTTGCAGGATGCTGAGGTTGCCGCCTACCAGCTCGCCGATAGCCGTGCCCAGTTGGTTGAGTGCGTGGGCCGGGGCCGCGTAGCTGATTTCCTTCCCGAACAACGCCCGCCGCAGGCTTTCCAGGGAGTCCGCGCCGCCCTCCTGGTGAAACAGCAGCGGCATTACCCCGTGAATACTCTGGTGCCCGCGCCGCAGCAAATGGCAGTTGAGGGTGGTGATATCCGAGAAGCCAGCTATCCACTTCGGGTCCTGCCCGAACCGGCCGAAATCAATGCCGTCAATAATGCGGGTGGTGCCGTAGCCGCCCCGGGCGCAGAGAATAGCCCGGATGGCGGGGTTGTCGAGCTGTTGCTGAAAATCCTGGCGGCGCACTTCATCCTCGCCCCCGAACTGGTGGTGCGCCACGTTGGTACTGGCCCCCAGCACTACACGCAACCCCCAGCTTTGCAGCGTGGCAACGGCGGCGGCCAGCTCCTCGTGCGAGGCTTTGCGGGCGGGGCAGACAATGGCAACCTGGTCGCCGGGGCGGAGAGGAGCAGGGGCGGTAGTGGGCATAATAGTCAGCATATCTGAGGCGGTAAACCTACTGAACAGAACTACGCGCCGCGAGGGAACGTATGCGCAGTGCCCGAAAATAAATCCTCTGACCGGGGGAATTATATTTTATATTGCGTAAATCACATAAAACAGCCTCATGAAGAAATTACTACTTGCTCTGTTGTGTGTGTGGTTGGGAAGTGCAGGAGCTACCTCGGCTCAAAGCCGGATTGATACCACCGGCGGCCGCTACTACCGGCCTATTTTCGCCAACATCACCCGCACCCAGGATGTGACCTACGGGGCGGCAACCGACTTTCTGGGCAGCAACCAGAACCTGCGCCTGGATGTGTATCAACCCACCGGCGACACTGTACGCCGCCGCCCGCTGCTCGTGTTTGCCCACGGCGGTGGGTTCGTTTCCGGCAACAAGAACGACGCGGACGTGGTGGAGCTGTGCACCCGCTTTGCCCGCATGGGCTACGTGACGGCCAGCATTGATTACCGCCTGCTGTTTCTGCCCTTTGATACCGTGAATATCGGTCGGGCGGCTATCCGGGCTACGCAGGACATGCGGGCCGCCGTGCGTTTCTTCCGCCGCGACGCCGCTACGGCCCGCACTTACCGCATCCACTCCGATTTCATCTACGCCGGGGGCTCTTCGGCCGGCGCCTTCATGGCTCTGCAAACCGGCTACCTTGATAAAGCTGCCGAAGTGCCCGCCTACATTGGGCTGGCCGACCTGGGCGGGCTGGAAGGCAACAGCGGCAACCCCGGCTACAGCAGTGCCGTGCGCGGCGTTATCAACCTCTGCGGTGCCCTGGGCCGCCCCGCCTGGATTGAGCCCGGTAACGTACCCCTGGTAAGTCTGCACGGCACCGCCGATGCCGTAGTGCCCTACGGCGCTGGCACAGTAGGCGGGGGCTTGCCGCCCCAGAAAGTGTACGGCAGCTCCATCCTGCATGCCCGCGCTACGGCCGTGGGCATCGTCAACCGGCTCTATACGTTCAAGCGGGCCGGCCATGTGCCCTATAGCGGCAGCAGCGCTACGGCCATGGCCTACATGGATACCACCACGCGCGTTGTCCGGGATTTTCTGCGGCCCCTGCTTCGGCAGCCGGCAGTTGTAACGGCCACTAAATCGGCTGCGGGCACTACCCCGCAGGCTTACCCAGTACCTGCTACGGGTACCGTGCAGCTGCAGTGGCCAGCGGCGCTGGCGTTCCGGCCTCAGCCGGTAGAGGTGCTGGATGCCACGGGCCGCGTAGTGCGCCGCCTGCGCTGGGAGCAGCCCACTTTGCTTATCCGCCGGGAGGCGCTGCCTGCCGGCACGTACTTAGTGCGGGCGCCCGGGCTGGTGGCCCGCCGCATCGTGTTCGAGTAAAAAAAACTGGCGCATCGGCCCCCAAACTGGCCGTATCTTTGAAAAAGCAACGGCTCCATGGTCGTTGCTTTTTTGCATGAAATACGGTTGGCTGCTTGGGCTATTGTTGTTGCTGAATATGGGGGCCCGGGCGCAGTCGGCGGCCTCCATTGATACCACCCACGGCCGCTACCACCGCCCGGTGTTCCGCCAGGTGCAGGTGCGCCGCAACGTGGAGTTTGCCCACGTCACCACCATGTTGGGTTTGCCCCAGACGCTGTACATGGACGTGTACGAGCCCCAGGGCGACACCGTGCGCCGCCGCCCCCTGGTAGTACTGGCCCACGAGGGCGGCTTCCTGACTGGCACCCGCGACGATGCCGTAATGACGGCCCTGTGCACCCGCCTGGCTCGCCTGGGCTATGTGGCCGCTACCATTGATTACCGACTCTATTTCTTCCCGTTTGATACCGTGGGCATTGGCCGGGCGGCTGTTCGGGCTACCCAGGATATGCGGGCGGCCGTGCGCTTTTTCCGCCACGATGCCGCCACGGCTCATAAATACCGTGTGCACCCGCAGTACGTGTTCGTGGGCGGTTCCTCGGCCGGGGGCTTCATGGCGTTGCAAACCGGCTACCTCAACAAAGCCTCCGAAGTACCCGCCTACCTGGATATAGCAGCCCTGGGCGGACTGGAAGGCACGGGGGGAAATGCCAAATTCAGCAGCCGACCCCGGGGGGTAGTAAACCTGTGCGGGGCACTAGCCAGAGCGAGTTGGCTGGAAGCCGGCGACCCTCCGCTGTGCAGCGTGCACGGCACCCGCGACGGGTTGGTACCCTACGGCAAAGGCACCATTGGGGCGCAGTTGCCGGCCCAGCTGGTATACGGCAGCGGGGCGCTGCGTGTGCGCGCCAACGCCGTGGGCGTACCCAACGTGCTGCGCCGCCTGCGCGGGGCCGGCCACGTGCCGTATTCCTTCGAGCCTACCTACATCGACTCGGCTTTCGTGGCCGTGCGCGACTTCTTGCGGCCTTTGCTGGGAAACGGGGCACCTGGCCCCCTGCTGGCAGCGGCCTTGAGTCCGCGCCGTGAAGCCCAGGTTACCGCCCTGCTTTTACCTCGGCGCATAACTCTACTCCCTCCTCAACCGGCCTTGGAATGGCAGCCCGCTCTGCTAAAAACCGAACCAGATTCTGTACAGACGCGCCCACAACCTACAACTCCGGAAGCTGCCGGAGCCGGGCCGCCTCAGTAAAAACCGGGTGCCCCGCTACTCGGAAGAGGCAGCAGAACACCCGATAAATGATTCTCGAAAAACGTGAGGTTATGCTAAAACCTCAGCTACCAACACCTCATTGCTGACGGGGCGGAGGCGGCCGGTACGCACAATGAACGCGCCGTATTTGCGCAGTGTGTCGCGGTGACGGATGAGGTTAGCCAGGGCCACGTAGCCTACCACATATTCGTCCTCATCGGCTTCCTCCGAAATTTCGCTGAAGTCGAGCAGGTCAATGAGGCGGTCCTCATCGGTGCGCAGGTAAATTTCCACTTCCAGGTCGGAGGCGTATTCGGCGGGGGCAGCGGCTTTGGGGTAGTGGTAAGCGAAGCCCTGGCGTAGCGCAACCAAATCGGCCAGTACGGCCGAGCCGGTAGGGTGCCCGCCGGCCCCACGCCCCCGCAGAAACTGCTCCCCGGCAAAATCGGCCTCCAGCACTACGCCATTAAACTCATGGTCAACAGTGTACAGCGGCGACTCGGGGCCCACTAGCTGTGGGGTTACCAGGGCGGTTATGCGGCCATCGGCCAGGCGCTGCAAGCCGGCTACTACTTTTATTTTCTGGCCCTGGCTGGCGGCAAAGGCAATATCCACGGCACTGATGCCCTCAATGCCCAGATTCAGCACTTCTTCCGGGTTCAGGAAGGAGCCATAGGCGTGAGCGGCTAGCAGCACGGCTTTGGAGCGCGGGTCGAAAGCGGCCATATCCAGGGTCGGGTCGGTTTCGGCGAAGCCTTTGTGCTGGGCTTCCCGCAACGCCGGCGCGTAGTCGGAGCCATCCTCACCCATGCGCGTGAGCACGTAATTGGAGGAGCCGTTCAGAATACCCGTGAGGCGGCGTAGCGGCTCCTGTCCAAAATAGGCGTCCAGCGTCCGGATAATGGGGATGCTACCGCATACGGCCGCTTCATACAGCAAAGTGCCCTGCCCGGTGCGCTGCAGCTGCACCAATTCGGGCAAGTGACGGGCCAACATGGCCTTGTTGGCCGTCACCACGCGGCGGCCCCGGCGCAACGCCTCGCTCACCAGCCGAAATGCCGTGTCCGCATCATCAATGAGTTCCACCAGCACGTCCAGGGAATCATCGGTAAGCAGCGCCTGGGCGTCAAACTCAAACCGCTCTGCGGGCAGGGGGCGGGCTTTATGGGGGTTTTTTACGGCAATGCGGCTGATAACGAAGCTGCTTTCCGGGTGCTGTTGCAGAATATCGTACAAGCCCTGGCCTACGCAGCCAAACCCAATCAAACCCACCCGCCACGCCTGGGCAGGGGCAGAAACAGCGGAAACGGGCAGGGAAGCAAGGTTAGTGGACATATGTCTGGACGTAGAATCGTTCGAGGAAATGAGTGATTTGAGCGGTTTCAATCAGAAAGCCGTCGTGGCCGTACTGGGAGTGCATTTCGGCATACATGGCCCCTCTGATGTAGCGCGTCAGCAGCTGCTGCTCCTGGGGCGGGAAAAGCACATCGGAGGTAATGCCCAGCACCAGCGTGCGGGCCCGGATGCGGCCCAGCGCCGCCTGCACGCTGCCCCGGCCCCGCCCCACGTTGTGCGAGTCCATGGCGTGGCTGAGCGTCACGTAGCTGTAGGCATCGAAGCGGGCTACTAGCTTATCACCCTGGTAACGCTGGTAAGAGCTGGCCAAAAAATCGGTGATTTTGGCCTCCTCCGGGTCGGTTTGGGTGCTGCCGTAGGCATCGTGGCTGCGGTAGCTGAGTAAGGCCACAGCCCGCGCGGCCCGCAAGCCCGCCGCCCCGCCCGCCGGTGTAGCCTGCTGATAGGTTGGGTCGGCGAAGATGGCCAGCCGTTGCGCTTCGTTGAAGGCAACGCCCCAGGCCGAGTGCCGGGCACTGGTGGCCAGCAGCACCAGGTTCTCAAACACGGCCGGGCGCTGCACGGCCCATTCCACGGCCTGCTGCCCGCCCAAGGAGCCCCCAAGCAAGGTATGGATGCGTGCCAGGGCCAGGTGTTCCCGCAGCGCTTCGTGCACCGTCACCATGTCGCGGATGGTAATAAGCGGAAACTGTTGGTAGGCAGCTTCCCCACGGGTGGGGTCGGGGGTGAGCGGACCAGTGGTGCCGTAGCAGGAGCCCAGCACGTTGGCGCACACGATAAACCACTCGCTCGGATCGAAATGACAACCGGGACCCACCAAACCGGGCCACCACTCCTGCACGTCGGAGTTGGCTGTGAGGGCATGGCACACCCACAGCACATTGTCGCGGGTGGGGCTCAACTGCCCGTAGGTGTGGTAGGTTACCTCCACGTGCGGCAGCACGGCCCCGTTTTCCAGCCGCAGTGGCCGGGGCAAACGAAACACATGGAAATCTTCGGAAGGCATTTTATAGGAGTGCTGTAGGAATGCAGTAGGGTAGGATGGGGCTAAAAAGCCATCATGCTGAGCTTGTGGAAACAGGATGCTCTGATTTTACCTAGCTACCATAAATCAAAAATTAGCCCGCGGGCGGAGTCGAATTCTACCCGACTCCGCCCCGGCTAGGTGCGGACACCACTGGTACTCCCGGTTTCTCTCTCACAAAAACCGGAATGGGTGCCCGCGCTGCGTGCTGGAAGTTGTGCCTCCGGCGGCTCTCTCACCTGCCTCCGGCGGCCTCAACCCCTCTCAAGTTTTACACTTCCAGCGGTGCAGCGTGTTCCGTTTCGGGCTCGGGCAGCAGGGTGCCCTGAGTAGTATTGGGCGAGGCGGCGTTGCGTACCGCGTCAAACGCCTGCTGCAAATCGGCCCGGATGTCCTCAAAATGCTCAATGCCCACCGACAGGCGCAGTAACGTGGGCGACACGCCGGCCGCGCGCTGCTCCTGCTCCGAAAGCTGCTGGTGCGTGGTGGCCGAGGGCTGAATGATGAGCGTTTTGGCGTCGCCTACGTTGGCCAGGTGGCTTACCAGCTTCAGGTTATCAATGAACTGAGTGGCCGTTTCCTTGGAGCCTTTGATGGCAAAAGTGAGTACTCCGCCGTAGCCGCGCTTCAGGTACTTCTGAGCCAGGGTGTGGTAGGGGCTGCTTTTCAGGCCAGGATAGTTCACGACTTCCACCTGCGGATGCTGCTCCAGCCAGGTGGCCGCGCGCAAGGCGTTTTCTACGGTGCGCTCCACCCGCAGACTCAACGTTTCCAGGCCCTGCAGCAGCAGGAAGGAGTTAAATGGGCTTTGCGAGGGGCCAAAGTCGCGCAGCCCCTCCACCCGGGCCCGAATAATAAAGGCAATGTTGCCAAACGGGCCGTTTTTGCCGAATACGTCGTTGAAGATCAGGCCGTGGTAGCCGTCGGAGGGCTCCGTAAACTGCGGGAATTTGCCGTTACCGAAGTCGTAGGTGCCACCGTCCACAATCACGCCGCCCACGCTGGTGCCGTGGCCGCCAATCCACTTCGTGGCCGATTCTACCACAATGTTGGCCCCGTGCTCCAGGGGGCGGAACAGGTAGCCGCCGGCCCCGAAGGTGTTGTCCACAATAAGCGGCAAATCGTGCTTGCGGGCAATGGCAGCAATGGCCTCAAAATCCGGAATGCTAAAGCTGGGGTTACCAATGGTTTCCAGGTAAATAGCCTTGGTGTGCTCATCAATCAGGGCTTCGAACTTGGCGGGCTGGTCGCCGTCAGCAAAGCGCACTTCAACGCCCAAACGCTTGAAGGCCACTTTGAACTGGTTATAAGTGCCGCCATACAGGTGCGTGGTGCTCACGAAATTGTCGCCGGCCTGCAAAATGTTGTTGAGGGCAATGAACTGCGCCGCCTGCCCCGAGGATACCGCCAGAGCTGCCACGCCGCCTTCCAGCGCCGCCACCCGCTGCTCGAACACGTCGGTAGTCGGGTTCATCAGGCGAGTATAAATGTTGCCAAACTCCTTCAGGGCAAACAGGTTAGCGCCGTGCTCAGCATTCTTGAACACGTAGCTGGTAGTCTGGTGAATGGGCACAGCGCGGGAGCCGGTTACAGGGTCAGGCTGCTGGCCGGCGTGGAGTTGGAGGGTCTCGAAGTGGAAGTTCTGCGTGGACATGGCAGGGCTAAGTTTGAAGACGTTGGGGTAGGAAGGGAACCTGAAAGGGAGAGCCACCACGGAGGATAAGGCCACGGCATTCACGTCAAGTTGCTGACGATGAAGCTGGTAGTGGATAGACTGGCTGGCGAGTGCCTAGCAGCGGGCACCTTCGGCTCGGGCCGGAGCTAGGCTGGGAAGAAGGAGGGCTGCGGGGTCGGGCTTGCGGCTAGCAACAGCAACAACACGCGCTGCTACAGCAACGCATTCGCATTCGGCCGGTGGCGGCTGAGGCAGCCGGGGCAACGCAAAAACCCCACGGCAGAACAGCAGGCGCAACGGCGGCTGAGGCGGTAGGGGCTAAAAAGGCGAAAGCGAGGGTGTTTTCCATGGTACTCCTGGGTTATATGCCCCGCCGCCGGATGGCTGGTCGGGCAGGAATTGGCACCTTTCGCGCGGTCGAAGGTTGCCAGTGGGTCAGGGAGCCTGTTCTCTCGCCACTTCTGTATAAATCCTATGAGAACTTCCCCGCCGCGAGCGGAGGAGTACCGAGTTGGTAATGCAAAGGTATAAACGAAGATTTGATATATGCAAGCATTGCCGGGGAAAAGGACTGAAATTATTTTTCTGGCTAATGCGGTTTTATAAATGCATAAAATTATGCATAACATATTGGTAATGAGAAAATAGAAAAAGTATAAGTTAAAGTGGATGTGCTGAGCGAAGTAAAGAAGTGACTAAGCTGATCTGTATAAGCCAACAGTTCCAGTGAGCAGCCAAGCTGAGCTATTGCGAGTAACAGGAGCGTTGGCACACAAAAAAAAGCCGCTCTTATAAGAGCGGCTTTTTGCATATTTTCAAGAATTAACCTTAGCTGGAAGCTTTAGGCAGGGTAAGCACCTGGCCTACTTCAATCTTGTCGGGGTCGGAGCCAATGATAGCCTTGTTGGCCTCGTAAATCTGGTGCCACTTGGTGCCGTCGCCGTAGTGATTGCGGGCAATTTTCGAAAGGGAATCACCGCTTACTACGGTATAGGTTTCGCCTTCGGTAGCGGCGGGCTGGTTGGCGTTGCCGAAAAAGTCGGTAGCACCACCGGCGGCAGGTTTGGCGGCTGGCTCAACGGGTTTCTTTTCGCCGTCGTTCGAGAGAAAATCAAACAGTCCCATAGGAGTAGAATCGTTAAGAGTGGGAGGGGAAGCACCGACATTCGGCCGGGTTGGCAGTCAGTCAGATGCTTCTTACGCCGTGGCGGCCATTAGGTTATAGCTGCACTATATTCTACTGAAGCAAGCATCTGCCGGGCAAACATCTTGCGGTGGGGTTCCGTACTAGACGCATTATCGGCCGTTGCGCCGTTGAGTTTGCCACATCCTTAACCCTATCCACTCTCCCCATGAAAACCCTGACCTCTCCCTTCCGCCTCCTGGCCAGCCTGCTGGTATTGTTGGTTCTCTTCACGGCTGCATCCTGCGGCAGCAAAGAGGGCAAAGTAGAAGGCGTAAATATGCTGTATGGTGCCCAAAGCAAAGTATGGAAAACCGATAAGGAGCTGAGCTCCACCGGCGACAAAGTAAAACAGACTGACGCGCAGGAAGATGAGCGTATTACCTTCTTCGCTAACGGCCAGTACAACATGACCTCGGCCGCTGGTGCCGTAAACGGTAAGTATGACTTTGACCAAGCCGGTAAAAAAATCACCATGACCCCCGACGGCGCGGCCCAAAGCAACACGTTTGATGTAGTAACCCTCACCGACGACAAGCTGACGCTAAAAGCTCCTACCGGCGCCGAGTTAAAGCTCGAAAAAGAATAACCCCGCTGTTAGGTTTGTATAGCAGTCCAAAAAACTTAAAAAAGCCCTTCTGCCCAGTGCGGAAGGGCTTTTTTGATGCGTGTTAGCGGAAGTATGTAGCTTGCTGGCCCACTACATATTATTGTTTCTATGTTTTCTATTCGGATGCTGGCCCTGAGTGGCTTGCTGAGTGTGTTGGCCGGACCGCTACTGGCCCAAAATGCGCCCGGTATTACGGCGGCCGCTGCGCCAATCAAAACATACCCGGTGCGCACCATTAGCCCAACAGATGCTGATTTAAGTGACCTGGAGTTTTTACGGCAGGAAATTGGTCCGGCACGGGTAGTCATGCTGGGTGAGCCTACGCATGGCGTGGGTACGGCCACGGAGGCCAAAGTCCGGTTGATCCGGTTTCTGGCGGAGCGCATGGGCTTTACCACCGTGGCGTTCGAAAGCAGCCTGTATCCGCTGGATCAGGCCGAGCGCGCAATTCAGGCGGGCACTCCGGTCCCGGCTGCCATTGCCGCTTCCGTGTACCCGGTCTGGACGGAAACCCGGGAGTTTCAGGCGCTGCTGCCGCTGCTAGGCAAGGGTAAGCTGCACGTAGCCGGCTTCGACTCGCAGGTGGGCTGGGGGCACGACGATATGCTGGACGAGCTGGAAACCTTCCTGAAGCCCGAAAAAGGCAGCTCCGACATAGCCTACGACTACCTGGATGAGTGCATCAGTACTATGGGGGAGCACAACATTTTTCCTCCTTCGCACCAGCTGGTTTTCTTCAAGATGCAGCTTGGCAAGGCGCGTAAAATATTGGATAAAGTAGCTGTTGGCCCGGACGCCAAGCGCCGGGAGCGGGCCGGCTTCTGGCTGCAGCAGCTGCGGAGTGTGCAGGCCCTGGCCCAGGACTACGCGAGTAACGACCCCGGCGCCAAAGACTCGGCCACGTTTAAGGCCGCCGACAGCAACGCCCGCGACGCTCAAATGGCCGATAACCTGCTATGGTACCTGCGCAACCACCCCCAGGAAAAGGTGATTTGCTGGGGTGCCATCGGGCACCTGTCCAACAAAACGGCCGGTTTGGAAAGTGAGGAGTTGAAGGGTTTCCGGCCCATGGGCCAAGCGGTGAAGGCCGCGCTGGGGGAAGAGGCCGTGTACGTGCTGAGCACGGTGGCGGGTAGCGGCACGCACGGGTTTGGGTACTGGGGCAAACAGCAACCCGTTCCAGTCCCGGCTCCCGGTACGCTGGAAGCCGAGTTGCTGGCCCAGGGCTCCGAGTACAGCTTTGTGAGCCTGAAGCACGATGCCCCGGGCCGCCGGCTCACCACTTACGCATTTGAATTTCTGCCAATATCAGGCCCCTGGAGTGAAGCAATTGATGGGCTGCTCTACCTGAAAACCGTAGCCCCACCCCAGCCCGCACAAGCCACAGCCGCTGCTACGCCCACCGAGGCGGTAGCCGCTGCGGCTCCGCCCGCCGTGCTGAGCCGGCAAAGCCCTACTGTGCGCCCAGCCGCAGGGAAAACCGGCGCGGCGCTTGTGCTCAGTGGTACAGTGCTCGACCGTAAAACCGGCCAGCCGGTTCCCTTTGCTACTGTAGCCATTCCGTCTCGCAGCGCCGGCACCGTTACCGATGCCCAGGGCCGGTTCCGGCTGGAGGCCCGCTTGGGGGAGCAAGTGCAGGTAAGCAGCATTGGCTACGAACCGGCCACCTTAGCGGCGCAGAACCCTACGGCCCTACAGGTGCGCCTGGTTCCGGCGGCCTTCGCCCTGGCCGATGTGCGCGTGAGTGCCCAGTCGCAGGACCCAAAGCGCATTATGAAAAAGGTTATCAAGGCCATTGAAACCAACTACGAGCGGCAGGACTATGCCCAGGATCTGTACGTGCACCGCCGCATTATGGGGTATGATACGCTGCGTCATGAGCTGGAATACACCGGCCGGCAATGGACGCCTGCGGGCTACCAGCATTGGGCGGGCGGCTTTCTGATGCTGGAAAAGCGGCCGGTTATACAGGTACAGGAGAAACGGGAGGCAACTACAAAGGCTGACGGCCGCGCGTACAGTGAGCCAGGCTACGGTTTTTCCGGCGGCTTCGACCCGGTGCGGGTTTCGCCGCTGTTTAAATCGGCCACGCTAGGCCGCTTCCGGCTGCAGCTGGATAGCATAGAACAACGTGGCGGAGAAGTGTACTACGTACTCAGCTTCGCGGCCAAGAAGGCCAGCCACCGGGCCACCGGCATGGGTTTCATTCAGGGCTACTCGGGCAGAATATACGTGCGTGAGCAAGACTACGCGGTGGTGCGCTACGAAAGCCTTTGGCAGCACGACACGGCGGAAGTAAACGCCATAGCACACAAATACTATGGCACTAAAAGCAACATCCGCCACTTCTTCAACGCGGTGTACCAGGACCACCGAACCACGCACGTCGTAACGTATCAGCAAGCGGGTAACGGCCGCTACTATGCCAGCGCCAGCGTGGCGCAGGCCCTGGAGGTTGGCCACATGCTAAGTGGCCGCGGCCGGCATTTTTACAACCAGAAAACCTGCGACGTATACTACGCGCCGCCAGTAGTTGTGCCGGCGGCTGAGGTGCCCGACCCCAATGCCCGGCCTGAGCTGCGCGGCGACAGTACGGGTATCTGGCAGGTTGGCAAAGTTTCAAACCGCCCGGATTTCTGGCAAACCTACCAGCGCCCTACACCGGTTGAGGCAGCTCCAACGCTGGAAGTCACCAGGTAAAGCGGGTTATACCGAGCAAAGCGAAGAATCTGGGGTTAGCGCATCAACAACGTAACCCGGATTCCTCGCTTTGCTCGCAATGACAGTCTATGAGTGCATTACCTGCTCCACCTTCCGCTTGCCATAAATGCGCGTAACCCAACGGGGCAGGAACACGGCCCCCAACACCAAATACAGGTAATACGTGACGATACGGTAAAGCAGCACCATGAAATTGGTCATGGTGGGTGTGCCGATGAACTTGCCGAAGAAGGTGGGGAAGGCGCCCTCGGCAACTCCCGCGCCGCCGGGCGTAATGGCAATCAGCAGGATGACTTTATAGGTGAGGTTGCGGCCGAAAATCAGCCAGAACTCCGGCCAGCTCACGTCAATAAACGCCGCAATCAGGCAGCCGATAACCAGGTAGCGGGCCGTCCAGACAAACGCTGTGCTCAGGGCTGCCCGCAGCCAGTAGCCCCAGCCGTTGCCGCGCAGCTGGGCCGAGGCTAGCACCAGCTCGTTGCCGTGCTGGTAGGCCTTGTTGCGCCAGCGCCGCAGCCCCCGCATGGTAAACAGCCGGATAAACAGCCGCCGCACCGATTGTGGGTTCACAAAAATGGCGTACAGCATCAGCAGGGCGTAGGCCGTCACGAACACGTAGCTCAGTACAAATCCTGCGCGAAGCGTTGCCATCAGTCCGCCCTGTAAGGCTTCGTGCGGGTACAGCGCATCCCCCCCGATGAGCACTACCAGCGGCACCATCAGTACATAGTACAGGTTGTCGAGCATGGCCGTGGCCATAATATAGGCCACCGATTTGCCCAGCGGAATACCCTCCTTGTGCAGCAACACCGGAGCCACGGCCGTACCGCCCACCGCCGATGGCAGCACGCAGGACGAGAACTCCCAGAGCATAATCACATCCAGGGCAGCCCGCCAGCTTAGCACTTTCTCGGTGAGGTACCGGATGCGGTAGACGTAGCCGGCGTCGCGGGCCACCAGCACTACCAGCATCAGCAGCAGCCAGAGTGGTTTGGCATTAGCCAGCGGGGCCAGGTCGCCGGGTTTGTAGCTGCGCCAGAACATAAAGCCCACTACGCTCAGGCCAATAAGCACCGGCAGCACAATCCGCGAGGGGCGGAGCTTATCGAGCAGCTGCTGGTCTTCGGCCTGGGGTTGGGTGAGCTGGGGCATTGCGGAGTGGCGGTGGGTGCGGCTAAAGGTACGGATTTGCGTAGGCGGGGATAGTAAAGTGGTAGTAAACAACAGGTGTTGGTGCCGCAGTTCAACCAATACACCGCCGAATTTCGTAACTCGACGGTTCAACCGGCCGTGCGGAAAACCCGTACCTTTGCCTGGTGTACATTTACGCATTCAGTAACTGCCTAACCTTTATCGGTAGTTGCCGGTTGCCTAGCAAATATCCCCTTTTCCTACCCCCCGCACATGATTGTCGAACCTGGTGCCCTGCTGGCGGAAATAAATTCGCCTGACGACCTGAAAAAGCTCAGTCCCGACCAATTGGTGCAGGTGAGCCAGGAACTGCGGCAGTTTATTATTGATACGGTTTCCATCTACGGCGGCCACTTCGGCGCCTCGCTGGGGGTAGTTGAGCTGTCGGTGGCCTTGCACTACGTGTTCAACACGCCCTACGACCAGCTGGTGTGGGATGTGGGCCACCAGGCTTATGGCCACAAAATCCTGACCGGCCGCCGCGACCGGTTCCCCACAAACCGCCGCTACAACGGCATGTCGGGGTTTCCCAAGCGCAGCGAAAGTGAGTACGATGCCTTCGGGGTAGGCCACAGCAGCACCAGCATCGGCGCGGCCCTGGGCATGGCCGTGGCGTCTGACTATAAAGGCGAATTCGACCGCCAGCACATTGCCGTAATCGGGGATGGCGCCATGACGGCCGGTATGGCTTTTGAAGCCCTCAACCACGCCGGCGTGGAGAAATCCAACCTGCTGGTTATCCTCAACGACAACTGCATGAGTATCGACCCCAACGTGGGCGCGCTCAAAGAATACCTCACCGATATTACCACCTCCCGCACCTACAACAAAGTGCGCGACGAGCTGTGGAACGTGTTGGGCAAGCTCAGCAAGTTCGGCCCCAACCCCCAGCAGATTGCCCGCAAAGTGGAGTCGGCCATGAAGGCGACCCTGCTCAAGCAAAGCAACCTGTTTGAGGCCCTGAACTTCCGTTACTTTGGCCCCGTGGACGGGCACGACGTGCAGCATCTGGCCACCATCCTCAACGACCTCAAGAGCATCCCGGGCCCCAAAATCCTGCACTGCGTAACGGTGAAGGGCAAAGGCTACGCGCTGGCGGAGAAAGACCAAACCCTCTGGCACGCGCCCGGCCTGTTTGACAAGGTGACCGGCGAAATCCACACCAAAACCTACGAGAAGCCCCAGCCACCCAAGTACCAGGATGTGTTTGGGCACACTATTGTGGAGCTGGCCGAGCAGAACGACAAAATCATGGGTGTGACGCCAGCCATGCCCTCGGGCTGCTCGCTCAACATCATGATGAAGGCTATGCCCGACCGTGCCTTCGACGTGGGCATTGCCGAGCAACACGCCGTGACTTTCTCGGCCGGCCTTGCTACCCAGGGTCTGGTACCATTCTGCAACATCTACTCATCCTTCATGCAGCGCGCCTACGACCAGGTGCTGCATGATGTGGCCCTGCAGAAGCTGCACGTAGTGTTCTGCCTCGACCGGGCCGGTTTCGCCGGTGCCGACGGTCCCACCCACCACGGCTGCTACGACCTGGCCTACATGCGTTGCATCCCCAACATGGTGGTGTCGGCCCCGATGAATGAGGAAGAGCTGCGCAACCTGATGTATACGGCCACCCTGTCCGAAAACGCCGGTCCGTTCAGCATCCGCTACCCCCGCGGCGAAGGCGTGATGCCGGAGTGGCGCAAGCCCCTGAAGAAAATTACCGTGGGTACCGGCCGCGTGGTGCGTGAGGGTGAAGGCGTGGCGGTACTCAGCATCGGCCACATCGGCAACTATGCCGTGAAAGCCACCCAGCAGCTCGCGGCCGAAGGCCTCAACCCCGGCCACTACGACATGCGTTTCTGCAAGCCGCTGGACGAGGAAATGCTCCACAACATTGCCCGCCAGTACAAAGCCATTGTAACCGTAGAAGACGGTTGCCTGCCCGGCGGTTTCGGTGCGGCCGTGCTGGAATTCCTCGCCGACCACGGGTACAGCCTCCCCGTGAAGCGCCTCGGTATTCCCGACCGTATTGTGGAGCACGGCACCCAGGACGAGCTGTACAAGGAGTGCGGCTTCGATGCCGCCAGTATTGCCGCCGCCCTGCGCGAAATGAACGGTAAGGTAGCTGCTACTGCCCCATTGGAAACGGTGCTGCTGTAAGCTAGAACTAGTATAGAAATGGAAGCCCCGCTGGATTCATCTAGCGGGGCTTTTTATTTTTCTATCAAAAGCCAATTGAAAATAAATAGATGTATATACATCATTTGTGAAATAAGTACGTACATTTGTCAGGAGTTCGGCGCGGCAGTGTAGCTTGCCTGAGTTCTTACAGTGTTCAACTTCACCCCTCAACTACCTACTGTTATGGCGACTACCAAATGGGTTCTGGACCCGATGCACTCCGAAGTACAGTTCAAGATCAAGCACCTCGTTATTTCAACGGTAACCGGCGCGTTCAAGAAGTTTGAAGGCACGGCTGAAACCGAAGGCGACGCCTTCGACAACGCCAAGGTGCATGTGAGCCTCGATGTGGACAGCATTGATACGAACCAGGAGCAGCGCGACCAGCACCTGAAGGCCGACGACTTCTTCGCCGTAGGTACCTACCCCAACATCACCTTCGAATCGACGGGCCTGACCAAATCCGGCTCCGACTATAAACTCACCGGCAACCTCACCATCAAGGACGTAACCAAGCCCGTTACCCTGGATGTTGAGTATGGCGGCACCGCTACCGACTTCTACGGCAACACCAAGGCCGGCTTTGAAGTGAGCGGCAAAATCAACCGCAAAGACTTTGGCCTGACCTGGGAAGGCATCACTGAAGCCGGCTCCATTGTGGTAGGCGAGGACGTGAAGCTGATTGCCAGCGTGCAGTTCGCCAAGCAAGCCTAAACAGCCACTTTACCTCCCGCACCGGACCGCACACCTAAGGCTCCTTCAATGAGGCCGCCCGCCGCGACGAGAATTTTATAGAACGCCCGTTTCCTGCTGCAGGAAGCGGGCGTTTTGGCGTTAACGGCTGGCGGTACTCTGTTGGTCAGCCTCACACCGGCGCTTGATTACTTCCAGAATGCGGCGCTGGATTTCGCTCATCACATAATCGGTCCAGAGGCCGGCGTAGGGGTTGAGGCGGGTGCTGAGGCGTTGCTGGCTGTAGAGCACGAGGTGGGTACGGCCGGGGCCGGCGGGTTGTAGCTCGTAGGTGCCGCGCAATACGTCGAAAAACCGGCCGCCCACGGTTACGTGCTCGTCGAAGGTGGTAGGCGGAATAGTGGCCGTATTGGGCACAATGCTGAACGACAAGCGCCGTTGCGGCTCCCACAAATCCACTGTTTCGATAAACTCAACGCCCCGCTCAAACGTGGCCCGGCGCACTCCACCCACGCCCTCGTGGCTGAGCGTGGCCTCTACGGGGCGCGGGAACCCAATTTTATCAACCAAGCTAGGGCCCAAGTCGTGGGCTTGGATGGGAGGAACCCGAATAATGTGCTGCCACACCACGGCGGCCGGGGCCTGAATCAGAATAGTGTTTTCGACACGGCGGTTATCCGTAGGTGCGTTGAGCTGGGCTTCGAGCGGGGCCAGCAGAAACGGCAGCAGCGCAAATACCGCCACCGTGTACGTCCGGTTTTTATCGGGTTTGTTGTTGGTTATGGCCAGGTAGAGGATGGCCCCCAGCCAGGAGGTAAACAGGAAGAGCGGCGAAATAATCAGCACGCAAATCAGGCCTTCTAAATGAAACAGCAACGCGCAGAACAGAAACAGCAATACTGTACAGAGGGGCCCCCACACCGCCCGCCATGTGCGCGACATATAACCGGGGGTGAAGTGGGCCGTAACCGCGCCTAAGGCCATTGGAATCAACAGCAGAAAGCAGAGCATAAGCAGTCCGCCGCCGGCATTCAGGATATCGGATCCAAAGACGAAACGGCCCAGCAATGCCACAAGAAGGCCCGCCCCTACGGCAATGGCATAGTGATAGTAACGACGCTCAATAATTGGCATGAGAATATGTGTACGAAGTAGGAACCGGGCAAAAGTGCGTAATTATGCTCATCCAACCAGCTTTCGGCCGCTTGCCTAGCGGGCTTTTCCTATGACCACGGCTCACCCCACCATCCTGTTCCTGCACGGCTTTGCCGAGTCCCGCGAAGTGTGGACGGAATTCACCCGCGACTTTCCCGACGGCTACCGCCTGCTCACGCTCAACCTGCCCGGCCACGGTACCAATGTGCACGATATCCGGGACTACTCCATGGAGGCCCAAGCCCGCTACGTGGCCGAGCAGCTACGCCAGAAAAACGTGGAGCGGGCCCTGCTGGTGTGCCACAGCATGGGTGGTTATGTGGCCCTAGCGTTTGCGGAGCGCTACCCCGAAATGGTGGCTGGCCTCGTGCTTTTCCACAGCACCGCCCTGCCCGATACGGCGGAGAAAAAAGCTAATCGGGACAAAAACATGGATTTCGTGCGCCGTCACGGCGTCGATAAGTTCATGGAGTCGTTTATCCGGCCGTTGTTTGCGCCGGCCAACCGGGAAAGTATGCTGGAGCAGCGCGCGTTTCTGGAAGATATCGGCCGGGCCACGCCCGAAGCTACTGTGCTGGGCGCGCTGGAAGCCATGAAAAACCGTCCCGACCGCACCGACATCCTGCGCGAAGCCCGCTTCCCGGTGCTGTTTATTGCGGGCAAGGAGGATGTGGCCGTGCCCACCGAAAGCCTGCTGCCCCAACTGGCCCTGCCGGCCCAAAGCCACACCCTGCTACTCAGCAATGTAGGCCACTTGGGCTACTTCGAGGAGCCCGAACTCACCCGCCGCGCCGTGGTGGATTTTGCGGGCGTGGTGTTCGGCTAACTGCGGATTTCGGCTATTCTGCCGGCACGGGGGTAGCCGCAGGGCGCCCCGGTTACGTACCGCACCGGAGAACCGCTGGCCCCGGTAGGTGTTATTACCGGATGTAGCCGTAGCTTGGGCCCGCTTTCGGGCTTGCAACGGCCCCGAAATGCACACCCTGCCATGCCCTTGGCGCACAGATTGACCACTTAATCCCCACTTACCCATGACCAAAATCAAAGTAGCAAACCCGGTAGTTGAGCTGGATGGCGACGAAATGACGCGCATCATCTGGAAGTTCATCAAGGACAAGCTGATTACGCCCTACCTGGAGCTGGACATTAAATACTACGACCTGGGCATTGAGTACCGCGACGAAACCAACGACCAGGTAACCATCGACGCCGCCAACGCCATCAAGCAGTACGGCGTGGGCATCAAGTGCGCCACCATCACCCCCGACGAGGAGCGCGTGCAGGAGTTCGGCCTGAAGCAGATGTGGAAGTCGCCGAACGGCACCATCCGCAACATCCTCGACGGAACCGTATTCCGGGAGCCCATTGTGATGAGCAACGTGCCCCGCCTCGTACCCAACTGGACGGCCCCGATCTGCATCGGCCGCCACGCCTTCGGCGACCAGTACCGCGCCACCGACTTCGTGACCAAAGGCAAAGGCAAGCTGACCATCAGCTTCCAGCCCGAGGACGGCGGTGAGGCGCAGTCGTTTGAGGTGTACAACTTCAAAGGCGACGGTGTGGCCCTGGCCATGTACAACACCGATGAAAGCATCCGCGGCTTCGCCCACGCCTGCTTCAACCAGGCTTTAAGCAAAGGCTGGCCCCTGTACCTGAGCACCAAGAACACCATCCTGAAAAAGTACGATGGCCGCTTCAAGGACATCTTCCAGGAGATTTACGAGCAGGACTATCTGGCCAAATTCCAGGCCGCCGGTATTACCTACGAGCACCGCCTGATTGACGACATGGTAGCCTCGGCCCTGAAATGGAACGGCAACTTTGTGTGGGCCTGCAAAAACTACGACGGCGACGTGCAGAGCGACACCGTGGCCCAGGGTTTCGGCTCGCTCGGCCTGATGACCTCCACGCTGGTTACGCCCGACGGCGGCACGATGGAGGCCGAAGCCGCCCACGGCACCGTAACGCGCCACTACCGTGACCACCAGAAAGGCAAACCCACCAGCACCAACCCCATTGCCAGTATCTTCGCTTGGACGCGCGGCCTGGAGTTCCGCGGCAAGCTGGATAACAACCAGGAGCTGATTGACTTCTGCCACGCTCTGGAGCAGGTGTGCATTGAAACTGTGGAAAGCGGCAAAATGACCAAGGATTTGGCCGTCTGCATCCACGGCAATAAAGTAGAGCACGGCCGCGACTATCTCTACACCGAGGAGTTCCTGGCTGCACTTGATGAGAACCTGAAAGCTAAGCTAGCCAAGTAAGCTGCTGCTGATTCTATGAAAAAAGCTCCCTCGGCTAACCGAAGGAGCTTTTTTCGTTGGGGCTGTTTAGGAAGTCGTGGAACGTCATGCAGAGCGGAGCGAAGCATCTCGCGTGCTGATGCCTGAATAGTTCTGCAACGTCAGCAGGCGAGATGCTTCGCTCCGCTCTGCATGACCGTTCTTTTTCCTGTATAAAACAGCCCCCTAGATCAAAATCAGGTTTTCTAAGCCTCCAGCAAGCCCATTTTCAGCATGGCCTCGGCAATTTGCACGGCGTTGGTGGCGGCGCCTTTGCGCAGGTTGTCGGCCACCACCCACAGGTTGAGGGTGCGGGGCTGGGTTTCGTCGCGGCGGAGGCGGCCAACGAGCACGGCGTCGCGGCCGTGGGCGTCTTTGGGCATGGGATACACGTTGTTCTTCACGTCGTCCACCAGCTCCACGCCTTCGGTCTGGCGGAGGATGTCGCGCACTTCGGCTAGGTCAAATTCCTCCGCAAATTCCACGTTTACGGCTTCGGAGTGGCCGCCCATCACGGGGATGCGTACGGTGGTGGCCGTCACCCGAATCTGATCGTCGCCGAAGATTTTCTTCGTCTCGTTCACCATCTTCATTTCCTCCTTGGTGTAGCCGTTGTCCTCGAACACGTCGATGTGGGGCAGCACGTTCAGATCGATGCGGTGGGGGTAGGCGGGGTTGCTGGGCGTCTGGCCGGCACGCTCTTCCAGCAGCTGGTCCACGGCCTGCTTGCCGGTGCCGGTTACGCTTTGGTAGGTGCTCACCACAATGCGCTGGGCCTTATAGCGCTTGTGCAGCTCGTTGAGGGCCACCACCATCTGAATGGTGGAGCAGTTGGGGTTGGCAATGATTTTATCGGCAGGAGTCAGCTCCTTGGCGTTGATTTCGGGCACTACCAGCTTCTTGGTGGGGTCCATGCGCCAGGCCGAGGAGTTGTCGATAACCACGGTACCCACTTCGGCGAAGCGCGGGGCTTCCTGCTTGCTGATGGAGCCGCCGGCCGAGAAAATGGCCACGGCGGGACGGGCCGCAATGGCGTCGTCCATGCTCACCACCTTATATTTCTTGCCCTGAAACTCAATTTCCTGGCCCACCGACCGGGCAGAGGCCACAGGCAGCAGTTCGGTTACGGGAAACTGGCGCTCAGCCAGCACTTTCAGCATCTCAGTACCTACCAGGCCGGTGGCACCTACTACGGCTACTTTCATGGAGTTGCGAGTTTTAAGAGGCGTAAAGGTACGGTGGCGCGGGCATTGATTTCTGGGTATATTTCAGGCAGTGATACGTGGCGTGGCTTGGGCAAATGCGGCTCCCGGCAGCGCCAACAACCCCTATTCAATGTGAAAAAACTACTGCTACCCTTCCTGGCGCTGCTTTTTGCGCGTACTGCTACTGCTCAGCTTGCGGATACTTTCGCCGACGGCAACTTCACTCAGAACCCCACCTGGACCGGCGACGCGGCGTCTTTTCAGGTAAACGCGGCCCTGCAGCTGCAAACCAACGGTGCTGCCACCACTGGCACCGAGCTGCAGCTGGTAACGCCCTGCGCGGCCACTACCGGTACTACCTGGGAGTTTTGGGCCAACCTGAAACTAGCCACCAGCAGCGGCAACTACGCCGATGTGTGGCTCATGGCCGACCAGCCCGACCTCAAAGCCAGCGGCACCAAAGGCTACTTCGTGCGCCTCGGCGGTACGCCCGACGAGGTGGCCCTATTCCGCAAAGACGCTACCGGCAGCCCGGTATATGTCATCAATGGCCAGGACGCCACGCTCAGCTCCACAAACAACAACCTAGTGCGGGTACGCGTGACGCGCAGTACGGCGGGTCTTTGGACGCTGGAGCGGGATTTGGCCGGCGGCACCACCTACGTGAGTGAGGGCACGGCTACTGATGTAACTCACCAGCGTAGTGCATATTTCGGAGTGTACTGCACGTATTCATCCACGAACAACCGGGCGTTCTATTTTGACGATTTCCGGGTGACGGACGCCACCGGGCCACTGCTGCTGCAGGCCGGTGCCCCCTCTGCCCGTCAGCTTGACCTTGGCTTCAACGAGGCTGTAGCGGCTACGCAGTCGGCGGCCAGCTACCGGCTGAGTACGGGTAGTCCGGCCGTAACGGCTGCCGCCCGGGATGCCCAGGACCCCACCGTGGTACACCTCACGTTGGCCGCCGATTTGCCCTTGGGCAGTATCACTGTGGAGGCCCGCAATGTGGCTGATGCGTTTGGCAACGTGGCGGCCGGCCCGCTTACGGCTACTTTTCAGAATAATGGGTTTGCGGTGCCGCCTGTCTTTAATCAGCTGCTCATCATCGAAATCATGGCCGATGAAACGCCGGTGGTGGGGCTGCCCGCTTCGGAGTTCATCGAAATCCATAACCCCTCGGCTACGGCCGTGGTGGATTTGGCAGGTGTGCGGCTGTTGAAACCGGGCAGTACCAGCAACCCGGCGGTGTTTCCGGCCGGGGCGTTGCTCTTGCCGGGCGAGTATGCCGTGGTGTGCGGCAGTACCCGTGCGGCGCTGTTTGCGGGTTACGGCAAGGTATTCGGCCTCACCAACTTCCCCAGTCTCAGCAACGCCACCGACCAGCTGGTACTGCGCGGCAAAGATGGCCGCACGCTGTTTGAGGTGAGCTACTCGGATGCCTGGTACCGGGACGCGCGCAAGAAGGAGGGAGGCTGGACGCTGGAAATGCTGGATACCGCTAACCCTTGCGCCGGCGCCGAAAACTGGAAAGCCAGCGAAGACCCTAGCGGCGGCACGCCCGGCCGCGCCAACTCGGTGCGTACCGCCAACCCCGACCGCACGCCGCCAGCCCTGCTCCGCGCCTTGGCTCTGAACCCAACTACTGTGCGGCTCTATTTCGGCGAGAAGCTGGACAGCGTGGCGGCGGCTAACGTGGCGCTGTACACTATCACCCCAACCGCCAGCACCCTGCGCGCCGCGCCGGTAGGATCAGATTTCCGGTTGGTGGATTTGGTACTGGCCGCTCCACTCACCGCCAATCAGCCGCTAACGGTAACCGCCCAGCGGGCCGTGGATTGCGCCGGCAATGCCAGCGGCCCGGTTACTTCGGCCACGTTGGCTTTGCCGGTACCGGTGGCTACGGGGGACGTAGTTATCAATGAAATCCTGTTCAACCCGCGTACCGGGGGCGTGGATTTCGTGGAAATCCTGAACCGCTCCGGCAAGTTTCTGGATTTGCAGGGCTGGCAATTGGGCAACCAGCGCCCTGATAACTCTGTGGATGCGGAGCCCATTAGCAGCGCGCCGGTACTGCTCCCGCCCGGTGGCCTGCTGGCCTTCACCACTCGCCCCGATATTGTGCAGCAGCAGTACCCCAACAGCACCGACGCAGCTCACCTACTCCAACTCCTGGCCCTGCCCACCTTCCCGGATGATGGGGGCACGGTAGTGCTATTCGATAGCCGGGGGCAGCTACTGGACAAATACGCCTACGCTGCCACCCAACACCTGAAGCTGCTGGATAATGTGGAAGGTGTTTCCCTGGAGCGGATTCGAGCTGCTGGCCCGAGCGAGGCAAGCAACTTTCACTCGGCGGCGGGCAGTGTGGGCTACGCCACGCCCGGCCGCCCCAACTCCCAGCAGCAGCCCGACGTGACGGGCACTGGCGTACTCACGCTGGAGCCGGAAATCTTTACCCCCGACGACGACGGCCAGCAGGACTTCACTACTCTAGCCTACCAGCTCGACCAACCGGGCTATGCCGGTTCTGTGACCATTTATGATGCCCAGGGCCGCTTGGCCCGCCGCCTCGTGCGCAACGAAACGCTGGCCACGCAAGGCACCTGGCAGTGGGACGGCCTAACCGACCGGGGCCAGAAAGCCAGCGTGGGCTACTACATCCTGCACGTGGAGCTGTTTCGGCCCAGCGGCGGCCAGAAGCGCGAGTACCGCAAAACAGTGGTAGTAGGCGCGCGTCAGTAAATCACAGATGGAGCAGATGAATGGATACCGCAGATGACGAGCTGGCGGATGGCTGGATGGATAAAATACACTGTCATCCTGAGCGGAGCGAAGGACCTTATTACATTGTAAGAGGTTGTTCAAGCGTAATAAGGTCCTTCACTCCGCTCAGGATGACAAATGAATCTACTTACTCATCATCCTGCACCAGAACATCATCTGCGGTATCTGTGGCTTCATCTGCACCATCTGTGATTTAAACCCAAGGGCTGTTTCCGCGTCCAACCGGATATGACGACGCAACAGCAACTGCAGCATTTGTATTGGCGGGCGGGATTTGGGCCCCGGCCTGAGGAGGTAGCCACAGGCATTTCGCCGCGTAAGGCCCTGCGCCAATTGCTGCAGAATTCCGAGCAGGTGGAGTTGCTGGATAGTCCGCAGATGCGCTACACGGAGCAGCTGGCCCAGTTTCGGCCCGTAGCGCCGGGCAGCGGTACCCCGCAGAACAGTATGGTAACCACGCCCGATCAGACGACCCAGCAAACTGGCCAGGCCCAGCCCGCGCCGGTGACGGCTATGCCGGTTCGCTCGGCGGTGTCCGGGACGCGGGGCCGTAACCAACCACCGCTGCTACGCCGGCAGGCAATGACGCCCGAGCAGCGTAAACTGCAAAACCAGAGCATCCGCGACGCATTTTACGCCATGAATACCGGCTGGCTGCAGCGCATGGCTACCTCATCGGCCCAGCTGCGCGAGAAGCTGACGTTGTTCTGGCACGGGCACTTCGCCTGCCGGGTGCGCCGCCCCGATGCGGCCCTGCACCTGAACAACACCATCCGGCAGCTGGCGCTGGGCAAGTTTGGCGACTTGCTGCTGGCCGTGAGCAAGGAGCCGGCCATGTTGCAGTTCCTCAACAACCAGCAAAACCGTAAGCAACATCCCAACGAGAACTTCGCCCGGGAGGTGATGGAGCTATTCACGCTGGGCCGGGGCCACTACTCCGAAACTGATGTGAAGGAAGCCGCCCGCGCCTTTACTGGCTGGGGCTACGATGGGCAGGGCGCTTTCGTGTTCCGGGAGAAGCAGCACGATGATGGCTCCAAAACCTTCCTGGGCCGCACCGGCAACTTCGGGGGCGAGAACGTGCTGAAGATCATCCTGGAGCAGCCAGCTTGCGCCGAGTTTATCACCACCAAGCTCTACCGGTTTTTCGTGAACGACGTGCCTAACGCTCAGCACATCGGGCCGCTGGCGCAGGCGTTCTTCCGTAGCGGTTACGACATCCGGGCCCTGCTGGAGCAGATGTTTTCGGCGGATTGGTTTTACGAGGCGGCTAACGTGGGCACGCGCATTAAGTCGCCGGTGGAGCTGCTGGCGGGCATCAAGCGCACGTTGGGGCTAGAGCTGGTGGATGACAAGCCGCTGATTGTGTTCCAGAAGGCCTTGGGGCAAACCCTGTTCGAGCCGCCAAACGTGGCCGGCTGGCCCGGCGGCCGCAACTGGATTGACTCCTCAAGCCTGCTCTACCGGTTGCAATTGCCCTCGGTGCTGCTCAAAAATGCGGAGTTCAGCGTGGCACTCAAGCAGGACGAAAACGATATTGCGCCCAACCTCAGCCGCGCCGACCGTACGTTTCAGCAACCGATAAAAACTACCGTGCGGCTGGTCCCAGTGCAGGCCCTATTGGCCAAAACGCCGCCCGCCCAGCAAGCCGCCCAACTCGGCCAGTTCCTGCTGCAAACCCCGCTCCGCCCCGATAATCTGGCCCTCATTCAGCAAGCCGCCGACAAAGCCCCCACCGAAGGCCGCCTGCGCACCCTGGTAACGGCCCTGCTGAGTTTGCCGGAGTACCAGTTGATGTGAGAGTGGTTGCTGAAAAGAAGTAATATACTAACGTCATGCTGAGCGTAGCCGGAGGCGAAGTCGAAGCATCTCTACCGCTTCGTTGAGTTCTATATAATCATTAGCCAGAGGTAGAGATGCTTCAACTATGGCTGCGCCTTCGCTCAGCATGACCCAACTAATCTGCCATGCCTACTTCCCGCCGCGACTTTCTCAAGACTTCCGGGCTGGCCAGCAGCTTGCTGTTTGTGCCCACGTTTCTGCACGCGCTGGACCGCCAGGGCCTGCGCGACCTGCGCGACGCCCGGGGCCGCCGCCTCGTGGTGGTACAGTTAGGCGGCGGCAACGACGGCCTGAACACCATCATTCCCTACGAAAACGACCTGTACTACAAAGCCCGGCCCACGCTCGGTATCCGGCAGCAAAGCGGTATTCTGACCCTGGACCAGGGCTTGGGCCTGAACCCCGCCATGACCCGTCTCAAAGGCCTCTACGACCATGGCCAACTAGCCGTGCTTAACTCCGTGGGCTACCCCAACCCTGATAGGTCGCACTTTCGGTCCATGGATATCTGGCAGAGCGGCTCGGCCTCCGACCAGTACCTGAGCACTGGCTGGCTCGGCCGCTACCTGGATTCCAACTGCGCCGCCTGCCAACTGCCCTATAACGGCCTGGAGGTAGACGATACGCTGAGCCTGGCTATGAAGGGCGACCTGCGCAAGGGCCTGGCCCTGAAGAACCCCGAGAAATTTCACCAGATAACCCAGAACCGTTTCATTGCCCAGGTAAGCGGCGAAAAGCCCCAGGGCACTCTGTCGGAGCTGGATTACCTGTACAAGACCCTAGCCGAAACCTCGTCCTCGGCCGATTACCTGTACCAGAAGGCCAAGGTGTACAAATCGGTGGTGGCGTACCCGAATACGGAGTTTGGCCGCAACCTCAAAACCACCGCCGAGCTGATCAACTCCGGTGTGGCCTCGCGGGTGTATTATGTGTCGCTGAGCGGGTTTGATACGCACGTGCGGCAGCGGGAGCAGCAGGGCAAGCTGCTGGGGGACTTGTCGGATGGGCTGGCCTCGTTTGTGGAGGATTTGCAGAAAGCCGGCAACCTCGACGATACACTGGTGCTGGTGTTTTCGGAATTTGGCCGCCGCGTAACCCAGAACGCCAGCAACGGCACCGACCACGGCACCGCCAACAACGTGCTGCTGCTGGGTGGTGGCCTCAAACAGAAGGGCATCCTCAACGCCGCCCCCGATTTGGCGAACCTCCAGGACGGCGACCTGCGCCACCAACTCGACTTCCGCAGCCTCTACGCCACCGTACTCCACGACTGGTTGGAGGCCGATGATGCGGCTGTGTTGGGTAGCCGGTTTGAGCGGCTGAAGGGACTGGTGTAGATTAGTTGTTCGTTGCCGGTTGTCAGTTGTTAGGGTTGGTCGGTTTGAAATCAGACCAACCCTAACAACTGACAACCGGCAACGGACAACCAAAGGGCTACCGCCGGAACGTGAGGCCGAGGAAGAATTCCCGGTCGGCGCGGCGGTTGAGGGCCAGGTGGGTGCCCAGGTCCAGCTGCAGGTTGTCGTTGAGGGTAAAGATGGGGGCTACGTTGAGGGAGGCCCCCCAGCGCCGCTGTAGTGCATCCCATTGGCCCACGCCTTCCACCAGAAAGCTGAATACGTCGGAAAACTCATGGTCGAGGGCCACGGAAGGCATCACTTGCGCGTAGTGCTGGCGGGTTTCGTAGTCGAAGTTCATGTCGCCTTCCACCTGCAGGTCCAGGTTGAATTTGTGAGGCAGCTCAATATTGACGGGCAGAATCAGGCCGCCTTCAATGGCTCCGTTGCCGGAATGGCGGCCGGTGGGCAGGCGCCCGTATGCCACCACTGCCATTGCAATGGGGCCGTCCTGGTCGTCGCCCAGAAAGTTGTGCTTAACCCGCAAAGTCATGTCGCCAAAACCGCGCTGACTTTGCCAGGCAGGCCACTCGGCGGTGCGCTGCTTTTCCACCTTGTACAACGGCACTTCCAGCTGCACATCGGTGCGTCGGCTGAGCCCCAGTTTGAACACCGAGTAGGCCGCTTTCCAGGTGCGCTCCTGCTGCTCGTCGTCGCGGGAGTTGATGAGGCGCAGGGCATCTACTTCCAGCTGAAAATGGCCGGCATCTACGGTAAAGGGGCTTTCCGTTACGCCGGGCCGGTCGGGCCGCAAGGGGCGTAACTGGTTGCGCGGCACCGGATGAAACAAATCAAAATGGGCCGAATCGTAGGGGCAGGTTTGGGGCTTGTCCTGGGCCAGCAACTGCCCGGGTAGCAGCAAACCCAGCAGCGCAACGGGTACGTAGCGGTACAACATACAGCAGGAAGGAGGGGAGTGAAAGGTCGTTGGGCCCCCTACGCAGCTACTGAAGCCAGGGGTTTAAAAAGTGGTGCTGATTTTCAGGGTCAAGTTGCGTCCTTGGTTGAAGATGCCTGAGCGCCCGGTGGGGGGGGGCGCGTAGTACTCGAAGTATTTCAGGCGGTTAAGGTGCGACTGATACACGGTGTTCAGCACGTTATCCATCTGCGCCACTACCTGCAGCCATTCCCGCTTTTCCGGGCCGGTAGTCAGGCTGAAGCCGGCGCCCAGGCCCAGCAGCGCGTAACCGGCCGTGCGGGTTTCGGTGTTATCCACGGCGTAAAAACGGTTTTGCGGGGCATTATAATCCAGTACGGCCCGCAGGTAGCCGCCGGTAACCTGCCGCCAGTTCTGCTGGCTGCTGAGGCGTAGTTCGGAGCGGGTGTGCAAGGGCGGAATCAGGGGCAGGTAGCGGGCGGCACGGCCGTGGTTTTCCAGCAGACTGGCCTGCTTGTTGAGGCCGGTTACGTAGGCCAGGCTGTTGTTGAAGGCCAACATGGGCAGGGCGCGGGGGTGCAGGTTGGCCGTAATTTCGGTGCCGTACAGCCGGGCGCGGCCCTGCTGGTACTGGTAGGTAGCGTTGCCGGGGACAATGACCACCGGTTGCCCGTCGGCGTCGGTCAGGCGGGCCTGGTAGATGTAGTTCTGGATGTCGTTGTTGAATACGCTGGCGCTCAGTTCAGCATCAGGTAAGTAGGCGCTCAGGCCAATATCTTCCTGCAAGCTGAACTCCGGCCCGAACGCCCGGTTGCCCAGATACACGATGTGCGCGCCGGGGTCGAGGCCGTTGGAGCCCACTTCGGTAATATTCGGTGCCCGGTAGCCCCGCGCCACGTTGGCCCGCAGCAGCAGCTTTTCGGAGAAGGAATAGGTGGCCCCCGCACTGGCCGACACGCCCTGGTAGCGGGTGCGGAAAGCACCAAACTGGGGCTCCGCTCCGGCCGCTTCGGCGCGGCTCACCTGCCGGGCGAAGCCGGTGCGGGCATCCATGCCCACGTAAAAATCCTTCCAACGCAGCCAGCGGGTATCGTAGCGCAGCCCACCCGACAGTTCCAGCGGCCCTAGGGCTTTCTTCAGGTGCAGGTAGCCACCTACGTCGGTCAGGGTGTAATCGGGAATTGGGAAGTCGGTGGCGTTGCGGTTCTGGTTGCGCTGGTGCATGCCGTTCAGGCCCACAGTGGTTTCCAGCCCCCGCCAGGTGGGCACGGCGTAGCGCACATCGTAGCTGGTGGTAGTCAGGGCTACGGCCAGGCCCGGCTGGCTGGGGGCCGTGGGGTGGTTATACTCCCGGCGCAGGTTCTGCTGCACGCCCAGTAGCGTATACAGTTCTCCGGTGCCCAGGCGCAGGCGGGTGCGGTTGAGCAGGCGGTAGTGCTGAATGTGCTGGTGCAGCGGGTTGATGCGGTAGGTACTCAGGTCGGCAGCTGGCACCAGCGGGCGGTTCTTGATGTCGTCCTGCTCGCCCTCGAACACTTGCCGGGTGAAGCGCCGGCTCAGGGAGTCGCGGCTGCCGTCGGGTATTTCCTGGCGGTTGTCGTAGAGCGTGGCCGTGAAGTGGGTGCTGCCCCAGGCTTTTTCCACACCGGCCATGCCCGTCAGGTTCAGCTCCCGGAAGGCGGTGCCGTACACCCGGCCTTCCAGGGCGTTACGGTAGTTCTGGGCCAGGCGGTAGGAGCCCCGGGCCGCGTACTGCCAGCCGCGCTGGTGGTAGGTGAGGCCCAAAGAAGTGCCCAGCAGGTTGTTGTTAGTCTGGTACTCCGTAAGGGCGTCGCCGTGCAGACGGCCGGGCGTGCCGGTGGGCAGGCGTGGCAGCATATTAATCACCCCGGCCACAGCGTCCGAGCCGTACATCAGGCTGGCCGGGCCCTTCACCACCTCAATCCGGTCAATATCATACTGGTCGATTTCGATGCCGTGCTCGTCGCCCCACTGCTGGCCCTCCTGGCGCAACCCGTTGTACAAGGTGAGCACCCGGTTGTAGCCCAGCCCCCGAATAAACGGCTTGCTGATGTTGGGCCCAGTGGTTACGGCACTCAGGCCCGGCACGCCTTTCACGGCCGCGTCAATGATGTTGCCGTTGCTGTTGAGCAGCACTTCCCGCTTGCTTAGCACGGCCACGGGTACGGGGCTTTTCCGGATTTCAGTGGCCCGGCTCACGCCCGTTACCACCACCTCAGTCAGCGCAGCCGGAGCAGCAGTCAGGCTCACGTCAACGGTAATTATGGCTCCGGCCGTCACCGTTACGCTCCGCTCTGCGGGCTGAAACCCCACGGCGCTGGCCGCCAGCCGGTAATTGCCCACTGGCACGGCTGCCAGCACAAATTCCCCTTTCTCATCTGCTGTAGCGCCCAACTGGCTGCCCTTCAGGCCTACACTGGCAAAGGCTACCGGCTGATTGCCGGCCCGCACCACGCCCTGCACAGTACCGGTGGGCTGTGCCCAGCCTGGAATTGAGCAAAGCAGCAAAATCAGCGAGAAAACGTATTTCATTTTAGAAAGGCCTGTTGTATTTATTTAGAGTAACCTAAATCTGAAGTGCTGAAAAAAGCGCGAAAAGTCCGCGCCTTTATTCCTCCGGACAGAGCGAGAAAGTAGACTTACGGCCAGATTTCTCGCTCTATTCGAGATGTTGGGGTTATCAACCGAAGAAGGTCTGGTACAGCAGGTACAGATTTAGCACGATGATGATGCCCGACACGGCCCAGGCCAGCGCCTGTACCCAGGGCTTGTTTACGAAAACACCCATTTTGGCCTTGCTGCCCGTGAATAGTACCAGTGGCACCACCGCAAAGCTGAGCTGCAACGACAGAATAACTTGGCTGAGAACCAGCAGTTCGCCGGTGCCTTTCTCGCCGTAGAGCAGCGCCACTATGAAAGCTGGTACCACCGCAATGCCGCGCGTAATAAGCCGCCGCAGCCAGGGCTTCAGGCGCAAATCCAGAAAGCCTTCCATTACAATTTGCCCGGCCAGCGTGCCCGTGAGCGTGGAATTCTGGCCCGAAGCCAGCAGGGCTACCGCAAACACCACGGAGGCCGCGCCCGCCCCCAGCACCGGAGCCAGCAGCTTGTGCGCGTCGTGGATGTCGGCCACGTCCTGCAGGCCGTTTTTGTGGAAGGCGGCGGCGGCCGTAACCAAGATGGCGGCATTCACAAAAAAGGCCAGAAACAACGCCACCGTGCTGTCAATGGTGGCGAATTTGATGGCCATGCGCTTGCCCGGCTCGTCTTGGTCAAAGGCGCGGGTTTGTACGATGCTGGAGTGCAGGTAGAGGTTGTGGGGCATAACGGTAGCGCCCAGAATACCGATGGCAATGTAGAGCATGCGCGGCGTGGTTACCACCTCGGGCTGGGGCACCAGGCCACCCAGTATCCCAAACCAATCGGGCTGGGAAACCATGATTTCGTAGAGAAAACAGCCGAAAATCACCACAATCAGCCCCGCTACAATGCTTTCCAGCACCCGGAAGCCCTTGCTCTGGAACAGCAGCACCACCAACACATCCAGAATAGTAAGTACCACGCCCCAGGTCAGCGGCAAGCCAAACAGCAGGTTCAGGGCGATGGCCGAGCCGATAACTTCGGCCAAATCACAGGCGGCAATGGCAATTTCGCAGAGCACCCAGAGCACCCGGGCCACGGGCTTGCTGTAATGGTCGCGGCAGGCCTGGGCCAGGTCTCGGCCCGTTACGATGCCCAGCTTGGCCGCCAGATGCTGGAGCAACATGGCAAACAGGTTGGAAATCAGAATAACTGAGAGCAGGGTATAGCCGAAGCGGGAGCCGCCCTCCAGGTCCGTAGCCCAGTTGCCGGGGTCCATGTAGCCCACGGCCACCATCAGGCCTGGCCCCCAGAAGGCCAGCAGCTTGCGCCAGAAGGAGGCATTTTGAGCTGGCACCCGCACCGAGGCGTACACTTCCTGCAAGGAGGGCGCCGTGCGGGCCCGCCGCCAGCCGCTTTCCGGCGCGGCAGTTTGGGGAGGAGCAGGAGGTGTCGGGGGTAATACTGTGGGCATAGTATCGGCTGAGGGCGTCGGCTGAGACGCTGATGTATTGATAGTCACAAAGAAAGGAAATTTTTAGGCTTGTCTAAATTTAAATTTAAGACAGTCTGCTTACTGTTTTTGTTCTAAAAAGTTGCGTATACCCGCTGAAGCCCGATTTTTCCCCGGAATTTTGCGCCCCGTTCCGCCGTTAGCCGCCTATGTTCATGCTGCCCGTCAAAACCCGTTTCGCCGTGCTGTCTTTGGTGGTCAGCGTAGTGCTGATAGCCATTAAGTTTTACGCCTGGCTGCTTACCCGCTCCCAGGCCGTGCTGACGGATGCGCTGGAGTCCATCATCAACGTGGTAGCCAGCGGGTTTGCGCTCTACAGTATTTACCTGGCCAGCCTGCCCAAGGATGAAAACCACCCGTATGGGCATGGCAAAATTGAGTACTTGTCGGTGGGCTTCGAGGGTGGGCTGATTCTGATGGCGGGAGTGTACATCTTCTACTCGGCCCTCAACTCCCTGCTGCACCCCCACGCCGTGGCGCGGCCCGACTGGGGCATGGCGTTGCTGTTTGTAACGGCCCTGGCCAACCTGGCTACGGGGTTCCTGCTGATTCGGGCGGGCCGGCAGCACCACTCGCCCACGCTGGTCGGCGACGGACAACACCTCTACCTGGACGCCGTGAGTACGCTGGTTTCCTGTGGGGCGCTGCTGCTGGTAGTGTTTACTGGCAATGTGGTATACGACTCGGCGGCGGCGCTGCTGCTGGGTGTATTCATTGTGGTGAACGGCTGGCGTATGGTGCGGCGCTCGGTATCGGGGCTGATGGATGAGGCTGATACGGCTACTGTGGAGCACGTGGTGCGGGAGTTGCAGGAACACCGGGAGCCCGCCTGGATTGATGTGCACAACCTGCGCGTGGTGCGCTACGGGGCCAATATGCACATCGACTGCCACGTAACCATGCCCTATTACTTCAGCCTGGAGCAAACCCACGAGCAGGTGCACCGCATCGAGCAGCTGGTAGACCAGGAGTTTGAAGTACAGGTAGAAATGTTCGTGCACGCCGACCCGTGCCGCTTCTACGCTTGCTCCCACTGCCACATGCCCGACTGCCCCGTGCGCCAGCATCCCTTCGCCCAGGAAATTCCCTGGACGCTGGCCAACGTAGCCAAAAACGAGCGGCACCAGTTAGTAGGGTAGGAGGGTTTGGGGGTAAGAGGGTAGGGTAGACAATTAGCACAGCAGAAAGCTGGTAATTAGAAATACAATGTCATCCTGAGCCGAGCGAAGGACCTTGTCACGCAAGCTAAAGTTGCCGAGGTGACTATTACTCAGGCCGGTGATGAGGTCCTTCGCTCGGCTCAGGATGACATGTTTATTACTTGTAATTTTCCTTATCTAACGCTTACCCTCCTACTTTCTGGGCCTGAAACCTTATTCTACCACAAAGCGCTGCACCACGTCATTGCTCCGCACAGAGTACAAGCCGGGACGCAAGCCCTGCAGCGTGACCTGGGTAGTGCGCTGGCCGGCGGTGAATTGCGCGGTTTGTACGATTCTGCCCAGTACGTCCCGAATTTCGGCGGCCGTGGCCTGAGTGGGGGCCGCAGCTAACTGCAGGGTGAGGGAGGTGCGGGCGGGGTTAGGCCAAAGGCTGAGCTGGCCGTTATTGGGCTTAAGGGTACTGGTGAACACTCGGTTTTCCAGCACCAGAATCTGGTCGTCATTGGCTCCGGGAGTGGCCCGCCCGTCGCGGTTGCTGGTGCCCACGTACACCTTGCCCTGGGGCGAAACGCAGACGGAGCGTAGCCGCCCGAAGCTGCTGAGGAAATCGGTGCTGGTGCCGGCCGTGGTACCGGCGGTATTCAGCGGAATCTGAGTGATACGGTTGCCGCGCAGGGACAGCGCCAGCAGGCTGTTGCGCCAGCCCGGAATGGCGGGGTGGTCGTAGTAGGTGATGCCCGCGGCGCCCACAGTGGGGGCCCAGTTGTAGATGGGTTGCCGCACGTTATTGGCTGTACAGAAGGTCTGCTCGGCGGCCAAGTTGCAGAAGCCCTCTACCGTAGGCCAGCCGTAGTTACGGTTGGGCTCAATGATGTTCACTTCATCCTCGGCGTTTTCGCCGTGCTCCGAGCTGTAAATGAGCCCGTTGCTGGCCCGCACCAGTCCCTGGGGGTTGCGGTGGCCGTAGCTGTAGCTGGCATTGCCGGCCACGGGGTTGTCGGCCGGAATGGTGCCGTCCAGGTTCAGGCGTAAAATTTTACCGTTGAGAGTGGCCCGGTCTTGGGCAGTGGGGCGGTTTTGAGCGTCGCCGGTGGTCATCAGCAGCGTCCGGTCGGGCAGAATAAGTAAGCGGGAGCCGCTGTGCGTACTCACGGCCGGAATATCGCCCAGCAGAATCAGCGGGCTGCTTAAGGTGCCGTTGGCGTAGGTCAGGCGGACCAGCTTTTCCCGGTACTGGCCCCCGGCATCGTTGTAATTATATACCACATACACATAGGGCGAGGTAGTCAGCAAATCGGGGTGCAAGGCCATGCCCAGCAGGCCGCCTTCGGAGGAAGTCACCACATCCGAGAGGGTAACCAAGGGGGTAACCTGCCCGCTGGTGGGGTTTACGCGGCTGATGCGCCCGCCCCGCTCCGTCATCCAGATGAAATTGTCGGGGCCCCACACCAGTTCCCACGGCACCGAAAGCCCCGTTGTGAGGGCCGAAACGGTAACAGTGGTGCTGCCTACGGGAAAAGTGGTGAGCGTGGGTGCGGTTTGTGCCTGCAGCAGCAGCGGGCAGCAATACGCCAGGCCAGTGAGGAGTAGAGAGTGGAGTTGTTTCATAGTCAGATGGTTGAAAAGGTGTCAGGAACTGTTACGCTAGAAGCAGTAACGTGCCGTAAAGTTTTTGGATTGAAAAATGTGCGGCTTTGCGGGCACTTGTCGTTCTTGCCGGCCGGCCATTTTTCCGCACGCTATGTTTACAATTAGCTCTGATTCGTCCCAGCTCGATATTGCCCTGATTCACCGGTATCTGGCCGAGGAGTCGTACTGGGCCCGGGGCATTCCACTTGAAACGGTGCAGCGGGCCATTGCCAACTCCCTCTGCTTCGGGGCCTACACTCCTGAGGGCCAGCAGGCCGGGTTTGCCCGCGTGGTTACGGACAAGGCCACCTTTGCCTGGCTTTGCGACGTATTTGTGCTGCCGGAGTTTCGGGGTCAGGGCCTGAGCAAACAGCTGATGCAAGAGGTGTGGGGCCACCCTGATGTGCAGGGGTTACGGCGGCAGCTGCTGGCTACCCTGGACGCCCACGGCCTATACCGGCAGTTTGGTTTTCGGGAGCTGGAAGCGCCCGAGCGGTACCTCGAAATCCGGCGTTCTAACCCCTACGGAGCGCCTACCGCTAATTAACTACGTACATCTATATCTTATTCCCATCCAGAATCCGAGTTTATGGCCGCGCATACTACCCTGGCTGCCTGCTGGCAGCAACTTACCACCCCCCTGTTGGCGGATGAGGCTGTGCGTAAGGCTACGTACCAGCAACTGGCCACGGCCTACGGGGCCTCCGACCGCCACTACCACGCCCTGCCCCACATCCGGGCCCTGCTGGACGCGGTGGACCGGTACCCCACGCTGGTGCACGACCGGGAAGTAGTGGAACTGGCCATCTGGTTTCACGATGCTGTATACAACGCCCGCCGCTCCGATAACGAAACCCGCAGTGCTGCCCTGGCCCGGGAGTTTTTGCAGCACACTACGCTGTCTTTGGCGCGGCAGCAGCGGGTGGCCTTCCTCATCGAGCGCACCCAGGACCACACCCAGCCCCAACCCGCCGACCCGGACCTGCACTTCTTCCTGGATGCCGACTTGCAAATCCTGGGCGCGCCCGAAGCCGATTACTGGCAGTATGCCCGGCAGGTACGGCAGGAGTATCGCCTCATCCCTGATTTTCTCTACCGCCGGGGCCGCCGCCAGGTACTCGAAAAGCTGCTCCATACCCCGCTGCTTTACCACACCACCGCCTTCCGTGACCGGCTCGACGCCCCCGCCCGCCGTAACCTGCAGGCCGAGCTAAAGGCGTGGGAAAATGGAGGGGTGTAGGGAGGACGTGAAAATGCAGCTGCACTGGGCAACCCAGTTTGCTCAAACCTGGTTGCTGGACTACTAAGTGGCAAACCGGATACTGCGCTGTTCAAAGCCTTTTCGGGCTGTTTCCCTGCCAAAGGCCGTAGGCCGGATGTTGCTACCTTGGCCGCTGTTCACTCGTGCGTTTCCTTATGCGGCGTTTTTCGGCTAGGCTTCTGCTTCTCGGAGCATTCTTTTCGTTTCTGCTTCACTCACCACTTTGTGCGCAGGTCAGGCAGGCGCAAAATCCGATTATCCACGCCGATGTGCCGGATATGTCGATAATTCGGGTGGGCGCTACGTACTACATGAGTAGTACTACCATGCACATGAGCCCGGGCGTGCCCATTATGAAGTCTCAGGACCTGGTGAACTGGCACCTGATAGGCTACGCGCACGATACATTAGCCAGCACGGATGAGTTGATGCTGAGCAACGGCAAAAGTACCTACGGGCGGGGCTCCTGGGCCAGCAGCCTGCGCTTCCACCAGGGCCGATACTACGTCACCACCTTCGCCCAGACGACCGGCAAAACCCACGTGTACTCCACCGCCAATATTGAGAAGGGACCGTGGAAAGCCGTATCGTTTAAGCCCAGCTACCACGACCACTCCTTGTTTTTTGAGGATGATGGGCGGGTATACCTGGTGTATGGCGCTGGTACGCTGCGGCTGGTTGAGCTAACGGCTGACGCGTCTGGTGTAAAGCCTGGGGCCCGGGAGCAGGTGCTCATTGAAAACGCCAGTGCGCCCGCCGGGGCCAGTATTGCGCTGCCCGCCGAAGGCTCACAGTTGTTTAAGGTGAACGGCAAGTACTACCTGTTCAACATCGTCTGGCCCAAGGGCGGTATGCGCACCGTGGTAGTACACCGGGCCGATAAGCTCACTGGGCCCTACGAAGGCCGGGTAGCCCTCCAGGACTTGGGGGTGGCGCAGGGCGGCCTCATTGATACGCCCGACGGCCGGTGGTTTGCCTACCTGTTTCGGGATTTCGGGGCTGTGGGCCGCATTCCTTATCTGGTGCCGGTAACCTGGGCCGACGACTGGCCGGTGCTGGGTGTAGGCGGGAAGGTACCCGCAGCGTTGAACCTCCCGGTCAGCCGGGGGTTGGTGCCTGGTATCGTGGCCTCCGATAATTTCAGCCGCAAGGCCGGGGAGCCAGCCTTGCCACTGGTGTGGCAGTGGAACCATAACCCCGCTAACACCTTGTGGTCGGTGAAAGAGCGCCCCGGCTACCTGCGCCTAAAAAACGGCCGCGTGGATACTTCTTTCCTACTGGCCCGCAACACGCTCACCCAGCGTACCATCGGGCCGGTATGTACCGGTGCCACCGCCCTGGATGTTTCTCACCTCCGGGACGGGGACGTGGCCGGCCTGGCTTTGCTACAGAAGCGCTACGGCCTGATAGGGGTGAAACGTGAAAACGGCCGCAACTTCATCGTGCTGGTTAGTGCCGAGTCGGAGAGGCCCGTGGAAGTGCAGCGCCTGCCGCTAACGCACCGTACCGTTTACTTCAAGGCAGAGTGTGATTTTACAGACCGCCGAGACGAGGCTACTTTCTTTTATAGCCTGGATGGCACCTCCTGGAAACGCCTGGGTGGCCCGCTGAAAATGGCGTACACCTTACCCCATTTCATGGGGTACCGGCTGGGGTTGTTCACTTACGCCACCAAAACTGCGGGGGGCTACGCCGACTTTGACTACTTCACCATCAACCAGCAAATCAGCCGAAAAGAATAAGGGTATCGGGTTGTTGCAATAATTGAGCAGGTACTTAATCCACGGTTCTGGTTACAGGCGGGGAGAGTGGGCGGTGCAGGGCCACATAACGCACTATTCAGTGGCCCAATGCTGGCAGGCCGAATATTGCATAGTAAGTTGCAGGACCGCACCATTTCCACTCCTTGTTCTGCATGCGCTACCACTACCTTCTGTTGCTGGCCGCCGGGCCTCTGTTCTCTACCCTTGCCCATGCCCAGCAGCTTGGCCCGCTGACCGTGGAGAAAATCATGCGCGACCCGGCCCAGTGGCTGGGTAGCTCGCCCAGCAACGTGCAGTGGGCCGAGGATGGTAAAACCATCTACTTCAGCTGGAACCCCGAAAAAGCCCGCCGCGACTCCCTCTACCGCCTCGCGCCCCAAGGCGGCACCCCGCGCAAAGTAAGTCTGCGGGAACAGCAAACCCTACCCGCCACCAGCGGCCAGTACGACCAGCGCTACACCCGTAAACTCTACGAAAAAGACGGGGACATTTACCTGCTCGACCTCAAAACCCAACGCATCCGGCGCGTAACCAACACGGCCGAGCGGGAAACGGATGCGCAGTTCGCCCTGCAGGAACAAGCCATCAGCTACACCCGGGGCGGCAACCTGTTCACCTGGAACCCTGCCACCGGCGAAACCGTGCAGCGCACCGATTTCCGCAAGGGCACCCGCCCCGCCTCCGGGGAGCCCACCGACAAAGGCGAAAAGTACCTGAGAGCTCAACAGCTAGCCCTGTTTGAGGTGCTGCGCGGCAAAGACCAGGATGCCAAAGCCCGCCAGCGCCAGCAAAAAGCTCTGGCCCGGCTGCGGCCCAAGGCCATTTACTTGGGCCAGCAAACCGTGCGTAACCTGCGCCTCTCGCCCGATGGTCGCTACGTGACCTACACGCTTACCCAGGAGCCCGCTAGCGAGAAAGTGGCTATTGTTCCCAACTTTGTGACGGCTTCCGGCTTCACCGAGGATATCAACACCCGCACCAAGGTAGGGGCCGCCCAAACTGCCTACCAGCTCGGCCTCTACGATGTGGGTCGGGATACCACCTTCGTGCTGGGTTACAAGGAGCTAAAGGGCCTGGATGAGCAGCCGGCTTACCGCAAGGAGTACCAGCTGAAAGCCAAGGCCCCCATGCCCGCCGATACTAGCAAAGTCACCGTCAAAAAGGAAAAGCCCGCCACCGAGCTGCGCCGCGTAATTCCCTTCGGCCCTTTCTGGTCTGATAACGGCCAACAGGCTTTCCTGGTGATTCGTAGCACTGACAACAAAGACCGGTGGATTGTGGCCCTAGACCCCGCCACCCAGCAAATCAAACTTCTGGACCGCCAGCACGACGACGCCTGGATCAACGGCCCTGGCATCGGCTACGATGAGGGCAACGTGGGCTGGCTGCCCGACTCGCGCCGTATCTGGTTTCAAAGCGAAGAAAGCGGCTACTCCCACCTCTACACCGTTGATGTTACCTCGGGCCAGAAAAAAGCCCTGACCAGCGGCAAATTTGAGGTGCAACGGGCCCAGCTGAGTCGGGACCGGAAAACGTGGTACCTAACGGCCAACAAAACCCACCCCGGCGAGCAGCACTTCTACCGCATGCCCCTGGAGGGAGGCCCCCTTACCCAGATTACCACTCAGCCCGGCGGCTACGAGGTCAGCCTCTCCCCCGATGAGAAAACGCTGGCCTTGCGCTACAGTACCAGCAACCAGCCCTGGGAGCTATATGTGATGGATAATAAGCCCGGGGCCAAAATGCGCCGCCTCACCCACAGCACCACTCCCGAGTTCGAAAGCTACCCCTGGCGCGCCCCCGAAGTCATCAGCTATAAGGCTCAGGATGGAGCCGACGTGTACGCCCGCCTCTACCGCCCGGCCACTGGGCAGCCCCAGGGCCCAGCCGTCATATTCGTGCACGGGGCCGGCTACCTCCAGAACGCCCACAAATGGTGGAGCACCTACTTCCGCGAGTACATGTTCCATAACCTGCTGGCCGACAAAGGCTACACGGTGCTGGACATCGACTACCGTGGCTCCAGCGGCTACGGCCGCGACGTGCGCACTGGCATTTACCGCTACATGGGTGGCAAAGACCTCACCGACCAGGTAGACGGAGCCAGGCTGCTCACCGAGAAATATGGCGTGAGCCCTCAGCGCATTGGTATTTACGGCGGCAGCTACGGGGGCTTTATTACCCTCATGGCCATGTTTACCCAGCCCGATGTGTTCAAGGCCGGAGCCGCCTTGCGCTCCGTTACCGACTGGGCGCACTACAACCACGGCTACACCGACAATATTCTCAACGAGCCCTACAACGACAGCCTGGCCTACGCCCGTTCCTCGCCCATCAACTACGCCAGCGGCCTGAAGGGTGCCCTGCTCATGTGCCACGGTATGGTGGATACCAACGTGCATTTTCAGGACATTGTGCGCCTTTCGCAGCGGCTGATTGAGTTGAAAAAGGAAAATTGGGAGCTGGCCGTGTACCCCGTAGAAGACCACGGCTTTGTGGAGCCTTCCTCCTGGACGGATGAGTACCGGCGCATCCTGAAGCTATTTGAAACCAACCTGAACCCCGGCAGCGCGGCTCCCAGAACCGCTGGCGGGCAGTAGTAGCAATGGCAACGTTACTGGGGCGGTGGTTTCGGCGGGCAACGGCATACACCGGGCTTATTTTGCTGGCCACGGTATCGTTTCTGTTCTCTCCTGTCCCGCTCACCGAGGACGAGTACTGCGGCACTTATCTGCACCTGACCCGCTTTGCCGGCTTCACGGCCAACTGCGACGGGTTTGTGTACATGGAAGACGCCCGCTACCCAGCCAAGTTGCTGGAACAGGGGGAAGTGCGTCAGTCCCGGCCATTGTTTATTCTGCTGGGTACCGCCGTGGGCTACCCGGTTACCTGGGCAGTGCAGGGCTTGCAGACTAGCGGGTTGCTGCCTGCCTCTCTGGTGCAGAAGCTGCCGGTGAAGTATCAGCCACTGCTGGGGTTTTACGTTGGCTACGTGCTGCTGAACTACGTGGTGCTGCTGGCGGCCCTGCTGCTGTTTTGGTACCTGTACTACCGGCTCACGGGTGGGCACGGAAGCCGGTGGGTATTGGTGGCTCTGCTGATTTTTCTGGTGTCCAACCAGGTAACGAAGGCATTTTTTTGGACGGTGCACCAGCAGATGTTCACTTTCCTGGTGCCGTTGCTGCTCGCGTATACCGGGCTGCAGCTGCGCGAATCGGGGCGGTGGCGGGCGTGGCTACCGGGGCTGGCATTGCTGGGCGGCTTGCTGGCGCTGGTGTACGGAAGCTTCGTGCTGGGGCTGCCGGTGCTACTATACGGCGCCTGGCTCCAGCGAAACAAGACTTTTAGCACTGGCTTCTTCCTCCAACTAGCGGGGCTGAGTTTTCTGTTCACGTTGCCTACCCTCAGTTGGGTTGGCCTGCTGAAGCTGCACGGCGTAACCTACTACAACCATGAGGCCCAATCCTACGGCCAACTGGTCTGGCTGCGGGCAGCCTGGCAGCAGCCGTTTACCGGGTTTCTGCAGCTAGTGGGCCGCAACTTGCTCCGGTTTCTGGTTACCGTGCCGGCTATTGCGCCCTTTCTCGGGCTGGCAGCCGGCGTAGTGCTGTGGCCCCGAAAAGCCAGGCTTTCGCACCAGCCCTTAATTTTCCTAAGCGGGCTTCTGCTCCTGCAAACTGGGTTTCTGGCTGGGCTAGGCTATTACAAGGAGCGGCTCACGTTTGCCCTGTTGCCTTTGCTCCTGCTGATAATAGCCGTGAAGTTGCTACAATATCCTGGCCGCCAGACCGGCGCTTGGCTATTGGCTGCGGCCCTGGGCTGGCACATCTGGCAGGTAGTGCGCTACGGTCCGTTTTCCTGAGTAAAATTAGCGGCGCGGCGTTGTGCGGTACGGGCTAAACGCCTAGGTTTGAGCATTTACGTCCTTTTCCTAATTTTCTATGACAAACTTGTACTATCAACCGTCCGGCCGTTTCACGGTGAGCGGAGTTTTGGGCCTGCTGGGAGCAGGGGCAGTAGTTGCAGTGCCCTTGGCCCTGCTGTACGTGTATGCCGTGTGGTATATCCCGTTCATCTACGTCAACTTTGCTGTTACGCTGGGCTTCGGCTTTGGCCTTGGGTGGGCCTTGAAGAAAATGGTACGGGCCGGCAAGCTGCGCAACCCCAAGCTGGTAGGGTGGCTGAGCGTAGCCATAGGAGTGTGGGCCTGGTACGTGCAATGGTGCGTGTATATAGCCCTGCTGGCCGGAGCCGGCGAAACCGAAAGCCTGGGCAGCCGCGCCTCCTTCACCCATACCACCTTCCAGGAAGATGTATTTCTGGGGTCCTTGCTGAACCCTGCCGCCGTATTTAGTGTGTTGCCTGGCCTGGCTGAAGAAGGTACCTGGAGCATTTTCAAGGTTACCGTCAGCGGTGTGTTTCTCTACCTGATCTGGCTGGCTGAATTCCTGATTATCGTGTTCTTGGCCTGGACGTTGCCCCACAGTGAGGCCGGAGTTCCTTTCTCCGAGCTAGCCGGTGAGTGGGCCGAGAAAACTACGCTGCCCCAGCGCGCTGTCCACTTCACTGATGCCGCCGCCACCAAAGTAGCTCTGGAAGCGGCCGACTGGGGTCATCTTCAGCCACATCAGCAGGATGCAGCTACTGGCTTGGACCCCTTCGGCCGGCTTCACTTCTACCGCGCCCCCTCCGACCCCGAATGCTGCTACCTTTCCCTCGAAAACGTGACAATTGAACTGGATAAAAACGGCAAGTCCTCGGAGAAAACGGCCGATGTAGTAGAATATCTGCGCGTACCTCCTCAAGTCTGCACAGAGCTACATACCCGGTTTGGCACCAATGCCCATGTAGAAGCGTAGAGTCTTCGAAGGCCGGATAAAGCTCCTGCGCCAACCGCGCATTCTGAAGCTGTTTGAGCCTGACCTGTGTAGCGTAACGCTTATTGGCTGAGCCGATAGTAGTGGCGAAAGTGACGGGCGGATGCTTTCGGAAAAAGTAATGAAGGGCCGCGCACTTTACCTGGCCTGGGGTAGCCGGTCGGAGTTACTGTTGAGTTGAAAGCCCAGACTTAAGGCTACACTCACAGTACGGGTTGTATAGCTATAGCCGCGGATAGAGTAAGCAGGATAGTTATAGCTGCTGGTAGATACAACCAGCGGGTCGTAATAACTCTCCTTACCGTAGCGGCGGGCATGAAGCAGCAGAGTGAAACGGTTGCGGCGTATCCCGGCTTCCATGTACGGAAGCAAAGTGCGCTCAAAGCCAAATAACGGATACTCTGAAAGGGTAGGAACAGGATAGGTATTATCAATCAGGCGGGGAGAGGTTGTGCCGTAACGCAGCAACTGAGTTCGGAAGGACTGCATAGGCGGAAGCGTAAAACCAGTGCCCAGTACCAACTGCGTAGCTGAGCCCAGTGAAGGCATAAAGCGTAGCCCCAACTCGGCGGATGTCATAGCCCCCTGCCATGCCAGCTCCCCTTTCCATTGGTCGGACCCATCGGGCGAGGCTACAGCCGTAACGCCCCCGAACCGGGCGTAGGTGAGGCCTGAGTGCAGGGCTAGTTTTCGGCCTCCAAAAATGACGTCAAAAAAAATACCGGCTTGGGGATGCAGACGGCCGTCTGCCTGCACGCCGTCTAGGGTCTGCACTTCCTGTCCGGCTGCCTCGGCAGCGCGCAAGCGCTGCGAGTTGTAGCGCATGCCCAGGGTAGGGCCAACTAGTATTTTGACACTGGGCCCGCGTTTGGCCGGGGCAACAAGTGACCCTACCTGCCGCGTCGTGGAACAGGTAGTATTATATAGTTGTACCAAGTTGCTGAGGGCGCTGGCCGTAAAAGGCGTTTTAGCCAATGCCGTTACCACGGCCGGACAGTCGCCAAAGTAGACTTGCAGTTGGGCGCGGTAGTTATTGCCGTCTACCACCTGTTGCCGGCCGTTTCGCTCAAGCAAATAGCGTCGCTCCGTTAGCTCCAGGTAGGGCTGCTGCTCCCGCTGCACAAAAAAATGCTTGACGTCGCTGGTTTCAATAGCTAGTAGCGAGGCAGGGCCTTCCAGCAGTACATCAGCCAGTACACTATCGGGCCCCTGTGCGCTAACTGAAGTAGTAGAAAGCTGGTTGATGGTTGTTCGGGCTCCGTAATCAATGGGTAAAACCTCGCGCCGTAACTGCCGGCCGCTAGACAGCTGTAGCTCTCGCAAGTGTCGCGCCGCGTAGGTGGTAACCGGACTTTCTGAGTTTATTCTGAATCGAATGGTAGTCGGCGGATCTGACCAGAAAGCATTTTCTATTTCTCCTCGTAGTGTATCGCCGGAAGAAGAAAGCAGATACCCTGGCTCGAACCGTTGCGCCGTTGCTGGCAACGTACATACGCTCAGGAATACGAGCAAAGAGAAAATACGCGCCAAGGATGAGCCACAAACAGACATTATGAGAGCACTAGCAAGAAGTAAAAAACGGTGACGTAGGGCGAAAGTACGCCATCTTACTAATGAAAAAAGCAGACCACTTTCTGTCGAGTTCGGTTAGGAAGATGCTTCTACAAGAAACACGTGGTATTCCCGGGGCCATTCTGATCAGAAGCCGGGTTACTCCGCCTCCGTACCCGGTCGTAGGTCGGCTGGGTCAGGGCGGTGCTCCAGCAAATCGGCGGGTTGGCACTCCAGCACCTGGCAAATAGCGGCCAGGGTGCTAAACCGCACGGCTTTGGCTTTGCCGCTTTTCAAAATCGACAGATTGGCTAGGGTAATTCCCACGGCTTCGGCCAGGGCGCTAAGCGTCATTTTGCGCCGGGCCAGCATCACATCCAGGTTTACAAGTATCGGCATCAGACGGTCAGTTCGGCTTCTTGCTGCAATTCTACCCCGCGCCGGTACACCAAGGCAATAACGGTGAGCATGATGATGCCCAGGGCGCCCGGCGTGTGGCCGTCACCGTGTAACACCACATACTGCACCAGCGTCCCACCATCAGCCACAAAGTTAGGCACCAGGCGCAGCAACAGCATGTGCGCCAGCATCTGCCATATTTCCCAGCTCACTACCAGTAGCATCATGGTACGCAGGCGGCGGGCATTGGCCAGCGTGAAGGGCGTGGCCGGCGTTACGTCCCGCAGTAGCTGCCACAGCAGCAGCGCTAGCCCAAACATAATCAAGGCCTCCACCACCGACATGGTAGTGGACGAGGCTCCCAGCCACAGCAAGGCCAGGCGCTTGCCAAAACTAGGCTCCTGGTACCGGAGCACCTGCCGGTTACGCTGCACAACCACATCAAACCCTTGGCTGTTGAATGAGGCCTGCACCGAGTCGGGGGAGAAAAATACCGGCCGGCTAATAGCGCGGTTCTGCCACCGCTCATAGTTCCAGCCGTTCTGAAAAGCCCGCACAGCCCCATCAAAGGGGTAGCGCGTGGGATGGTTACGGTCCAGCTGCAGCATGATGGTATCCGCCGGTTTCAGTCGGGAGTGTGCCGCCACGTACCCCGTGTCATATCCCGACATAAACAAGTTAACGGCCGTGCCCACTAGGAACAGGAACACAACAACGCGGGTAAACCGCAGAAACCGGAAGGAGAATTTGCTCCGCATACCAAGGGAATAGAGGGACAGAAGTATAGCGGCAAATATAGAGTAGATTATTATTGATAAACAATAAATAAATATCGATTAAAAGAAATAATGTATTGAAAAGCAACAAGCCGGCTTTCTGGGCCGGCTTGTAAATACTTTGTAAAAGTGGTGTGGAACTACAACTGCTTCGTTACTGATAAGCCGGAGTAAGCGTAGCCATTCACGTTCACGCCCTGCACCGGCAGCACGCTCAGGCCGTTGGCCTTCTTGTGAAGCTGGGGTACTACAATGCCGGCCGTGGCACCCACCACGTAGCCCACAATGTTGTCGGAGAGGAAGTGCTTGCCGGCCTTGAGACGGGTATAGCCTTCGGCTGCTGGCACCAGCGCCGCCGCCGTCCACACAAATGGTTTCAGCTTGGAATCTGGGTGGAAGTCGTGGTATACTTTAGCTGCGAAGAACGTAGCCGCCGCCGTGTGTGCCGTGTGCCCGGCAAAAAATGAATTGGTGGCAATCTTGCTGTTCCGGTCGCCGCCGCCTTCCGTGCCATACAGAAAGGGCCGGTAGCGGGTAATGGTACCCACGCTCATTGTGAAGGTGGCGTCGGCGGCCAGCATCGTTTGCAGATACAGCCCCAGCACTTGCCCATACCGCCCGCGCACGTCAGCATCCAACGCCAGCAGTGCCGGTGCCACTACTAATGATGGGTACACAATCAAGTCGCCTGCCGTTTGGGCCTTGTCACTGTAGTAGCCCGCCGAGAACCGGTCAAACTTGGGAATGTCGTTCTTGTTTAGGGCCGCCAACTGGGCGTCAGTCAGCCCATCTTTCTGCTGCACCAGCAACAGCCCTGTAATACTGAGCGCCCCCAAGCCAGCCGAAACCGGTGCATCAACGGCAAAGCGTGTTTTGTAGGGCGAAGGAGCCTTTTGCGCCTGCCCAGGAAGACTGGCGGCAAGGGAAAGTCCGAGGCTAAGGAGAAGCGGTTTTTTCATGCGGGCTGCGGGAAAAGTACAGGTCAGGAGATGGAGCCCTAAACGCAGACCGGCAATAGGAGTTGAACTCAACTGTAAATTCCTGCGTCGGCAAATGAGCGTCGGCGCGTAGTAACCACCGGAAAACTTGTAGCTTTGCGGCCCTGCCTGAACAGTTACTCAGAGCAGGGCAGGGGCTGCCGGCCCCTCGCGTACTACTACATTTTCAAGCTGATGCCCTACCTGTTCACCTCCGAATCTGTTTCGGAAGGCCACCCCGATAAAGTAGCCGACCAGATTTCTGATGCCATCCTTGACGAGTATTTGCGTCAGGACCCCACCGCCAAGGTGGCCTGTGAAACCCTGGTTACCACCGATTTTGCCCTGGTAGCCGGCGAAATCAAATCGACGGCCCACGTAGAAGCCGAGCCCATCATTCGGGAGGTAATTCGCCGCATCGGCTACAACAAACCCGAGTACTTATTCAATGCCGATACCTGCGAGGTGATGAACCGCCTCCACGAGCAGTCGGCCGATATCAACCAAGGTGTGGAGCGCGCTGTGGCTGAGGAGCAAGGCGCCGGCGACCAGGGCATGATGTTCGGGTACGCCACCAAGGAAACCGACAACTACATGCCCCTGGCCCTCGACCTCTCGCACCGTTTGCTGCGCGAGCTGTCGGCCATTCGCAAAGCCGGCCAGGAGATGACCTACCTGCGCCCCGATGCTAAAAGCCAGGTAACCATCCGCTACGCCGACGACAACACGCCCGAGGCCATTGAAACCATTGTGGTAAGCACCCAGCACGATGATTTCGACGAAAGCGAGGAGCGCATGCTGGCCCGCATCAAGGAGGATATCATCAACATCCTCATTCCGCGCGTGAAAGCCCAACTCGGCCCCGAGGTGCAGCAGCTATTCACGGCCGATATCAAGCACCACATTAATCCCACCGGCAAGTTCGTCATCGGTGGCCCTCACGGCGACTCCGGCCTCACTGGCCGCAAAATCATTGTGGATACCTACGGCGGCAAGGGTGCCCACGGCGGTGGTGCCTTCTCCGGCAAAGACTCCTCAAAAGTAGACCGTTCGGCTGCCTACGCGGCCCGGCACATTGCCAAAAACCTGGTAGCTGCCGGCGTAGCCGACCAAGCGCTGGTGCAGGTAGCGTACGCCATTGGCGTGGCGGAGCCCGTGGGTGTGTTCGTGACCACCTATGGTACTACTAAAGCTACCAGCAACGGCCAGCAGCTCACCGACGGCCAGATTGCTGAGAAAGTACAGCACCTCTTCGACCTGCGCCCTTACGCCATTGTACAGCGCTTGGGCCTGCAAAACCCCATCTTCGGCGAGTCGGCTGCTTATGGGCACATGGGCCGCCAGCCGGGCACCAAGCAGGTACAGGATGCTCACGGTAACACGCGTACCGTAGAAACCTTCACCTGGGAAAAACTTGATTACGTGGACAGAATTAAAGCAGAATTCGGCCTGTAAGGTCCAACTCAGCCTCACTGCTATATAGCTAAACGCCCCGCCTGAATCGTCAGGCGGGGCGTTTAGCTATATAAATAGTTGTTTAACTTAATGGTTAACCAACTTCTCCTTATGCTTGGTGATTTGGCGTTTTAAGCTCTCAGCGGCAGCATCAGCAGCGGCTTCAAAGGAAGCTGCGTCTTCCTGAGCAAATAGACTACCACCGGGCACGTACAGCTTAATTTCGACTGTTTTATTATCAATGCCATCCTTGTTATTGAGGCGCATAATCACTTCGCCTTCTGTCACGCGGTCATAGAAGGTTTCGAGTTTATCGAGGCGCTTCTGGATGAAGTCGAGCAGTTTCTGGTCGGCGTCAAAATGCACCGATTGGATCTGTACTTTCATCGGTCGTGGGGGTTAAGAGGTAAAGAAAAAGGAAACAATATCAGGCCTTGGGGTGGGCCTTTTCAAACACTGATTTCAATTTGTCAATACTCAGGTGCGTGTACACCTGAGTGGCCGCCAAATTGGCGTGCCCGAGTAGCTCCTTGATGGCATTCAAATCGGCTCCTTTACCCAGCAGATGTGTGGCAAAAGAGTGGCGCAGCACGTGCGGGTGTTGCTGCCCCGCCGCCGTAGTTATCTGACTCAGATAGTGCTTCACCGTCCGATACACGAACTTTTCATAGAGCGGCTCTCCCTTATCCGTAACGAGGAGTACGCCGTGGGCGTTGCTGACGGAACCAAATTCCTGTTGCTGAAATGCTATATACCGCTCCAAGACGATAAGCAAGGTGGGGTTCAGGGGTACAATGCGCTGCTTGTTCCCCTTGCCAGTTACCCGCACCGCTTTGCCAGGTAAACTGAGGTCAGCGTGCTTAATGCCAAGCAGTTCCGAGAGGCGAATTCCGGTACCGTACAATAGCTCCAGAATCAGCTGGTCGCGCACGCCGGCTAACGTTTCCGGAAATTCAAAAGAATTCAACAGCCCGTTGAGTGAATCTTCCGGCACGAAGTCCGGTAGCTTTTTGGCCACCTTGGGTGAGGTAATGCGCAGCATAGGGTTTTTCTGCACCACTCCTGTCCGCAGTAAAAACTTATAGTAGGAGCGCAGGCAAGCAATTTTGCGGTTAACAGTACGGGGGTCATGCTGCCGCTGCATTAGGTCCACTACCCAGGAGCGGATTAGGGTGTGGTCGGCCTGGGCAGGCTCCGCCAGGTCAAAGGCGGCTTTCAGAAAATCCGAAAACTGCCGCAGATCCGTCTGGTAGGAAAGTACGGTGTGGGGGCTATAGCGCCGCTCAAACCGCAGGTAGTCAAAAAATAATTCCATGCGCAAGGTGTCCAGCTACCAAAGCCGGATACCCAATGTATGGAATTCAATTGAAGAAAAAAACCGAGCTGTATAGACGCGAAAAAGCCGGCTGATTCGCCCAATAGGAGCAAATCAGCCGGCTTTTCGTCCTTACGAACAGGTAGTCAGAAACCTAGGCGTTCGTAGCGTCGGGGCCGTAGGTAGCCAGCTTGTAGATGGCCTTCTGCTTCTGCTTGCGGTTGGTGATGGAAGGCTTCTGGAAGAAGGTGCGGCGACGCAGCTCTTTCAGAACGCCAGTGCGCTCAAATTTCTTTTTGAAGCGCTTCAGCGCACGGTCAACCGACTCGTTTTCTTTGATTTGGACGATGATCATATCTTCAGTGAACTTGGAAACCCAGTTTGCAGGGCGCGCAAAGATACTCATTGATTGGAAAAATTGAAACTCCTTCCCGTGTTTTTCCCTCATCGGCAGGCCGATAGATAAAACCTACTCGGGAAAAATGGCTTCAATCCTCCCTAATGCCTTATTTCTACTTGAGCAGGGCGCGGGCAATAACCAACTTTTGAATTTCGCTGGTGCCCTCGCCAATGGTGCAGAGCTTGGCGTCGCGGTAGTATTTCTCCGCTGGGTAGTCTTTGGTGTAGCCGTAGCCTCCAAAGATCTGTACACCTTCATTCGCTACCCGCACTGATACCTCCGAGGCATATAGCTTAGCCATTGCCGATTCACGGTTTACATTCAGGCCCCGGTCCTTCATATCGGCGGCACGGTAGGTGAGTAGGGAAGCGGCTTCGATTTCGGTGGCCATATCAGCCAACTTAAAGCTAATGCCTTGAAAGTTGCTGATGGGCTGGTTGAACTGGTAGCGCTCCTTGGAGTATTGCACGGCTGCCTCGTAGGCACCCTGGGCAATACCCAAGCTCAATGCTGCAATGCTGATACGGCCGCCATCCAGCACCTTCAACGACTGTACAAAGCCGTCACCAACTTTCCCAATCACGTTTTCCTTGGGCACGCGGCAGTCCGTGAAAATCAACTCAGTAGTTTCGGAAGCGCGCATACCTAGCTTATTTTCCTTACGGCCGGCCTCAAAGCCTGGCGTGCCGCGCTCCACAATAAAGGCCGTCATGCCGTGAGAGTCGCCCACTTCACCAGTGCGGGCAATAACTACCGCCACATTACCGGATTTACCGTGCGTAATAAAGTTCTTGGCTCCGTTCAGTACGTAATGGTCGCCATCAAGCACGGCCACGGTGCGCATGTTGCCGGCATCGGAGCCCGTGTTAGGCTCCGTGAGTCCCCAGGCCCCAATCCACTCGCCGCTGGCCAGCTTAGGCAGGTACTTTCGCTTTTGCTCCTCAGAAGCATGCTGCAAAATGTGGCCAGTGCACAAAGAATTGTGCGCTGCCATGCTCAGGCCAATGCTGCCATCAATTTTAGCCAGTTCCGCAATGGCCGTCACGTACTCTACGTAGCCAAAACCTGCCCCGCCATACTCCTGAGGCACTAATACACCCATCAGGCCAAGCTCACCGAGCTTGTGAAAAACGTCTTTGGGAAACTCCTGCGTTTCATCCCACTCCATCATGTGGGGTTTGATGTGCTGCGCACCAAAGTCGCGCACCATCTGGGCAATCATTGCCTGGTTTTCAGTAGCTACCAGTTCCATAAGTGGGTGGGGTGGGGGTGGGGAAGTGTGGTCGAGGAAATGAGGAGAATGAACGTGCCCGACCAAAAAATGAGTCTGCGAAAGTAGGGTTTTGTTGGCGTACAAGCCAGTGTAGGATTAGGTGCTTCACCGAAGGAATTTTGATAGGGGCAGCTAATTCGGTTTCTTTGATAGTTTTTAGGCAAAAACTGCCCTGGTAAACTAAGGCTAGTTTGCCGCTACTTCCGTACCTGACCCCGGAATACTCCGGTTTTCATGCAAAATACACTGTTTCGCCGCTACATAAACATCTGCCTCCTATGGGTAGTAGCAGGCTTCCTGCTAGGATCCTGTGCCACCGCACGGGTGCATCAGCAAAATATTCTGTTTCGCACTGACGGTTCCGGTCGCATGGACACAGCTAAGTTGCGAGACGTAGTAAACCGGGCCGAGCGCAACTACATCATTCAGCCCAACGACGCTTTAGATGTACGCGTGTATACCAACAACGGGGAACGTATTCTGGACCCCAATGGGGAGTTGATGTTTGGCTCTCCGGGAGGAGGAAGCAGTGGTGGTATAGGTGGGGGAGCAGGAGGCGGTGTGAGCCGACAATCTTCCTCTGGCCGTTCTATGGGTCAGGGCCGACAGCAAAATCAGCAGGGCCAACAAGGACAACAGGGCTATACAGAATTTTTGGTGCAACACGATGGAATGGTAAAGCTGCCCATGGTAAATTACCAAAAATTGTCTGGACTCACCTTACTGGAGGCTGATAGCTTATTGCAACGCAAGTACACAGAATTCTACAAGGATGTATTTGTAACGACTCGCGTAACTAATAATCGAATCATTGTGCTGGGAGCCACATCTGGAGGGTCAGGGCAGGTAATTCAGATGCTTAATGATAATATGAATCTGCTGGAAATACTGGCGCAGGCTGGCGGCATTGAGGGTGCTTTTGTTGGGACCACCAGTTCCGGCCGTGCTGGCCGCGCAGATAATATCCGTTTAATTCGGGGGGATCTGAAGAATCCACAGGTACAGATCATAGACCTGACTACTATTGATGGTATGCGCCGAGCTAACTTACAGGTGGAACCAAATGATATTGTGTATGTTGAGCCGATTCGACGGCCATTCTATGAAGGGTTGCAGGATGCAGCTCCTTTGTTTACGCTAATAAGCAGTGTAGCTGCTGTTATTAGTACTATCTACTTTGTAAGTAATATTAAGTAAGGTAGGTAAAGCACAGTCTCATTCATTTTTGTATTACCAGAACATACATGGCGGCGAAAGAAGACGCTGAATTAGAAGAGCTTATCCGTAATGCTGGCGGTGCCGATTCAGAAGCGGAAGAAGATGGGCCAGGGTTTGATCTAACTACACTGTTAGCGGTTGCTTGGAAGAGTCTGCCTTGGATGTTGCTATTAATTGGCTTGGGCATAACTGCTTCTTGGCTATTTTTGCGCTATACACCAGCGGAATACAAGTCTACCTCTACCATCAAAATTGATGAGAAAACAGAAGCTGGTATACTAGGCTTGGAAGGCTTGGGAGGTGCTGTGGAGCAAAAACAAAATCTGAACAAGCTATCTGGTGAAATTGAGTTGATCAAGTCTGATATTATTTATCGGCGCCTCAAGGACTCATTGGACTTGGATGTAAACTATTATGTCCAAGGTACTGTGCTTGAAACCGAAATGTATGGCAGTTCGCCATTTCGGATTGTATTTGAGCCCACGTCGGACGCTGCCTACGACCAGAAAATCAATGTTCAACTCCTCAGTCCTACCCGGTTCCGCATAGTACAGCCGGAGCAGTTAGGCGGCGAAACTGCGGAATACGCAGTAGGCGTTCCGTTCATGGCAGCTGGATTCCGGATGCGCTTGCTGCTCGATAATGCACTTACTCCAACTGATTTAGAGGGAGCGTATTCTTTTGTGGTCAACAGCAATGGGGCGCTCAACGAGTATTTTAATAAAAACCTATTGGTTGACATTGTTAATCCTGACGCTAATACCATCAGCATTTCATTCACGGATCGAAATCCACTGAAGGCCCGGGCTATTGTCAATAAAATTGATTCAGTATACCTAGTGGAAAAGCTGTTGCGTAAGCAAGAGCAAGCAACCCGCGCTATGGGTTATATTAACGAGCAACTAGGCGAAAATAATCAGAAGCTGGGCCGCGCCGAGGAAGATATGCAGGCCTTTGTAAAGCGGAACGGCACATACGATGTAAAAGGTGACGTAAGCCAGATTACTACTTTACTGCAGGAGCAGGAGACGGAACGGGAAAAAATTCAGGAGCAGATTGACGTATTGAACGATTTAGCGCAATTGATAGAAAAAGAGCGTCTAACAGAACGTGCTGATGGAGATGTTACCCAGAGTATACCTGCTCTGGCTGATATTAAAGATTCTCAGTTGTCTTCCCGCATTCAGGAGTTGAGCGATGCGCAACTCGATTTGAAACGTGCATTGCTTTCGTATCAGCCGGGGGCTACCACGGCCATGCAAATTAAGGAGCAGAACATTGCCGACTTAAAAAAGATAGTGCGCCAACTGTTGCGGAAAAACAGGCAGTTAGCTCAGGGCCAGTTAATTAAACTAGATGGTAAACGGTCCGCACTGGAGAGTCGGTTACGGGCACTGCCAGAGAAACAGACGGAGCAGGCTAGGTTGCAACGTCCACTGGAGTTGTACGAAAAGTACAACCTCATCATGATGGATAAGCGCATTGAATTTGGCATTTCTATGGCGGGAGCTACAGCCGATTTTCAGATTCTGTCGCCGGCCAGCGTAGCAGAGCGTATTTCGCCTGTTAAAATTATGATCTATGCTATTGGGCTGGCGGCCGGAATTATTTTGGGACTAGGATTAATTGCCGTGCGCTACCTAATGCACAATACGGTAACAAATATTCGGGAGCTAGAACGCAGTACTGGGGCCTCAGTGCTCGGAGTCATTCCGACATATGACAAAGAAAAGATGGCTGTATCAAAAATGGTGGTGGATCGTAATCCTAAGTCAGCTATATCAGAAGCAATTCGTTCTATCAGAACAAACCTAGAATTCATTGCCAGCTCTAAAAAAAAGCGGCTAATATCTGTTACCTCCACCATAAGTGGAGAGGGTAAAACATTCGTAACAGTCAACTTAGCCGGTATTATTGCCGCTTCTGACCAGCGGGTGATTATCCTCGACCTAGATATGCGCAAGCCCAAGGTAAACTTGGCTTTTGATGCCGAGAACGTCAAAGGCGTCAGTACCGTGCTTATTGAAAAGCATACTTGGCAAGAGTGCGTGCAGCACACCAGCATTCCTACACTAGATTTTATTTCGGCCGGGCCTACGCCGCCTAATCCATCAGAACTTATCCTGAGTGCCCGGTTTGATGAAATGATTAAAAGTCTGCACGAACACTACGATGTGGTAATGATTGATACACCGCCCGTAGGTTTGGTAACGGATGGTATTCTAATTATGCGCAAGGCTGATGTGCCTATTTATATCGTGCGGGCTAACTATTCTAAAAAGTCGTTCCTGAAAAATATCAACAAACTGATTCGGGCCAACGGCTTCACTAAGATGACTACCATTTTGAACGATGCCAAAACCACCGGCGGCTACGGGTATGGCTACGGGTATGGCTACGGATATGGCTACGGACAAGGGTATTATGAGGAGCCGACGAAGCCTACTGGGCTGCTGAGTGGCCTGCGGAAACGGTTGTCATAAGCATGTTTTTTGGCATATGTCCTTGTTTCAGAAGCTATTTGGTAGCCGGGAGGCGCCCATTATTCAGGTTGCCTCACTAGCTATTTTGGGCGTGGATATGCACTCCCACTTGCTGCCAGGACTGGATGATGGAGCTGAAACGCTGGAACAGTCGCTTGATTTGCTGCGGGGCTTGCAGGAACTGGGCTACCGAAAGCTGGTGATGACGCCCCATATTATGGGCGACTTCTACCGCAACACCCCTGAAGGCATCCTAGGAGCACTGAGCGGGTTGCAGGAAGCGGCCGCTAAGGCCGGGCTGAGTGGCGTTGAGTTAACCTGCGCCGCCGAGTACTACCTGGATGAGAGCTTTGGGCCGCGTCTGGAGCGAGGGGAAGAGCTGCTGAGCTTTGGTGGTGAGCGGCGTATGGTGCTGGTGGAAACCTCCTATATCAATGAGCCCTTCAACTTCACCGAAATCATCTTTAATCTGAAAGCTGCCGGGTACCAGCCGGTACTGGCCCACCCGGAACGCTACACCTACCTGTACGGCCGGTATGAGGAGTTGCTCAAAATGCGGGATCTGGGGGTATTGTTACAGGTGAACCTTAACTCCATTATCGGTTACTACTCAAGTGGGGCCAAGCATGTGGCGGAAAAGCTGATTGATGGAGGCCTCGTGGACCTATTGGGAACAGATACCCACAATGGAAAACACCTCGATAATATCCGGGATAAGGTGCTTAAGAGTGAATACTTAGCAAAAGCGCTGGCGCTGCCTCTGCTCAACAACACACTGTAATTCATCTGACCTGATCATCACACTAGTTGCCGCACTATGATTTTTGTTACCGGTGGTAGTGGTTTGGTGGGGAGGTTTCTGCTGGCTGAACTAGTAGCGCGTGGGCTGCCGGTGCGCGCCCTGTACCGACAGCAAATTCCGGATATTCCCGCCGCTGATAAGGTAGAATGGGTGCAGGGCGACGTTCGGGATGCAATAGGGTTTCGGCAGGCACTGGAAGGCATTACCCATGTATTTCACTGCGCCGGACTGGTGTCCTACGCCCCTCAGGATGAGGACGAGCTGCTGCGCATCAACGTGGAGGGTACGGCTAACGTGGTAGATGCCTGCCTGGAGCGGCCGGGCATTCGGCTGGGCGTGGTGTCATCGGTGGCGGCGCTGGGCGGCGGCACCACAGAAGCCGCAACACAACCGGGCCCGGTAGTACTAGATGAACAGACCAAATGGGACCTGGGAGCGGAACACAATGCGTATTCTACTTCCAAGTATTTGGGCGAGCTGGAAGTGTGGCGCGGAATTTCTGAAGGGTTGCAGGCCGTTATGGTGAACCCATCCGTAATTCTGGGACCAGCTGATTGGACGCAGAGTAGCACGCGTCTGTTCCGCTATGCTTACCAAGAGCATTATTTCTATACTCCCGGGGCCATCAACTTGGTAGATGTGCGGGATGTAGTGGACGCGCTAGTACACCTAACGCTGCATACTACGCGCAGTGGGGAGCGGTACGTGCTCAGTGCGGGCAGTATGCCGCTGCAGAAGCTTCTGAGGCAGGCAGCGACCAACTTCCGCAAGCGCCCGCCCAGCGTGGCCGTGCCCGACTGGGCAGCGGAGGTTATCTGGCGGCTGGAGTACATTCGGTCCTTGGTAACCGGAGCCCGGCCCCTGATAACCAAGGACACTGCTCGTGCCGGCCGGCGGCCGGTAGCATACCGGGCGGAGAAAATTCGGCGGGAAATGGGCCGCAACTTCCGACCTTTGTCGGAGACCATCAACTGGTGCTGTCAGGAGCTTAAGAGCAATGGAGTAGCGGAGTAAACAGGTGCCTGGCGCAGACAGCGCGAATGGCTGACACAGGTACTGTTACTGCTTTCCTCTGTTTCTGCACTGCTCCCGAAGAACCCATCGGCCTCCGGTGTGGTTGTTGTATAGTAAGGGCACAGCGCTTTTTTACTATAAAAGCCGTTTGCTTATTCACGGAGCCTGCCGTTTTGGCGGCGTTGTGCCGATTGTTGCCGCATGAGAATGAACGAGAATTTTGAGGACCGGGACGAAGTGCTGGCTACCGTACGCCGCTTTGAGCAGATGGTAGCCCACAACGAGCCCGTGTTTTTTGATTTGGCCGATTTCGAGAACATTATCGACCATTATACATCTACTACCCAATACGATAAAGCCCTGCAGGCCTGCGAGGCGGCCATTGCCCAGTATCCGTTCAGCACGGAGCTGCTCATTGACCGCTCACAAGTGCTGGCCATGAAAGGCGAGTACACGGCGGCCAGTATCCAGATTGAGGATGTGGCCCACCTGGACCCTGACAATCCTGATGTAGCCGTAACACGGGGCATAATTGCCACGCAGAAGGGCGAGTTTGCTGAGGCCATTGCCTTCTTTCACCAGGCAGCTGAGCGGGCCCCGGACCGGGACGACATCTTTTTCAACCTGGGGCTGGCGTACCAGAGCTGGCAGAAGTTCAAGAGTGCGGCCAAGTACTACAAGCAAAGTCTGCGCCTCAACCCCGACAACGACGTAGCGGTGCAGGAGCTGCTGTATTGCCTGGAAGTAAGTGAGCGGCTGGAAAAAAACCTGGACTTCTTCCGGCGCTTTACTGATGAGGACCCGTATTCGGCCATTGCCTGGTACAACCTGGGGCAGGCCTACCTGCGCGCCAACAAGCTCGATGACGCAGTGAGTGCCTTTGAGTATGCCATTCTCATTGATGCTAAGCTGTATGAGGCGCACGGCTACCTGGCCAGCACCTACGTGAGCATGGAGCGGTACCGGGCCGCCATTGCCGAGTTTGAGCTCAGCTACCCTGAAGGCGAGCCTTCTCCCGAGGCCCTGTGCAACATTGGAGAGTGCCACGAAAAGCTGGCCGAGTGGGACTTGGCCCGCCGCTTCTACCAACGCGCCATCGACTTGGACCCCGAGATGGACGAGGCGTGGTTTGGTATTGGCATCATCATGAATGCGCAGGAAAAGTACTTCGAGGCCATTCACTTTTTCCGCAAGGCGGTGAGCCTCTACCAGGAAAGCGTGGAGTATTGGCTGGCCCTGGCGGCGGCGGAGTACCAGATTGGCAACATTATTTCGGCGGTGGAAGCCTACGAAAAGGCCACCGAAGTAGCCCCCGACAACAAGGACGCCTGGTTGAACTGGAGCATTCTGTTGTATGAGCAGGGTAACTTCGACGGGGCCATTGACCTGATGCGTAACGCCGTGGAAATTCAGCCCATGGAAGCCGAGCTGCACTACCGCCTGTGCGCCTACCTGCTGGCAGCCGGGCGCTACCGCGAAGCCTACCAGTGCCTGGAAAACGCCCTGACCCTGGATTTCGACAAGCACCGGCTGCTGTTTGACTACTTCCCGGAGTTGGAGTCGCAGAAGGCGCTGGCCCGCCTAATTGACCAGTACCGGAAGTAAGTTGCCCGGTCAAAAAAGCAGAAGCGCAGACCTTTCCGCAAAGGTGGTCTGCGCTTCTGCTTTTTGGCGGCTGTTCCCTTCTCGCAGCACTTACAGAATTCGGGCGTACTTTTACCGCCGTTGTTTCTTCGGAAGAGGCCGCTGATGGCAAACCAGCCAGTGCCTCTCTCAAATCCCCAAGCCATTCGATAATGAACTACACGCTTAATCAACTCCCAGAGCGGACGCAGAAACCCCGTGAGCAAGGCTTCACCATGGTGATGGACAAGGGCCTGAGCGTGCGGGAAGCAGAGGACTTCCTCGAAGTGGGGGCCGAGTACACGGATATCGTGAAGCTGGGCTGGGCCACCTCCTACGTGAACCCCAACCTTAAGCGCAAGCTGGCGGTGTACAAGGAAGCCGGCATTCCGGTGTACTTCGGCGGAACGTTGTTTGAGGCCTTCATTATCCGTAACCAGTTCGATGATTATCGCCGCCTACTGCAGGAATTCGACATGGAGTACGCCGAGGTGTCGGATGGTTCCCTGGATTTGAACCACGACAAAAAGCTGGAGTTCATCCGCACCCTCTCGCAGGATGTGAAGGTGCTGAGCGAAGTAGGCTCCAAGGATGCCGAGAAGATCATTCCGCCCTACAAGTGGATTTCGCAGATGAAAACGGAGCTGGAAGCCGGCGCCGTGAAAGTAATCGGCGAGGCCCGGGAAGCCGGTAACGTGGGGCTGTTTCGCAGCACGGGTGAGGTGCGCTCGGGCCTAGTAGAGGAAATCCTGACCCAGATTCCCTCCGAAAAAATCATCTGGGAAGCTCCGCAGAAGGCGCAGCAAGTGTGGTTTATCAAGCTGCTGGGTTCTAACGTAAACCTGGGCAACATTGCCCCCAACGAAATCATCAGCCTGGAAACCATTCGGCTGGGTTTGCGCGGCGACACGTTCCTGGATTTCCTGGACCTGGAAAACGTGGACGAAATGTTCAAGCCTGAGCCCAAAGCCCAAGGCAAGCCCGGCACCTCCATGCCCCGAGGCTAACCTGAACGGCAGAAAATGAGTACACCCGAAGGCCGGACTACCCAGTAGTCCGGCCTTTTCTTGTCCATACTCACTGCTTTTTGATATGAACCGACTGATTTCCGGCTCTGCCTGGGCCTCTGTGGCCCTGCTGACAGCCTGTGGCGGCCCCTCGAAAGAGGAAAAGGCCGAAGCCGCCGCCACCACTCCCGCCGACACGGTGGCTACTGCTGCCAGCCCAGTAAATCTGCCCGAGCCTTACGCTACCAAATCGGTAACCAAGCGCAGCAAGGTGATTGGCTGGCCGGCCGGCAAAATGCCCACGGCCCCGGCTGGTTTTGTGGTAACCAAGTACGCCGATGGCCTGGTGAGCCCCCGCAACGCCTACGTGCTGCCCAACGGCGACGTACTGGTAGCCGAGGCCAACACCATCCCGACGGATGTAAAGGAAAAGGTAACGGCGCAGTTGGAGCTGGACCCGTCCAAGTCGTTGCGAGCCAGCAGTGCCAACCGCATTACGCTGCTGCGTGATACCAACAAGGACGGCAAGCCCGACACCCGCACAACGTTTCTGGCTGGTTTGAACCAGCCGTTTGGCATGGTGCTGATTGATGGTAAATTCTACGTGGCCAATACCGACGGCGTATGGCGTTACCCCTACAAAGCGGGCGAAACCAAGATCAGCGGGGCTGGCGAGAAAATCATGACGCTGCCGGCCGGCGGTTACAACAACCACTGGACGCGCAACCTGCTGGCTGGGCCCGGCGGCAAGAAAATCTACGTATCGGTGGGCTCGGCCTCCAACGTAGCCGAGCACGGTATGAAAGAAGAGGAGCGCCGCGCCAACGTGTTGGAAATAAACCCCGACGGCAGTGGGGAGCGGGTGTACGCCGCCGGCCTGCGTAACCCGGTGGGCCTGGACTGGGCCCCCGGCACCCAAACCCTGTGGACGGCCGTGAACGAGCGGGATGAGCTGGGGGATGATATTGTGCCCGATTACCTGACCAGCGTGCAGCCCGGCAAGTTTTACGGCTGGCCTTATGCCTATTTCGGGCAGAAGGAGGACCCCCGCCGTAAAGGCGAGCGGCCCGATCTGGTGAAGCAAACCGTGGTGCCCGAAGTGGCCCTGGGGCCGCACACGGCGTCATTGGGATTGGCTTTCTATAAGGCTGATAAATTCCCAGCTAAGTACCGCAGTGGCGCGTTCATCGGGCAGCACGGCTCCTGGAACCGCTCCAAATTTTCGGGGTATAAGGTAGTGTTTGTGCCCTTCAGCAACGGCAAGCCCAGCGGCCCCATGGAGGATTTCCTGACCGGCTTCATCGCCAACGAAGGCGACAAAGAGGTATATGGCCGCCCGGTAGGCATTACGGCCCTGCCCGACGGCTCTTTGCTGGTAGCCGATGACGCTGCGGATACCCTGTGGCGCGTAGCCGCGCAGTAAGCTGTCAAGTACCACAATCAGGCAAACCGGCCTGCCAGCGCTTCGGCGGTTGGTGGGCCGGTTTGCGGCGTTTAGGCGCAGTAAGTTAGCGTTGGTACAATAAACGGATGAGCGGATACGGGACGCTGCATCTTTGTGCAGATCATCCTTCACCTCTCACTTATTTCTACCCGATGACTATGTTCCGCACGCTGCTACTGGCCGGCGCTTTGGCCCTGACTTCCCTGAGCACGCAGGCCCAGAAAACCAAAATCAAGACTAAAACGGCCGATAAGGCGTCGGCAGCTGCTGCCGCTCCGGCCAACTCTCTGCTGTGGGAGGTTTCGGGCAAGGGCCTGGCGCAACCTTCTTATATCTACGGTACCATTCACCTGATTTGCCCCCAGGATTTGCAGGTGACGGAACCTATGAAACGCGCCTTTGGTAGCAGCAAGCAGGTGGTAATGGAGTTGGATATGGATAGCCCCACCATGATGCAGGAAATGCAGGCCGGCATGATGATGACCGATGGCCAGACCCTGGAAAAGCTGCTGCCCGCCGCCGACTACACCCGCGTGGGCGACTACCTCAAGGCCAAAGCCGGTATTCCTATTGCCCAACTGGGCATGCTGAAGCCGTTTATTGTAAGCTCCATCATGTACCCGGCCCTGCTGGGCTGCACGCCGGCCAGCTACGAAACCACCTTCGTGAAACTGGCGCAGGAGCAGCACAAGGACGTAACCGGCCTGGAAACGGTGCAGGAGCAGATGGGCTTCTTCGACAAGATTCCGTATGCGGTGCAGAGCAAGATGCTGGCCGACATGGTAACCAAGGAAGCCGAAGCCAAGCAGGAGTTTCAGCAGTTGCTTACCCTTTATAAAGCCCAGAATATTGAGGAGCTGCGCACTGTGAGCAGCAAAAGCAGCTTCGGATTCCAGGAGTATGAGCAGCTGCTGCTGGACGGCCGCAACCAGCAGTGGATTGCCCGCATCGAGAAGCAGGCGGCCGCGCAGCCCACGTTTTTTGCGGTAGGCGCAGCTCATTTGGGCGGTACCCAGGGCGTGCTTAACCTGCTGCGCCAGCAGGGCTACAGCGTGAAGCCGGTGCTGCAGTAAACAGTCTTTTCTGCTAACTCCCAGCGGCCTCCCGGTGGCGTAGCAAGTGCTGCGCAGCCGGGAGGCCGTATGTTTGCGCCCTATGAACAAGCTGCTTGCATCCCTGCGGAATTGGGTAAGCTACGCCCTGCCGCTGGCCCGGCGGGTGCCCTCGCGCTACAGTCCGGGGCTGGTGGTGCGCCAGCACCAGGGCCGCAAGGTGCTCGATACCCAGTACGCCAACTACAGCTACGGCCCCCTGCACCAGGTACTGCGCTACGCCCTCATGCACGTTGCCCCCAGCTTGCCCAACGCGCCGGTGCTGGTGCTGGGGATGGGCGGGGGCGGCATTATTGAGCTGCTACGCCAGGAGCGGGACCACACCGGGCCCATTACGGCCGTGGAGCTGGACCCCGCCATTGTAGAAGTAGCCGCCTCGGAGTTTGGCATCCGCCCCAATGCTACCCTGCAGATTGTGTGCGCCGATGCCTTTGCCTGGCTGCCCACGGCCCCTGCGGCAGCTTATGAGCTGATTGTGGTGGACCTGTTCCTGGACTTGCTGCTGCCCCGGCAGCTCTCGGAGCCCGGCTTCTGGCAGCACATCCGGCGGGTGCTGCGGCCCGAAGGAACGGTGATAGTGAATACGCTGCAGCAAGCCCCGCTCCATATCGGGGAGCAGGCGGCGGTGGAGTATCTGCGGGGGCTGGGCCTGCAGGTAAAGGAGCTGGAAGTGGAGTACAACCTGGTGCTGCTTGCGCGGGGCTGCTGTCAGTCAGATACAAACCTAAACGCCGCCGTGGAGTAGGCAACGGATAATCCGCTTTCTTTGTAGCCTCACTGCCGCACTCCATGGAAATTCTGAAGCATCTACTCGACTTTATCCTCCACCTCGACAAGCACCTGGCGGAAATTATTCAGGACTACGGGACCTGGACCTACGCCATTCTCTTCCTCATCATCTTCGTGGAAACCGGCGTAGTGGTGCTGCCCTTCCTGCCTGGCGACTCCCTGCTGTTTGCCGCCGGTGCGCTGGCCGCTAACCCAGCCAATGGCCTGAACGTGGGCATCCTGATTGGGCTATTGATTCTGGCCGCCGTGCTGGGGGATACGCTCAACTACCATATCGGCGACTATCTGGGGCCGCGTGTGTTCAGGGAAAACTCGAGGTGGCTGAAACGGGAACACCTGGACCGCACCCAGGATTTTTACCAGAAGCACGGGGCCAAAACCATCATTATTGCCCGCTTCATTCCCATTATCCGCACGTTTGCTCCCTTTGTGGCGGGCATAGGCACCATGAGCTACTCCAAGTTCTTGTCCTATAACCTGGTAGGCGCGGTAGTGTGGGTTGTGCTGCTGACGGGAGCGGGGTACTTTCTGGGTAGCTTTCAGTGGATTCAGAATAACTTCGGACTGCTCACGCTCATGATAATTTTCGTATCGGTACTGCCAGCCGTGTGGGAGTTCTTCAAAGCCCGCCGGGAAAACAAGCGCCCAATAGCTTAGCCAGAACCCGTTGGAATAACTACGAAAACCGCCCCGCTTACTTTGGCCGGGGCGGTTTTTTTTGTTGCTTACTTCTCAAACCTTAGTCATGCAGTTATGCCGGAATTCGGGCTCCTTGGCCGCTCCCTGAAGCACTCCTTCTCCCAGACGTACTTCACCCAGAAGTTTCATAATCTGGGCCTGGACGACCACCGCTACGAGCTGTTTGAGCTGGCTACCATCAATGAGCTGCCAGCACTACTGGCCGCGCATCCGGAGCTGCGGGGGCTCAACGTGACTATTCCGTACAAGGAGCAGGTGTGGCCGTTTCTGAACGAAGTAGCTCCCTCTGCCGCCCGGGTCGGGGCCGTCAACGTCATTGAGTTTCAGGAGGGTGGCCGCTTAGTTGGGCACAACACTGACTACATCGGCTTCCGCGAGTCCTTGCGCGGATTTCTGCCCAAAGGGGGGCTAGCAGATTTTCGGGCGCTGGTGCTGGGCAGCGGCGGAGCCTCCAAGGCCGTGGAAGTGGCGCTGAAAGATTTGGGCATCGGCTACTGGGTGGTGTCGCGCAACGCTATGGGCGCGGGGCTAACTTACCAGGAGCTTACGCCCCGGCTGTTGCAGGAGCATCAACTTATTATCAATACCACCCCGCTGGGTACTTTTCCGGAGGTGCACGAGTGCCCGCCTATTCCCTACGGAGCCCTCAGCAGTCAGCACTACCTCTACGACCTGATTTACAACCCCCGCGAAACCGAATTCATGCAGCGCGGACAAGCGGCCGGGGCGCAAACCAAAAACGGTTTCGAAATGCTCTGCCTGCAAGCCGAAGCCGCCTGGGAAATCTGGAATAAGTGAATGAGGGGAAAGGGGATGAGAAATGAAGCAAAAACGTCTGTCATCCTGAGCGCAGCGAAGGACCTTACCTTGTCTGAACGAGTCGTTCGAACGTAATAAGGTCCTTCGCTGCGCTCAGGATGACAGACGTTTGCTACCCGCCTTGCTGGCCGCCGCTGCCGCCGCCTTTGCCGTCGTCGTTGCGGATGGAGCGGCGCTGGCGCTGCCCGCCTTCCAGCTTGCCGAAGCGGTAGTTGAAGGACAGGCGGATATTGCGCTGGTAGGAGTAGAAGGAGCCGTAGTTGACGAAATCGGGGGTGGTAGTGGTGCTGCGGAACTCGCGGCCGGGCGCCAGGAAGTTGTTGAGGCCCAAGGAGAGGTCGGCTTTTTCGGCCAGCAGTAGCTTCTTGGCGCTGAGACCATAATATACGCCCCCGGAGTAGCGCGTCTGGAGCTGCACGCCGCCCGTCCAGAAGCCGCCGTAGCCCTGAAGGGAGTAGTTTTTGCTCAGCTTCAGGGAGGAGTTGACGTTCATGTAGAGGCTGGCTCGGCTGTTGGTGCCCTGGAGCACCGAGCTGTTTAGGCGGGTATAGTCGCCGCTGAGGTTGGAGCTCAGGTCCCAGTCTTTCATGGGTTTCCAGGAGCCGTACAGGTTCACGCCGTAGTTGTACACGGTGGCCAGGTTGCCGTAGGTGGTTTCGTTGCGGGCCAATTCCTGATTATAGGAGCTGAACCTCTCAATGGAATTACCAGTGCGCCGCATGAAGGCCGAGGCGTTAAAGGAGCTTTTCTCCCCGAACGTACCGTACCCCAGCTCCAGCAAATCGGCCGTTTCGGGCCGTAGGCGGGGGTTGCCGAAGTTGACAGAGCTGGGCGTTACCTGATTAACGTAGGGGTTGAGGAAGTAAATCTGGGGGCGCTGGATGCGGCGGGAGTAGCTCAGGCGCAGCGTCTGGCCGTCTTTTTTGAGGGTGCGGGTGGCGCTCAGGTTGGGCAATACGTTCAGGTAATCGTTCTGAAAACGGCCGGCTTCGCTCTGAAACTCGCCCGCAATGGCCGTGCGCTCCAGGCGCGTGCCCAGGCTGAAGGCGTATTTCTTACCGGCCGAAAAGTTGTAGGTGCCGTACGCCGCCAGCACGTTCTGGCTGTAATCGAAGCGGTTGGAGCGGAGGGCGCTACGCGCAAAGTCAGTCTGCTGGCTTACCAGCAGCGTGTCCAGGGTATAGTCGCTGCTAACCTGGCGGCGGATGTGCTTGGCACCCAGCTCCAGCGTGTTCTTCTCCCCAAATGGGTGGGTGTAATCGGTCTGGAAGGTGGTTTCGAGGTTGCGGGCCAGGTTGCGGCTGGCTTCCCGATACTCAATAGGCCCACCAAACAACTCGGCCGTCGGGAATTGGTCGAGGCGGTATTTTTCGCGGCTGCGGTTGTTGGTGTGCTGGGCCAGCAGGCTCCACTCGCGGCGGGGCTGTTGCTCGCCGAAGGTGCGGGTGTAACCCGCGTTCAGGTCGTAGTTGCGGCTTTCATCCTGGCGGTTGATGTCGCGGGTGTACAGCGTATCCAGTTGGGGCTGGCCCTGGTATTGGTTGAACAGCTGCTGGGGGGCATCGTTACCGTACAGGTTGCCGTTGCCGCTCACCGTGAAGCTATGCAGGGGCGAGGGGTCGTAGGTGAGTTCTACCTGCCCGTAGCCGCCCGTGCCCTGGTTGTGGGAGGTAGTGCGCTCCGTGAGCTGGCCGGTACCGCCACCGGGCAGAAAGCTGGTGCGCTCCGTAAGGCTTTTAAATGGGTACAGATTGCGGAAGCCGCTGAGTTTGGTGTTCACACCTACTTTGCCGCGCTTGGCGTTCAGGCTGCCGTTGAGGCTCTGGTTACGGTTGCCGCCGCTAGCGCCCACGCTGCCGCTGGTACCCTGCAAGCTGTTCTTCTTGAGCACGATATTGATAACCCCGCCGGAGCCTTCGCCGTCGTACTTGGCCGAGGGCGCAGTAACTACCTCTATAGCCTTGATCTGGTCGGCCGGGATTTGTTTGAGGGCTTCGGCCAGGTTGCCGGCCAGCAGGGCTGAGGGCTTGTTGTTGATGAGGATACGCACGTTGCTGGTGCCGCGCAGCTGCACGTTGCCCTCCCCGTCCACGTTTACCAGCGGGGTTTTGCGCAGAATATCGGTAGCCGTGCCCCCGGCGTTGCTGGCATCCTGGTCGGCGTTGTACACTAGGCGGTCGGGCTTGGTTTCTACCACCGGCCGCTCCCCGGTTACCGTTACGCCGGCCAGGTTTTGGGCTGAGGCGGTGAGTGTGAGGTTGCCCAGGTTCTGGGGTTCGGCCGTAATAGTCACCGGCTTCATCACGCTGCCATACCCCACAAAACTGATTTGCAGCCGAAACTCGCCGGTGGGCAGGTCGCGCAACTCGAAGCGGCCATCCGCGTCGGCGGTGCCACCCAGCAGCGGGGCCGTGCCGGTAGCGGGCAGCAGGGCCACGGTGGCGTACTCCACGGGTTTCTGAGTGGCGGCATCCAGCACGCGCCCACTCAGGCGGCCGGGGCCCTTGGTGGTAGAAACCGTTGAGGTAGCCGGGGCCTGAGCGTGTACTGCTATGGGAGCCGCCAGCAAAAGCAGCGGGAAAAAGTGCTTCATAAGAAGAATAGAGAAAAAGTAATATGCATGGGCTGGATGTTGCCCAGCGGAATCGGTAACACAACGCTGCAAACCTAGTAGGTATTTGAGCCAGGAGTCATAATAATCAACCAACGTTGCGTGCAGCCTCAACCAACCCGGTTATCCGGGGCATTTGTGGCAGGGGCAGGCTGGTAAGCAGCCCGGGCAGGTTGATTGAAGCCAGCCGCCTGGTTGGTTGAAAACTCCGCCGGAAATGGCCGCGTGGTTGTATGTTGCCGGAGCATTCGGTGGGCGGTAAAGTCTGCCGGTTACTTCTCTTGGCTCTGAATCCCTCGTTTTCTCCTACCCGCGCCGTCCGCCGCCCGGCCTGGCAGCTGCCCGCATGGCTGCGGCGTTTGCCCTGGGTGCACCTGGGGTGGCTGGCGCTGCTGCTGTACTTTGATGCCCAAGGCTGGCTGCTGAACCAGGGCGTGCTCATTCCCCCGCCCAAAGACCATTTCTGGGCATTAGCCTTGACTACCAACGTCCTCGATTCGGGCTTGTTCTACCTCAACTGGTTTGCTATGCCGGCTCTGTTTCGGCGGGGCAGGCTGGGGGCGTATCTGCTGGTGCTGGCGCTGGGCCTGGTAGCGTTTTGTACCACCCGCATCGGGGTGAGCTACTACTTTGAGGAGGTGAAGGTGCAGGGCCAGAATCAGCCGCTGGGCTTTTACGTGCAGGTGTTGCAGAGCTACTACCTGCTGCTGGGCGGCCTTATTCTGGCGCTGAGCTTCTTTCTGCGGCTGGCCGGCGACTACCTGCGGGAGCGGGACAACCGCCGGGAGCTGGAGCAGCAGCATTTGCGCACCGAGTTGGCCCTACTCAAAAACCAGCTGCACCCGCACTTTCTCTTCAACACACTCAACAACATCTATTCCCTCACGCTCAACGCCTCGCCCCAGGCCCCGGAAGCAGTGCTGCGCCTCTCCCAGCTGATGCGCTACCAGCTCTACGACAGCCAGGACGACCTAGTGCCCCTGGCCCGGGAAATTCACCACCTGCAGAGCTTCCTCACACTGCAACATCTGCGCCTGCCCCCCGAGGATGCCGACGAAGCCATCCAGTTCACGGTGCTGCTGCCGCCCGGCGCCGACCACGCCTGCCGCCTGCCGCCCATGCTGCTACTGCCGCTGGTGGAAAACGCCTTCAAGCACGGCGACCTGACGGCCCGCCCCCACGCCGTGCGCCTGAAGCTGGAACTTACGCCCGAGGGCCAGCTACAGTTTCTGGTGCGCAACCGGGTGGCTCCCGAAGCCCCCGGCCCTGGCGGGGTAGGTCTGGCCAACCTGCGCCGCCGCCTGGAGTTGCTCTACCCCGAAGCCCATGCCCTGGTAGTTACTGCCAACGCCCAGGAATACGCCGTGCGGCTTTCTTTGCAGATTGGTCGTTTGCCAGCCTGAGTCGCGCTGCTATAACCTTGGTTCCCGCACAGGTTGGCAGAGGCCGTCCGGTTCGGGTAAACTTCTGCGCAGGCTCAGGGTGACGGAACAACAAGCAACAAGCATCAATTACCAACAATCAGCAACTAATCAGCCATGCCCGTTTCTGAGACAGTAACCCGTCGTCCGATGAGCTGCGTGGTGGTGGATGATGAGCCCCTGGCCCTGAAGGTGCTGGCCGAATACTGCGCGCAGGTGCCGTTTCTGGAGCTACGTGGGCAGTTTCAGGAGGCGCTGGCGGCCGTGTCCTATCTGCAGGACAACCCCGTGGACGTGGTATTTCTGGATATTCAGATGCCCCGCCTCACGGGCCTGCAGCTGGCCCAGCTGCTGCCCGCGCCCCGGCCCCTCATCATCTTCACCACCGCCCACCCCGACTACGCCGTGCAGAGCTATGAGCTACCGGCCCTTGATTATCTGCTCAAGCCCATTTCCTTCGAGCGGTTTGTGCAGGCCGCCCACCGCGCCCGCGCCGCCCTGCAGCCCCTTCCTTCAGCCCACGGCACTTCTGAACCAGTCGAATTTACGGAGCCCGGGGAGGCACTGTTTGTGAAGCAGGATAGCCGTCTGCGCCGGGTACCCATTGATGAGCTGTACTACGCCGAGGGCCAGAAGGAATACCTGATGTACTACACGGCCACCGGCAAAATCCTGACGCTGCAGTCCTTTCGCAAGCTGGAGGAGCTGCTGCCGGCCGGCCGTTTTGCCCGCATCCACAAGTCCTACCTCATCAACCTGCGCCACCTGGAGTTTGTGGAGCGCCACCGCGTGCAGGTGCACGGCGCCCAGCTGCCCATCGGCGAAACCTACCGGGAGGCGTTTTTGGAGCTGCTGCGCTACCACGGGAAGCTGTGAAATCAAGTAAAAATTGAGAATGAAGAATTAAAAATGAGCCGTTGGATGGACCCGTAACCGGACCGCCCAACGGCTCATTTTTAATTCTTCATTCTTAACTTTTAATTGACCTAGTTTCCCTGCTGGCCCTGGCCGTCGCCGCCTTGCTTCACGTCGTCGTTCTGGATGCTGCGGCGGCGTTTGGGGGCTTGCTGGGTTACTTTGCCGAAGCGGTAGTTGAAGGCCAGACGCACCCCGCGCAGGTAGATGTAATTGTTGCTTTCCTGGCGGAACTGGTCGGTGTCGAGGGTGCTGCGCAGATTGCGGGTGGCCGAGAGGAAGTTGTCGGCGTTCAGCGTGAGGTCAGCCTTGTCCTTGAGCAGGTTTTTGCGCAGGCCCACCGAGTAGAACGTCCAGGCAGCCTGGCGGCCCTGCAGCTGCACCCGCGGCGAGTTAAGCCCTCCGAAGAACTGCACGCTCAGGCCCTTCTCAAATTTGTAGCCGGAGTTTACGTTCAGGTTGTACATCACCCCGCTGTTATCCAAGTTCAAGGCATTGCTTTTCAAGGATACGTAGTACACGTTCACGTTGCCGCTCACGTCCCACTTCGGCACCGGCTTCACTGAGCCAAACAGGCTAACCCCGTAAGTGGCATTGCGGCCGATGTTGCGGAAGGTCTGGTTGTTCACCCCATTCTCCACAAACCGGTAGCTTTCAATGGCGTTGCCGGTGCGGCGGGCGTAAGCCGACATATTCAGCACCGAGCCCTTGATGAAGGTGGTGTAGTTGACCTCGTAGCTATCCGTCAGCTCAGGCTCCAGCTGGGGGTTGCCGTAGCTCACGTTCAGCGTATCGGAAGTGTTGCGGAAGGGGTTCAGGTAGAAAATCTGGGGGCGCTGGATGCGCTTGGAGTAGGCAATGCGCAGGGTTTGGCCCGGCTTCTTGGGGTTCTGGGGCTGGTAGCTCAGGCTCAGGTTGGGTAGCCAGTTGGTGTAGTTCTGCTTCACGGCCGAGTTTTCGCTCTGCTGCTGCTGGAAGCTGCCGTTGATGCGCGTATTCTCCACCCGGGCTCCCAGCTTGAAGCTCACCTTCTTGCTGGCCGAAAACCCGTAGGTGCCGTAGCCCGACACCACATCCTGGTTGTAATCGAAGAGGTTGGAGCGGTTGGGGTTATACACCGGGTCGAGCAGGCTGACGGACGGGCTGTTGAACACGTCGTAGTCACTGCTCACGCGGCGCAGAATGGCCTTGGCTCCGGTTTCCAGCAGGGCAGTCTCCGAGAAGGGGTGGGCGTAATCGGTCTGGAGGGTAGTTTCCAGGTTGCGCGAGAGGTTGTCCGATTCTTCGCGGTAATTTTTGGCTAGGTTCTCGGTGGTGTTGCCCGCAAACTGATCTAGGTAGTAGGCCTGCACGTTGCGGTTGCGGGTGTGCTGGGCCAGTACGCTCCACTCCCGGCGCTTCTGCTCAAACGTGCGGGTGTAGGAGCCGCTCATGTCATAGCTCTGGGTGCGGAAGCGGCGGTCGGTAGCACGGGTAAACTGGTTGCTCAGTGGCAAAAGCACGTTGTTAAACTGGTCGTAGTCGCCGCTGTTGCGGAACAGGCTGCCCTGCACGTTCAGCGTGAGGTTGTGGTACTGGGCCGGGTCGTAGTCCAGGCCCAGCCGCCCGAAGCCGCCACCGCCAATCGTGTTGCCGTCGCCCTGCTGTTCCAGGGAAAGCCGCTCCTGGCCGCTGCCGTCTTTCAGGTAGCGGGTGAGGTCGTTGCGGTTGGGACTGTAGAAGCCAAAACCGCTCAGCGAGCTGGTGAGGCCCACTTTGCCTTTGCGGTAGTTGAGGGAGGCGTTGCCGTTGGAGCTCCGCGTACCCGCCGCCAGCCCCGCCGAGCCATTGATACCCTCCAGATTATTTTTCTTGAGCGTGATGTTGATGATTCCACCCGTGCCCTCTGCGTCGTATTTGGCTGAGGGCGTGGTAATCACCTCCACGCTCTTGATCTGGTCGGCCGGAATCTGCTTCATGGCATCGGCCACCGAGGAGGCCACGATTCCTGAGGGCTTGTTGTTGATGAGTACGCGTACGTTGCTGGTGCCGCGTAGCTCCACGTTGCCGTCGGGGTCCACGTTCACCAAAGGCACTTTACGCAGCACATCGGCCGCCGTGCCGCCGGTGTTGGTCAGGTCTTTTTCGGCGTTGTACACAATGCGGTCCGGCTTCGTCTCGATAACGTCCCGTTCACCCGTTACGGTTACCTCGCCCAGCTTCTGGGCCGTGCCTTCTAGGCTGATAGTGGGCACCGTAGTCAGCCCGCCGGTGATAGTGACGTTGCGCGTTTGGGTAGCGTAGCCGATAAAGCTGATCTGCAGCCGGAACTCGCCGGCGGCCAAGCCCTGCAGCTTAAAGCGGCCCCGCTCGTCGCAGACGCCGCCATCCAGGGGCGTGGTGCCACTCAGGGGAAGCAGCGTGATGGTGGCAAACTCCACGGGCTTCTTGGTGGTAGCATCCAGCACGGTGCCTTCGAGGCGGCCAGTGCCTTTGGCGGCCGTGGGCAGAATGGGCTTGGCCGCCGCTGCGCCGGGCTGGCCCGGTGCGCCAGCGGGGCGCTGACCGGCTGGCGGAGCACCGGCGGGCGGCGCAGTCTGGGCCAGAACCGGGGTAGCGAGCAAGCCAGTAAGCAGCAGCGGAAGGGTAACAGTTTTCATCGAGAGATAAAGAGAAGGTAGTTGCAAAGAGAAAGTATCGGGCGCACAGCAAAAAGCAGCGCTTGCCGAACGGTAGGAAAGGGTGCCTGAAGCGTCAGGAAAGAAGGGTAAGCTGTGCGGAGAAGGCGCGCCAAGGACTGGAAAAGGATCGGCCCGTTGCCGCTACGGAAAGTTTTAATTCGTCGCGCTGCGGCGGAGCAGCAGCACGTAGCCCAGCACCAGCACTGCGGCAAACCAACCCAGGGAGTACCATTCGTGCTTGGCCAGCTCGTGGGCTACTTCCAACCCCCCGCCTTTCACCATCTTCATGGCCATGGAAGTGCCCAGGGGCGCGGCGTAGGGTATCTTATCAGCGTGCTCCCACTGCAGCAGGGCAATGGTGGCCACCACCGCGCCCATGCCCACGCCCACCGGCACCACAAAAGAGCGCCAGAACAAACTCACCACGTACTGCACCGCCAGCAAGCCCAGCGTGGCCACGTAGGTGCGCAGTAGCATCCAGACAACGGTTTCTAGCGGAATAGTGGCCAGTGCAAACCCCAACTTGGGCCGGAGCACGCTCAGCAGCATGCCGGCCCCCAGCACCAGGGCCGCAAACAGCAGCAGGGCCACGGCATTCAGGGCCAGAATCAGCAGGAGCTTGGACAAGAACACGGCCCCACGCCCCACGGGCTGGGCGTAGAGGTGCTTCCAGGCGGTGGCTTTGGTTTCGATGTGCACTACCAGGCTGGTAAGGAGCACCACAAACAGCGGCAGCAGCAGGGTGCCCGCCGTCTGCCAGCTCGTGCTGATAAACCGGGGCCAGGGGCTGCCGCCGGCTTTCATAATAATGTCGCCCTTGAAAAAGAAAATCAGGAACGTAATGAGCACCGGAAAAGCGCCGCTGAGCAAGGTAAGCCGCAATGCCGCCGTGCGCTTCAGCTTCAGGGTATCAGAGGCCAGAGTGCGACGCAGCTGCGTAATTGGAGCCGGCGCAGCGGACAGGAGTGTAAAGTCGGATGAGGGTAGGGTAGCTTCCATAGCAGAGAGTGGATAAGGAGTGATTGTCATTCCGAGTGCAGCGAGGAATCGGGGTTGAATACTCAGCTGAATTGAGCTAGATTCCCCACTTCGTTCGGAATGAAAAAGTCGTTTTACACAGCGGCCACGCGGCTTTCGGTGAGGTGGAGAAAGGTGTCCTCCAGGGTGGGCTGCTCCAGGCGCAGACCGTACAGCGGCTGCTCGGCGGCAATCAGCTCCACGGCCAGGGCGGCCGTGTGCTCCTGGCTGAGCCAGGGCAGCCAGAGGGTGCCGGGGCCCGCTACCGTAGCGCCGGCCAGCAGGCGGGGCAGCAGGTTGCGGCAGCTTTCGGCGTCCAGGGTTTCTATTACCAGGCGGGCGCGGCCGGTTTGCAGGCGGCGTAAATCGGGCAGGCTGCCCTGAAATACCAGCTTGCCCTGCTGAATCACGCCCACGTGGGTGGCCATTTTCTCAATTTCGCTGATGAGGTGGCTGCTGACCACAATGGTTTTGCCGTGCTGCCGGCACAGGCGCTGCAGCAGTTCCCGCATCTCAATAATGCCGTTGGGGTCGAGGCCGTTGGTGGGCTCATCCATCAGCAGTAGGTCGGGGTCGGAGAGTAAGGCAATGGCTAGGCCCAGGCGCTGGCGCATGCCCAGGGAGTACTCCTTGGCGGGGCGGTGGGCGTTATCAGTCAGGCCTACCAGTTCCAGTACTTCGGCGGTGCGGCTGGCGGCCACGCCCCGCAGGCGGCGGGTGGCTTCCACGTTTTCGCGGCCCGAGAGGTGGTCGTAAAGCGAGGGGTTTTCGATGAGGGCGCCCACCCGGTCCAGCAGCGCCACTCGGTGCCGGGCCAAATCGTGGCCGAACAGGTGGACCGAGCCGCTAGCCGGCCGCAACAGGCCCAGCAGCAGGCGCATGGTGGTGCTTTTGCCGGCTCCGTTCGGCCCCAGGAAACCGTAAAGACTGCCCGGCTCCACCTGCAGGTTCACATCGTGCAGGATAGGCCGCTGGCCGAAGCGAAAATGGAGGCTGCGGGTTTCGAGCAGCAGGGGAGTAGTGGATTTCATAGCGCAGAAAGACAGATAGAACGGCAGCAAACCTAGCGGCCCTGCTATATCTTCTCTGGCCTATTCAACCAACCCACCGGCCCGGCCCCGAAACGACGGTTTTTCCCGCGCAAAATCTGTTTTCAGTCCCCCAGTAAACTCTGGCTCACGTTTGCGCTGGCTTTGTGGGCGTTGGCGGTAGTTATGGGCGGGTTGATTGAAAAAAAGCCGGAAAACGGCCTTCCGCGTGCTATTTTCGATGATGGAAGTTCTGTCCGCTCCGCTAAGAGCCTCGTCGGGGAAAGATGCAGCTGGTTCCCGCCTTAGCTGGCGCAAGCGCCTGCGCGCCTGGCTCCGCCCCGATACCTGGTCGGCGGCTCAGGAAAACCTGCGCGTCCCCCGCTGGATTCACGTGGTACTCTGGGTGGTGCTGGTGCTGCTGGACGGGCTCAAGCTGAGCAGCGTTATCAATGTGCTGCCCCGCTTCCCGGCCACGCTGGGCGAATGGCAGCCGCTGTGGCCCATGGTAGGGCGGTTGGTGGTGGAAGATATTTGCGCGGCCACTCTGTTTTACTTGACCTGGCGCTGGCTGGTACCGCGCACCCTGGGCCGGGCCCGCGTGCTGCAATACGGCCTGATTACGGCCCTGCTGGTGCTGCCCTACGCCCTGGCCATTGGCTGGCTCACGGCCCAGACCTCCCGCAAAGGCGTGCAGATTTCGGCCTACCGCGTAACGCGTCCGGTAGGGACCAACGGCCGGCAGGTAACCACCATTGTACCGGGCCGCAAGCCCAACGCCGATACCACCGAAGTGTGGGCCCGCATCTTCAGCTCGGCCATTGTGGGCGTGTTTATCATTGGGAGCAGCTCGGCCCTGCGCATCACCGGCGACTACGTGCGAGGCCAGCGCAACCGCCGCGAGATGGAGCGCCAACAGTTACTGACAGAGCTGGCCATGCTCAAAACCCAGATCAACCCGCACTTCCTCTTCAACACGCTCAACAACATCTACTCCCTTACCAGCCGCAAGTCCGATAAGGCCCCGGAGGCCGTGCTGCGCCTGGCCGAAATCATGCGCTACCTGCTCTATGAAAGCAGCACCGATACTGTGCCCCTAAGCCGGGAAATTGCCCATTTGCGCAGCTTCCTGGATTTGCAGCGGCTGCGGCTGTCGGCTTCGGCCCAGGATGCCATTCAGTTTGAGGTAGAAGGCACTTCGCCCGACTGCGCCCACCCTATTGCGCCCCTGTTGCTGCTGCCTTTGGTAGAAAATGCCTTCAAGCACGGCGACCTGACGGCCCGCCCCGTGGCCGTACACATTTCTCTGCTGCTGGCTTCCGATGGGCTGCTGCGCTTCACGGTGCTCAACCACGTAGCTCCCGCCGATGCCGAGCGGGAGCTGCCCAAACAGCCCGGGGGCGTGGGCCTCGTCAACCTGCACCGCCGCCTGGAGCTGCTCTACCCCGGCCGCTACGCCTTGGATGTACAAACGCCCCCCGGCCAGCACGTGGTGACGCTGGTGCTGTTGCAGTAGGGTAAGAGGGTTTGGGGGGAAGTGGGTAGGAGTCGAGGACAGTCGTTTGAACGCTATCCGTTGACAGTCAGCTCGCCTCCGCTAACCTGCCTTATTGCGCTGCATCCAACGCGACGATATATATTTCCCGCTATATCATCCTAAACTCCTACCTTCCTACCCTCATACCCTGATAAAGATGACCTGCGTTATCCTCGATGATGAGCCCCTGGCCCTGGACCTGCTGGCCGATTACTGCGCCCAGGTGCCCGGCCTGGAGCTGAAAGCCCAGTTTGACGATGCGCTCCAGGGCCTGGCCTATCTGCAGGATAACCCCGTGGACGTGGTGTTTCTGGATATTCACATGCCCCGGCTCACGGGCGTGCAGCTGGCCCAGCTGCTGCCCCAGCCCGGCCCCCGCATCGTATTCACCACCGCCTACGACCAGTACGCCGTGCGTAGCTACGAGCTCAACGCCGCCGACTACCTACTCAAACCCATTGCCTTCGAGCGGTTTGTGCAGACGGTGCAGAAGGTGCGCCAGCAACTGCAACCCGCCGCGCCTATAACGCCAGCTCCGGCTGCAACTCCCGCTCACTCCGAGGCCACGCCCACCGCGCCGGATGCCATGTTCGTCAAAAACGACCACCGCCTCCAGCGCGTCGCTTTTGATGATATTCTCTACATAGAGGGCATGAAGGAGTACCTGATGATTTACACCGCCACCGGTAAGGTGCTCACACTCCAGTCGTTCCGACGGGTGGAGGAGGTGCTGCCGCCCGAGCGGTTTGCCCGCATCCACAAATCGTTTCTGGTGGCCCTGAGCCGCATTGAGCACGTGGAGCGCGGCAAAGTGCAGGTAGCCGGCCGCCTCCTCCCCATCGGCGACACCTACCGCGACTCGTTCAATGCCTTGATTAAAGCCTATAATCTGCTGTAGTAGAGAAGAGAGGAATAAACTAAAGCAAAGGACCTTATCACGCTGGAACGACTTGTTCTGACGTGATAAGGTCCTTTGCTTTGCTCAGGATGACAGGCTTACGTTTAGCTTTTGTCTCCTGACTTCTATCTGCTTCCGCTTACTTAGCCAGCTTCTTGGCAATTTCAGCGGTGTGGCGACCCTGGAAACGGGCACCTTCCAGCTCATTGTCGCTGGGCTGCCGCTCGCCCTGGCCGCCGGCCACGGTGCTGGCGCCGTAGGGCGTGCCGCCGGTTACGTCGGTGTGGCCCATCTGGCCCTGCCAGGCGTAGGGCAGGCCCACAATCACGAGGCCGTGGTGCAGCATTTCAGTATGCAGGCTGCGCAGCGTTACTTCCTGGCCGCCGTGCTGGGTGGCGGTACTCACAAAGCCGCCGCCCACTTTGCCTACTAGCTTGCCCTGGGCCCACAGGGCACCCGTACCGTCAAGGAAAGCCTGAATCTGGCTGCAGACGTTACCGTAGCGGGTGGGCGTGCCAATGATGATGGCGTCGTACTGGTCCAGCTCCTCGGGCTTGGCTACCGGAATGTGCTCAAACGCCTTCTGGGCCTGCGTAGCACCAATCTGGTCGAGCAGCTCCTTGGGTAAGGTTTCAGGTACACGCTTAATAACTACTTCGTTATCGGCCACCTGGCGAGCACCTTCAGCCACGGCTTCCGCCAGCTTATATACGTGACCATACGTGGAGTAAAACAGCACCAGAGTTTTCATGGAAGATGAGGTTAAAGGATGAATGAGCAAATACCAAGGAGTTGTTGGCTACTTCTAGCCGGCAACGCGTGTAACTACACGGTAAGGCAGCTGCAGGTTACGAAAGCCGAAATTCTATGAGAGCAAAAAGCTGTTGCTGAAACGCTTATCTTGTACTCCCCAAAAAAGCAGTTATCCTATGCAACCTCCCGTGGGGCCACTAGCCTCTTGGGTGCGTACTGGTTGCCGCAGCTTTAGGGCGGGCTACCGAATTAGTTTATTCCACTTTGCAGCGTATGCAGCATTCCTACTTGCGCGGTTGTAGCCTTCCTGGGGAGGTAGCCGCAGGTGAGCACTCTAACGCCGGCCCCTGCCAGGGCCGGAACCGGCAATGAGCGCCCTCTCGGCCACGTTGGGAGGGGGCGGGCTGCGTAGCCTGCTGCCCGGGGCTGCTGCGCGCCCGGAGTCCCTATCCTCGTCGTTATCCGCTCCTGTGCGCACTCTTACCCCGCCTTCCCAGCTCTCCGACACCGAGCTGCTCGACGGTTGCCTGGCGGGCAGCCGCCTCATGCAGAAATACCTGTATGAACGCTTTGCCGGTCGCATGATGACCGTGTGCCTGCGTTACGCCCAAACCACTTTTGAGGCCGAGGATGTGCTCCAGGAAGGGTTTCTGACGGTGTTCAAAAACCTGGGCAGCTTCCGCCGGGAATGTCCCCTGGAATTCTGGATTCGCCGTATCATGGTGAATGCCGCCCTCCGCCAGCACCGCCGCAACGCTCCGCTAGTGGCCGTAAGCGACGGGGGCGAGTACCCCGAAGACCTGGCTGGCGAGGAGTTCACCCTCTCCAACTACAATTTTGAGGAGCTGCTCAACCTGATTCAGGAGCTGGCTCCCCGCTACCGCATGGTGTTCAACCTGTTTGCCATTGAAGGCTACGGGCACAAGGAAATCGGCGAGATGCTGGGAATTTCCGAGGGCACCAGCAAATCACAGTACTCCCGTGCTCGGGCAATTTTGAAAAGTAAAGTCGAGCGTCTCGACGCCCACCGCACCCATGGCAGCTTCCGCTCCTAACGATAACACACCCAACCACCAGGACCCGCGCCCAACCGGCGACCTGGAGCACCTGTTCCGGCAGAAGTTTGCCGATGCAGAGGTGACTCCGCGCGCCAGCTTCTGGGAGCAGCTCGACCACGAGCTGGTAGTACAGCAGCACGAGCAGATAGTTCAGGAAAATACCGCCTACCGCCGCCGCCTGGTGCTGCACCGTTGGGTGGCCGCAGCCTGCCTGCTGCTGGCCCTGGGTTTCGGTAGCTGGGCATATCTGCACACGGCTCCCTTTACTACTGGCCTGGAACTGGCTGCGGAAACGGGCTCAGGTACTAGCACTAGTGCACTGCCCGACGCAGCCAGTAATGCCTCCACCGGCAGCGCCGCCGATGGTGCCGCCAGTAGCGCCTACAACGAGGCGTTGGCTGCTGCCTCCTTGGCTGGCTCCCAGTCTGCCGAAGGGCTGCTGGCGGCTCCGGTTGCTGGCGGCAGCGGTGCTGAGTTTGGTAACGCAGGGTACCCGGTAGCTATCCGCTCGGTGCGGGCAGAAAATGGGCGGGCCCTGGCGTACGGCGCGGCTGCCTACGGCCGAAACGGCCAGGCGGCTTACGGCTACACTGGCAACGGCTACACCGGCAATGGCTATACCAACGGGCTGCTCAACGTACTACTCTCGAACGGCCAGGCCGGACCAGGCGGACAGGAAACCGGCCTTTTGTCGAGGGCGGGCCTGCTGACGCCCCGGGCCGCTTACCTGCGTAGCCTGCTGGGACTGGGCCGCCCCGACTCTCTCAAGCCAGCTTTGCTAGCCGTGCCCCAGCCCTCCAACGAGGCCGTTGCCGCCGCCGAGCCAGAGCATAAGGAAACGCCCAAGCTGTGGAAGCGCCTGCGCCTGGGCGGGAGCTACGCGGTAGGTACGTTCAACCCTAACATCAACTTTTCTCGCACCGATGGCCGCGTGAAAGCCGACCCGGTAACCAATGCCCTGCGCTCCTACTACCAGGAGGAAGCGGAGGATGAGTACCGCCGCAACCTGCGGGCTGGCCTGAGCCAGCGGGTCGCTCTGGCCGCTTCATACGCTCTAAACAAGCACTGGACGCTAACTGCCGCCGCCGAGGCCTCGGAGCAGCGCGCCACTTCGGCTACTACCTACGGTTTCATCGACGGGAAGCAGGTGGGGCCCCAGGCCGCCGATATTTTCAGCCGGCCCGCTGCTTACAGCCCGGCTCCGGCCCAGCCCCGCACTACCTCTTACCGCTACCGCATGGCCAGCGTACCGGTAGCGGTGCAGTATGGCTCCGGTAAGGCAGGCTTATCGCTCTACGCTAAGGTGGGGGCGGCTGTGGGAGTACTGCTCACCAGCCGCTCAGAGCTGGCCGGCTCGCCCCAGGCTACCCGGGAGTACACGTCCAAATCCACGGACTCGCCTTACCGGCAGATGCTGGTTTCGGGCCGGGGTGGTGCCGGCGTGCGGTATCAGCCAGCTTCGGCGGGTTGGAGCATGGCCGTAGGCCCCGTGGCCGAAACCTACTTCACTACTCTCAACGCCAACCCCAACCAGCGCGCCATCAACCAGAGCCGCCCCTACAGCCTGGGCATTGAGGCCAGCGTAGAATTTGGAACTCCTAAGCCCATGCCGGGTGTCCAGTAGGCATTGTTTGCCGCCGCTTTAATGATGAACCGCACCTTTTTCCGTTGTCTGACGTGGCTGCTCCTGCTGGGGGCGGCTACCTCCTGTGCCTCTACCAACGACTCCATTGAGCCCGCCTGCGCCGGTAACTTTTCTGCTACCCTCATCGAGCAGCTCAAGCAAAAGCCCAAGCAAACTCCGGCCGCCGAAGTAACCCAGTACACCTACCAGAACCAGATGGTGTACCTGGTAACCGGGGGCAGTACCAGCTACGTGTTTGATGCCTGTGGACAGGTAATTTGCTCGGCGGCGGTACGAAATAACCCTGGCGACGGTCGTTGCCCCGATTTTGCCGCTACGGCCACCAACCCCCAGCTCCTCTGGACCGACCCCCGGTGAGATAGTGAGATAGTGAGTGCCCTGGCGAACCGACCGACACTATTCGTCTTCACTTTTGCGCACCACCTGCTAACCTGATGAGCCCTTACTTCCACGTGGAGGTAAGGGCTTGTTACATTTCAGGAGGTAGCCCGTTGATCAGGATGGTATCGGTCGGTTCGCCAGGGTACTCACCATCTCACCATTTCACTATTTCACCATCTCACCGTTCCCCGAACCAACGGCCCCGAAATGCAGTTATGATAGGCTACCCTTTCACGCCCTATCTTGCCGCTGCATGAAGTATCAACTGACCTCGGAATTCACCCCCACCGGCGACCAGCCCACGGCTATCAAGCAACTGGTAGAAGGCGTAAATAATGGTGAGCCGGCCCAAGTGTTGCTGGGGGCCACGGGCACGGGCAAAACCTTCACCATGGCCAACGTAATTGCCGAAACCGGCAAGCCGGCCCTGGTGCTCTGCCACAACAAAACCCTGGCCGCCCAGCTCTACGGCGAGTTCAAGCAGTTCTTTCCCAATAACGCCGTCGAGTACTACATCAGCTACTACGACTACTACCAGCCCGAGGCCTACATTGCCTCCACCGACGTTTTTATCGAGAAAGACCTGGCCATCAACCAGGAGATTGAGAAGCTGCGCCTGCACACTACCTCCACGCTGCTCAGCGGCCGCCGCGACGTAATTGTGGTTGCCTCCGTGTCGTGCATTTACGGTATTGGTAACCCCGAGGAGTTCGGCAAAAACGTGATTTTCCTGGCACCCGGCCTGCGGTATTCGCGCAACAATCTGCTCTATCAGTTCGTGCAGATTCTGTACTCGCGCACGGAAATGGAGTTCACGCGCGGCACGTTTCGGGTGAAGGGTGATACTGTGGATGTGTTTCCGGCCTACGCCGACCACGCCTACCGCATCTTCTTCTTCGGCGACGAAATTGAGGCCATTCAGAAAATTGACCCCCAGAGTGGCAAGAAGCTGGCCGACGAAAAATCGGTGACGCTATACCCGGCCCAGCTGTTCGTAACGGGCAAGGATACGCTCAACCAGGCCATCCGGGAAATCCAGTTCGATATGACCCAGCAGCACGCCTACTTCGAGAAGGAAGGCCGTGACCAGGAAGCCAAGCGCATCATGGAGCGTACGGAGTTCGACCTGGAGATGATTCGGGAGCTGGGCTACTGCTCGGGCATTGAAAACTACTCGCGCTACTTTGATGGCCGCCAGCCCGGCAGCCGCCCCTTCTGCCTGCTCGATTACTTCCCCGATGATTACCTCCTCGTTGTGGACGAAAGCCACGCCACCATGCCCCAGATTCGGGCCATGTGGGGCGGTGACCGGAGCCGCAAAACGGCCCTGGTAGAGTACGGTTTCCGCCTACCTTCGGCCATGGACAACCGCCCGCTCACCTTCAACGAGTTTGAGGGCATGGTGCGCCAGGCCGTGTACGTATCGGCTACGCCCGCCGATTATGAGCTGACCCAGGCCAACGGCGTGGTAGTGGAGCAGATTATCCGGCCCACCGGCCTGCTCGACCCCGAAATTGACCTGCGCCCCAGCGGCAACCAGATTGACGACCTGCTGGATGAGGTGGACAACCGCGTGAAAATGGGCGACCGGGTGCTGGTAACCACTCTCACCAAGCGCATGGCCGAGGAGCTGCAGAAGTATATGGAGCGCCTGGGCATCAAGTCGCAATACGTGCATTCCGACGTGAAAACCCTGGACCGGGTAGAAATTCTGCGGCAGCTGCGCCTGGGCGAAATTGACGTGCTCATAGGCGTAAACCTGCTGCGCGAGGGCCTCGACTTGCCGGAAGTTTCGCTGGTAGCCATTCTGGACGCCGACAAGGAAGGCTTTCTGCGCGACCAGCGCAGCCTGATTCAGACGATGGGCCGCGCCGCCCGTAACGACCGAGGCAAGGTGATTATGTACGCCGACCGGATTACGGGCTCCATGCAGCGGGCCATTGATGAAACTAACCGCCGCCGCGCCACCCAGCAGGCCTACAACGAAGCCCATGGTATCACGCCCCGCACCGTGCGCAAAAGCCGGGAGGCCATCATGGAGCAAACCTCCCTGTCGGATTACCGCATCCAGGAAGGCGCGGCATATTCCGGGCCCGATGCCGACGTAACCCTAGCCATTGCCGCCGAGCCGGTAGTGTCCGTCATGGCCCGGCCGGAGCTGGAGAAGCTCATCAAACAAACCGAAAAGCAGATGGAAGCTGCCGCCAAGGACCTCGACTTCCTCACCGCCGCCAAGCTCCGCGACGAGTTGGCCGCCCTGAAACAGGTACTCAAAACCAAACGGGAGTAACTGCTTAGCATGAGCAGAAACCGCGTGGCGCAGTTATTGCGCTTGTATGAGCTACCGGCTGCTATTGGCCGGTAGCTCATTTTTTACATTCGGTTATGCGCCTTATTCTTACTGTATTGCTTGTGTGGGCTGGGAGCTTCCTGGCGTCCGCTCAGGCCCAGCAAGTGTCCGCCCGTTACCAGTTCATGCACGTCAGCCTCGATTATAACCGCTTGTATTTCTTTCCGGCGTATCAGAACCGGGAAGATGTGAAGGTGGAGGAGTATATGGGAAAGTCAGTAGGGCTTTTTGACAGCCGAATGCTAGGGTGGGAGGCCATGAGCCGTCTGCTCACGGAGCTGTCGGCGGAGAGCTGGGAATTGGTGAATATGGTAGCTAACAATGATGAGGACGGTAACCGAGGAGCTGTGTATCTGCTGCGCCGGCCTTTGCCCGCCAAGTGACTGCGCGGGCCCCGGTTCTTGCAGTAGCTGGTAAGATTGGTGCAGCATTAGGCCTGAAGAAAATAGCGGCCTGGCACAATATTCGGAGGAGGGCGAATAGTACAGCCAACGTAGGCCATACCCTCTCTTTTACCTTATGAAATATCCGGTACTGTTATCTGCTTTGCTACTGCTGTACACGGCCGCAAGTGCCCAAACCACTGAGCCGGCAAAGCCCGTGCGCCCTATGCCGGCTTTCCCGGCGCTACCCGAAACGGCTCTGCAGCCTACCGCCACTGTCACCCGGCCACCAAGCGCCGCAATTAGCAGCCGCTTTCAATACCAGCTGCTGAAAATGCAGAATGGGCAAGTCGCCTATCTGGCGCCAGCGTGGCGAGGCATTACGCAACTGGAACCTGACCGTGTGCAGAATGGCCGCCGGAGCGAGGTAGTGCCGGGTTCACTGGAATCTAAGCTCATGCTAACGCTCAATGAATTGTCATTGGAAGGCTGGGAGTTGGTGGAAGTTTACAACTTGTCGCAGCCAGTGAGTGCCCAGCAAAGCATTGAAACCAGCCTCACCTTTAACGACCCCAACCGGCCCGTCTATTCCGGCTCTACTTCCATCAATACGTACACCGAAACGCGCTACCTGCTGCGCCGGCCCTTGCCCGCAACTGGCAAGTAGCCTGGCATATTAGTTTATCTGGGCAAGCCAGCCCGGCACTTCGGCCAGGGAGGCCACCTCCTGAAACGATACGCCCGCCAAATCCTCCTCGGAAACCCGCTCCATTACCCACGTAGTGTAGTAGGGCACGTACACGGCCCGCCCGCCCAGGCGCGCCACCGGCAGCACGTCTGATTTCAGGGAGTTACCAATCATGACGAACTCCTCGGGCGGCACGCCGTGGCGGGCCAGCAGGCGCTGGTAGGTAGCCTCGTTTTTCTCGCTCACAATTTCTACGTGGTCGAACAGGTCGCCCAGGCCGGAGCGGGCCAGCTTGCTTTCCTGGTCGAATAAGTCGCCTTTAGTGAGCAGCATGAGGGGGATGCCCTGCGCCTGCACGGTGGCCAGCACTTCCGGCACGTGGGGCAGCAGCTCAATGGGATAATCCAGCAGGCGCTTGCCGTAGTCGAGGATGTGCTGGATTTCCTGGCCGCTGACTTGCCCGTTGGTGAGCCGGATAACGGTTTCAATCATGGAAAGCATAAACGACTTGGCGCCGTACCCGAACAGGTGCAGGTTTTCGCGCTGCAGGGCAAAGAACTGGTTGCTGAGTTGTTCCGGGGTACCGTAGTGACTAAGCAGTTCATACAGGTGCGCCTCGGCCAGGTCGAAGTGGGGCTGGTTGGGCCAAAGGGTGTCGTCGGCGTCGAAGGCAATCAGGCGGGGCGCGGGCATGGTGGCAGCAGGAAATTGGTAGCGCGAAGTTACCGAACTTGGCGCCCATGAAGCAGCTGATTGACCTGAGCACCTGGAACCGGCGGGAGCATTTTACCTTCTTTTCAGGCTTCGAAGAGCCGTTCTGGGGCGTGGTGACGGACGTAGACGCCACCCGGGCGCTACAACGAGCCCGCGACCTGGGCTGCTCGTTTTTTCAGCTCTACCTGCACTGCACCCTCACGGCCGTGAACCAGGTGGAAAATCTGCGCTACCGTATTGAGGAGGGCCAGGTGGTGTGCTACAACCAGATTCATGCCTCGCCTACCCTGGGCCGCCCCGACCATACGTTCGGGTTTGGCTTCGTGCCGTATCACGCCGATTTAGATACTTTCGGGCGAGGCCTGGAGGCTGAAACTGCCGCCGTGCAAGCCAGCACGGGCCTCCGCCTGGGGCCCGAAACGGGCCGCCCGGATGTCATTCACTTCTCGGCCATGCCCTGGCTGTCCTTCACCGGCCTCACCCACGCCCGCTCCTTCTCCCACCCCGACAGCATTCCGAAGATTTCGGTGGGCCGCCTCCGCTCCGAAAACGGCCGCCAGCTGATGCCCGTGGCCGTCAACGTGCACCACGGCCTGGCCGACGGCTACCACGTGGGGCTGTTCGTGGAGGCGTTGCAGCAGGCTCTCAATCAGTAGCAACTAACCAAGCGGGCCGGGCTCAGCTACCAGCGTGGCCGAGGTGCACAGGCTACCCAGCAGCTTGTGCACCTCGGCCACGCTGGCAACGGAGTAGCGGGCCCGGGAGCGGGGTGTGGGCCCAACTTTCAACGAATAGGCCCCGGGCGGCAGCGCCGCAAAAATGTCCTCATCGGTCCGGTCGTCGCCCAGGGCCAGTATAAAGCCCGGCTGCGTTGCCCCGAGCCACTGGGCGGCGGCCGTGCCCTTGTTAATGCCAGCCGTCTTGATTTCCAGGATCTTGTTGCCTTCCAGCACTTGCAGGTCGGTATTGGAGGTCATGAAGGTGAGGTGGTGGAGCAGGTCGCGGGTGCGGACGGCTCCCAGCCCGGCATCGGCCCGGCGGTAGTGCCACACCAGGGAGTAGTCCTTCTCTTCAATGGCGGAGCCCGGGGTACGGCTCACGTACTGCTCCAGAATGGGCCGGATATCCCGCTTCCAATCAGCCCGGAGGCCCTCCTGAAACGGCCGCCACTCCTCGCCGGCCCGGCGCAGCCACACGCCGTGCTCAGCCACAAAATGCAGCGGCAAATGCCCCAACCAGCCATCCAGCGTAGCCCGGTCGCGCCCACTGATGATGACTACTTGGTTGCGCACATCCGAAGCCAGACTCCCCAGCAGCTGCAGCAGCTCTTCGCGCGGGTACGCATCCTGGGGGCGGCCGTGGAAGCGCACCAGGGTGCCATCATAATCAAGCAGTAGTAGCCGCTGCCCGGCCGCCCGGTAGTCGTGCAGCAGCTGGGCACGGGTAGGGGCATCCAGGGTATCGGTGGCCAGGGTTTGCTGCTTGATTTTGCTGTAGGTCAAGCGGTCCAGAAACAGCCGGGTCCAGGCAAACACGTCGTACTGCTGCACCAGGGCCTGCAGGGCAGCCATGCGGGTTTGCTGCTCTTCAACGGGCATGTGCAGGGCTTCGTGCAGTGCCTCCACCAACTGCCCGGTATCGGTGGGGTTGATAAGCAGGGCATCGGCCAGCTCCTGAGCCGCTCCGGCCCGCTCGCTCAGGATCAGCACGCCGCGCTGGTCAGTTTTGCTGGCAATAAATTCCTTGGCTACCAGGTTCATACCGTCGCGCACGGGCGTTACCAGGGCCACATCGGCGAGGCGGTAGAGGGCGGCCAGCTCACCTGGCGGGAAGGAGCGGTAGAAGTAGTGGATGGGATTCCAGGCAATGTTGCTGTACTGGGCGTTGATGCGGCCCACCAGCTCGTCAATTTCCTCTTTCAGGGCCGCGTACTGTGCCACCTGGTCGCGGGAGGGCACCACCAGCATCAGTAAGCTTACCCGTCCCCGCCACTCGGGGTAGCGCTGCAGCAGCAGCTCAAAGGCCCGCAGGCGCTGGGCAATACCCTTGGAATAATCAAGCCGGTCAATGGACAGCACTATCCGCGTGTGGCCCAGGGCCTGCCGGTAGGTGCGCGCGTGCTGGCGGGCAGCTTCCGAAGCGGCGGCTTCGGCGTAGCGGCCGTAGTCAATGCCCATCGGAAAAGCATCTGCCAGCACCGTGCGGGTGCGCGTTTCTACCTGCCCGTTGTGGCTGGGCAGCCCCAGCAGCTGCGACACGGCGCTCAGGAAATGATGCATGTAGCCGAAGGTGTGGAAGCCAATCAAATCGGCCCCTAGCATGCCCCGAAGCAGTTGCGCACCCCAGGGTAGCACCCGCACCAGCTCGTAGCTGGGAAAGGGAATATGCAGAAAGAAGCCGATGGTAGCCTCGGGCCGCTGCTGGCGCAGCATTTCCGGCAGGAGCAGCAGCTGGTAATCGTGCACCCAAACGGTGTCTTCGGGGCCGGCTAACTCCAGCACCGCCCGGCAGAATTTCTCGTTGACGGCCACGTAGGCTTCCCAGTGGGCCTGCTCATAGGTGGCGTATTGGCTGAAGTAGTGGAAAGTGGGCCAGAGGGTGGAATTGCTGAAGCCTTCGTAGAAGTCCCGGATTTCGTCCTCGGTCAGGAACACCGGCGCCATGCTGTCCTGGCGCAGCTGCTCGGTTACCTGGGCCTGTTCGGCGGGCTCCTCTACTGATAAGCCGGGCCAGCCTACCCACACATTGCCATCGGCCTGGTAAACAGAGCCCAGGCCGGTAGCCAGGCTGCCTTCACTGGGCTGAAATGTGAAGCCCTCGGCAGTGCGCTGCCCTTTAGTGGGGAGGCGGTTGGAAACAATCAGGGTTCTGGACATTACTTTTCAGCGCTGGAAAACCAGTTCTACCAACATCTGCCGTGAACTGGGCCGCGTACATTTCGGGCTGAGGGGGTGTGCTGCAGCAAATGGTCAGCGCACATTTTGGGCGGGAGTCAGCCGGCCAGCACGCAACGCACGAGGCGTAGCAAGCCAGCCACCAAGTAAGGCAAGTTGGTGGACCAGGGTTAGGCTACCTCGTTGAAGCCCGGTAGGGTAAACCGCTGGCCCTTGGAGAGCAGGTGCAGGCGCAGGTCGCGGATGGAAAAAACCTCGCCAGGCTCTATTTCCGCAATGGTGTTGCCGGTGCAGTTATGTCCATCCAGCAGCACCACAATGCCATTGCCAACTACCTCCAGCTCCGAGCCCTGGTGCACCAGTACGGCCGTGTCCTCTTCCAGCCCCAGGCCGATGCAGCCGGGATTGGTGGCAATAATCTGGGCCATGCGCACGATGCGGCCACGGGCAATAAAGTGGGTGTCGATGGCCACGTCGCGTACCAGCTGCAGGCCGGTGGTAATGTGAATCTCGTCCTTCACGAACCCGGCATCGTTGCGGCCCTGGTAAATCATGGGCGTGCTCATGGCCGTAGCGCCGGCGCTGGTTCCGGCAATGATGATGGGCTCTTGGTAGTAGCGCTCCGTAAGGCGGTGCAGCAGCCGGGTGCCCCCAAGCAGGGAAGTGAGGCGCAGCTGGTCGCCGCCGGTAATCATCACGCCATCGGCCCGGCTGATGACTTCCAATGCCTCGGGGCTGTTGGCTTGGTCCCGGTCCCGGATATCGAGCACCTCTACGCTCTCAATGCCCAATGCCGAAAACGCCTCCAGGTAGCTTTGGGCCGCTTCTGCCGGCTCCTCAGAGGCGGCAGGTAGTATAACAACGGTGCGGGAGCCTTTCAGCTCGTCTACAAAACGCTGCAGAATAAAATCGGGCGATGTTTCTTGGTTGCTGCTTTTCTGATCAGATGCGTCGCGCTGTTCGTGGCCGCCAATAGCGAGCAAACGGCCTTTGGGTCGGGGTGAGGTAGTAGGCATGGTGAGCAGGAGGAAGTGTAACCAGCGCCCACGCTTCCGTCGGCCGTAGGCGGTTAGCAAAAAGCGTGGGCGCTGACGTGTGGGAGGGCGTAAGCGCCGTAGTGGCCTGCACCGTTCCCGGTCCATCGATGCGACTTACATTCTGCAAGAATGAACTCAGGTGGTTTTACGGTGCGGCAAGTGGCCAGGATCCGCTAGAAATACGGATTTGCAGGGCGGCAAAACACGTAATTACGTTGCTGGGGCAAGGCTATTCATCCCGCCAGATGGCCACGTAGGGTTTGGCCGTACCCACGCGGTAGGCCCGGCGCATCACGTTGGTATTGAACTCCAGCGCAATGTTGCCGTGGGGGTCAATCCCAATAATGCCTTTGTCGCCACGCAGTTATTCGTCGCGCAGGTGGACGGCCGCCTGGCAGGCTTCATTCAGGGGCAGGCGGCGGTACTTCACCAGCGCGTACACCTCGTGAGCCAGGGCTCCGCGCAGTATCACCTCCCCTTCGCCGGTGCAGGACACGGCACAGGACTCGTTGCTGGCGTAGGTACCGCCGCCCAGCACCGGACTGTCGCCAACGCGACCCTTCGATTGGCCCTCCAGGCCGCCGGTGCTGGTGGCTACGGCCAAGTTGCCGGCCTGGTCGAGGGCTACGGCTCCCACGGTATCGTGGCTGGCGGGAGCCGCCGGGTTCTGCTGCAGTAGTTCCAGCCATTCCTGCCGGGTTTTTTCGGTTTGGAAGTAGCTGGGAGGCTGCAGGGGCAGGCCACACTCCAGGGCCAGCTCCAAGGCGCCTTCCCCCGACAGGCAGACGTGGGGGCTGTTGTCGATTACCTGCCAAGCCAGGCTGATGGGGTTCTGCACGTACTTCACCCCACTCACGGCCCCGGCCTGCAGGGTGCGCCCATCCATAATGGCGGCGTCCATTTCCACCTCGCCCTGGCGGGTAAGGCCGCTGCCCCGGCCGGCATTGAAGTGCTCATTGTTTTCCAGGAGGCGTACGGCCGCTTCCACCGCATCCAGGGCAGTGCCGCCGTCGTGCAGAATCTGCCAGCCGGCCTGCAGGGCTTCCTGTAGGCCTTGGCGCTGCTGGGCTTCTTCTTCCGGGGGCAGCTTGCCGGGTTCCATCGTCACGGCGCCGCCGTGCAGTACAAGGGCATACTGGCTCATACGCGGCTGATGGGGGTAAGCTGCCATAACTGTCCGCACCCGGCAGGCAGGCACTGCAGACGATAATAGCCGCGCAGCAAATTTCCGTTGAAGGTGAGCCATAATGTGCCCTGGGTCAGCGCCTGGCGCAAGTTGGGGGTAGTGCCCGAGGCAGTAGGGGCCGACTGCACAGTTCCGGTTTCCATGCACACCAAGGGACTGGAGGAAGGCGGCGTGGTGAGCAGCCACAGCAGCACGGGGCGCTTAGAGAGCCGCTTTACGCGTTGCGAAATCACCCAGTGGGCCAGTACGCCGGAGGCATCTTCCAGCACCAGCTCCTGATAGGCCGGGGTTTCCGGGGAGTAGCGGATGGTGAAAGCCAGTGCCGAGCGGGGTGGTACTACCACTACGTCGGCAAAGTGGAGCTCATGATTCATAGCGAAGGTAGGACGGGACAACAGCATGCCCAGTATAACGGCGTCCTGCTCAGTTGCGGCCAGATAGAAAATACTGATTTTACGGCCGCTACCTCCACACTCCTCTCCGGATTTATACGGAAAAGCAGAACCATGAAGTATTGATAGATACTTGATATAAAAAGAATTGCATACAGAAATTCATTCTCTAAACCATGGGCCCCGCCAGAAGCTTGTCCTTAACTAGTGGGCTATCAACGGGCTGCTTACTCACATCCGGCAAGGTGGTTTGGGCACCGGTAGCGGAGTCTGGCCGGCTTACACAGTGGCCTTTGACTACGGTAGTCCACAGAATAATTATCCGGGCCTACTCTCACTTCCCACGGGTAATTGAGCTGGCGGTCTGGTACGCGGGTACTGAAGGTTTAGCTGTAACCCCACTACCGTTTGGGCCCGCGCTGGCAGGTCCAGCAACAGCAGCAGGCCTTAAATTAACTGAATAGGATGACGCATAGAAATAACGGTACCTACACCCCCTAACCTGACCCCCAGCAATAAGCCCCGCCGGGGCATCTCTTTAAAAAGATACTCCCGGCGGGGCTTATACTGGCAGCCTGTGCTACTGGCTAACTTCCAGGGTTTTCAGGCGGCGGTAGGTGTTCTGCGACAACTCATACTGGCGCTCCACCGTCCGCCGAATTTCGCCCGTGAGTTTGGGGTCGGCCAAGGCTTCCTGGTAGGCTTTTAGCGCCCATTCTTCCCCGTAAATGTTAGCACCGAGAATGGCCTTTTCGTCACTGCCGGTTAGGGCCGCCTGGGTGTCCATCCAGCGGCGGTACAGCTTGCCTTTCAGCGTGGTGCTGGTTTGGCGGCCCCTGCCTTCCCGGCTGAGGTAGGTATTCAGATCAGTGGAAAACTGCTGGCTTTGGCTAACCAGCTGCTTGTAGTAACCGCGCAGCTCTGGGTTGTGGCTTTCGGCCACGGCCCGCTTATACCCCGCAATACGGTCGTTCACAAAGTATAGCAGCTCGTTGAGGGTGGCGGCAGTGGAGGAGGTTTTGCTGCCGCCTTTGCTGCGGGCCAAATACCCCACACCCAAGGCCAGCAATGCGCCACCTACTACTTTCTGGGTGGTGCTGAGTTTGTTAAAGCCCACCGACGTTTTGCTGCCAGCGTTTTTCAGGGAAGTGAGTGCCGGGCCCGACCATTGGTCGGTTTGCGGAGTGGAGGCGGTAGTCTGGTTCATAGCTCAGAAAGCAGGTTGATTGAAAAATAGCATGTGTGGTCAGCAGGTGAGTATAGGGCCGCTGCAGTGCAGCCAGGCACCGGCACCTGACCTAGTTATACGTGGACCAGCCCTGCGTTACATACTGATTTAGAAGTGATAAACACGTAAAAAATGGGTAGTAGCTGCCGGGGCCAGCTACTACTGCCGCCATTTGCCCTTCTGCAGCCAGCAGGTGGTAGCCCTGGCGTTTTCGTGCAGCGTTCAGTTGCCGGCTTGGGCTCGCCAGCGCAGGTTTTTTGCCCGGGTTAGCTGTTCCCGCTTTGGGGGTCGCAACGGCGCTTGCCAGCCAAGCTCGCTTCGCTTACGCAGGTTCTGGCCCAACTTCTCAATCCCTAATAAGTGACCCTGCCGCCAGTAGCCAAGCCCAATGGTGTCGCCAGGCTGTTATGCAGTTACCCATCACGCGCAGAATGAAAGTAAGATGCTGCTATACAGTATGTTTACGTAGTTATTCGGTCTTGATTACGTTTTTCTGCGGAGTCGTTGCGGTACGCTCAACGCGTAAATTTGTGTTGTCAGATTTTGCTGCTACCTATGATACACATCGACAAGTTTGGTCCGGCTGCTCAAACAACTCAGCAGCGTGCGCACAGCCTAAATCAACTGGTGGCTCTCACTGCCTCCCAAAGAACCCGGATACCCACCCATGTGCGCAACCTATACCGGCGCTACATAGTGGGCGAGCTAAGCTGGCAGGAAGTGTGTGAACTGCGGGATGCGCCCAGTGCTCTGCCCTCGTTTGCCCACTTCATGATTAGCCCTACATCCTCCTGGCAGGCGGCGGGAGTGTATCGATAAGCTTCCCAGGGCACTGTACGCAACCAGTTAAGGTTGAAGGAGTATGCAGCCTGGCTGGCGGATACCTCCCGGCTGGAAGGCACCCGAGTGCCCTGTACAGGACGCTAGCCAAGCAGGAAAGCCGGCGGATTGGCGGATTGCAGTACCTGCGCGTCGGCCAGGTAGCGGTGCAGGCCACTTTCCACGCTGGGCAGTAGTATGCCCTGGTTGCTGCCCAAGGCACTAAAGCCCGGGCGCGGGGCGGCCCAACCGAAAGCAGCTACCGGTTGCGGCACCACGCAGGCCGTATCCAGGCCGGCTGTTGCCACGGCCAGGCGTGCCAGCTCGGCCCAGGTATAGGTGCCCTCGTTGGTTAAGTGCCAGATGCCTTTTTCCTCGTCCAGAAGCAAATCGAGGGAGGTATTCACCAAGTCAGGAACGTAGGTGGGAGTGATGACAACATTGTCGGCGGCGGGGAAAACCTGGCCTTGCCGGGCAGCAGCCAGGGCATGGTGCACAAAGTTATGCTCGTCCCAGGCCCCGAAAAACGAGCTGGTACGCACCACTAGCGCTCTGGGATGATGCGCCAAAACGGCCTGTTCGGCCAGGAGCTTGCTGTGCCCATACACATTAAGGGGGCGAGCCAGGTCATTTTCGAGGTAGGCCCGACGCTGCTGCCCATCAAAAACCAAATCCGACGAAAACGTGAGCAGGGCCACACCGTGCGCGGCGCACGCCTGCGCCAGCAAGGAAGGGCCAGTGGTGTTCTGCTGATAACAGGGGCTGGGCTCGTTCTCGGCCGCATCTACCCGCACGTAGCCCGCCGCATTCACCACCGCCCAGGGCTGGTAGGTGCGCAACGCCTCCTCAACAGCATCGGCGCTGGTGATATCCAGGGCCGTCCGGTCCAGGCTAACAGCTTCCAGCCCCCGGATGCGGCAGATAAGCCGGAATGCGCGGCCCAGGGTGCCGTTGCTGCCCGTAATAAGCAGGGGCTGCTGGGTAGTTGATGGAGCGGTTTTCATAGCTGACGGATTAGGCAACGGGGTAAAAACGGCTGGGGCGCTGCCACCAGCCCGCCCCCTTCAGCACCGGGTGGGTGTAGTGGCCGTGGCGGGCTAGGTTTTGCACCATCTTGAACAGGGCCGTAGGTCGGGGGTGTCCGCCCCGCATATCAAACACCCCGCTTTCGTAGGAAGCTCCATCGTGGGTGAGTAGGTTACTCCAGTCATACGCTCCCAGCAGCGACCAGACCGTGAGGCCGCGTACATCCACCCCGCTATGGCGCAGGCGGTTGACAGCCTCCCAGGACTGTTGCAACCAGCGCATCTGCTCTTCGCGGGTGCACCCCAAGTGCGATTCGGTGACGGCCAGGGGCCAGTGGTAGCGTGTCCAGGCCTGGCGTAGCAAGCTTTCCAGACCTTCTACCTGGGCTTCGGGCACCCGTAGCGCCTCCAGGTCCACGTAGGCAGGTGTTTTTTTGTGGGCCGGTGCCACGCTGCGGCCGGGGTAACGCTCCACTCGCTCATCCAGAAACCGCTCACTGGTGGCGTAATAGTTGAGCCCCAGAATATCTGGGGGGAGGGGAGAAGCCCGGAGCACATTCAGCTCAGCAATACCTAGGCCGTGGCGGCGGAGGTAGCGCCACAGCGGATGCGTTGGTGTAACGCTGCCGCTCAGCAAGTCAAAGCTCAGCCAGCGGCGGTGATTTTGAAACTCGGCTTGAGCTGCCAGGGCCGGGGTACTGTGGGCCTGGCCCAGGTCTTCGGTTTGTACCAGTTGGGCCGCCGGGTTCACCTCCCGAATAGCCTGCATGGCCAGCTTAGTGGCCAGCACCTGGTTGTAAAGCACGCGCACGAATACCTCGTCACTGGTGCCGTGCGGATACCATAGCCCATACAGCCCACTAAAACGGGCGGTGGTGAGAGGCTCGTTGACGGGGGTATAATAGCGCACCCAAGGGTAGCGCCGGGCCACCATACCTGCGTAGCGGGCTAGGCCAGTGGCAAAGCTTGGGTGGTGGAGGGCCGTGTAGCGGGGGCCGCTTCCGTGGTGTACCAATCCTACAATGGGCTCAATGCGCAACGCTTGCAGCCGGGCCAAACGCTTATCAGACCAGCGCCAGTCGGGCTGGTCGAGGCTGGTGGGGGCTACGTGTTCCCAGAGCACTGGGTAGCGCAATGTGCGCAGCCCCAGTTCCGCAAACCGGTCCAGGTCCGAAATTCGGGTGCGGTGGCCACTGCGCGTAAGTTGATCCGAATACGAGTCTCCTATTCGCCGGCAGGTGCATTCTACTCCGCCCCAAATTTCTACGTCTTTCATTCCCAAGGATTTCGTTGCCGAATAACCACTGCCCAGCTTACACCCTGCAAGTGGCTTAACTGCCAGAACGCTCCATGTCACTGGCACGAAAGCAGGTGGCGAGCCTAGTCCTTGTATACCTGATACGGGCGGAGAGTGGACGCCGTATTTCCCGCAAAAAACGCCCGGATTTATACCTAAAAAGCCAGGGGTAATGCTACTGTTCAGGCTAAACAGAGCAGCCACCATAGTACTGCATCCAGCAAACAAGCCCGTAGCAGCACTGCCCAGCTAAGCAACCCAAACGGCCGGAGCCGCCACCAAGCACCGGCACCAAACGCAAATCAGCCACCCAGACCTGGGTCCGGATGGCTGATTTACAGTGAGCGGGAAACGAGATTCGAACTCGCGACCCTCAGCTTGGGAAGCTGATGCTCTACCAACTGAGCTACTCCCGCTTCTGAAGTAAAGCAAAAGTACGGGCAGAAAATCAAAATCCAACTGCTTGCGTATCGGAAGGCAGTAGGATCTGGCCGCCTAACTTGGGTGCTGTATATTACCCTGGCTTTTCTGGCGCGCTGATTCGCGTGCGTACCTCACATGTGCTTTCCTATGGCTTGGCCACTTCCTCCCACCACCCGCCGTTTGGTTGGGTTGTTGTTTTTGCTTGCCGGATTTCTGCTGCTATTGGGCGTAGCACTGCGGCTGTACGTGGTATATGATACATACCAGCGTCTTGGGGCCGATGCTGTTGCTTCCACTCAACTGGTTATTTACCTGATTATGCTGGTAGCAGCGGTAATGATGCTACGCTACGGCTGGCGTGAGCGGCGCGGTAACGATACCGTGGATTAAACCGCACTACCTTTGCGGGCCCACCTGTCAGATAGGGGTATCCAGATTATGTCGTCTCCGCTCCAAATACTCGTGGCCAAGCGCACTGCCGCTACCGCCGCGCAACTGGCCGAACTGGGTCAGCGCCTGTTTCATGCCACCTATGCCACCCAAAACCGCCCGGAGGACATGGCCGCCTACGAGGCCGCTACCTTTGGCCCGGAGCTCCAGCTGGCGGAGCTTCAGGACCCCAATACGGTATTCCTGCTTGCCCAACTGGTGCAGCAGGTGGTAGGCTACGCCAAACTCAACGTGGATTCTCGCCTGGGCCTCGACTCAGCCAAAACACCCGAAAAGCGCCTGGAAATTGAGCGGCTGTACGTGGAGGAGGACTGGATTGGTACCGGCCTGGGCGCAGCCCTGATGCGGCGGGCCATAGAAGAGGCCCGCCAGCAGGGGTGCCGGGCCGTGGTGCTGGGCGTATGGGAGAAAAACGAGCGGGCCCGGGAATTTTACCAGCGGTTTGGTTTCAAGCCGGCCGGGGAGCACACGTTTATCATCGGCTCCGATGTGCAGCGGGACTTGATTCTGCGCAAAGGCCTTTAAACTAGCCGGCTATATTCGCCGCTCAACCGGCTTCTTCATCACCCTAGCCCCACTTGCTTGTTGCCTCTGCATCTTACCCGGTTGTTGCGCCTTGTGGCATGTTGGGGGCTGATTGGCGCCGGCCTCGAATTGGTGGCTGCTTGTTCCGGCAGCCCCGGCTCGGAGGAAGCAGCAACGGTACCACCGCCTACTGGTCACTACGAGGGGCCCATCACCTACCAAGGCAGTGAGTTGCGGGTGACAATGGAGCTGCGGGAGGTCAGTCCAGGCAAACTAGAGGCTGAAATTGACTTTCCCCAGTTGCCCGGTCTGGGCTTCGCAGCTACCCGCACCAGCTACCAAGCTCCTCAACTGCGCCTGGAGCAAGCTAATGCTGGTGGCGGTATTGAAATACAGGCCGTGCGCGAAGGTGATTTTTTGCGGGGTGTATTGACCTGGGACAGTCTGCAAGCTGATTTTGTGTGGGCCCGTCGGGGCGAGGCCGCCCCGCGTGGCTTCCGGGTGCAAGCGGTAGGGGGCACCCAACGGCTACGCCTGCTGCTGCCCGATGACACCCTGCCCCAACATCCGGCCTTGGTGCTGTTGGCAACGCCAGCCACGGCGGCGGCGGCGGCTCAACGTGCCACTTACCTGGCCCGGCATGGGGTAGCTGCGGTAGTGGTTCCTCTCTCCGCCTCCGACCCTGATTCGGTGGCCGGCATGGCAGGGGCAACAGCCCTGGCAGCGGTGCGCCGCCAGGCTGGCGTTGATTCCGGCAAGGTGGGCTACTGGGGCCGCGCAACCGGAGGGCTGGCAGTAGCCGCCGCCGCCCGGCAGCAGCCCACGCCGGCTTTTGCTGTGCTGGAAGGCGTACCGGTTATTACCCGCGAGCAAGCACGGCCCTACTACGTATTCAATCAGCAACGAATTCCGGTTCTGGCATTGTATGCGGCCCTGGATACGGCCGCGCAGGTGCCAGTGAGTGTGCGGCGCCTGCGCCCGGCACTGGGCCAACGCCGGGGTACCTACGTACGGGTGTTCCCAGGCGCCACGCCCAACTTTCTGCTGCCCGGCCGCAGCCGCCCTGATGGGCAGTGGCAATGGCCCCAACCAGCTGCCGGGTATTGGCCCGACTTACTACAATGGCTGCAGCAGCACTAACACGCGCAGTTTACAGTACTAGCAGACCCTTCTCTCGCAGCAGCTGCCACCCCGCCGACATCAGAAACTGCTCCCAGGGCTGGCCGCCGCTAGGGTAGGAAGCGGCGGCGTCTTTAACCAAGACTTTAGTGTCATAGTCGTTGGCCAGGCCGGTCAAGAGGGCGTGCAGCCAAGGGCCGAGCGTGGCCGGCACGGTTACTTCAAAATCCTCGGCCTGCTCATAAAACGTAAGCACGGCCCGCTGCCCCTTGCGGCCTGGCTCGTAGCGCAGCTCGGGCGCATTGCCCAGCCAGAACAGCCGATTGTTGGGGCGGCTGGCATCCGGCTTGGCGGGTTCCTGCAACGCCTGGCTGATAAGGTGGCGGGGCACGGTGGTTTTGGGCACCCGGAAATCAAACCAGAAGCTGAGCGGCTCCTGCAGGGCCACACTGTGCAGGTAGTTGTAGAGAGCTTTGGCCAAGCCCGGACCGAACTGCTCGTGGTCGGTGCCGGTGGGGTCGTCGTGCCACAGGTCATTCCAGGCAAAGGCGCCGGGCTCAGGGCCTACGGCGGCTACCTGGTACTTCGCGGGGTTCTTGCCAACCGGCGAGTGGGCCGTCATCGAAAACCGGTGCCAGTAGCCGCTCTGCACAATGCCGGCCTGAAACAGCTGGCGCACCACTTCCAGCGAATCCACGGTTTCCTGGGCGGTTTGGGTGGGGAAGCCATACATCAGGTAGGCGTGCACCATAATGCCCGCCTGGGTGAAGCCATCCGTCACGCGGGCCACCTGGGCAATGGTCACGCCCTTCTCCATCAACGCCAGTAACCTATCGGACGCCACTTCCAAGCCCCCGCTCACGGCTATGCAGCCGCTGGCCGCCAGCAGCCGGCATAAGTCGGGCGTGAAGGTTTTCTCGAAGCGGATATTGCCCCACCAGGTAATGCTTACGCGCCGCTTTAGCAGCTCCACGGCCAAATCACGCAGGGCCAGGGGTGGGGCGGCTTCATCCACGAAGTGGAAGCCGGTTTGGCCGGTCTGGGCAATAATCTGCTCAATGCGGTCCACCAGCAGCGCGGCCGGGGCCGTTTCGTAGCGGGCAATGTAGTCCAGGGTCACGTCGCAGAAGGAGCAGCGTTTCCAATAGCAGCCGTGGGCAATGGTGAGCTTGTTCCAGCGCCCATCACTCCAGAGCCGGTGCATGGGGTTCAGCACCTCAATCACCGACAAATACTCCGTCAGCGGCAAATCCGAGTAATCCGGTGTGCCTACCTCCGGATGCGGAATATCGGGCGAAGGGTGATTCACGTACTCGACCTCACCCGCCGCATTGCGCAGGAAGGTGCGTTGGAGGTTTCTAGTTGTTAGTTGCTGGTTGTCAGTTGTTAGGTTGCAGTTGGGAATTGTTGGTTGCTGGCTGGCGGTTGCCAGTAAAGTCTGGTTACCTGATAACTCACCGCCTAGCGCCTCCAGCAGCCGCAGCCAGGGCCCTTCGCCATCATCCAGGGTCAGGAAGTCGATGTAGTCGAAAAAGCGGGGCTCCCGAATGGTCCGCAGTTCGGTGTTGGGGTAGCCGCCGCCCATGCTGGTATAGGTGCCGGGCCGAAGCTGCTTCACGCGCTGAGCCAGCCGCAGTGCTCCGTACAGGTTGCCGGGGAAGGGCACCGTGAAACCCACAATGTCGGGCTGGGCGCGTTCCAGTAGCTTATCAAGCAGCTCCAGCAGCATCCGGTCAAGCAGATTGGGGGCGGCTTGCAGAGCCTCGTGCAGGGCATCAAACGAGGTGGCCGACATAGCCAGCTTCTCGGCGTAGCGCGAAAAGCCGAACTGCGGACCCACGGTTTCCTTGATGAGGTCGGCCAGGTCTTCGAGGTAGAGCGTGGCCAAGTGACGGGCCTGGTCGGTGAGGCCCATCGTGCCGAAGGCAGTTTCCAGGTCGGCCACGTTGTCAAAGCGGCTGGCCTCGGGTAGAAACCGGCTGTGGCAGATGCGCGGGGCCAGGGTAGTGTCCTTGTTCTGCAGAAACCGAATAACCGGCTCCACCGTGCTCAGGTAGCTGTTCTTAAGCCGCAGCATCCGTCGGGCGTTGTCGCTCAACTCAAAGCCGCCCGCTTCTATTTCGGCAAACACCCGTGCCAGCCCGGCCCGCGAAAACAGCTGCAATACCAGCTCCAAACCCAAATCGGCCTGGGTTACGTGGTAGCCCCGCCCGCCCAGAAAACCCTTGAGGTAGGCCGTGGCCGGGTAGGGCGTATTGAGCTGCGTGAGCGGCGGGGTAATGAGTAGGATGCGGGGCTGGGCAGAAGACGACACGGGGACAACAACCGCCAACCGGCGGCAAAGGTGCCCGCAAAGGTACGGCGTTCAGTTGCCTGTTGTCAGTTATCAGTTGTCATTTGCTCGGTGATGGCACTGCACTAACAACTGACAACAGGCAACGGACAACGGTTTACCGCCCGTTCATCCGCATTAACGAGGGATTCAGCCGCAGATACACCTGCGCCGACACGGGCGTAGAGCCGTAGTAGTAGCGAATATCCTGGTCGGGGCGGTATACGGTGGCCTGGGCCCCCAGCGTGAGGTCGGTGCGGGCCAGTTGGGCCACGCGGTAGTTGGCACCCAGCGTGAGGGCATGCACGTTGTACTGGGCCGTGAGGGGCTCATCGGCCGGCCCGAATAGCGGAATTTGCAGCTCCTCATTGGATTTCTGCACGAACTCGTAGCGGCCGTACACGGCGGGCTTGCCCAACTGCACATTGGTTTCGGCCAGCACCGAGTGCGAGGCCTCGCCGTGGCTGTGCCCATCAGCCTCTACGTGCTGATTAAGGCCCCACACTAGGGCCGAGGTGATAAAGCGGTACTCGCCCCACTGGCTGCTCTGGATGACGGAGGCCGTGGTGCGCTTCACGTCCTCGTCGGGGTGCAGCTCTTCGGGGCGCTTGATGGTGGCGCGGGAAACCTGCAATGCCAGCGCCCCGGTTGGGTTCCAGCTTAAGCGGCCGGCCCAGGAGTCGGCCCGGGGTCGGTCGAAGCCGTAGCGGTGCTCATCTGGCTCCCGGCCCGTAAAGTTGGAGCCCTCCAGCCGGAACTGCTTGTAGCGCACGCCCAGCGTGGCCACGCCGAAGGTGATGTGCGTAGCATCCTGCCAGTGGTGGCCCAGCGCGGCATCAGGGTTGGGCATGGCCGAAATACGGTGCATGAAGGCCACCGGCCCGATGGCCGGCTCACCGGGGTAACCCAGATAGGCCGTCACGTCCACATCCTCAGAAATAGCATGCGTGTAGGCCACGCTCAGGGCCGAGAACAGGTCGTGGGGATGCTGGCGGTCCACTAAAGGTTGGCCTTTATATGCCTCTCCGCTCTGAAACAGCAAGGGGTAGCCATTGCCGCCTTCCGTGAGCGGGTCGAGAGAAATCATGGCCGTGAGGTTGAGCAGACCTTTCTGCCCGATGCGGCGTTGCGCCATAGTCATAAACCAGTTGGGCGCATCGAAGGTGCTGCCGCCCCGCTGCCCGCTGCCGCGCCCGATGTTCTGGCGGGTGTAGCGCACGTTCACGGCCCCGTGATTCATCACCATCCAGGCACCCTTGTGGTGCATCCACATAAACATGGGCGTATTGTCGGGGTTCCAGGCGGTGCCGGAGCCGTTGCGGTTCATAGGTAAGCTACGCGAGTAGGCGTGGCTCATCTGCTCCATCCCGGCCATACTGCCCCCATGCTGCATGCCGCTCATATCATGACCAGCGTGCTGAGCGCCAGCACGGGCCTGCCGGGTAGTATCAGGAAGGGCCGTGCCGGGTGTGCCCATATCATGGCCGGCATGCTGGCTGGGGACGGGAGCCGAGCGACGCGTGGTATCAGTGGCCGGAGTAGGTTGGTGGTGCTGGTGCTGGCTGTGGGCTGGCCGGGCAGCCAGCAGGCTAAGGCCGAGCGGAAAAAGAAGAAAAGAGCGCATAGGCGGCCGTATTACTGTGGAGCGAACAACTACACAACAATACTGCCGCATGGCCCATTGAGTTATACAAAACCCGGGCCGAGTACGTACGATTGTATGCCCATAACGGCAGCAGGCCGCCCAGCTGCTGCTGAACGGCCTGCTTTTCAGGAATGGTAGCCGCTGGCTAGGCCAGTTGGTCCAGCGAGAGGCGGCGGGGCATCAGGTCCCGGCGAAATTCGCTCACGGAGTGGCCGGTTACCTGCCGGAACTGGTTGCTCAGGTGCTGGCCGGAACTGTAGCGCATGTGCTCGGCAATTTCGCTGAGCGTCATTTCATTGTAGCTGAGCATTTCCTTCACCCGCTCAATTTTCAGCCGGATAAGGTATTTCTCAATGGTCAGGTTGGCCGTGCGCGAGAATACCTTGCTCAGGTGGGAGTAAGTAGCTGCAAAACGGTCGGTGAGGAAGGCCGAGGTAGTTAAGGGCATGCGCGCCGTGCGCAGGTGCTCCAGGTATTCCACCAAGGCCGTCTTGATTTGCTCCGTCAGCTGGTCGGCCCGGCCCATAATCACGTCGAAACCGGCTTCGCGCAGCATGGGCGCTACGGATACGGGGTCGGCGGGAGTGCTTTGGTCGAGCTGGGCCTGACCCAACGACACGTCGGTGGGGCGGTAGCCAGCTTGTTCGAGGAGGTTGCGCACGGCATCAATGCAGCGTGGGCAAACCATGTTTTTGATGTGCAGGAGCGTCGTTTTCACGGATGTTGAGTTGAGTTCAACCGCGGTGCGGTACGCGTGGATGTACGAGTAGATGGTGGAGAAGCGGCGGGCTTGGGGCGGCGCACGGTTGGCGCGTCCTCAGCCCATTGCTTCCCAAACCAGTTGGCGGCTGCCCAATTCACGAAGGGAACTACTCCTAGAAACGTAACAGCCAGTAGCCAGAAAAATACGAAAAAAGCGCCAAAAAATCGACTGAAGAACTGGTCCTGAACGCCGTACAGATACGCAATCAGCAGCAAAGCCAGTAAGGCGCTACTGCCAGCCAGCCAGGCTGTTTTCCGCAGGAACGGGTGGGACGGGGTAAAGCGGGAAGAGGTAGCTCGGGTCATGTAAGCAGGTCCAGGCAAGCAAAGGTAACCGTTGGCCGCATACAAACCGGGGAAGGATATAGGCGGGGCCAGCTATGGGTCGGCGTGAAGCATAGGAACAAAATAGACTGAGTTGTGGCGAAATGGTTGCGGTAGGAAAAGCTCAAGTCCTGTTACGTAAAAACCAGCGCGGCGGTCAGCCGTACAGCCCAAATAGTTTACAGCTCCTCCAACTTCCCCCAGACGTATGAAAACGCTCCTTGCTTTTCGCTCCTTGGCCGTAGCCGCCCTGCTTGTCTCCTTCGTATCGGCCTGCAACACGGGCTCCGACAGCGGAGACACCAACGTGGAGCGCGGCTCCGAAAAAAGCCTCGACCCGGCCCGGCATCAAAACGCCTCTGTATCGGCTGATTCGGCTACCTCAGGCATGGTGCGCGACACTGCCGCCGGCCCCACCGGCCGCCAGCAGTACGAAGCCGCCACTGACCGGAAAGACCGTAACAACGACGGCCTGGCTGACTAGTCGACTTCTGCGCCAGATAGCAACAAAAAGGCCCGTAACCATGGTTACGGGCCTTTTCGTTGACGCTGCCGAAGCTGCATCGGGGTTTTCAAAGCTCAGAAAAACAGGGCTAGTAAAAAACGAATCCGTTGGGGCCTACCCCCACGGTAAACGAATCAATGGGCGCGCCAGTGGTGCGGTAACGAATTACCTTATCGGTGGTCGTGAAGGAGGCCCGGGCACCGTAAATCGTGCCGTCCTGGGGGTCAACCCCTAAGCCGTAGAAGCTGCGCCGGATGAGCGGGGTAGTTGGCAGAGCAGCATCGGTGGTGCCAAGCGTGTACACTCCGCCTTTGTAAGTGTAGTACAGCTGGTTTTTGGCACCATTGATAGTCAGGCGCCCCGGAGAGCTTTGGCTGGAATCGAATTCCCGGGAAGTGGCGGTAAGCTGACCAGGTACAATTTTGGCGAGGCTGCCTTTGGTCAGCAAAGAGAAATTAGGATTGTAGACTCCTTTGCCCCCGCTCAGCACCCATACGTTGCCGTCCCGGTCCTGGGCCAGGCTGTTGGGCGAGTCGCCCACTGTAATGGTGCCTTCCACGGCATCGGTGGTGGTATTGATAACCGTTACCGTGTTGCCGCCGCTGTTGGTTACGTACAGGCGGGAGCCGGCCACCAGCAGTTGCTCAGGCTCTACCCCCACGGCAATAGTTTTGGTAATGGTGTTGGTAGTGAGGTTGATGACTGATACCTGCCCATTGGAGCCGTCGTACTTCACGGTCTCCGTTACATAACCTTTTGTTGAGGAAACCGGCGCGAAATAGCGCGGCAGCTTCAGGCCCGTTACCGTGGCCTTCGACCGAAACTTGGCCAGGGATACTACTTCCAGCTTATTGCTGTTGTTCACCACAATGTAGCCCAGGCTGTCCTGAATGGCCATGCTCTGGGCTATGTCGCCAAGGGCTTTGCCATTGGCCGCATTGAACAGGGCTTTGTTGGTTACCGTGCCGCTGGCTTTGCTGAATAGGCTGATGTCGGCGTTGGAGCGCAGGAAGTTGCCTTCGTTCACCACAAACACGGTGCTGGTTACGATGGGCTGCTCAACCGGCTGAGGGTTGTCGTTTGGGTCGCAGGCCAGCAGGCCCAGGGCGGTGGCGCTGCCCAGTAGCAGGCGGCTGCTTAGGCTGGCGAAAGGGGAGGAGTGCTTCATAGTAGAAAAACAGGTAGAAAAAATGTCGGGAGGTTAGCGCCACAGCACCCGCAAACTCAGGCTGCCACTACGTAGCGGCATAGCGCGGTTCTGGTAGCTTTGGTAGGCGGTGTTGGCGAGGTTGTAACCCTGGGCTAGCACCTGCAGGCGCCAGTCGGGCCGCACGGCCAGGGTGCGGCCCAGCGCGGCGTTCAGCAGCCAGTAGCTGGGCAGATAATCCGTGGCGGAAGCATCGGTGTAGCAGTAGCCGGTAAACGTGAGGGTGGTACTGAGCTGCCAGCCATGCCAGGTGTGGTCGGTGCTGAAAGCGGCTGTGTGCAGGGGTACAAAGGGCAGCTGCCGCCCCACTGGGTCGGCGTCAGAAGCCACACCCTGCGTTTTCACCGACTGCGTAAAGCCGTAGCTGGCCCGCGTCTGCAGGCGGTAGGCTCCCGGCTGCCAGCCCAGCTGGGTGCTGGCCTCCAGTCCTTGGGCGCGTACCTGCCGCAAATTCCGCGGCGACCAGTACGTGGCTCCCGGCGTCCACTGCACCCAGTTATCCACCAGCTGCCGGTAGCCTGTCAGTTCCGTTTGCAGGCGCAAATGGGCCGGAGCCGCCGTAAAGATGTGTACCAGCCCACCCTCGTAGCCCAGGCTTTCCTCGGGCAATAAGGTGGGGTTGCCGCCGGGCCGCCAGTACCGCTCATTGAGGGTGGGGGCCCGGTAGCTGCGGGAGGCGCTGCCTTTGGCCGTGAGGGTATGCGGCCCCGCTTCCAGTGCCAGCCATTCCGCTCCCAGTGTAGGGGTGAGTGGCGGGCGGCGGCCCGGCAGCACGGCCTGGCGCAGGTTTAGGGAAAGGCGCAACCGGGGGCGTGGGTCATAGCGGAGCAGGGCAAAGCCGGAGTAGCGGTTTTCGGTGCGGGGCTGACTGCCGTAACCATCTACCTGAGCCGCAAAGTGCTGTGCTTCGCCTCCCAGCCGCACCGAGGCGTTGGGCGCCACGTTCCAGGTGTGCTCGGCCTGCGCCTGACTGGTGCGTACCCGTGATTCGCTGAGCCCGCTCACGTCGTCGCGGTAGTTAAGTACGTCCTCAAACCAGGCGGCGCGGGCAGTCCACTCGTGGCGCTGGCTCACGTAGCGGTAACTGCCCGTAAGGCGGCGGCTCTGGTCCCGTTCCTCGGCGTGAGTGTTGTTGGTGCCAATACCGGGCTGAATCTGGCGGTCGGCATCGGTAAGCCAGGCGGCCAGGGCCACTTCGCTGCGCTGGCCCAGGCGCAGGGTTACCTCCTGGCTGAGGCTGGCCTGGCGGAGGGCAGCGTTTTCCTGGCGCTGCCGCACGCGGCCCCGGGCTTCTTGGGTGTGATAGGCAAAGTTGTTGGCAGCTTCCCGGTACAGCAGGCTGGTGCGCACTGCTATTTTCTGGTTGCTGAAGGCGGCCTCCGCTGTGCCCGCCCCCAGCCCGAAGCTGCCGTACTCAGCCTGGACTGCGCCGCGCCAGCCTGCGCCCCATTTCGCATCCGACGACAGCAGCACCGTGCCCCCAATGGCCCCGTTGCCGTAGGTAGCGGCGGCCGGGCCCAGTTGCACATCAGCCTGAGTAAAGCCGCTGACGGGTAGCAGGGAAAAATCGGCCTCGCCCAGGCTGGGTAAGTTAATGTTGAAGCCGTTCCAGAGCACGGCCGTATGCCGGGCCGAGGTGCCCCGCAACGTGATAGAAGCCAGTTGGCCGGGGCCGTAGTTTTTCAGGTAGACGGCCGTGCGCGCACTGAGCACATCGGTCAGCGTGCCGGTGCGGTAGGTGGTGAGGGCCAGCGAATCGAGGGCGAAGCGGCGGCTTCCTACGGCAAACCGCTCTATCCGCACGCCGGGGATGCGCACCGTGGGTAGGTGCTGCACCCGGGCCGTGTCGGGCAGTAGGCCAGCTTGGGCTGCGGCCGAGGTAGGCAGCAACACCGCGCCAGCCAGCCGGCCCAGCAGGCCACCACGCACTAAAACCGCAAAACGCATCTTCCGAACCAAATTTTCGCACTCGAAAAATTCAGTTCAAAACCTCGTTGCTCAACTGGCTTTTAGCAGCTGACCCCCGAAGTCGAGGCCGAAAACAGAAGGGTACTCCGCGCAGCCTGGGCTCCGCCACTGGTTTCATTCTCCGCCCTTCCTCCGAAAGCGCTGAACATAGGAATTGCAAAGGCAGGTCTCCTGGCTTGCTCCGGGCGCGTCGCCTTCCCATTTCAACGGCCGCCGCTGGGGCAGCCGGGGCAGAAACAGTGGCCGGTGATGACGCGCCGACTCATGAAGCGTACAGTTGCGGGGACAGCTCCGGATTTCAACCGGATTCCCTTTTCAGCCTCGCCCCCCAATCGGGGTCCGGCCACCTTTACAGCGGCAAAGGTAGGCAATACCTCGTATAGATGGCTACTCATCCTTATCCTCTGCCGAACTATGGCTATAATTCCCCTGGATTTCTACCGTCGCCCCAACCCTGTGCAGATTGCCCGGGAGCTACTAGGTAAATACCTGTACACCCGCATCGGTGGGGTGCTCACTGGCGGCCGCATCACGGAAACCGAAGCCTACGCCCACGAAAACGACCAGGCTTGTCACTCCCACCTGGGCCGCTACACGGCCCGCACCCAAATCATGTATCAGCCCGGCGGAGTGGCCTATGTATACTTGGTGTACGGCCGGTACGCTCTGTTCAACATTATCACCAATGAAGCTGGCAAAGCCGATGCCGTGCTGATTCGGGGCTTGGAACCTACCGAAGGTGCGGCCGAAATGCTGCTGCGCCGGGGGCTGCCGCAGGTGCAGCGTAATCTTACCAGCGGCCCCGGCCTGCTTACTCAAGCCCTGGGCATCAGCACCGCCCACTACGGCCTCGACCTGACCGGACCCACCATCTGGCTGGAAGATCACCACGAGCCAGTAGCCGAGGCCGACATCCTGGCGTCCCCCCGCGTGGGCATCGATTATGCCGGGGAGGACGCCGCTTTGCCTTGGCGCTTCCGCATCAGAGGCAGCAAATGGACCAGCCCGGCACGGTGAGGTGGTGAGTTAGTGAGTTTGACGTTTTGCTTGCGTTAACTGCGCGACCTGAACGTCAAACTCACTAACTCACCATTTCACCAACTCACAGCTTCTCGCACACCAGCACCATGAGCTTACCTTCCAGGTTGGTGGTAGCGAATAAGTACAGTTCCCCACCTTCTTTGATGGCGGTGCGGTGCCGAAACTCCGCCACGGAGTCGGGGAAGTTGCGGGTGGTGACGTGGGCGCGGTTGTCGGGGCCGAGGTGGGCGCGCAGGGCTGCCCCGTCGTACTTCTCCACTGCCCGGATGCGGAAAATCCGGCCCGGAAAGTCGGTTCGCAATGCGTCGGACGTGTACAGGTGGCTGTGTTGGTGCAGCTTCAGCATCTCGAAGGCCGTACCTATACTCTTGAAGGCTCCCGCTTTCAACACGGCTACGTTGGGCTCATAAAGGTATTGGCGGGGCTCAGCGTAGCGGGCAATGGCGCGGGTTTCCCGGGCCCGGTTCAACCGAAACTCCTGTTGCTGCCCGTTGCGGAGCAGGTTCACCGTGAACCGCTCGGGGTCAACGGCGGGTTCAGGGCCCAACTCATACAGCACTTCCTTACACTCATTATCCACGGCTACCACCCACAGCCGCCGCACCTGCCGCAGCTCCAGAATGGCCTGCTCAATATCCAGCATGGGTGAGGTTTTCAGCAGTACGCAGCGGCTTTTATGCAGCAGCAGGGGCATCAGGCGCAGAATGTCCGGCTCGCAGTCCTGCAACCGGAAAATCTTCTTGGCGGCCGTGTCGCGGCGGGCGGGGTCCAGGTACAGCCAGTCGAAGGTATCGGGCGTGTTGCGCAGAAACTGTACGGCGTCGCCGGTGTGGCACTGCACGTTGCTGATGTCCAGCTGCGCCAGGTTGTAGCGCACTACCTCGGCCAGGGCCGCGTTGCGCTCCACATAATGCACCTCGGGCACCGCCGCGGCGAAGTGGGCCGCATCCACCCCAAAGCCCCCGGTTAAGTCGGCCAGGCGTTGCCCATTCACCAGTGAGGCTTTAAAAGCAGCTGTACGGGCCGAGGAGGCCTGTTCCACCGAAAGGGTGGGGGGGAAGATAAGCTCCGGATTCTCGGCCCAGTCGGGCAGCTTGGTGCGGGCCTTCTGGCGGGCCTGAATCTGCCGGATAAGGTCGGGGACGGGCAGGCCAGGGTAGCGGCGGGCTTGCAGGGCTAGTTGGGCGGGGTCATCGTGCAGGTGCTTGGCAACGTATTGCCGAGCCGCCGTGGGCAGCGGGTATTCCATGTAGGGTTCCTACGAAAAACAGGCCGGCTCCGGACGATCCTCTGCGCCGGCCTGGGCGAAAAGCATACTCAAACGTAAGCAGGAAATACGCAACTGATATTTCCTGGCAGCGTCCGGCCAGCTGTGGTACAGTGAAAAAAGAATATTCCGGGCCCGTATTTCGGTGCGCAGCTCCCTACAGAGAAGCTACCCCGAAAACGGCCCCGGAATATCCGGAAAACAAGAAAGGTATTAGCGTAGGTTCCAGCTTAGGGCGAGTAGCGGCTGCCCGTTACGGCTGGCAGCCAGCCCCACCGTGCTAGGCCGCATTTGCTGCAGCACACCAGTGCGGGCCGCCGGTACCCCCGTATTATGCGCCTCAATGGCCCGCTGGAGGTGCGAGTTGGTGTGGCGGCTAATAAGCACGTTGCTCAGGAGGCTAAAGGCCGCTAAGCCCACCGCAGCCTGCTGTGTAGTATTAAAATATTCTTCCTTCTCGGTATGCGCAAGCACCTGCTGGCCGTACAAGCCTACCGCGCCCACAAACGTTAGACGCTCAGTCAGATACATCCACTTCTGCCGGCGGTAACGGTTCAGGTTGTCCAAGGCTTCCTGGTTGCCGGCAAGGTAAGGCCGTAGGCGCTGTCCGAAAAAGCCGGCGCTTTGGTAATCGTCGTTGGCAGTGCCGGCACCGGTAGTGAAAAAGAAGTTTTTCTGGGGGCCATTCAGTCCGCGGCTAACGTCCTCGGGTGCCAAACGCAACACGGTGGTAGTCTGCTGAGCCTGAGCCGCCAGGGATACTCCCAACGAGCAAGCGGCAACTAAAGTAAAGCGGCGTAAACCGCCGGAAACACGAGACAGTTGGGTGTGAGGCATGAAGGCAAAACTACGGTCTATATAGTCAAAGAGCTAAGTGTTTGGACGACAAAAAAGTGCAATTCATCGAGCAAAAGTTTTAAGGCTCATCCAACAAAAGCAGTCAGGGCTTCGTTGAGGCACTCAGTTCACCTACTTCCTGCTTATGAAAACCCTGACTTCGCTTTTCCGTCCGGCCGTTTTATTGGCCGCTCTGCCGGCTGCTCTGGCTTTCTCAGCCTGTGGCAATGATGATGACAATAACAACACGCCCGCACCCGACCAAGGCAAGGTAGTAGTAGTGCATGCGGCTGCGGCCGCCACAGCCGCCATAACACCGGTGTTTGATAGTCAGCAGGGCAGCTCGCTCACGTACACGCAAAACAGCGGCTACCTCGGCGTCAACGTAGGCTCCCCTCAGCTGCGTATTGTCAACGGTACCGGCACTACGGTAGTCAGCCGCACGCTGGCCGTGGCCAAAGACCAGAGCTACTCCGTATTCGTGTACTCGCCTACGGCCTCTATCGGTAGCGCCGAGTTGCTGTCTGTTACCGACGACCTGACCGCTCCGGCCGCTAATCAAGCTAAGATCCGATTGGTACACTTAGCAGTAGGCGCGCCTTCTCCGGTTCGGTTAACGGTGCCATCGGCTGTTCCAGGTACGCCTGGCACTGATGTTACTCCAGACGTCGCCTTCGGAACGGCCTCTGCCTTTTTCGCCATCAACGCTGGCTCGCCAACCCTCACCATTACGAGTGCCGGCACTCCACGCCCGGTTCTGTTGACCGTAGGCGATGGATCAGGGTCGGGAACGGGTACTAAAAACTATGAGGCCGGCAAAATCTATACAATTCTGGTGCGAGGCATTGCCGGCGCCGGAGTAGCGGCCGAGCAGCAGCCCAAAGCAGTTATTTTGCAAAATAACTAGCACCACTTGCTCAGTACTAGCACGAAGGCTGCCCGGAAATATCCGGGCAGCCTTTTTTGTGTCCAGCTTCTGCCCGTTGCCCGGAAATAAAAAGGCTAACAAATCGAGTATCTTTGCGGTTAGAATCCGACTACTTCACCACTGTATCTGACTGATGGAGACCAAGACCACGGCCTACGTTCCGTACAAAGTAAAAGACATGAGCCTCGCTGAGTGGGGCCGTAAGGAAATCCGCCTCGCTGAAGCCGAAATGCCCGGCCTCATGTCGTTGCGGGCAGAGTATGGTGACAGCAAGCCGCTGAAAGGCGCGCGCATTGCCGGCTGCCTGCACATGACCATTCAAACGGCCGTGCTCATCGAAACCCTCATTGAGCTGGGCGCCGATGTTACTTGGTCGTCGTGCAACATCTTCTCCACGCAGGACCACGCCGCTGCGGCCATTGCCGCCGCTGGTATTCCGGTGTATGCCTGGAAAGGCCTGAGCGAGGAGGACTTTAACTGGTGCATTGAGCAGACGCTGTTCTTCGGCGAAGAGCGCCAGCCCCTGAACATGATTCTGGATGATGGCGGCGACCTGACCAACATGGTGCTGGACCAGTACCCTGAGCTGGCCGCCGGCATCAAAGGCATTTCGGAAGAAACCACTACGGGCGTGCTGCGCCTGTTGGAGCGGGTGAAAGCCGGCACCTTGCCCATGCCCGCCTTCAACATCAACGACTCGGTAACCAAGTCGAAGTTTGATAATAAATACGGCTGCAAAGAGTCGGCTGTGGATGCTATCCGTCGGGCTACCGATGTAATGATGGCCGGCAAAGTAGCAGTTGTGGCTGGCTACGGCGACGTAGGAAAAGGTACGGCAGCCTCACTGAACGGTGCTGGTGCCCGCGTTATCGTAACCGAAATTGACCCCATTTGCGCTCTGCAGGCTGCTATGGACGGTTTCGAGGTGAAGAAGATGGAAAACGCCATTCCCCGCGCCGACATCGTCATCACCACTACCGGTAACTGCGACATTATCCGGGAGGAGCACTTCCGGGCCCTGAAGGACAAAGCCATTGTCTGCAACATCGGCCACTTCGATGATGAGATTGACATGGCGTGGCTAAATAAAAACTACGGCCACACCAAGGATACGGTGAAGCCCCAGGTAGATATTTACACCATCGACGGCAAAGAGGTAATCATCCTGGCGGAAGGCCGCTTGGTAAACCTGGGCTGCGCTACCGGCCACCCTTCGTTCGTTATGTCGAACTCGTTCACTAACCAGACGCTGGCTCAGCTGGAACTATGGAAGAACGCCGACAAGTACGAAAACCAGGTATACACCTTGCCTAAGCACCTCGATGAGAAAGTGGCCCGCCTTCACCTCGCCAAAATTGGCGTGGAGCTGGACGAGCTGACGCCCAAGCAAGCCGATTATATCAAAGTACCCGTGGAAGGTCCGTTCAAATCAGACCTGTACCGCTACTAAGCGGCCACAGCCTTCATAGAAAACCCCGCCTGGCACTGCGCCGGGCGGGGTTTTTTGCTATGATGAGCTTGTAAAGAGGGCCGCTATGAAAGAAAGCGGATGGTCAGCGGATACGACCAAAGGATACCTTCATTGGCCTTGACAGCCCCGATGATAGGAAACACGATGGATACTATACCCAAAATACCCAGCAGGGGCAGGCCAATAAGCAAGAAGCTGAGTAGGCCGAATACAGCCCCATAAATAACCGCGCTGATCAGCCAATTGGTTACCATTTTGCCGTGCGCATCAATACCGGGCAATTCGTTCTTCTTCACCTGCCACAGAATAATAGGCAGAATAAACCCCGCCCCCGGTACGAGCACTCCGGCTAGGAGGGAAAGGTGCAGGAACATGGCCCATTGGCGGGTTTCCGAGTCGGAATAATTCATGGTGCGGCAGACCATACGCGCTGCCGGGGTTGGCAGGCGGCAGTAAATAACACAAATTTTCCGGGCCTGCGCACCCTACACGCCCACACCCAGGCGGGCGCGCACAGCCGGGGACACTACTTGCCCGAATAGGGCAGTGGAGTGCAGTACCGCCTCGTGGGGCATGCCTTCCAGCATCAACTGACCAATGAAGCGGGTGTTCTGGAAAAGGCCATGCAGATAGACCAGCTTCTCAGTAACTTCCTGGGGTGTGCCAACAAACAGCGGCCCCTGCGGCCCACGTAGGTAATCGAACTGCTGCCGCGACATGGGCGGCCAGCCCCGCTCCCGGCCAATGCGGTTCATCACCAGAGAGTAGGCCGGGAAAAACTCGTCGGCGGCCTGTTGAGAGGTGTCGGCCAGATGGAAATGGCAGTTCAGGCACAGGGGCAGCACCCCGGTGTGGCCCGCCTGCTTGGCGGCCCGGCGGTGCAGGTCAGCAAATGACACGTATTGCGCCGGCGCACCGCCCAGAATGGCAATGGTCAGCCCCAGGCCCAGAGAACCGGCCCGGGCCGCCGAAGCAGGCGTGCCGCCCACGCCAATCCAGATGGGCAGCTTGGGTTGCAGGGGCCGCGGATACACGCCCTTGCCCGCAATGTCGGGCCGAAGCTTGCCCTGCCAGGTAATTACTTCCTGCTCATTGAGCTGCAGCAATAAACCTAGCTTCTCAGTGAATAGGGCATCGTAGTCGCTCAAATCCTGGCCGAACAGCGGAAACGATTCAATAAAGGAACCCCGACCCGCAATGATTTCGGCCCGGCCGTTGGAGAGTAGATCCAGCGTGGCAAAGTTCTGAAAGGTGCGCACTGGGTCGGTAGAGCTGAGCACCGTAACGGCGCTGCTGAGCCGCACGCGGCTGGTAACCGCTGCCACAGCCGCCAGCACCATCTCCGGCGACGACACCACGTAGTCGGCCCGATGATGCTCCCCAATGGCTACCACATCCAGCCCAGCCTCATCGGCCTGGCGGCCCAGCGCTACCAGCTCCTGCGTGCGTTGGGCCGCCGCCGTGTCGCCGCCAGCTACGTGGGCTGGGGCTACTTCACCGAATGAGCTAATACCAAGTTCCATATAAAGTCAAAAAAGAGGTAGGTACATGAATTGCCTGCGTAACGCATCTACCCCTTGAATTGTTTGCCGGTACGCTCATGCCCATAGAGGCTAGACACGTAATTAATGCTGCTTAGCAGTGAAGCACTGGCATTAGGCTTCTGATAGAAACGGCTGTCCTGCTAACCGCTCGGATTCCTGCCAGAGACGCCGGGCATTTTCCAGCGTATTATAGCCGGATTTTACGGCTTCCGGTTGCTGCTTCACAAAGTAACCACCACTGGTTTGGGCTACTGCGGGGTCGGAAGCCAGATAAATGCTGGTTTTGGCACCATCCTCGGAAGAAGTCATAAACGGTGCGGCTACCTTATAAAAGGCCCGAGTAAACCACGTAGAGTTACTGCCGAAATTACTGGCTACTACGCCGGGGTGCAGACTGTTGGTGGTAACGTTGTGGATGCCCCGCTGCCGCAACCGCCGGGCCAGCTCCTGCGTGAACATAATATTGAACAGCTTGGAGTTGGCGTAGGCCCGCATAGGGGAGTAGTGGTGGGCAGCATCCAGGTCATTGAAATCGGGCTTGGCAAACTGGTAAGCCATGGAAGCCACGTTCACAATGCGGGCGGCCGGGCTCTGCTGCAGCTTATCGAACAGCAGGCTGGTGAGCAGAAAGGGGCCGAGGTGGTTGGTGGCAAACGTCATTTCGTGGCCGTTGGCGGAGGTTTCGCGCTCCGTCCCAAATACCAGTCCGGCGTTGTTCACCAGTACATCCAGCTGGGCGTAGCGCTGGTTGAACTCCTCTGCCGCCCGCCGTACCTGGCTCAGGTCCGACAAATCACAGAGCAGCACATCTACGCGGCGGCCGGGCCAAGCTACTTGCTGAATTTCCAGGCGCGTTTGGGCCGCTTTATCAGCATTGCGGGCTAGCACCACCACGTGGAAACCCTGGCGGGCCAACTCCAGCGCGGTTACTTTGCCAATACCGGAGGTAGCGCCCGTAATCAGGGCGAGAAGAGGCTGCTGAGTAGTCATAGAAGGGGCGTAAGTCGGCTGACTATACGCAACACTAGGAGTGGAGTTAGCGGCGTGTTGTTAGTGCATTACCACCAACCGGAGGGGAGCAGCTGCCCCGGCAGCGCCCGTAAGCACACGCAAAACATAGGTGCCGGCTGGTAGATGCGCAACGGAAAAGGTGAGTTGATGAGTGGACGTGGAGTAGGTATGCAACAAGACGCCGGCAGTGGTATAGAGCCGGATTACGCGCTGGACATTGGAGCCAAATTCTACGGTAGCCTCTAGTTGAGCCGGGTTGGGATAAACCGAGTAAGTTGGAGTAGCTGGAAGCCCATTCGCTACACCCCTCGGAACAACCTCAGGCTTGGTAGGGGGCTGAATTCGGTATAGGGGTAAACTATCGGCTTGTGCTTCAAAGAACGTGCGCAGCGTTTTCCTGCTGAAGCGCAGACGGATGCTGTCATTTTTGGCGTTGCGGTAGCGTACCAGCTCCGGCCAGTGCCCTTGCTGCACTAAGTGGCTAAGATTCTCCATCTGTAGTAAACCTGTTCCGAGCCCCTGCACTGTATTTCTGCGGATGCGTACCGCGTGTACCCATTGCCGGGCATCAGGTAGAGTTTCGACCAGATAATAATAGCCTCGAAAGCGGAATGCCCGAACATATAATGGGTTCTGGCTGCTATCCGCCGCCACGATGGTGGTGATGCCGGAAGCAGGCGCAAATGATATCCGCAGGCGTAGCGTGTCGGCCGAGCCCAAAAGCGTTACATCGGGTCCGAGTACCCGAGCCAGATTTACCGGGCGTTGTCCAACAATGGGGTCGAAGCTAGCCGCCGGCAGCCAGCTCGTTAATGTACCGTCGCAGCTGCTGAGCAGCAGCCCTGCAAACAAGTAAGCAAAGTGGGGTAGCCGCATGGTCAGGAAATGAAGCAATACTAGCTGTGAATGCACGCATCAGCCAAAATGTAACCCGCTACGCTGCCTGCCGCAAAACCCCGATATTTGCCCGCGCTATGCCCCAGGTTCCCCTGTCCGTCGTCATCATCACCTTCAATGAAGAAGCCAATATTGCCCGCTGCCTCGAAGCGGCCCGTCCAGTGGCCGACGAGCTGGTAGTAATTGACAGCTTCTCCACTGACCAGACCGTAGACATCTGTCGGCAACTGGGCGCGCGGGTAATTCAGCACGCTTTCGAGGGCTACGTGGAGCAGAAAAATTATGCTACTGCCCAAGCCCAGCACCACCATGTACTGCAGCTGGATGCCGACGAAGTGCTGACCGAGGAGTTGCGCTGTAGCATTGAGGCCGCTAAAGCCAACTGGCAGGGCGCTGGCTACACTCTGGCTAGGCTTACCAACTACTGCGGTAGCTGGGTGCGCCACGGCGGCTGGTACCCCGACCGCAAACTGCGGCTGTACGACCGTCGTCTGGGCTGCTGGGAAGGCCTGCTGCTACACGAGCGGTACGAGCTGACGGCCGGTGAGCCCGCGCCGCTGCCCCTGGCCGGCGACGCGCTGCATTACTCCTACCACTCCGTGGAGCAGCATGTGCAGCAGCTCAACCGCTTCACCAGCATTGCCGCCGAGGAGTTGTGGCTCCGGGGCAGGCGCGACGTTTCCGTGTTCCAGTTGCTGCTGAAACCCTGGTGGAAATTTGTGCATGGCTATTTTCTGCGGTTGGGCTTCCTAGATGGATTTGCCGGCCTGAGCATAGCCATAATTTCGGCCTGGGGCGTGTTCCTGAAATTTGCCAAGCTCAAAACCCGCACCGCCGCATGAGTCGCACCTTCCTCATCAGCCGCACCGATGCCATCGGGGACGTGGTGCTGACGCTGCCGGTTGCCGGCCGCCTCAAACAGTTGTTCTCTGGGTGCCGCGTGCTGCTGCTGGGTCGCACCTACACCCAGGCCGTAGCCGCCGCCTGCCCCTGGCTGGATGACTTTCTGAACCTGGATGAGCTCCTGCAACTGCCCGAGGCGGCCCAAGTGGCCGCCTTGCAGGCCACCGGCGCCGATACCATACTGCACGTCTTTCCCAACAGACAAGTGGCTTGGCTGGCGCGCCGGGCTGGTATCCGCCACCGCATTGGTACCCGCAACCGGTGGTTTCACTGGCTTACTTGCACCAAGCTGGTTACCCTCAGCCGCCGCCACTCGCCCCTTCACGAGTCCCAGCTTAACCTGCACATGCTGCACGGACTAGGCCAAACCGGTACCATGCCGCTGGCGGCCGTAGCCCCCCTGGTACAGCTTAGCCCTACTGTCCCGCTCCGGCCCGAGCTATGTCAGCTTCTGGCCGCTCGTCAACCCCAGCAGCTTAACGTCATTCTGCACCCGCGCAGCCGCGGCAGCGCCCGGGAGTGGGGGCTGGAGAACTTTGGTACTCTGGCCAAGTTGCTGCACCAAGCCGGGCACCGCGTATTCATCACCGGCACAGCTGCCGAGGGGGAAGAGCTCCACCCCTGGCTACACGAGCACCAGCCCTACCTCACCGCCAATCTTACTGGCCAATTGGGGCTGCCCGAGTTCCTAGCCTTTATTGCGGCCGCCGATGGGTTGGTGGCGGGCAGCACCGGCCCGCTGCATTTGGCCGCGGCGCTCGGCCGCCATGCCCTCGGCCTCTACCCGCCCATCCGGCCCATGCACCCGGGCCGCTGGGCTCCGCTCGGTCCGCACGCTAGCTACTTGGTCTTCGACAAGCCCCATTGTCAGGCGTGTCGCGCGCAGCCGGCTGGTTGTTCATGCATCAAAGCACTGGAGCCCCTGCAAGTGGCAAGCCGGGTATGCAGTTGGGCTAATTTACCGCTGGCTAAGTGATACACGGCCGGTCTTATATAGCCTCAGCAATATTTATATCAATACCAGACAACAACGAATAACGGGCAGTAACACAAGCTGTCATCCGTAATCCAAGCACATATTCCTTGCTGCTAGCCAGGCCGCTGCTGCCATCGGCGCAACCCGCATACCGGCGTAGCCCGTAGGTGTATCAGTTTCCGCTGCGACACACTACCCTCCATGCGGTAGTTCGTTATCGGAATGATGAACTGGCTTCAAGTAGCTCGTTTCTTATGCGGGTTTCCGGATGTCTACACTGAACAATGCGCTGCGTTGCCAGAAAAACATTCTGCCTAAAAGCCGGTATACTCCCGTAGATTTGTCTAACAGCGGTATTTTTCTAATATTCAGCCGCAATTTTCAGCTTTCATGAGCGACTCTCCCGAGCGGATTCCTAAACTGAGCAAAGAGGAAAAAGACCGGCGTTTTCAGGCCGAGTTGATGCCCGTGCTCGACTCCCTGTACAACTTTGCCTTCCGCCTGACCCTGGACGAAGATGATGCAAATGACTTGGTACAGGAAACTTATCTGAAAGCATATCGCTTCTTTGAGTACTTCGAACCAGGAACAAACGCCAAAGCGTGGCTGTTTCGCATCCTGAAAAATTCGTTCATCAACGATTTTCGCAAAAAAAGTAAGCAGCCTGCCAAGGTTGACTACAGCGAAATCGAAGGCTACTACAACTCGGAAGATGTAGAGGCGGATAATGACGCCGGCCCCTCCTCCTCCGACATGCGGCAGCAAGCCGTGCGCGACCTGATCGGTGATGAGGTGGCCCGTGCCTTGAACTCGCTGCCCGTGGATTTTCGCACGGTCATTATCCTCTGCGACCTGGAAGGGTTCACCTACGAGGAAATGGCAAAAGTGCTGGACATCCCCATCGGTACGGTGCGCTCCCGCTTGCACCGGGCACGCAATTTCCTCAAAGAAAAACTTGAAAAGTACGCTAAATCAATGGGCTACGGCTCCAATGAAGATGGCGAAGATGAATTCACCAGCTCGGAAGAATCCGAATAAACTCCCCTCAGCCAACACCTGCGTTATGGAAACTACGTCTACAAAACAAACCAACCAGAGCGGTGCCCCTGTTATTAGCGGCCCCGACTGTGAACGTGTGAACACCATACTCGACCAGATTATTGTAGGCCAGGAGCCTACGGCGGAGGACACGGATTATTTCGTTAACCATGCCGAGGACTGCTCTCCTTGCTTTGATAGCATCGATAAGCAGAACATTTTCATCGACTTCCTGGGGGAGCATGTAGGCCGTAAGAAAGCTCCGGCAACCTTATCAAACTCAATTCTTGCAAAAATTCAGGTAGAAATGGCCTAATTTTGCCCGATGCAGGGTAAAATTATCGCCTTTTCCGCTCCTTCCGGAGCTGGTAAAACCACCATCGTGCACCGGTTGCTACAGCGTATGCCGGAGCTAAGCTTCTCAATTTCAGCGTGCACGCGTGATAAGCGTGGCCGCACCGAAGCCAACGGGAAGGATTACTACTTTATCTCCGTACAGGAGTTTCAGGAGAAAATCCGGCACGATGACTTTGTGGAATGGGAGGAAGTGTACGAAGGAGCTTTCTACGGTACCCTTAAATCTGAGGTAGAGCGTATTTGGGAAAACGGCCAGCATGCCATCCTGGATGTGGACGTGAAAGGCGGCCTCAGCATAAAGGAGTTCTATAAGGAGCGGGCTTTGGCCATCTTCGTGAAACCACCGTCGTTGCAGGTGCTCGAGCAACGGTTGCGCCACCGCGCTACCGACTCTGAGTCCAGTATTTCGGCCCGTATATATAAAGCCAACTTCGAGTTGACGTTTGAAGACCGCTTCGACGTGGTGATTGTCAACGACGATTTGGAGCGCGCTATTGATGAAGCGGAGAAACTCGTCCGTGCTTTCATTACCGCCGAACAAGCCATTCTGTGAGCAGTCCTGCTGCCGTTGCCCCCGTGGGCCGGAAAGTAGGACTGCTTTTCGGTTCTTTCAACCCTATTCATACCGGGCACCTTATTCTGGCAAATTACATGGCCACGCACACCGATTTGGATGCAGTGTGGCTGGTAGTTTCCCCTCAAAGCCCTTTTAAAGTTGGGCAGGAATTGCTGAGCGAAGTCCAACGCTTTGATTTGGTGCAACGCGCCATTGCTGGCAATGAGCGGTTACGAGCCTTGGATGTGGAGTTTGCCATGCCTAAGCCCAGCTACACCATAAGCACTCTGGATGAGCTGCGCCGCCGCTACCCAGGTGTCCAATTCGTGTTGCTGATGGGTGAAGACAACCTGCCTGGTCTGCCACGTTGGGAACAGGCAGCGCGTATCCTCGCGGAAAATCAGATTTACGTGTATCCGCGCCCCGGTGCAGGTACCACGGATCCAAGTCTGCATCCGGCTGTTCAGATGGTAAAAGCACCTTTGCTGGATATTTCGGCCACGTTTGTGCGGGAGTGTATCCGGGCCGGCAAGTCCATCCGTTATCTGGTGCCTGAAGCCGTGGAGCAGCAAATTATAGCTGCTGGCTACTGGCTTTAAAAAAGCAGACGGTAGATATAAGAAGTGGGAGGTATAGCTTCTGTTCAATGGCGTAGCGCCGGAACAAAAGCTATACCTCCCACTTCCTATATCTACCGTCTGCCTGTATAATCAGATGGTCATGATTTCTGACTCCTTCTTGCTGAGCAGTTCGTCCACCTTGCTGATGTAGCTGTCGGTAAACTTCTGCACTTTAGCCTCGGCGTCTTTCACGGCATCCTCAGCGGCTCCGTCCTTCTGCAGTTTGCGCAGCGACTCATTCACGTCCTTGCGGATACCGCGGATGCGCACTTTGCCGTTTTCCGACTCTGACTTGGCCTGCTTCACCAATTCGCGGCGGCGCTCCTCCGTCATGGGCGGAAGGTTCAGGCGAATACCCTCGGCATCTGACTGCGGATTCAGGCCCAGGTCACTGTTCTTGATGGCCTTGGCAATTTCGCTGATCATGTTTTTCTCCCAGGGCTTAATGAACAGCGTGCGGGCATCGGGGGCCGCTACGTTGGCTACCTGAGCCACGGGAGTTGGAGTGCCATAGTAATCTACCCGCAAGGAGTCGAGCATGGCAGGAGTGGCTTTGCCGGCGCGGATGCGGGCAAATTCTACCTGCGTATGTTGCAGGGCCTTGCCCATCGACTCCTCGGCCTCGTCCAGATAAAACTTAATTTCTTCGTCCACTTCTAAAAGGGTTGAATGTTGAGTGTAGGTGTTGAATTTGCGTGAAAGCGGCGCAAGCCAGCAAGGAGGTTGCTGCACGCCGGCCCGGGACTAAGCCTGTTCTGCTGAGCCGTTGTGTGTGGATGGTTGCAGGCTGCTGTGCTTGGGGTCAAGCCCGGCCGCTTTGCTGGCGTGCATACTTACTAAGGTGCCCACGCTTTCCCCATCTAATAAGCGTTGCAGGTTACCGCCTTTGTTCATGTCGAACACAATGATAGGCAGGTTATTTTCCTTGCACAGCGTGAAGGCCGTCATGTCCATCACGTTTAGGTTCTTTTCCATCACCTCATCAAAGGTAATTTCGGGGAAGCGGGTGGCCGAAGGATCTTTCTCAGGGTCGGCAGTATAGATACCATCTACCCGGGTACCTTTCAGCACTACATCCGCTTCAATTTCAATGGCCCGTAGCGAGGCAGCCGAGTCAGTGGTGAAGTAGGGGGAACCAATGCCGGCCCCGAAGATAACCACGCGGCCCTTCTCCAGGTGGCGCATGGCCCGCCGACGGATATATGGCTCACACACCCGCTGAATGGTAACACCGGAGAGTAGGCGGGTATTCACGCCCAGCTTCTCCAGGGCGCTTTGCAGGGCCATAGAGTTGATAACCGTGGCCAGCATACCCATGTAGTCGCCCTGTACCCGGTCAAGCCCAAAGGCTTCCGCCTGCACGCCCCGGAAAATATTACCACCTCCGATAACCACGGCTACCTGGGTACCCGTAGCGGCGGCGGCCCTAATTTCTTCAGCATACTGCATGAGCCGCGTGGCATCAATACCATATTGCTGCTGGCCCATCAGGGCCTCACCGCTTAGTTTGAGCAGAATTCGGTTGTACTTCAAAGTGAGAGAGGGTTAAGGCGTAAAACGCGAGTGTACGTGGCGAGGCCGTAAGCAAATACGGGCGGGGGAGGCCGCACGGTATCCGATTACGGCCCCGGGTAAAGAAAGTGGTACCTAGCTGAACAGAATCAGTACTTGGCCCTTGGTTACGTTGTCGCGCAGGGCAACTTTTATGGCGGCCACGGTACCATCACCGGGCGCTTTCAAGATGTTTTCCATCTTCATGGCCTCCAGCACCAGCAAAGGGTCACCCTTCTGCACGGTCTGGCCGGGCTCCACCCGAATGTCCACAATCAGGCCGGGCATGGGTGCTTTCAGGTCATTTACCTTTTGGCTGGCCGCGTTGCTCATGCCCAGTTTATCCAGGAGCAGATCAAACCGGTCTTTGGCCTGTAGCTCCACCTTCTGGCCGTTCAGCTTCAGGCTAATGGTTTTGGCGGCATAGTCAGCAGCTATCAGCTCGGCTGTGTAAGAGCGGCCCTCATACAACAAGTGGTAGCGCCCATTACCCAGGGGAGCAATGTCCCAGTGAAAAGGCTCCCCGTTGAGGGTGATGGCGCCGTTGGGCTGATAATTAACTTCCCAGGTTTGATGGGGGGCGGCTTCGGTACGGACCTGGAGCATAGAATGGGGGCAGGGGTGGGGCGGAAAAGGGGCTTAAAGATAGGCCTATTCTGAAATAAATTCGGAACTTGACCCTCCAATGTCCTAGTGCCTTCCCGCATGAAATATCCGGTCCTCGGTGTCCTTATTCTGGCGCTGATGTGTGAGTTGTCGGCTTCTGCTCAGGCAGTTAAACCAAGCCGTCCACCTTCTGCTATACCCCATGCCAACCGCAAAAAAGTAGCGGAACCCGTTACGCCGCCCACGCCGGTTGCTGCCAGTGCAGTTGTGCCCAACTGGCTGCCTTCCACCAATTCCCTCCAGCCCTCTGCCACCATCCTGCACGACCTGGCCGATACGAAGCTGGATGTCCGCTTCGACTGGGCTAAGCAATGGTTGCTGGGAACGGCCGTACTCACCCTGCGCCCCCATTTCTACCCGCAAAGTCAGCTGGTGCTGGATGCGAAGGGATTTGATGTCAAAAGCGTGGAGCTCATGAACGGCTCCCGCAAGGGCCGGGACCTGAAGTTCAGCTACGACAAGCGCAAAATTACCATCAGCCTCGACAGGCTATACCAGCGCACCGAGCAGTATCAGGTGCGCATTCAGTACGTAGCCAAGCCCAACGAGCTACCCAAGGGCGGCAGTGAGGCCATTACCGATGATAAAGGCTTGTACTTCATCAACCCCTTAGGCACCGATAAGACCAAGCCCCGGCAGGTTTGGACGCAGGGGGAGACGGAAGGTAGCTCTTGCTGGTTTCCTACCATCGACCGGCCCAACCAGCGCATGACGCAGGAAATCACCATGACGGTGGAAAGCGGCCAGAAAACCCTGTCCAATGGCATACTGGTATCGGCGCGCCGTAACCCCGATGGTACCCGTACCGATACGTGGAAACTCAGCCAGCCCCACGCCCCTTACCTGGCCATGATGGCCGTGGGTGATTTTGCCGTGGTAGCCGATTCTTGGCGGGGCAAACCAGTGGAATATTACGTAGATCCTGCCTATCAGCATACAGCCAAGCGGGTATTTGGCAATACGCCCGAGATGATGGAGTTCTTCTCTAAAAAGCTGGGGGTTGATTTTCCTTGGGAGAAGTACGCACAAGTAGCCGTGCACGATTTCGTGTCGGGTGCTATGGAAAACACGTCGGCTTCCACGTTTCAGCAGCAATTGGTACAGTTTACCCCGCGTGAGTTGCCGGATGTAACGTACGCAGGCTCCGAGTCCGTAATTGTCCACGAATTATTTCACCAATGGTTTGGGGATTACGTGACCACGGAGTCTTGGAGTAATCTGCCTCTCAACGAGTCCTTTGCCGATTATTCTGAACTGTTGTGGGCCGAGCATAAATACGGAGCCGATGCAGCGGCACACGTACAGCAAAGCAAGCTGCGTAATTATTTGGAAGAGGCCCAAATGAAGCGGGAGCCTCTCATCCGCTACCGCTACAATAGCCAGGAAGACATGTTCGACCGGCACTCCTACGATAAGGGCGGGCGGGTACTACATATGTTGCGCAAGTACGTTGGCGACGAAGCCTTTTTCGCCTCACTCAACCGTTATCTGGTCAACAACAAGCTGTCCTCAACGGAACTTGCCAAGTTGCGCATTGCCTTTGAGGAAACGACGGGTGAGGACCTGATGTGGTTTTTCGACCAGTGGTTTTTGCAGCGTGGCCACCCAGAGCTACGCGTGACCCATAGCTACGAAAACAGCCAAGTGGTTGTACATGTGCAACAGGTGCAGGATACTCTTTATCAGCCCGTTTACCGTTTGCCGGTAACCATAGCCACCTGGAACGGCAACCAAGCCACCGAACACCGCATTCTGGTGACTAAAGCCGACCAGACGTTCCGTTTGTCAGTCAACCAGCGCCCCAGCTTGGTTAAGTTTGATGATGAAGGTGTGCTGCTGGCAGAAATTGATGAAACGCAAAGTCAGGAAGAACTACTGTACCAGCTGAGCCACGCCCGCGGTTACCTTCAGAAATACCAAGCTATTCAGGGGCTACGCAACAAATCCGCCGACTTGCTTGTCAGCGCAACGTTTCGCAACACCCTCAACGATTCCTTCTGGGCAACCAGGGTTGCTGCTCTTGAAGGCCTGCGCCGCTACCGGGGAGCGGAAGGCAACGCTGTGCGGAAGGATTTGCAACGAGTGGCCTTGAATGAAAAGAATGGGGCTGTACGCGCTACGGCCATTCGGGTACTGAGCGCTTTTCCTAACGAGGATTTTAGCGAGGTATACAGTACGGCGCTAAAAGACAGCTCCTACGTGGTAACTGGTGCTGCTATTGAGGCCCTGTCGCATGCGCCCACTGCCACAACTCGCTCCCAGATAGCCGCTCTGCAAACAACTACAAACCCTGCACTTCTTACGGCGCTTTCCAATTACTACGGGCTCAATGGGACGCTCGATGACTACCAGTGGTTTTTACAACGCAGCAAGGATGCTCCAGCTGAGGTTCTGTACGTCATGCTGGAGAACTTCGGAGTTCTGATGCAGCGAATTCCACCTATTGAGCGGGAGAAGGGCATCCAACGACTGGAAACGCTAGCCCGTACGCATCCGCAGATGTATGTTCGGCTAGGAGCCTACAAAGGACTACACGAGTTAGTGGCCAGTATGCCTGCCCTGAAAGCTACCCTGCAGGACATCCGAAACAAAGAAAAAGACAGCAGTCTGAAGTCGATGTACAGCCTGATTCAGTAAAAACGTATTTTTTTTTGTAAGCCGTCAAGTCTGCTTTTGTTGCCGCTTGTGCTAGGCAGTCAGATAATTACCTGCCGTTGCAACGCCTGCTGATTACCCAAGCGCAAGAAAAAACAAAACCTTTTTGAGTGAAGGGCTTGACTTGCATCAGAAAGCCGCTAATTTTGCAACTCCAATCGACACAGTAACGGTTTTAGCCGCTAAAGTGCAGAACGGGGAGTCCTGGCAATCGGCGCAGGAAATATAGCTGGGGGCGTCGCATAGCGGCAATTGCGGGTGACTGTAACTCACCTCCTTCGGGTTCAAAGGTTCGAGTCCTTTCGCCCCCACATATGGTGAAATAGTGACTGAGTAAAGTAGTGAGTTGTTAAATTTACTACTTCACTCAGTCACTGACTCACTCTACGCGGGAGTAGCTCAGTTGGTAGAGCGGCAGCCTTCCAAGCTGCAGGTCGCGGGTTCGAACCTCGTCTCCCGCTCGGTGTCAGGAATGACGACGAGGAGTATAAGCAGTAGCATCACTGGCAAATGTTTCTCGACAGTTGTATCTTTGCCAAGCACATTGCAATAAGCCGTTTTAGCTCAGTGGTAGAGCACTTCCTTGGTAAGGAAGAGGTCATGGGTTCAAATCCCATAAATGGCTCAGAATTACGAGTACCAACGGGGCAGCGCGACTGCACCGTTTGGAACTGTCAGCAAAGTAAAGCGACGTGCAGTCCCGACTAAACGGAGCTGTGTTTCGCTTTCTTACTGTATAGTCTAGTCGCGTTTCCCCCTCATCACCTCAAAATTCCTCTTAATCTCTTTACAATGGCTAAAGAAAATTTTGACCGGTCCAAGCCGCACGTAAACATCGGCACGATCGGTCACGTGGACCACGGCAAAACCACCCTCACCGCCGCCATTACCATGGTTCTGGCTAACAAGGGTCTGGCTGCCAAGCGCGACTTCTCTTCGATCGACAATGCTCCCGAAGAAAAAGAGCGTGGTATTACGATCAACACCTCGCACGTAGAATACGCTACCGAAAACCGTCACTACGCTCACGTTGACTGCCCCGGTCACGCTGACTATGTGAAGAACATGGTTACCGGTGCTGCTCAAATGGACGGTGCTATCCTCGTGGTAGCTGCTACCGACGGTCCCATGCCCCAGACGCGTGAGCACATCCTGCTCGCTCGCCAGGTAGGTGTACCTCAGCTGGTAGTGTTCATGAACAAAGTGGACATGGTGGATGACCCCGAGCTGCTCGAGCTGGTGGAAATGGAAATCCGTGAGCTGCTGTCGTTCTATGACTTCGACGGTGACAACATTCCGGTTATTCAGGGTTCAGCTCTGGGTGGCTTGAACGGCGACGCTGCTTGGGTTCCCAAGATTGAAGAGCTGATGGCTGCTGTTGATAGCTACATTCCAATTCCTGCTCGTCTGACCGACCTGCCCTTCCTGATGCCCGTAGAAGACGTATTCTCTATTACGGGTCGTGGAACGGTTGCTACCGGCCGTATCGAGCGTGGTATCATCAACTCGGGTGAGCAAGTTGAAATCCTCGGTATGGGTGCTGAGAACCTCAAGTCGACCGTAACGGGCGTTGAGATGTTCCGCAAAATCCTGGACCGTGGTGAAGCTGGCGACAACGTAGGTCTGCTGCTCCGTGGTATTGAAAAAGAAGCCATCCGTCGTGGTATGGTTATCTGCAAACCCGGTTCGGTTAAGCCCCACACCAAGTTTAAAGCTGAGGTGTACGTGCTGTCGAAAGAGGAAGGTGGTCGTCACACGCCGTTCTTCAACAACTACCGTCCCCAGTTCTATTTCCGCACCACCGACGTAACCGGCATCATCACGCTGGGCGAAGGCGTAGAAATGGTAATGCCCGGCGACAACGTAACTATCTCGGTTGAGCTGATCAACTCGGTAGCTATGGAGAAAGGCCTGCGTTTCGCTATCCGTGAGGGTGGCCGTACGGTAGGTGCCGGTCAGGTAACCGAAATCACCGAGTAGTTTTAACCAACTACCGTTGAAATAATACAGATCCGCCCTCGAAATTTTCGGGGGCGGATTTGTTTTGTGTAAAGAGTTCCATACATTTGCAGTCCCAATCCAGCACCTTGACTGGGCGGGGCGCATACACGGGCGTAGTTCAAGGGTAGAATAGAGGTCTCCAAAACCTTTGATGGGAGTTCGAATCTCTCCGCCCGTGCCACAACAAAACTACGGCTGCTTCGGCAGCCGTAGTTTTACACCCCAAACCGGTGCTTTCTATTATGAGCAAGCTAACCAAATACTTTCAGGAGACATCCGAGGAGATGCGTTACAAAGTAACGTGGCCTTCGCTGGAGGAACTGCAGAAAAGCGCCGGCCTGGTGCTGATTGGTTCTTTGCTGTTTGCTGCTGTGGTAGGCGTGCTGGATGTGGTTTTCAAAGAGAGCCTAGAAGCATTTTATAACTCAGTCCGCTAATCGGTAGAACATACGACAATGGGTGAGTTGAAATGGTACGTAGTCCGCTCGGTTAGTGGACAGGAGAAAAAAGCCAAGACCTATCTGGAGACGGAAATTGGCCGTCATGGCCTTTCTGACTTGGTGCCCCAGGTGCTGATTCCGGTAGAGAAGGTGTTCGAGATGCGCAACGGCAAGAAGCGCGTGCGTGAGCGGAACCTGTATCCTGGTTATATCATCATTCACGCCGACCTGACTCATGGTGAGGTAGATCACATAATTACCAGCACGCCTGGTGTGATTGGTTTTCTTAGCGACAAGGAAGGCAAAGCCGCTAATCAGAATACCAAGCCAGTTCCCCTGCACATCTCCGAAGTAAACCGCATCCTCGGGATTGTGGATGAAGTGGAGGAGCAAGCTGCCACGCTGGAAACGCCTTTCGTGGCGGGCGAGCTGGTAAAGATTGTGGACGGTGGTTTCGCAGGTATGTCGGGCACGGTGTCCGAAGTATTTGAGGAACGGAAGAAACTGAATGTTATCGTGAAAATTTTCGGCCGTAGCACTCCTATGGAGCTCAGCTACACGCAGGTTGAAAAGGAAGCGTAGTCAATAAAAACGTCACCGGTTATCCGCTCCGGACCGGTGGTGCTTCCACTTTTGGAGCAATTTTCATCTGAGGGTAACTACGTGTTACCGTAGAAACCCGAAGCCTTTCAAACCAAATGGCCAAAGAAATCAGAGGTTATCTGAAGCTTCAGATAAAGGGAGGCGCCGCAAACCCTGCGCCGCCGGTTGGACCTGCACTTGGTAGCAAAGGCCTTAACATCATGGAGTTCTGCAAGCAGTTCAATGCGCGGACCCAAGATAAGGCCGGCCAAGTTTGTCCTGTACTCATCACCATGTACACCGATAAGTCGTTTGACTTTGTGGTGAAGACTCCTCCGGTGCCGGTTCTGCTCTTGGAAGCAGCCAAGCTCCAGGGTGGCTCAAAAGAGCCGAACCGTAACAAGGTAGGGTCGGTATCATGGGACCAAGTGCGCACCATCGCCGAGACGAAAATGCCCGACCTGAACGCCTTTAAGGTGGAGTCGGCCATGAAGCAGGTAGCTGGTACGGCTCGTAGCATGGGTATCACCGTGTCGGGCACTTCTCCCTTTGCTGAATAATTAACAACGGAGAAGACACATGGCAAAGATTAGCAAAAAGCGCAAGGAAGCCCTTGCCAAGCACGACCTGACCGAAGTTCGGAACTTGGTGGAAGCTGCCAAAGTGGTAAAGGACATTACCTATACCAAATTTGACGCCTCCGTTGACATCGACGTTCGTCTGGGAGTAGACCCCCGCAAAGCTGACCAGATGGTACGTGGCGTAGCCACGCTGCCCCACGGCACCGGCAAAACAGTTCGCGTTCTGGCCCTGGTTACCGCCGACAAAGAGGCCGAAGCTACTGCAGCTGGCGCTGACTACGTTGGTCTGGACGACTACATCTCGAAAATCGAGAAAGGCTGGACTGATATCGACGTAATCATCACGATGCCGTCAGTAATGGCCAAGGTTGGCCGTCTGGGTCGCGTACTGGGTCCTCGTGGCCTGATGCCGAACCCCAAGTCGGGCACCGTAACCACGGATGTAGCCAAAGCTGTGCAAGAGGTGAAGGCTGGTAAAATCGACTTCAAAGTTGACAAAACCGGTATCATCCACTGCTCGGTTGGTAAAGTGTCGTTCGATGACCAGAAGCTGGCTGAAAACGCCATTGAGGTTATCCAGACCCTGATCCGTCTGAAGCCTTCGTCGGCTAAGGGCACCTACATCAAGAGCATCACGCTTTCGAGCACGATGTCGCCCGCCGTTCCGGTTGACACCACGGTAACTTCCGCCTAATTTAAATCAACACGACGATATGATCCGGGAAGACAAACAAGCCCTCGTCGACGAGTTGAGCGAGAAGTTTCAATCGCACAACGCGTTCTACATTGCCGACGCTTCGGGAATGTCGGTGGCGAAAATTAACGAATTCCGTCGCCTGTGCTTCACGCGTGGCATGGAGTTCAAAGTGTACAAAAACACGTTCATCCGCAAAGCTCTCGATACCCTCGGTGGCGACACGGCTGAGATGGACGCGGCGCTGAAAGGCCAGTCGGGCATTCTGTTCTCGAAAGAGTCGGGCAACGCTCCTGCTAAACTGCTGCAAGACTTTTATAAGTCGCAGAACTACGGCAAGAACGTAGAGCCCAAGCCTGCTTTGAAAGGTGCTTACGTGGATGCTGGCATCTACATCGGTGCTAACCAGTTGGCTAGCCTGAGCACGCTGAAAGGCAAAAACGAGCTTATCGGTGATGTTATCGGTCTGCTCCAGTCGCCCGCCAAAAATGTTATTTCTGCTCTGTCGAGCGGTGGCAACATTCTCGCCGGTCTTATCAAAACGCTTTCCGAAAAAGAAGAGGTTGCAGGCTAACCGCTGCTCATCTTTTTCACTTTAAATTTCCTTCAACAACCCCCCTTTTTAACAATCTACAGAAATGGCAGATTTGAAAGCATTCGCCGAGCAGCTCGTTAGCCTGACGGTAAAAGAAGTAAACGAACTGGCTACCATCCTGAAAGACGAGTACGGCATTGAGCCTGCTGCTGCTGCTCCCGTAATGGTTGCTGGTGGTGGTGCCGCTGCTGCTGACGCTCCCGAGGAGAAGACTTCGTTCGACGTAATCCTGAAGTCGGCTGGTGCTGGCAAACTGGCTGTGGTGAAATTGGTGAAAGACCTGACCGGTCTGGGCCTGAAAGAAGCCAAAGAACTGGTTGACGGTGCTCCTAAAGCCCTGAAAGAAGGTGTTGCCAAAGACGAGGCTGAAGGCCTGAAAAAGCAACTGGAAGAAGCCGGCGCTGAAGTAGAAATCAAGTAGTTTCTGCTGCCTGCTCGTAAAACCAGCAAATATGGAGAGGCCTGGCAACTAAGCCAGGTCTTTTCCTGTTTGTAGGCAACAAACTAATCGGAAGTTCGTTTGCACGCCGCTTTGCGGCTTTTCGTGCCTACGGACGCCAGAGGCGCAAAGTTTTGCTTTGCGCTTTCGTGCGCTCAATACTTCCGAAATTTTCAAGGTAGGGGCCTTGCCGCTACTCTGTTCTGGATTCTCTCAGTATCCATTTTCTAACCCCACATACATTGGCTACACCGAAAGCAACAGGCCTGCAAAAGCTGCAGGCGGCTGACGAGCGGATCAACTTCGCCAAGATTAAAAAGGTTATTGAGTACCCGGATTTCCTGGACGTGCAGGTTCGCTCGTTCATGGATTTCTTCCAGTTGGAAACGGCTGCCGAGAGCCGGACCGATGAGGGGCTTTTCAAGGTATTCGCCGAGAACTTTCCGATTTCGGACTCTCGCGAAAACTTCGTGCTGACCTTCCTCGACTACCACGTTGACCCACCCAAGTACTCGGTTGACGAGTGCATTGACCGGGGCCTCACGTACTCGGTACCGCTGAAAGCCAAGTTGCGCCTGGTCTGCAATGATACGGACAACGAGGATTTCGAGACGATTGAGCAGGAGGTTTTCTTGGGGAACATTCCCTACATGACCGAAAAAGGCTCGTTCGTTATCAACGGCGCGGAGCGGGTTATCGTGTCGCAGTTGCACCGCTCGCCGGGCGTGTTCTTTGCCCAGAGCAAGCACACCAACGGTACCAAACTGTACTCGGCCCGTATCATTCCGTTCAAAGGCTCGTGGATTGAATTCGCCACGGACGTGAACAACGTGATGTACGCCTACATCGACCGGAAGAAGAAGTTTCCGGTTACCACGCTGCTGCGCGCCATCGGCTACGGCACTGACAAAGACATTCTCGACCTGTTCGGGCTGTCGGAGGAAGTGAAGGCCGATAAAAAGAACCTCAAGAAAGCCGTTGGCCGCAAGCTGGCCGCCCGGGTGCTGCGTACCTGGACGGAAGACTTCGTGGACGAGGACACCGGGGAGGTGGTTTCCATCGACCGGAACGAGGTGCTGTTGGAGCGTGACTCCACCATTGAGGAGGAGGACATCGACGTAATCCTGAATGCCGGTGCCAAGTCGGTGATTCTGCACCGCGAGAACGTAAACATTGCCGACTACGCAATTATTTACAACACGCTGCAGAAGGACAACTCCAACTCAGAGAAAGAAGCCGTGGAGCAAATCTATCGTCAGCTCCGGAACACGGAGGCTCCAGACGAAGAAACTGCCCGCGACATCATCCAAAAGCTGTTCTTCTCGGATAAGCGCTACGACCTCGGGGACGTAGGCCGCTACCGTATCAATAAGAAGCTGGGTATTGACACCGGTTGGGACGCCCGCGTATTGACCAACGAGGACATCGTCCTCATTGTGAAATACCTGATTGGCTTGATCAACTCGAAGGCTATTGTCGATGATATTGACCACTTGAGCAACCGTCGTGTACGCACGGTAGGGGAGCAGCTCTACGCCCAGTTCGGCGTGGGTCTGGCCCGTATGGCGCGTACCATCAAGGAGCGCATGAACGTGCGCGACAACGAAGACTTCAAGCCGGTTGATCTTATCAATGCCCGTACGCTGTCTTCGGTTATCAACTCGTTCTTCGGCACCAACCAGTTGTCGCAGTTCATGGACCAGACCAACCCGCTGGCCGAGGTGACGCACAAGCGTCGCGTATCGGCACTGGGGCCGGGAGGTCTGTCGCGGGAGCGGGCTGGTTTCGAAGTACGTGACGTTCACTACACGCACTATGGCCGCCTCTGCACCATCGAAACGCCGGAAGGCCCGAACATCGGTCTGATTTCGTCGCTGTGCGTGCACGCCCGGGTTAACTCGATGGGCTTCATCGAGACGCCTTACCGCACGGTAGAAAACGGCAAGGTAGACACCACGGAAAACGTGAAATACCTGACCGCCGAGGAAGAAGATACCCACCACATTGCGCAGGCCAACGCCCGCATCGATGAGCAAGGTAACTTCATTAACGAGCTGGTAAAAGGCCGTTTCGAAGGTGACTTCCCCGTGGTTGGTCCCGACGAATACAGCTACATGGACGTGGCCCCGAACCAGATTGTATCGGTGGCTGCTTCGCTGATTCCGTTCCTGGAGCACGATGACGCCAACCGGGCCCTGATGGGTTCGAACATGCAGCGCCAGGCAGTTCCGCTGTTGCGTGCTGAGGCGCCCATCGTAGGCACTGGTCTGGAAGGCCGCGTAGCCATTGACTCCCGCACGCTAGTAGTAGCCGAGGGCGAAGGTGTGATTGACTACGTAGATGCCAACAAAATTGTAGTGAAGTACGACCTGACGGCCGACGACATCCTCGTAAGCTTCGACGCTGAGAAAATTTCGTACGACCTGATCAAGTTCCGTCGCACCAACCAGGATACCTGCATCAACCTGACGCCTCTCGTGAAGAAGGGCGAGCGGGTGAGCAAAGGACAGCCCCTCTGCGAAGGCTACGGCACGAACAAAGGTGAGCTGGCCCTGGGCCGCAACATGCAGGTGGCGTTCATGCCGTGGCAGGGCTACAACTTCGAGGATGCTATTGTCATCTCGGAGAAAGTAGTGCGCGACGACATCTTCACCTCGATTCACATTGAGGAGTTTGAGCTGGAAGTGCGCGAGACGAAGCGTGGCGAAGAAGAGCTGACCTCGGAAATTCCGAACGTGAGCGAAGAAGCCGTGCGTAACCTCGACGACAACGGCATCATCCGTCTGGGAGCTGAGGTGCGCGAAGGCGACATCCTCATCGGTAAGATTACGCCCAAAGGCGAAACCGACCCGACCCCGGAAGAGAAGCTGCTCCGCGCCATCTTTGGCGACAAAGCCGGCGACGTGAAGGATGCCTCCCTTAAGGCGCCACCGTCCCTGCAAGGGGTAGTTATCGGCACCAAGCTGTTCTCGCGTCCGAAGAAAGACAAAAACCTGCGGGCCAAGTCGAAGAAGGAAGTAGAAGAGTTGAAGGAGTCGTACGCTCGGGAGTTGCGCGGCATCAAAGCGGTGATGATCGAAAAGCTGGTGGATTTGCTGGAAGGCAAAACCTCACAGGGCGTGAAGCACAAGTTTGGTGACGAAATCCTGACCAAAGGGGCCAAATTCGGCAAGAAGAACATCTCCGATGCCCTCTTCCCCGAGAAGAACCCCTACAAGGACGAGAGCAACTACGCCGTGCCGGAAGAGGTGAACATGTTCAAAGACCTCATTCTGGAGAACTGGACCGCCGATGCCCGCGTGAATGGTATGGTGCTCGAATTGGTGAAAAACTACACCAAGAAGCGCAACACCATCACGGCCCGCTTCAAGCGTGACCGATTCACGCTGGAAGTAGGCGACGAGCTGCCCGCCGGTATCGTGCAGCTGGCCAAAGTGTACATCGCCAAGAAGCGCAAGCTGAAGGTGGGTGACAAGATGGCTGGTCGTCACGGTAACAAAGGGGTAGTAGCCCGCATCGTGCGTGATGAGGACATGCCCTTCCTGCCCGACGGCACCCCGATGGACATCGTGCTCAACCCGCTGGGTGTACCAAGCCGGATGAACATCGGTCAGATTTACGAAACCGTACTGGGCTGGGCTGGCCTGAAGCTGGGTCGCACCTACGCTACCCCGATTTTCGACGGTGCTACCGAAGAGGAAGTATCGAAAGAGCTGACGGAAGCCGGGCTGCCTACTTTCGGCCGTGCCTACCTGCACGACGGTCTGACGGGTCAGCGCTTCGACCAGCCGGTAACCGTGGGCGTGATTTACATGCTCAAACTCGGTCACTTGGTTGACGACAAGATGCACGCTCGTTCCATCGGGCCGTACTCGCTCATCACGCAGCAGCCGCTGGGTGGTAAGGCACAGTTCGGTGGTCAGCGCTTCGGCGAGATGGAAGTATGGGCGCTTGAGGCGTTCGGTGCTTCCAACGTGCTCCAGGAAATCCTGACGGTGAAGTCGGATGACGTGGTAGGCCGCGCTAAAGCGTACGAAGCTATTGTAAAAGGCGACGTACTACCCAAGCCGAATATACCCGAGTCATTCAACGTACTCATCCACGAGTTGCGCGGTCTGGCCCTGGAAATCACGCTTGACTAAGGTTTGAAAGAAGTGGCTGCTGATATGTGAGTATCGGCAGCCACTTTTCAAGTCCTACTATATAAAGTACCGCAGCCGAAACTGCCGGCGTCGCTCCGAGATAAGGTCAGAACGACATCAACCGCCGACAGCAAAAGCAGCAAACTGGCTCAGCTAGCTGAGCCACCCGCATACCAGACCTGGCGAAGAACTACTGCGCGGCGTACCTATCCGACCCGCAGAGCACTTTTCGCAGAGTCGAACTGTTACGTTCTTTCTGACCTCTCTTAAGAGGGGCAGAGCCAACGGACAGAAAACAAGCCACCAGCTAACAACAGCTACCCTACATGGCGTTTGCAAAAAACAAGAAACTGGTACAGGACTTCTCGAAAGTCACCATTTCGCTGGCCTCGCCCGAATCCATCTTGGAGCGGTCGAACGGTGAGGTTGTGAAGCCCGAGACGATCAACTACCGGACGTACAAGCCCGAGATGGGCGGCCTGTTTTGCGAGCGGATTTTCGGTCCGGTTAAGGACTGGGAATGCCACTGCGGCAAATACAAGCGGATTCGCTACAAAGGCATCATCTGCGACCGGTGCGGCGTGGAGGTGACCGAGAAGAAAGTACGCCGGGAGCGGATGGGCCACATCGAACTGGTGGTGCCTGTTGCGCACATCTGGTACTTCAAGTCCCTGCCCAATAAAATCGGCTACCTGTTGGGCCTGCCCACCAAGAAGCTTGATCAGATTATCTACTACGAGCGGTATGTAGTCGTACAGCCCGGCGTATTGGGCGAAGAAGGCGTGCAGCAGCTCGACTTCCTCACCGAAGACGAATACCTCGACATCATCGACAAGCTCCCCCGGGAGAACCAGATGCTGCCGAACGAGGACCCCAACAAGTTCATCGCCCGCATGGGCGCCGATGCCCTGCAACTCCTGCTGGAGCGCATCAACCTGGACGAGTTGTCGTACTCACTGCGTGACTCTGCCGCGCACGAAACTTCGCAGCAGCGTAAGGCTGAGGCCTTGAAGCGTCTGCGCGTGGTAGAAGCATTCCGTGACGCCGCAACTCGCGTGGAAAACAAGCCCGAGTGGATGGTCATCCGCATGGTGCCCGTTATTCCGCCGGAACTGCGCCCCCTCGTTCCGCTGGATGGTGGCCGTTTCGCTACCTCAGACCTCAACGACCTGTACCGTCGTGTAATCATCCGTAACAACCGCCTCAAGCGCCTGATCGAAATCAAAGCGCCCGAGGTGATTCTTCGGAACGAGAAGCGCATGCTGCAGGAAGCCGTGGATTCGCTGTTCGACAACTCGCGGAAAGTAAACGCCGTGCGTGCCGAAGGCAACCGCGCCCTGAAGTCGCTGTCCGATATGCTGAAAGGCAAGCAGGGCCGCTTCCGTCAGAACCTGCTCGGTAAACGTGTCGACTACTCCGGTCGTTCGGTTATCGTGGTAGGCCCCGAGTTGAAACTGCACGAGTGCGGCCTGCCCAAGAACATGGCGGCCGAGCTGTTCAAGCCGTTCATCATCCGCAAGCTCATTGAGCGCGGCATCGTGAAAACGGTAAAGTCGGCCAAGAAAATCGTGGACCGCAAGGACGCCGTGGTATGGGACATCCTGGAGAACGTGCTGAAAGGCCACCCAGTGCTCCTGAACCGGGCTCCTACGCTTCACCGTCTGGGTATCCAGGCGTTCCAGCCCCGTCTCATCGAGGGCAAGGCTATCCAGCTGCACCCCCTCGTTTGTACGGCCTTCAACGCTGACTTTGACGGTGACCAGATGGCTGTGCACGTTCCCTTGGGACCGGCTGCTATTCTGGAAGCCTCCATGCTCATGCTGGCCTCCCACAACATCCTGAACCCGGCCAACGGCGCACCCATTGCGGTACCGTCGCAGGACATGGTTCTGGGTCTGTACTACGTGACAAAAGGCAAGCGCAGCACCGACGAGGAGAGCATCCAGGGCGAAGGCCGCATGTTCTACTCGGACGAGGAAGTTGTTATTGCCATCAACGAAGGTCAGCTGTCGAAGCACGCCTATATCAAGGTGCGCACGCAGGTTCGCGACGAGGACGATAACCTTGTAACGAAGATCATCGAGACGGTAGCCGGCCGCGTGCTGTTCAACCAGCTGGTGCCGGTTGAAGTAGGTTTCGTGGATGAGCTGCTGACCAAGAAAAAGCTCCAGCAGATCATTTCGATGGTGTTCAAGCGGACCGGCATGGCCCGCACCGCACAATTCCTCGACGACATCAAGACGCTGGGCTTCCAGTCGGCTTACAAAGGTGGTCTGTCGATGGGTCTGGGCGACATCAAGATTCCCGCCGAGAAAGATATCCTCGTAGCGCAGGCCCAGGCCGACGTGAAAGCCGTAACCCAGAACTACCAGATGGGTCTGATTACGGACAACGAGCGGTACAACCAGGTTATTGACATCTGGACGCGCATCAACAACCAAATCACCGAAACCCTCATGGGCCGTCTTGAAAAAGAGGACCAGGGCTTCAACTCGATTTACATGATGATGCACTCCGGGGCCCGTGGCTCGCGCGAGCAGATTCGTCAGCTCGGCGGTATGCGGGGTCTGATGGCCAAGCCGCAGAAGTCGCTTCAGGGTTCGGTGGGTGAGATTATCGAAAACCCGATTCTGTCCAACTTCAAAGAAGGTCTGGACGTAATCGAGTACTTTATTTCGACCCACGGTGCCCGGAAAGGTCTGGCTGACACGGCTCTGAAGACGGCTGACGCCGGCTACCTGACCCGTCGTCTGGTAGACGTTTCGCAGGACGTAATCGTGAACGAAGTAGACTGCGGTACTCTCCGTGGCATCGAAACCTTCGCGCTGAAAGACAACGAGGACATCGTGGAGCCCTTGGCCGAGCGTATCCTGGGCCGCGTAGCTGTTCACGACATCGTGGATCCGCTGACGGACGAGGTAATCCTGCCTGCCGGTGATGAAATTACGGAAGAAGTAACCCGTCGTATCGATGCTACCAGCATCGAGTCGGTGGAAATCCGCTCGGTACTGACCTGCGAAAGCAAGCGTGGTATCTGCGGTAAGTGCTACGGCCGTAACCTGTCGTCGGGCCGCATGGTGCAGAAAGGTGAGGCTGTTGGCGTAATTGCCGCGCAGTCTATCGGTGAACCCGGCACCCAGCTGACCCTGCGTACCTTCCACGTAGGTGGTACGGCTTCCAACATTGCCGTTGAAGCCAGCCTGCGCGCCAAGTTCACCGGTGTAATTGAGTTCGAAGACATCCGCACGGTAGAAACCGCCAACGCCGATGGCGAGCCGGTGAAAGTAGTAATGGGTCGTTCGGGCGAGATTCGCATCGTGGAGAAAGGCACCGGCAAGGTGTTCATCTCGAACCACGTGCCCTACGGCTCCTTCCTGCTGGTAAACGAAGGCCAAGAGGTAGAGAAAGGCGAAGAGCTGAACAACTGGGACCCTTACAACGCCGTTATTCTGGCCGAGTTTGATGGTACCATTCAGTACGACGCCATTACTGAAGGCATCACCTACCGTGAGGAATCGGACGAACAGACCGGTCACCGCGAGAAAGTGATTATCGAATCGAAGGCCAAGGACCAGAACCCGGCCATCATCGTGCGCCCCGGCAAAAAGGGCGACATGGAAGGTTCGAAAGGCTATTCCATCCCGGTGGGCTCTCACTTGAATGTGGAGAACGGCGAGAAAATCAAGGCTGGTCAGATTCTGGCCAAGATTCCGCGTGCCGTGGGCAAAACCCGCGACATTACCGGTGGTCTGCCCCGTGTTACGGAGCTCTTCGAAGCTCGTAACCCGTCGAATCCGGCTGTTGTGGCCGAAATCGATGGTGTGGTAACCTACGGTACGGTGAAGCGTGGTAACCGTGAAATCTTCGTGGAGTCGAAAGACGGCGTGAAGAAGAAGTACATGGTACCGCTGTCCAAGCACATCCTCGTGCAGGATAACGACTTCATCCGCGCTGGCTCGCCGCTGTCCGATGGTGCCATCACCCCGTCCGATATCCTGAACATTCAGGGTCCCGGCGCGGTGCAGGAGTACCTCGTGAACGAGATTCAGGAAGTATACCGCTTGCAGGGTGTGAAAATCAACGATAAGCACATCGAGGTGGTAGTTCGCCAGATGATGCAGAAAGTGGTTATCCTCGATGCCGGCGACACGACCTTCCTGGAGCACCAGGTAATCGATAAGATTATCTTCATGGAGGAAAACGATACCATCATCGACATGAAGGTGGTAACCAACGCGGGCGACTCCACGAACCTGAAGCCCGGCCAGATTGTAACGGCTCGTCGCCTGCGTGACGAGAACAGCAGCCTGCGCCGCCGCGACCTGCAACTGGTGGAAGTACGCGACGCGCAACCGTCCGTATCCCGTCCCACGCTGCAGGGTATCACCCAGGCTTCGCTGGGCACCCAGTCGTTCATCTCGGCTGCCTCCTTCCAGGAGACGACCAAGGTGCTGTCGGAAGCCGCCATCCGTGGCAAGGCCGACGAACTGCTGGGCCTGAAGGAGAACGTAATCGTAGGTCACCTCATCCCGGCTGGTACCGGTCTGCGCGAGTACACGCGTCAGATTGTGGGCTCGAAGGAAGAGTTGGAAGCCGCCCAGGCTGCCAAAGCCGACGAGACGCCTGCTCCCGCCAAGCGTGGCGCCCGCGCCTCACGCCGCGAGTCGGTTTCGGAGTAATCTGGACCGGAGTAAATAAGGAAAGCCGGCTGGGGAAACCCGGCCGGCTTTTTCTTTTGCAGATAGCAATAGATTTGCACGATGACACGGTACTTACTGCTTATCATAAGCGCAAGTTGGTTACTTGCTTATCAACTGATACTTGTTGTATTCTCTCTCGTCAATGGCTATACCTCTAGGAGAAGCTTAGACTTTTTTGACCTGATGGACTATGTTAGCATGTTGATAATCATTGTTATCTGTCTGTTCACCATTTCTACTGCCAAACAAAAGCATCGGCAAATGCAGGCCGAACGCAAACAATAAATACCATGGCCCAACAGAACCAACCCGAAAGCACGCCCGAAACCATCCAACCCCAGGACCCCAACGCCATCAGCATTGAGCTGTCGGAGGAAATTGCCGAGGGCGAGTACGCCAACCTTGCCATGATTGCGCACAGCAACAGCGAGTTTGTCATTGACTTCATCCGCCTGATGCCCGGCTTGCCCAAAGCCAAGGTGAAATCCCGCATCATCCTCACGCCGGAGCACGCCAAGCGGCTGGTTGCCGCCCTGAATGAGAATATCGAGCGGTTCGAGCAGGCCAACGGCGCTATCAAAGAGCAGCCCAACGACGGGCCGTTGTACCCGATGGGCTTCGGCGGCAAGATGGGAGAGGCCTAAAACCTCGGAATAATACAGCACTTGGAGCGGCTTTTATCGAGAAGATAGAAGCCGCTTCTGCGTTGAGTGCAAAACGCAGCAGAGCACAGCATCTGCTGCACCGTGGGTGACCAGTGGCCTGATAAGGAAGGTCTGATCAGGATGATAAGCCAGCAGTAGGGGAGGAGCAGATGGGCAAGGAAGCACTCTAAAATTAACTAATTCAACCTGTTTGCTATTTGCCGCCAACTTGTCTACCTTTGCAAGCCTAATTTTTGGGAGAGAACCCTCCTTGACAAAACCTACCGTAGATGCCTACCATCAACCAGTTAGTACGAAAAGGCCGCGAGAAGCTGACGACGAAGTCGAAGTCGCCGGCTCTGGATTCGTGCCCGCAGCGCCGTGGCGTTTGCACCCGTGTGTACACCACCACGCCTAAGAAGCCAAACTCGGCTATGCGTAAAGTAGCCCGTGTGCGCCTCACCAACGGCAAAGAAGTTAACGCCTACATCCCTGGTGAAGGCCACAACCTGCAGGAGCACAGCATCGTGCTGATCCGTGGTGGCCGTGTGAAAGACCTTCCCGGCGTACGTTACCACATCATCCGTGGCGCTCTTGACACCGCCGGCGTAAACGGCCGTCTGCAGCGTCGCTCGAAATACGGCGCTAAGCGTCCGAAGCCCGGCCAGGCTGCAGCAGCTGGCAAAGGCGGCAAACCAGCTCCCGGCAAGAAAAAATAAGTGAAACCGAGGGCGGCAGCGCCCGGCGCCGGCTAGCAAATGGTTCTTAGCCCGTTGCCTGCTGTCCGTCGCTCATTTCTACACCCATGAGAAAGTCAAAACCAAAAAAGCGTATCCTCCTGCCCGACCCTAAGTTCAAGGAGACGCTGGTAACCCGTTTCGTCAACTACATGATGTACGACGGGAAGAAAAACCTGGCCTACACCATTTTCTACGATGCCTGCGAACTGGTTGAGCAGCGCACCAAGGAAAGCGGCCTGGAAATGTGGCGCAAAGCCCTGAACAACGTAATGCCGACCGTGGAGGTGAAAAGCCGCCGCGTAGGTGGTGCTACCTTCCAGGTGCCCACCGAGGTTCGTCCGGACCGTCGTATTGCCGTTGGCTCGAAGTGGCTGATCCAATATGCTCGTCGTCGTGGTGAGAAAACCATGAAAGACAAGCTGGCCGGCGAAATCATTGCCGCCGCCAAAGGTGAAGGTGCTGCCGTGAAGAAAAAGGACGACACGCACCGGATGGCAGAAGCCAACAAGGCCTTCTCGCACTTCCGCTTCTAAAAAATGAGTGAAGGAATGAATGAGTAAAGGCGGGAATTGGTTAACGCCATACCTCAACAACAACTCATTCATCTACTCACCCATTCACTCATTCTCAAAGAGACATGGCTGTTAATAAAGATCTGCAATACCTCCGGAATATCGGGATTATGGCGCACATCGACGCCGGTAAGACCACCACGTCGGAGCGCATTCTCTACTACACCGGTAAGACCCACAAAATCGGGGAAGTGCACGAAGGTGCCGCCACGATGGACTGGATGGAGCAGGAGCAGGAGCGTGGTATCACCATCACCTCGGCTGCTACTACCACCTTCTGGAACTACCCGACCGACGCCCAGGGCGACCCGACCTCGGATACCAAGCAATACAAAATCAACCTCATCGATACCCCCGGCCACGTTGACTTCACGGTAGAAGTTGAACGCTCGTTGCGCGTATTGGATGGTGCTGTTGCCCTGTTCTGTGCCGTATCCGGCGTGGAGCCCCAGTCGGAAACCGTATGGCGTCAGGCTGACAAGTACAAGGTGCCCCGCATCTGCTTCGTCAACAAGATGGACCGTGCCGGTGCTGACTTCTTCAAGGCAGTAGCCGAGATTAAGGATAAATTGGGCGCTAACCCCGTGCCGCTGCAAATTCCGATTGGCGCCGAGGATACCTTCAAAGGTGTTGTCGATTTGCTGACCGGTAAGGCCATCGTATGGGACGACGCTACGCAAGGCAAATCCTACCACGAAATCCCCGTTCCCGAGGATTTGGTGGATACGGTTGCCGAGTGGCGCGAAAAGCTCGTGGAAAGCGTAGCCGAGTACGATGATACGTTGATGGAGAAATTCTTCGACGATCCGGACTCCATTACCCGTGAAGAAATGATGGTGGTAATCCGCAAAGCGGTTATCGACATGAAGTTCTCGCCCGTAATGTGCGGCTCGGCCTTCAAAAACAAAGGTGTGCAGTCGATGCTGGATGGCGTAATGGCCTACCTGCCGTCGCCCCTGGATATGCCCGCCATCATCGGTACCAACCCCGAAACCGGCGAGGAAATCGAGCGTCACCCCGACAACGCCGAACCCTTCACCGCATTGGCGTTCAAAATTGCTACCGACCCCTTCGTTGGTCGTCTGTGCTTCTTCCGCTGCTACAGCGGCGTGCTGGACGCTGGTTCGTACGTGCACAACAACCGCACGAACAAGAAGGAGCGTATCTCGCGCCTGATGCAGATGCACTCCAACAAGCAGAACCCCATCGACAAAATCCAGGCTGGTGACATTGCTGCCGGCGTGGGTTTCAAAGACATCAAAACTGGTGATACGCTGACCGACGAGAAGTCGCGCGTAGTGCTGGAGTCGATGAGCTTCCCCGAGCCCGTTATCGGTTACGCCATTGAGCCCAAAACTCAGGCCGACGTGGATAAAATGGGTATGGCTATTGCCAAACTCGTGGAAGAAGATCCTACCCTCGTGGTACAGACTGACCCCGAGACGGGCCAGACCGTACTGAAAGGCATGGGCGAGCTTCACCTTGAAATCATCATCGACCGGATGCGTCGTGAATTCAAAGTGGAAATCAACCAGGGTGCCCCGATGGTAGCCTACAAAGAGATTCTGACGAAGTCGGTAGAGCACCGCGAAACCTACAAGAAGCAAACGGGTGGTCGTGGTAAGTTCGGTGACATTGTATTCGAACTCGGTCCGAAACTGACGGATCCGGAGAAACCCGGTCTGGAGTTCGTAAACGACATCACCGGTGGTGTTATCCCCCGCGAATTCATCGCGCCAGTTCAGAAAGGCTTCGAAGAAGCGATGAAGAACGGTCCGCTGGCCGGCTTCCCCATCGAGGGTATGCGTGTTCGTCTGTACTACGGTTCTTACCACGATGTTGACTCGGACGCCCTGTCGTTCGAACTCGCCGCCCGTGGTGGTTTCCGCGAAGCTGGTAAGCAAGCTGGTCCGAAACTGCTCGAGCCGATTATGGCCGTAGAAGTAGTTTCGCCCGATGAGTACACTGGCTCGGTAACGGGTGACTTGAACCGTCGTCGTGGTATCATGAAAGGAATGGACACCAAAGGCGGTGCCAACGTTATCAAGGCTGACGTTCCGCTGTCGGAACTGTTTGGTTACGTGACGACGCTGCGTACCATCTCCTCGGGTCGGGCTTCAGCTTCGCTGACGTTCTCGCACTACGACCAGGTGCCCAACAACCTTGCTGAAGCCATTATTGCCAAGCAAAAGGGTAACGCCATTCGCTAATACCGCTTTCATTCAACAGACATGAACCAGAAAATTCGCATCAAACTCAAATCCTACGACCACAACCTGGTGGACAAATCGTCGGAGAAGATTGTGAAGGCGGTAAAGGCTACGGGCGCCATCGTAAGCGGCCCCATTCCATTGCCGACCGACAAGGAAAAATTCACCGTGCTTCGTTCGCCCCACGTGAACAAGAAGTCACGTGAGCAATTCCAGCTCTGCACCTATAAGCGCCTCGTAGACATCTACTCGACTTCGTCGAAGACGGTAGATGCCTTGATGAAGCTGGAACTGCCCAGCGGCGTTGACGTTGAAATCAAAGTCTGAGGACTGGTTTCTTTAAGTAAATAAGAGTAACGCCTCACTGGCTCTTCGGAGCTGGTGGGGCGTTTTCTGTTTTTATTGATGCAACTTGTGCTTTAAGTAAAGGCTCGTTGTACCGTGGAGCTGCGCGGCAACGTTCATCGTGCGCCTTACACTATAGGCTCCTTAGCTCTGTTCATGCTGTCTTCCTTAGGAACCACATTGACTATCACTCGGCTGTTGGTCGCAGCTACTTTTTTTTGCGTCTGCATTATAGTTGGCCTGTTTGCTAGCAGCTTTTTTCGGGTGTTGCCTAGTTTGGGCATGATTGGTCTGTTGCTTACGGGTACCACCTGCTTTTTCCTGCACGGCCGACACTACAAGCGGGCCACTCTAAGTCATTACTTGCCATTTCTACTCATTTTCTCGGTGCACGTAGGTGCCGGGCTTCTGACCTCGGCGGCTAGGATGGGGGAGTACATGCGTGATATAGTGCTGCAGTTACCGTTTGTAGTCTTGCCTTTAAGCTTCTGGTTACTGCCGCCCCTGCCAGCCCGTACTCTGCGAGCCTTGTGGCTGCTTTTAATTGCTACTACTATGGTGGCCGCTTTGCTGAGTACAGGAAACTACTTGCTGCATTTCGACCAAATCAACGAAATGTACCTGCACTCCAAAGTGATGCCCACGGAGCCAGATCATATTCGCTTCAGTTTGCTGGTTACCTTGTCTGTTGCATCTGGTGTGTGCTTGCTGGCCCACCGCAGTGTGGTTGGCCGAGGCGCAGTTATCTTGTGGGGTAGTGTGCTCTACTTGGCGTTTTATCAGCACCTGCTAGCCGTGCGGAGCGGCTTAGTGACACTCTACGTAGTGGGAATTGTAGGATTACTTTGGCTGGTATTCCGGACGCGGCAATACCAGCAGGCCTTGGTACTGGCAGCTGCCCTGGTTTTAATTCCGGCAGTGAGTTACTCCGTATTCCCGACGCTGCAGAATAAGTCAGCCAATACCCGCGAAGACGTAGGCCGGGTCGATAATACGTCCTCCGCCAACAATTACTCCTTAGTAGGGAGAGTCTACTCGTATAAGGTAGCTCTGGAGGTGGTGAAGGATAACCCCTGGGTAGGCGTGGGCAGGGCCGATATTGAGCCGGAAATGGCGGTACGATATCAACGTGATTATCCTAACATCCGTCCGGAGGCTTACATCCAGCCGCACAACCAATTCTTGTTCTCGGCGGTAGCCTTCGGGTTAATCGGTTTGGTGCTCTTTATCATCGGTTTCTATTATGCTGGCGTTAGTGTATGGCCCACGTATGCGCCGCTGCTTCTGGCGCAGTACCTTATCGTTACTCTTTCTTTTCTGGTGGAATACACCCTAGAAACCCAGATAGGACTTGGGTATGCCCTGTTCTTTATACTACTGGCTCTGGAAGGACAAAAAGTAGCGCCTGGGCCGGAAGGAGAGTGGCGCCCCGTGTGAGCAACTGCCGTCAGGATACGTAAATCGTAAGCCAGTTACCCGAGAGGGTAGCTGGCTTACTTGTCTAACTACCACTATATAGCGCTTGAGCTGCTACCCTAAACTGAGCTTGGAAATGGCTAACTACTTAACTCTTAAAATATTTCAGAAGGCCGTTAGATTATGACCCAACAATTTCCTAGCTTTGCACTCCATTTCCGAAAACGCCACTTGGGCGTTTTCAAGTGTGTCTTTTTCTAAAACCCCAATCGAATGCCTGGCATCATCGGTAAAAAAATCGGTATGACAAGCCTCTTCACTCCGGACGGGAAGAACATTCCCTGCACGCTCATCGAAGCGGGTCCGTGCGTAGTGACGCAGGTTAAGACCATCGAAACGGACGGCTACACGGCCATCCAGCTCGGTTACGGCGAGAAGAAGGCGAAGAACACCACCAAAGCATTGGCTGGTCACTTCGCTAAAGCCGGAACCACCCCCAAGAAAAAACTCGTTGAGTTCCGCACCGACGAGGCTGGCAACTTTGCTGCCGGTTCTACCATCGACGCTACTCTGTTTGAAGAGGGCGAATTCGTTGACGTAGTAGGTACCTCAAAAGGTAAAGGTTTCCAGGGCGTTGTGAAGCGTTACAACTTCGCTGGTGTTGGTGGCCAAACGCACGGTCAGCACAACCGCGGCCGTCACCCCGGTTCTATCGGTGCTTGCTCCTGGCCTTCGCGCGTATTCAAAGGAATGCGCATGGGTGGCCGCATGGGCAACGACCGTGTGAAAGTGCAGAACCTGAAGGTGATGCGCATTGTAGCCGACAAAAACCTCATCGTGGTGAGTGGCTCGATTCCCGGTGCCAAGAACTCTTTCGTGGTCCTGGAAAAATAAGCTAGCAACATGGAACTGTCAGTAATCAACATCAAAGGCGAAGACACCGGCCGCAAGGTTACCCTGTCCGACGCCATCTTCGGCCTGGAGCCGAACGAGCACGTGATGTACCTCGACGTGAAGCAGTACCTGGCCAACCAGCGCCAGGGTACGCATAAGTCGAAGCAGCGCAACGAAGTACACGGCACCACCAAGAAGCTGAAGAAGCAAAAAGGTACTGGTGGAGCCCGTGCCGGTAGCATGAAATCGGGTGTGTTCGTAGGTGGTGGCCGTATTTTCGGTCCTCAGCCTCGCGACTACGGCTTCAAGCTGAACAAGAAAACCAAGCGTCTGGCCCGTCTGTCGGCTCTGTCGGCTCTGGCCAAAGACGGCAAGGTATCGGTAGTGGAAAACATTTCTCTGTCGACTCCCAAAACCAAAGAGTTTGCCGCCATCCTAGCTGGTCTGAAGCTGAACAACGGCCGCAAGACTCTGCTGGTAACTGGTTCGGTTGACAAGAACGTGGTTCTGTCGGCCCGCAACATTCAGCGCGTGAGCGTGGCTACCCCCGTAGCCCTGAACACCCACGATCTGCTGAACACCGACACTTTGCTGCTGTCGGAAGATGGGTTGAGCGCACTGGAACAACTCTATACCACTGCTGAGTAATGAGCATCCTGAAGAAACCCATCGTAACTGAAAAGGCTACGGGTCTGAACGAGAAAAGCCAGTACGCTTTCGAAGTGGCCATCGACGCCAACAAGGTTCAGATCAAGAAAGAGATTGAGCAATTGTACGGGGTAACGGTAACGGGCATCAGCACCATCCGCACCATCGGCAAAGTGAAATCGAAGTTCACGAAAGGCGGCGCCGTTTCTGGCCGTCGTCCGCATGGCAAAAAAGCCATCGTGACCGTGAAAGAAGGCGACGTAATCGACTTCTACAGCACGCTGTAAGCCTGCCTTCCCGCCAAGAATTTTTTTCCTAAGCAAGAGTAATGGCACTCAAAAAACTAAGACCAACATCACCGGGTCAGCGCTTCCGCATCGCCCCGGCCTTCGACGAGATTACCGCGTCGACGCCGGAGAAGTCGCTGTTGGCACCCCTCAAAAACTCCGGTGGCCGTAACAATTCGGGCAAAATGTCCAACCGCTACATCGGCGGTGGTCATAAAGCCAAATACCGTATCATCGACTTCAAGCGTGACAAAGCCGGCGTTCCGGCCACGGTGAAGACGATTGAGTACGACCCTAACCGCACTGCCCGTATTGCTTTGCTGCAGTATGCTGATGGTGAGAAACGGTACATCATTGCTCCTGCCGGTGTTACCGTGGGCGCCAGTGTTGTATCGGGTTCGGGCGTTGCTCCGGAAGTTGGTAATGCCCTACCCCTGCGCGAGATTCCGCTGGGTACCATTGTACACAATATCGAGCTGATGCCCGGTAATGGTGCTGCAATGGCCCGCTCGGCCGGTACTTACGCGCAGTTGGTAGCCCGCGAAGACAAGTACGCCACCCTGAAATTACCCTCCGGCGAAATGCGTATGGTACTCGTTACCTGCATGGCCACGGTTGGTACCGTTTCCAATGGCGACCACATGAACGTGCGTCTCGGCAAAGCCGGTCGTAATCGTTGGTTGGGCCGTCGCCCCCGTGTTCGTGGTGTAGCCATGAACCCAGTGGATCACCCTATGGGTGGTGGTGAAGGTAAGTCGTCGGGTGGTCACCCACGCAGCCGTAACGGTATCTTCTCGAAAGGTCAGAAGACCCGAAACAAGAACAAGTACTCCGAGCAGCTCATCGTTAACCGCAAAGGCAAGAAGTAAGCAATGGCACGTTCACTAAAAAAAGGGCCGTACATTGACTTCCGGCTCGAGAAGAAAGTAACGGCAATGGATGAGTCCGGCAAAAAGTCGGTGGTGAAGACTTGGTCGCGCCGCTCGATGATTTCGCCCGATTTCGTTGGCCACACCTTCGCCGTGCACAACGGCAATAAGTTCATCCCGGTGTATGTAACGGAGAACATGGTAGGACACAAACTCGGTGAGTTTGCCCCGACCCGTAACTTCCGCGGCCATATCGCCAAGAAAGATAAAGGCAAGCGCTAATATGGAAGCAGTAGCTAAACTCCGGAACGTGCCCACCTCTCCGCGCAAAATGCGCTTGGTGGCCAACCTGGTACGCGGTCAGAAAGTGACCCGTGCTCTGGGCCTGCTGAAATTTGAGGCCAACTCGGGCGCCCCCAAAATCGAGAAACTGCTCCTGTCGGCTCTGGCTAACTGGCAGCAGAAGAACGAGGATGAGCGCATTGAGGATGCTAACCTCTACATCAAAGAGATTTTCGTGGATGAAGGCCGTCAGCTGAAGCGTCTGCGCCCCGCCCCCCAGGGCCGTGGCCACCGCATCCGCAAGCGCAGCAACCACGTTACGCTGATCATTGATTCGAAAGTGGAACCGCTGGGCAGCAAGGCTGCTGCCACGCAGGCTGCCGAAACTAAATCAGCTGAAACGGGTGTTGACTTAGCTCCGAAAAAATCGGCTCGTCGCAGCTCGGCTAAAAAATCCACTGAAACCACGGCAGAAGCCACCGCATAAGCACTATGGGACAGAAAGTAAATCCGGTTGGCTTCCGTCTGGGCGTCATCAAAGGATGGGACTCGAACTGGTACGGCGGCAAGGACTTTGCCGACAAACTGGTGGAAGACGAGAAAATCCGCAAGTACATCATGGCTCGTATCCCGAAAGGTGGCATTAGCCGCATCGTGATTGAGCGCACTCTGAAGCGTGTTACCATCACCATCAACACGGCTCGTCCGGGTGTGGTTATCGGTAAAGGCGGCGCAGAGGTTGATAAAATCAAGGACGAGCTGAAGCAGATTACTGGCAAAGACGTTCAGATCAATATCTTCGAAATCAAGCGTCCGGAACTCGATGCCAAGCTGGTAGGTGAGAGCATTGCTCAGCAGCTGCAAGCCCGTATTTCGTTCCGTCGCGCCATGAAAATGGCTATCCAGGCTGCCCTGCGTGTTGGTGCCGAAGGCATCAAAATCCAGTGTGGTGGCCGTTTGGGCGGTGCTGAAATTGCTCGTTCCGAGCAGTACAAAGAAGGCCGCACTCCGCTGCATACCCTGCGCGCTGACATCGACTACGCTCTGTCGGAAGCTCAGACGGTATATGGCAAAATCGGTATCAAGGTGTGGGTAATGCGCGGTGAGGTGTTCGGCAAGCCCGACCTCTCGCCGAACCAGCAGCCTGCTGGTGGTCAGGGTGGCGACAGCCGCAACGACCGTGGTCCTCGTGGCGACCGGAATGACCGTGGTGGTGACCGTGGCCCGCGCCGCGACCGGAATGACCGTGGCGGCGAAGGCCGTGGTGGTGACAACCGTGGTGGCCAGGGTGCTGGCGGTCAGCGCCGGGGTCCGGGCCAAGGCGGCCAGAACCGTGGCGGCCAAGGCGGTGGCGCTCCTCGTCGCTAGCCTGTTTCTTTCTCTCGGATTTTAATTCAAGATAACTCATGTTACAACCGAAAAGGACCAAGTATCGCAAGATGCAAAAGGGTCGCGTGCACGGTTTAGCGCATCGCGGCAGCTCCATTGACTTCGGTTCATTCGCTATCAAGTCGCTGGAACAGGCTTGGATTACGGCTCGCCAGATTGAGGCGGCTCGTATTGCCATGACCCGCGCCATGAAACGCGAAGGTCAAGTATGGATTCGCATCTTCCCAGATAAGCCAATCACTAAGAAACCAGCCGAAGTGCGGATGGGTAAGGGTAAAGGCTCCCCAGAGTATTGGGTAGCCTGCGTGAAGCCCGGCACCATCATGTTCGAGTCGGATGGCGTATCTCTGGAAGTAGCGCAGGAGTCGCTGCGTCTGGCTGCGCAGAAACTGCCAGTTCGGACCTCTTTTGTTGTTCGTCGCGACTACGTAGAAAGCAAGTAAAAGATGAAGAACGCAGAAATCCGCGCCCTCTCCCTGGAGGACCTCAAAAACCAGATTAAGTCGGAGCAGACCAACGGTCAGACCATGCGTTTCGCGCATGCCATCTCGCCCCTGGAAAACCCCCTCCGCCTGAAGCAAGCCCGCAAAAATGTCGCCCGTCTGCTGACCGAGTTGAAGCGTCGCGAGAACGAGCAGGCTACTAACACTGCTAACTAACGATGGCAAGCAACGAAGAACAGCAAGGCACTACCGCCGTTGAGCGGAACCTGCGCAAAGAAATCATCGGGCGCGTTACCTCGTCGAAAATGGACAAGTCCATTACGGTGATGGTAGAAAGCAAAATGAAACACCCGATCTACGGCAAATTCGTTACCAAGTCGACCAAATTCATGGCCCACGACGAGAATAACGAGTGTGGCGAAGGGGATACGGTTCGCATCATGTCGACCCGTCCTCTGAGCAAGAACAAGCGGTGGAGACTGGTAGAAATTGTAGAACGCGCCAAGTAAGATGATACAGCAAGAATCCCGTCTGACCGTCGCTGATAACAGCGGCGCCAAAGAAGTTCTCTGCATCCGTGTCCTCGGTGGCACGGGCAAGAAATACGCCAGCGTAGGCGACAAGATTGTAGTCGCCATCAAATCGGCTATTCCTTCCGGCAACGCTAAAAAAGGCGCAGTTTCGAAAGCAGTAGTAGTTCGCACGAAAAAGGAAGTACGCCGCAAAGACGGTTCGTATATCCGCTTCGACGACAACGCTGCCGTACTGCTCAACAATAACGACGAGCCCCGCGGTACCCGCATCTTCGGCCCAGTGGCCCGCGAACTGCGTGAAAAGCAGTTCATGAAGATTGTTTCGCTGGCTCCTGAAGTTCTCTAAGCAATGGCAACGAAACCCAAAGCAACGCCCGCGAAACTGCACGTGAAGACTGGCGACACCGTACTGGTGATTTCCGGCGACGAAAAAGGTAAAACCGGCACCATCAAGTCGGTGAACCGTTCGACGCAGCGTGTTATCGTGGAAGGCCTGAACCTGGCAACCAAGCACAACAAACCCAGTGCGAAGAACCCCCAGGGCGGCATCACCAAGATCGAGGCACCGATTCACGTGAGCAACGTGAAGCGCGTAGACTCGGCCAACGCCTAACCCGCTCTACGACCATGGCTCGACTGAAAGAGAAGTATCAAAAAGAAGTAGTACCGGCGCTCCAGGAGAAATTCCAGTTCAAGAGCATCATGCAGGTACCCCGCATCACCAAAATCTGCATTAACCGCGGTATTGGTGCTGCTGTAGCCGACAAGAAGCTGGTAGACAACGGTGTTGATGAATTGACTATCATCACTGGTCAGAAAGCAGTTCCAACCATTGCCAAGCGTTCGGTTTCGAACTTCAAGCTGCGTGAAGGTATGCCCATCGGCGCCCGCGTTACCCTGCGCGGTGAGCAGATGTACGAATTCCTGGACCGTCTGCTGACCGTGGCTCTGCCCCGTGTTCGTGACTTCAAAGGCATCAACGACAAAGGCTTTGATGGCCGCGGTAATTATACCCTGGGTATCAAGGAACAAATCATCTTCCCCGAAATTTCGATTGACAAAATCAAATCGATTTCCGGTATGGATATTACCTTCGTAACGACGGCTGAGAACGACGAACAGAGCTACGAGCTGCTGCGCGCTTTCGGAATGCCTTTCGCTAACGCCAAGAAACAGAACAATGGCTAAGGAATCAATGAAAGCACGGGAGCGGAAGCGTATTGCTACCGTTGCCCGCTACGCTGAGAAGCGCAAGGCTCTGAAAGAGGCTGGCGACTTCGAAGGCCTGGACAAACTGCCGCGTAACGCGTCGCCCGTGCGCCTGCACAACCGCGACAAAATCGACGGCCGCCCCCGTGGTTACATGCGCAAATTTGGCATCAGCCGCGTACGTTTCCGTGAAATGGCTCTCGCCGGCAAAATCCCCGGTGTGACCAAGTCCAGCTGGTAATCCAACTGTTTCGGCTCCACCAGATTCGTCTGTAAGGCCTTGTTACTTGGCAGGTTGCCAAAAGAAACCATCAGCCGAGCCCTCAAAAGCCGAGTTGAGTAGTCTTAACCGAAAATTTCGTCGCCTCTTTCCGTGGCGGCGAAATTTTCATATCTTTGCGGCTCCCTAAAAATGGGCGCTTCATTTTCATAATCGAATGAACACAGATCCAATTGCCGACTACCTGACCCGGGTGCGCAATGCCATCAAGGCAAACCACCGGGTGGTGGAAATTCCGGCCAGCAACATCAAAAAGGAAATCACGAAAGTGCTCTATAAAAAGGGCTACATTCAGAGCTACCGTTTTGATGACGCCGCTGTACAGGGCACGATTAAAATCGCGCTGAAATACAACCCGGCCACCAAGAAGCCCGCCATCACGAAGCTGGAGCGCATCAGTTCGCCTGGTCTGCGCACCTACGCTCACGTGGAGAATCTGCCCCGCGTACTGAGCGGCTTGGGCATTGCGATTCTGTCGACGTCGAAGGGCGTAATGACGGAGAAAGAGGCGAAAGCCGAGAACGTGGGCGGCGAAGTGCTGTGCTACGTCTACTAATCTGAAAGGAAAACGAGACTATGTCACGCATTGGTAAACTGCCCATCAGCCTGCCCAGCAACGTGCAGGTTGAAGTGAGCAACGAAAACACGGTTACCGTGAAGGGCCCGAAAGGTACCCTGACGGTTCCAGTTGACCGCGACATTACCGTAGCAACCGAAGACGGTCAGCTGGTAGTGACCCGCCCCACTGAACAGAAGCGCCACAAAGCTATGCACGGCCTGTACCGTTCGCTGCTCAACAACGCCGTGAACGGCGTGAGCAACGGTCAGGAGGTGAAGCTGGAACTGGTAGGTGTAGGTTACAAAGCCTCGATGGCCGGCACCACGTTGGAATTGTCGCTGGGTTACTCGCACAACATCTTCCTGTCGCTGCCCAAGGAGGTAACGGCTACGGCTGTAACGGAGAAAGGTAAAAACCCCATCGTTACACTGACCAGCATTGATAAGCAACTGTTGGGCCAGGTAGCCGCCAAAATTCGCTCGTTGCGCAAAGTTGAGCCCTACAAAGGCAAAGGCGTGCGCTTCGTGGGTGAGCAGATTCGTCGTAAGGCTGGTAAAACGGCTTCGAAATAACATCACACCATGGCTTTCGATAAAGCAACTAGAAGAAAACGGATCCAGCGCATCATCCGCACTAAGGTGGCTGGCACGTCCGAGCGTCCACGTTTGTCGGTGTTCCGCAGCAATACGGGCATTTATGCTCAGATTATTGACGACACCACCGGCCACACGCTGGCGTCTGCTTCCTCGAAGCACGTATCGGTGGAAGGGGGCAACGGAGTCGCCCTCGCTGCCGCAGTCGGCAAAGAACTTGCTGCCCGTGCTACAGGAAAAGGAATTTCGAAAGTGGTATTTGACCGATCCGGTTACCTCTACCACGGCCGCGTAAAATCATTGGCAGAAGGAGCCCGCGAAGGCGGCCTCAATTTCTAAATCATCATGGCAGAATTTAACAACGGCCCACGTGGTGGCAGCGGCGACAACCGTGGCGGTGGCAATGACCGTCGTGGTGGTGGCAATGACCGTCGCGGCGGCAATGACCGCAAAGAAGAGTCGCGCACTGGTGACTCCGATTTGAAAGAGAAAGTGGTTGCTATCAACCGCGTAGCCAAAGTAGTAAAAGGCGGTCGTCGCTTCAGCTTCTCGGCCATCGTGGTAGTAGGTGACGGCAACGGCACCGTAGGCTACGGCCTCGGCAAAGCCAACGAAGTAACCGACGCCATTGCCAAAGGCATTGACGACGCGAAGAAAAACCTGGTGAAAGTTCCGCTGTACAAGCACACGGTTCCCCACATCATGGAAGGCAAGTACTCGGGCGGCTTCGTGCTGGTTCAGCCGGCTGCTGCCGGTACGGGTGTAATTGCCGGCGGTGCCATGCGTGCTGTATTTGAAAGCGCTGGTATTAAAGATGTACTGGCTAAGTCGAAAGGCTCGTCGAACCCCCACAATGTGGTTAAGGCTACCTTCGATGCCCTGCTGAAAATGCGCGACCCCATGCAAATCGCTCAGGCTCGTGGCATTACTCTCTCCCAAGTTTTTAACGGCTAAGAGCAGATGGCGCAGATCCAAATTAAACTCGTAAAAAGCGTTATTGACCGCCCCGAGCGTCAGAAGCGCACTGTGCAGGCCCTCGGCCTCGGCAAAATGGGCAGCACCAAAAGCGTGGAAAACACGCCCCAGGTTGCTGGCATGATTAACGCCGTGAAGCACTTGTTGGAAGTAACCGAACTCTAGGAATCTCCCGAAAATGAATCTCAGCAATCTCCAGCCCGCCATTGGTGCTACGCGCAACGAAAAGCGCATCGGCCGTGGTACGGGTTCCGGCCGCGGCGGCACGTCGACGCGTGGTCACAAAGGTGCCAAGTCCCGTTCGGGTTACTCCAAAAAGTCGGGTTTCGAAGGTGGCCAGATGCCTTTACAGCGTCGGGTACCTAAGTTTGGCTTCAAGAACATCAACCGTGTAGAGTACAAAGCCATCAACCTCGATGTGCTGGCTACTCTGACCGAGAATGGTACCACTACGCTGGACGCCGCTTTCTTTGTAACGGCTGGTCTGGCTTCGAAGAACGCCAAAATCAAGGTGCTTGGCCGTGGCGAAGTAACCAAAGCTCTGGAAGTACACGCTCACGCTTTCTCGAAATCGGCCATTGAAGCCATCGAAAAGGCAGGTGGCAAAGCAGTTACGCTGTAAGCTTACTTGGCAATGAACAAGTTCATCACCACGATTAAGAACATCTTTGCGATTGAAGATCTGCGTATGCGGATCTTCAATACGCTTTTTTTCATTGCCATTTACCGGCTGGGTTCTTACGTGGTGCTCCCCGGCGTTGATCCGACGCAGCTGAAGCAGGGCGGTGCTACTGGCGTATTGGGAATTCTCGATACGCTGCTGGGCGGTGCCTTCAGCCAAGCGTCGATTTTCGCTTTGGGCATTATGCCTTATATCTCGGCATCCATTGTACTGCAGCTGCTGACAATTGCCGTGCCCTATTTCCAGAAACTCCAGAAGGAGGGCGAATCGGGACGTAAGAAAATCAACCAGTACACGCGCATTCTTACAATTCCGATTGTGGCGCTGCAGTCGGTTGGCTTCATTGCTACCATCAATGCGGAGGCCATTATCAACCCAGGTGTTTTCTTCACTGTTTCCACAGCCATGATTGTAACGGCAGGTACGCTGTTCTGCATGTGGTTGGGGGAGAAAATTACGGATAAAGGTATTGGCAACGGTATTTCCATGATCATCATGATCGGGATTGTATCGCGTCTGCCTGGTGCCCTGATCGGGGAAGCTACTGCTCGTACTATGCGGGGCTCTCTGATTTTCCTGATCGAGCTGGTAGTGCTATTCTTGGTAGTTATGGCGGTTATCATCCTCACGCAGGCTGTCCGTCAGATTCCAGTACAGTACGCCAAGCAAATTGGTGGAGCTGCCAGCCTTAGCTCCCAGCGCCAGTACATTCCCATGAAAGTGAATGCGGCTGGGGTAATGCCCATTATCTTCGCTCAGTCGTTGATGTTTGTGCCCGCTATAGCTGCTTCCGCATGGAATAAGGATAGCGAAACTGCTGGTTTGATCGGTACTTGGTTTCAGCCTAACCACTGGGTGTATAACGTAGTGTTTGGGTTGTTGATCATCATCTTCACCTACTTCTACACGGCCATCAGCGTTAACCCCAACCAGATTGCGGATGACCTGAAACGTAGTGGCGGCTTCATCCCGGGTGTAAAACCTGGGCGTGATACCTCGGAGTACATTGATGAGGTACTGACGCGCATTACGTTGCCTGGGGCTGTGGCCTTGGCTGTAATTGCTATTCTGCCCTCACTTGCCACGGTAGCTGGTATTACCCGTCCCTTCGCTCAGTTCTACGGTGGCACTTCCCTCATTATTATGGTGGGTGTAGTGCTAGATACTATGAACCAAGTGAAAAGCTATCTGCTCATGCGTCATTACGACGGCATGATGAAGACCGGCAAAGTGCGGGGACGCTCCCAGAACATTGCCCTTGCTTCGTAAGATGATCTTTTACAAAACAGAGGAGGAAATTGAATTCATGCGGGCCAGCGCGAACGTACTGGCTCAGGCCCACGGAGAGGTTGCGAAACTGATCCGGGAAGGAATTACAACGCGGCAGCTGGATCAGCGCGCGGAGGAATTCATTCGTGACAATGGAGGTGAGCCTTCATTTAAAGGGTACAATGGATTTGAGTACAGCCTTTGCATCTCACCGAACTCGGTAGTAGTACATGGTTTTCCAGGTGACTACACGCTGCAAAGCGGTGATGTTGTTTCGATTGATTGCGGAGTAAAGCTCAACGGCTACCATGCTGACAGTGCTTACACCTACCCAGTAGGAGAGGTGGCACCTGAGGTAACCCAATTGCTTGAGGAAACCAAGAAATCACTGTATCTGGGCATCGAACAGGCAGTGGCGGGTAACCGAATGGGCGACGTGAGCTATGCTATCCAAAACCACGTTGAAAAACTGGGATACGGAGTAGTTCGGGAGTTGGTCGGTCACGGTATCGGCAAAAAGCTGCATGAGCGCCCCGATGTACCAAATTTTGGTAAGCGCGGAGCCGGCCTAAAGCTGCAAACCGGGTTGGTCATTGCCATAGAGCCCATGGTGAATCTGGGAACGAAGAGCGTGATTCAGGAGAAGGACGGTTGGACAATCCGTACGAAAGACCTGAAGCCCTCGGCGCACTTTGAGCACACCGTAGTTGTTCGCAAAGACAAGGCGGAAATACTTACCTCCTTCGAATACATAGAAAAAGCCTTACAGTAGCCTTATGGCCAAACAAACTTCCATTGAGCAGGACGGTGTCATCCTGGAAGCCTTATCCAACGCCATGTTCCGCGTGGAGCTGGAAAACGGTCACCAGTTGATTGCCCATATTTCGGGCAAGATGCGGATGCACTACATCAAGATTCTGCCGGGAGATAAGGTAAAACTCGAAATGTCGCCCTACGATTTGTCGAAGGGACGCATTGTGTACCGTTACAAATAACCCGACGACATGAAAGTCAAAACCTCCGTAAAGAAGCGTAGCGTTGATTGCAAGATCATCCGCCGCAAGGGCAAGCTCTACGTTATCAACAAAAAGAACCCACGCTATAAGCAGCGTCAGGGCTAGTAGCACCAGACCTTTTTAAAAAAGCACATGGCTCGTATTGCAGGGGTAGATATCCCAGACAACAAGCGCGGCGAAATCGCGCTGACCTACATCTTCGGCATTGGCCGTCCTTCTGCTCAGCAGATCCTCACCAAAGCAGGCGTTGACCTGAACAAGAAGGTGAAAGACTGGACTGAAGCTGAAGCTGGCGAAATCCGCGGCGTGATTGCCGCCGAGTATAAGACCGAAGGTGTTCTGCGCTCAGAAGTGCAGTTGAACATCAAGCGCCTGATGGACATTGGTTGCTACCGGGGTCTGCGTCACCGCAAAGGTCTGCCGGTTCGTGGTCAGCGCACCAAGAACAACTCCCGTACCCGTAAGGGCAAGCGGAAGACCGTTGCTGGCAAGAAAAAGGCTACTAAATAATCTGTAGCGGGAATCGAAGCCTGATTTTTTAGAAGCAGGCTTCAACACCTTCCGCAGTATTTTGCGATAACCAAATGGCACAAAAAAGAAAAGACAAAGCCAAAAAGCGCGTTGTCGTTGTAGAACCAGTAGGTCAGGTACACATCAAGGCCTCGTTCAACAACATCATCATATCCATTACCAACAACAACGGCCAGGTTATTTCCTGGGCTTCGGCTGGTAAAATGGGCTTCCGCGGTTCCAAGAAGAACACGCCTTACGCCGCCCAAATGGCTATGACGGATTGCGGTAAAGTTGCTCACGACCTGGGCATGCGCAAAGCCGAAGTATTCGTGAAGGGTCCGGGTGCTGGTCGTGAATCGGCTATCCGTACGCTGGGTAACGTGGGTATTGAGGTAACGACCATTAAGGACGTGACGCCGCTGCCCCACAACGGCTGCCGTCCTCCCAAACGTCGTCGCGTTTAAGTACGTGACCCGAACTATCGGTTCCGATTTGAAGTTATGCCGGCCCTTGGGCTGATGACGCCACCTCCGGACATAGCCGCATAGTTCACCCTCCTCAACACTCAACATCTCCGAAATGGCACGTTATACTGGTCCCAAAACCAAGATTGCCCGTCGCTTTAATGAGCCGATTTTCGGCCCGAGCAAGGCACTCACCAAAAAAGCATATCCTCCCGGCCAGCACGGCCGTGGTCGTCGTAAGAAGCAGAGCGAGTACGCTGTCCAGTTGATGGAAAAGCAGAAAGTAAAGTACATGTACGGCATTCTGGAAAAGCAGTTCGAGAACCTGTTCCACAAGGCTGCCACGATGCCCGGCATCACTGGTGACAACTTACTGGGTCTGCTCGAGTCGCGCCTCGATAATACGGTATACCGTTTGGGCATTGCTCCTACGCGTCGGGCCGCTCGTCAGCTTGTACTGCATAAGCACATCACCGTAAACGGTGAAATCGTAAACATTGCTTCGTACAAACTCCGCGCTGGTGACGTTGTTGCCGTGCGTGAAAAGTCGAAGTCGCTGGAAGCCATCACTACGAGCCTGAGCGCCCGCAACGCGCGTGCTTTCTCGTGGTTGGAGTGGGACGGCAAAGACATGGTGGGCAAGTTCATCAGCGCCCCCTCGCGTGAGTTGATTCCGGAGAAAATCACGGAGCAGCTCATTGTCGAGCTGTACTCGAAGTAATCATTGGAACGGCCCGGCAGTCTGGGCCGTTCTTCTGCTTCGACTTTCTTACATGGATTCAGGTATTGGGTATTGGGTATCGGGACTTTTTGTCTAACTACCTGATACCTTTTACTCAATACTAACAAACCGCCCCACTTATGTCAATCTTAGCTTTTCAAATGCCGGAGAAGGTAGTAATGGAGAAATCCGACGACTTCTACGGAACGTTTGAATTCAAACCGCTGGAGAAAGGCTACGGCGTCACGATCGGCAACGCTCTGCGCCGCATCCTGCTGTCGTCGCTGGAGGGCTATGCCATCACGTCGGTTCGCACCAACAGCGTCCTGCACGAGTTCATGACCATTGAAGGTGTGATTGAGGACATGTCCGAAATCATCCTGAACCTGAAACAGGTTCGCTTCAAGAAAGTGAGCGACGCCATCGAGGATAAAATCACGGTGCGCGTGAAAGGCCAAGACACTTTCTCGGCTGGCGAAATCAACAAATTCACGACTGGCTTCCAGGTGCTGAACCCGGAGCTGGTTATCTGCAACGTGGACCCCAGCACCGAGCTGGAATTCGAATTCACGATTCAGAAAGGCCGTGGCTACGTTCCTGCTGAAGAGAACAAGCCAGCTGACCAAGTTTTCGGTCAGATTGCCATTGATGCCATTTTCACGCCTATCAAGAACGTGAAGTACAGCATCGAAAATACCCGTGTGGAGCAAAAGACCGACTATGAGAAGCTCGTTATTGAGATTCACACGGACGGTTCGATTCATCCGGAGGACGCACTGAAAGGTGCGGCCAACATTCTGATTCAACACTTCATGCTGTTCTCCGACAGCACCATGACCTTCGAGACGGTGAAAGCCGAAGAAGAGGAAACCGTGGATGAGGAGACGCTGCACATGCGCAAGGTGCTGAAGACGCCGCTGGCGGATATGGACCTAAGTGTGCGCGCCTACAACTGCCTGAAAGCCGCCGACATCAAAACTCTCGGCGACCTGGTGCAGCTCGACATGGCTGACATGATGAAGTTCCGCAACTTCGGTAAGAAGTCGCTGACGGAGCTGGAGAACCTGGTAGAGGAGAAAGGCCTGACCTTCGGAATGGACCTGGGCCGCTACAAGCTCGACGAAGAATAGGCGCAAGCCCGTTAATGTGCTGCTGCTGAAGATGTGTGAAATGCACATTTTGGCAGCAGCACATTTTTTTTGCCCAGGGTTTCACTACCTTTGCACCCCATTCAACTTTTTCACATAGTGAGCCCGAAGGGGCAGCGGTTCTAATGTGAGAGCAACGCTAGCGCGTTTGTTTTCCGCCGTGGTCGTTGCCCGCAAGCTCACACTTTCATCACTTTTATGCGTCACGGTAAAACCATCAACCACCTCGGCCGCACGGCCTCGCACCGCACCGCCATGCTTTCGAACATGGCCTCGTCGCTGATCCTGCACAAGCGCATCACCACGACGGTTGCCAAAGCCAAAGCTCTGCGCAAGTTTGTTGAGCCCCTGCTGACTAAATCCAAGAACGACACCACGCACTCGCGTCGTCTGGTGTTCTCGGAAATCGGTAACAAAGAAGTTCTGAAAGAACTGTTTGGCACGGTAGCCGCTAAAGTAGCTGGTCGTCCTGGTGGTTACACCCGCATTATTAAGCTGAGCCAGAGCCGTTTGGGTGACAATGCCGAAATGTGCATCATTGAGCTGGTTGACTTCAACGAAACGCTGCTGGACGCTAAAAACGCCGGCGAAGCCAAAGCTGCTACCACTCGTCGTTCGCGTCGGGGTGCTGGCAAAAAAGTAGAAGGTGAAACTTCGGCTGAAGTAGTAGCTGAGGAGAAGCCCGCCAAAAAGGCTAAAGCTGCTGCCACGGAAGTTTCGGCTCCCGAGGATACCGCTACTGAAACCCTGAAAGAAGGCGAAACCCGCGACGAAAAAGCGGCCGAGTAGTCGGAACAAATTAGTGAACAGAAAGGGACGCTCCAGCTGGGGCGTCCCTTTCTGTTTTACTTCATCAACTATTTCATTTGGTTTGAGGGGTTTAGTAGTGGAGTGAAGGAAATAGGGGAGGAAAAGGACCGCAGAAACAGGTGATTTACGACAGTTAACCACTTATTCTGCCCAATCATGCTGTGCTTCCTGTCCCAGTTCCGCCTTACGGCCTTTATTGTTTTGCTGCATTGCGGCCTCACTCACGCAAGCCGGGCGCAGGCTGTGGCACCGGATACGGCGGTATTTGCCGGTATTCCGCAGGCCACAGTGCCACTTGGGCAGCCGCTGGCATTTCCGGAGTTTAAGGCGGGTTTCTATGACAACCAGCTGTTTCTGCTGGGGGAAGCACATGGTACGGAGCGGCCGCAGGAGCTTGATCTGGCTTTGTTGCAGCACCTGAACCAGCGGGCCGGCGTGCGGACGTACGTGGGGGAGGTGGACTGTGCCAAGGCATACTTCCTGAACGAATACCTGCGCACCGGCAAAGCGGCAACCCTGGACCTGATCTTCCGCAGCTGGCAGGCTGATGGGTCGCAGTGGGCTAATACGGCCATGCGGGCCAAGTTTCAAAAATTGCGCAGCTGGAACCAGACGTTGCCGGCCAGGCGCCGAGTTCGGGTGCTGGGCATTGACCAGTTGCAGGATTTGCCGTTGGCGGCCGATTATCTGCGGGTGCTGACGCGCGGGCTGACGTTGCCGCCGGCAGTGCGGGGGCAACTTGATTCGGTGGCTATCTGGCTGCAACGTGAGAATGGTGAGCAGGCAGCGGCGGGAGCTACGCGGGCTATGCGGTTACTGGCCGGGAGCAAGCCTGATAAAGCGTTGTTCGACCTGACGCATTTGCTGCGTAACGTGGCCTATGACCGCCGGAACATGGCAGTGCGGGAGCAGAACATCTTCGCCAATTTCCGGGAGCTGTACCTGGGGCTGCACCTGGAGGGAGAGAAGCTATATGGTATGTGGGGACTGGCGCACGTGCTGCAAAGCCCGATGCAGAGCGGAACGACACTGTTTGCCGGTTTGGTGCGCCAGAGCGACCTGCCGGTGCGGGATAAAGTGGTTTCGTTGTTGTGCGTATTTTCGGAATGCCAGCTGCTGATGCCGACTAGCTTTCTGCCCGCTGCCTGGCAGGTTCCCGGCCAACGGTTTACGCCGAGCGACAAATTCAACCATGATGGCCCCCTTACGCGGATTGCAGGCCTGGAAGAGCTGAAACGCCGCACGCAGCCGGGAACTACCACCATCTTTCAGTTAAATGCCCCGGCGGCAGCTACTAACCGGCAACCCATCCGGGTGACATACGCGCCGGGCATTCCGGCCGGCCAGCAAATCCGGTTCCGGGCCGACTTGCCGGCTACGGCGTACGTGCAATACTTAGTACTGGTGCGTAATTCGCCGGCGCTTACGCCGCTGGTACCGTAGCGGGCGGCACCCCGGGAACTGGTGACTTACGCGCTATTGACTACGTGACTATGAGACTTTCCGGGATGCGCCGGTGGGCCACCGGCTCCGATGCGAAGCTGGTCGGTGGCTACTGGGCCGTGGTGGCGCCGGTGCTGCTGCTGCAATACGTGGCCGATACGGGCTGGGCCTGGTGGCGGGTGCTGCCGGTGGTGGCCGTGACGGTGCTACTGGACACGGCTATGGTGGCCGTGCTGGTGGAGCGGTTTCTGCCGCTGTTTCTGAGCCGGAGCTGGTGGCGGGGGCTGGTGCAGCTGCCGGTGCTGCTGCTGCTGAGTGGGGGGCTGTATCTGCTGCTGTACGGGAGCTTGCTGGGGCACCGCATCGATTTGTCGGGGGGACGCCTTGTGCTGGGAGTGGTGGCTCACGCGAAAAGCTACGGGCTGCTGGCCGTGCTGCTCACCGGCAAGCGGTATGTGCAGCTGCAACAAACCCTGCTGCGTACCCGCCAAGCCCAAACGGAAAGTGAGCTGCGCAACCTCAAAGCCCAACTCGACCCGCACTTTCTGTTCAACAACCTCAACGTGCTGCGCGGCCTGATTCAGCACGACCCGGCGGAGGCCCACGAGTTTTTGAATCGCTTCGCGGCGCTCTACCGCTTTCTTATCCGCTACAAGGAGGAAGACGTGGTGCCGCTGAGCGAAGAGCTACAGTTTGCGCGGGAATACATCTACCTGCTGCGGCACCGCTTCGGGGCAGCCTACGACTTCCAGGAGGAAATAACCCCCACGGCCCGCTTGCAGCAGCTACTGGTGGTGCCGGGGACAGTGCAGCTGCTGGTGGAAAATGCCATCAAGCACAACGCCGGCGACGAGGAAAATCCGCTGATCATCACCATTACGGTAGCCGAGGCGGCCCTGACGGTTTCGCACCCCCGCCGGCCCAAGCTCACGGCCGTGGAGTCGATGGGGACGGGGCTGGCTAACCTGCGGGAGCGGTACCGCCTGCTGTTTGGCCGGGGCATTGCGGTAGAGCAAAGCCCCGCCATCTTTGCCGTAACAGTTCCGGTGGTGCCGCTGGGACAGATAGGGCCGGCTGCTTAACGGAAACACGCATGAACATTCTGATTCTGGAAGACGAGGAGCTGGCCGCGCGCCAGACGGTGGAGTTTCTGCGGCAGGCCGGTGCGGTGACCAGGGCCGCCCCGCCCGTGCTGCGGAGCGTGGAAAAAGCCCTGGCGTGGCTGCAAACCAACCCCATGCCCGACCTGATCTTCTCCGATATCGAACTACTGGACGGCAACGTGTTCCTGCTCTACGAGCGGTTTGCGGTAACCTGCCCCATCATCTTCACTACCGCCTACGACCAGTTTCTGCTGCCCGCCTTCCGGGGCAACGGCATTGCGTATCTGCTCAAGCCCTTCACCTACGAGCAGTTTCAGGAAGCCCTGGCCAAATACCACGGTCTGAAAACCAGCCTGAGCCGCCCCGCCCCGGCAACGGCCCCGATTTTGACGCCGGAGGTGCTGCGCGAGCTAAGCCAGGCTCTACGGCAAAATAGCCAGCCCCAGTACAAACAGCGTTTTTCGGTACGGATGCGCAATGGCCTGTACGTGCTGCCGGTGGAGGAAGTAGCCTACATGCAGGCCGATGAAGGCGTAGTATTCGCCGTGGACCGCGCCGGGGCGCGCTACCCGTTGCAGGGCACGCTCACGGAGCTGGAGCGGCAACTCGACCCGGCCCGCTTCGGGCGGCTGAACCGCTCGGAGCTGGTCAATATTGCCTTCGTGGAGCGTAGCGAGGCCTATTTCAACAACCGGCTGGCCGTAACGCTGCGCGGCTTGCCCGGAACGCCGCTGCTTACCAGTACCGCCCAGACCCCGGAATTCCGCCGCTGGCTGGAAGGGTAGTGCGCTATGCGCTTTTTTCGGTGCTGGCTTGGCAACTGCCGGATTTCGCACTGGGCAAAAACCATCAATTGAGTACCTTGCCTTCGCAACGCGGTACCCCGGCCCGGTGGGCGCGGGTGCTGCGGCGCACGGCGTTGCATTCCTTACTCAACCAACTTTTCTCTCATGAGCATTATCACCGAAATTCACGCTCGTCAAATTTTCGATTCGCGCGGCAACCCGACCATTGAGGTAGACGTGACCACCGAAAGCGGCACTGTGGGCCGTGCGGCCGTGCCTTCGGGCGCCAGCACCGGCAAACATGAAGCCGTAGAGCTGCGCGACGACGACAAAGCCAAGTACATGGGCAAGGGCGTGCTGAAGGCGGTGGAAAACGTGAACACCAAAATTGCCGAAGAGCTGGTGGGCTTCTCGGTGTTCGAGCAGGGTTTGCTCGACAAAATCATGCTGGAGCTGGACGGTACGCCTAACAAGGCCAACCTGGGCGCCAACGCCATTCTGGGGGCTTCGCTGGCCATTGCCCGCGCCGCTGCCGCCGAGGCGGGTATGCCGCTGTACCGCTACGTGGGCGGCGTAAATGCTACCACGCTGCCCGTGCCGATGATGAACATCCTGAACGGCGGCTCGCACGCCGACAACAGCATCGACTTCCAGGAATTCATGATTATGCCGGTGGGTGCTACTTCGTTTTCGGAGGCGCTGCGTTGGGGCACCGAAATCTTCCACCATCTCAAAAACGTGCTCAAGAAGCAAGGCTTCAGCACGAATGTGGGCGACGAGGGCGGTTTCGCACCCAACATCAAATCCAACGAAGACGCCATCAAGATTGTGTTGCAGGCCATTGAAACGGCTGGCTACAAGCCCGGCGACGACGTGATGATTGCCATGGACGCCGCGGCCTCCGAGTTCTACTCCGATGGCCACTACCACTTCAAGAAGAGCACCGGCGACAAGCTGACCTCCTCGGAGATGGTGAGCTACTGGACCGACTGGACCAAGAAATACCCCATCATCAGCATCGAGGATGGCATGGACGAGGACGATTGGAGCGGCTGGAAGGCCCTCACCGACAGCATCGGCTCAACCACCCAGCTGGTGGGCGACGACCTGTTTGTGACCAACGTAAACCGTTTGCAGCGCGGTATTGATGAGCAGATTGCCAACGCCATCCTCATCAAGGTTAACCAGATTGGTACGCTCTCGGAGACGATTGACGCCATCAACCTGGGCCGCCGCAACGGCTACAAGAGCATCATGAGCCACCGCTCGGGCGAGACGGAGGACAACACCATTGCCGACCTGGCCGTGGCCCTGAACACCGGTCAGATCAAAACCGGCTCGGCCTCACGCTCCGACCGGATGGCCAAATACAACCAACTGCTCCGCATTGAGGAGGAACTGGGCGAAGTGGCCTACTTCCCCGGCCGCAAAATGTAAATCACGGATTTAGACGGATTTTTCGGATTACGCGGATTTCTGTGGAACGGCACCGTTGCCTGAGGGCGGCGGTGCCGTTTTGCGTGCTGCGGGCTCAAAACCGGATGACGCCGGAATGGAGAGAATACCGGATATTTGTTTGGGCCGACTGCAAAACCAGGGTGTGGCCCACCCGACATCCGCCTTACCTGTACCGGCATGAGTGCTTTGGAAATATTTGAACGGGTTCCGCGCTTTCTGCGCAGTTTCTACTTCCTGGCCGGCGTGGCGTTTCTGGCCTGGATGTTCCTGTTCGACGCCAACGACTTCGTGAAGCAGTACGATATGTACGCCAAGTGGCAGGAGCTGAACAACGACAAAGAGTACTACCTGCGCGAAATTGACAAGGTAAAAAAGGACCGCGCCGAGCTGCTGAGCAGCCCCGAGCTGCTGGAGAAGTTCGCCCGCGAAAAGTACATCATGAAGCGCCCGGGCGAGGATGTATTCGTGCTGGTGCCCCAGGAGCAGGAGTAGCCACCGCAGCCCTGGCGTGGTAGTTGCCGGCGAATGGATATGCCTGACCTCCCCAAAATGAAAGCCTGCCTGACGATTCTGCTGCTGCTGTGCCCGCTGCTGACGTGGCCGCAGCAACAGCCGCGTAACTCCCAGGTACAGGTGGCGCGGCAGTTTCTGCTGGCGGTGCTGGGCGGCAACTGGGACGCGGCGTATCAGCACCTCAGCCCGACGGCCCGGCAGCAACTGCCGCTACCGGCCTTCCGCACCGCCACCCAACCCATCATCGACCAGGCCCGGACCTACGGCCCCGTCATCGACCTGTACAAGCTGGGCTACCGGCTGCGGGAGGAAGATGCCATCCAGTCGTTCGTGGCTTTTACCTACCGCGCCGACAGCTTGCGCCCCGGCCCGCATGTGCAGTTGGACGTGACGTTTCAGGATTCCTCAGCCCGGCAGATTCAGGGTTTTAGCATCGTTCCGCTGCGGACAAGTAAGTAGATGCACAACGCAAAAGGCCGCTACCCATGAGGAAGCGGCCTTTTTTTATGAACTGGTACCGGTTTAGATGGAAGGGTCAGTAGGTGTATTTGGGTTGTTCACGCGCTCCTGCTGAGGGTAGGGGTAGAAGTTGCGGGTCCGTTCCGTGAGGCTGGTGGGCGGAGCGGGGCGGCCGAAGCGGCGGCTGTCGTCGAGACGCAGGCCGGAAAGGTAGAGCTCGGCACTGCGCTGCTTGTACACTTCCAGGAGCAGATCGGGCACCGTCACCGGGCCGCTGTAGGCAGGCAGGTTGGCGTGCACGCCCCACGGGTCGCCGCTGGCCTGGGTGCGTACCGCGTTGATGTCGAGGAGGGCGGCTGCGGTGTTGGGCGAGGCCGCGCGCAGGTTGGCCTCGGCCCGGATCAGGCGCATCTCATCGGGCAGATAGGCTGGAATAGCGCTGTTGATGGTGCCGAAGAAGCCCGCCAGGGTCCGGATGTTATCGGTGCTGCCGTTGTTGGCATCCACCACTACCGGGCCGGTGAGGTAAAACGCCAGGCGGCCGTCCCCGGCTTCTACCAGACTGGCGGGGAGACCAAACCGGTCACGAGGCCGGAAATTGGTGCCGGCCAGGGCCGTGAACTGGTACACGGGATTAGGGTTCTGGGCCGAGTAGGTAAAGCCCGAGCGCACCGTCAGCGTCACCTGGTTGGCGGCCGTGAGGGCGGCGGCGTAGTTGCCGGCCATCAGGTTGAAGCGCGCTCGGTAGGCCTGCACAGTGTTGAGCAGGCTGAAGTCGGCCCCGAGTACCTGCGTAGTAAACTCCGTGGAAGGCGGGGTGGCAGTCAGCTCCTGCACGGCTTGGTCGAGCAGACTAATGGCCTGGCCCAGCAACTGCTGCCGCGGCACGAAACTGGGAGCTGTACCGGTAGTTACAGGCCCCTGTTCGAAGCCCAGAGCCACGCCGGCGAGGGCCGAAGCCTTGAACAGATACGCGTGGGCCAGCACCCCGCTACGCGCGGCGGCATCGGCCGCCAGCACCGTGGGCGCGGCTTCAATGAGGCGGTCAGCCACGCCGATTACGCGGTAGTTGCGGGCAAACAGGGCGGAGGTGTTGGCGTTGCTGGGGGAGAGGTTGGCGCCGCCCTGTTCCAACTCAGTAATGTTGAAAAACGTGGTGATGCCCTTCACCTCGCGGCTGCTGGTGCCGGTGGTGAGGATAATGGGCTCCAGGGCCGCCGTGGAGTACAGCTGGCGCAGGCCCACGCTCAAGGCAAATACGCCTTCACGCGTGGTCAGGGTCTGCTCGTCGGTGGCGGCGTTGGGGTTGGGCAGGTCAAGCTGGCAGGCTCCTAGCAGGCCCAGGCCGCTGAGCAGCAGCAGTGCCAGGCCGCGCCGCGCCACAACCGGCAAGCAGGGGGATAGGCGGGTGAGTGAGAAATTCATATCGAGAGGAAGTAAAAGCCGGAAAAATCAGAAGGACGCGTTCAGGCCCACCGACAGGGTGCGGGGAATGGGCACTTCCACGAAATCGAAGCCGCGCACGGCGTTGCTCTGGCCCGCGGCGCTAACCTCCGGGTCGTAGCCGGAGTAGTCGGTGAACACCCAGAGGTTGCGGCCCGATACCGAAACGCGCAGATCCTTCAGGCCCAATAGCTTCGGGCGCAGCAGGTAGCTGATGGATGCCTCCCGCAGCTTCACGAAGGAGCCGTCCTCAATCCACACGTCAAACGTGTTGTAAGTGGCCGTGCTGCTGCCTTTTGGTACTTCGCCGCGCAGCTCCCGCTCGTAGCGGGCCAGGCCCCCGAAAATGTCGCGGGAGCCCACGCGCTGGGTGAAGTTGAACACGTCGAAGCCCTGTTGGGTATCAAACTGCACCCGCAAGGTGAGGCGGTTATCGAGCAGGCTGACCTCGTTGATGAGGGAGGCCACAAAATTGGGGTTCGGGTCGCCCAGCACCCCGTTCACCAGGTTACCGGAAGGCTGGCCGTCGGCGGCACGCTGGGGCGTGTTGGGGGCTCCGAAAGTGCCCTGAATGCCCCGCTCACGCTGGGGCAGGCCGGCGGGCGTGAGCAGCAGGGAGCCATCGGGGTTGCGGGCCGAGTAGGTGCCGTAGTAAGTGCCCAGCGGCTGGCCCTCCACCGCCGCCACCAGCCCAAAGCCGTTGGGGAAGGTGACCAGGCCGTTCGGGATGTTAGTGATGCGGTTACGGTTGCGGGAGTAAGTGGCCGTCACGTTCCAGCGTACCGCCGTGGTTTGCACCGGCGTGGCCCGCAGCAGCAGCTCCAGGCCCTTGTTGCGCATGTTGCCCACGTTATCAAAGCGGGTGCTGAAACCGGAGCTGAAGTTCAGGTCGCGCTGGAGCAGCAGATCCTCCACCCGCTTGTCATAGTACGAAAACTCCAGGCCCAGCCGGTCTTTGATAAAGCTGGCGTCGATGCCCGCCTCAAACTCCTTCTGCCGCTCGGGTTTGAGCTGGTCGTTGCCTTGCAGAGTGGAGGTAACCAGGCCCGGCAGCGTGCCCACCGTCACCGGGTCGAAGTTGGTAAACCGGTCGTAGGGGCCGATGGCCGTGAGGTTGCCGGCCTGCCCGTAGGAGGCCCGTAGCTTGAATTGGGGCACCAGCTGGGCCAGGGAACCCGCCCGCCAGAATTCCTGATCCGACAGCACGTAGGAGGCGCTTAGCTTGGGATAGTACTGGGTGCGGACTTTGGTACCGTACACGGAGGCAGCATCCACGCGCAACGCACCGGTCAGAAACAGCCGGTTGTAGAGCCCCACCGTCTGCTGCACGAAGGCCCCGCGAATGGTGCGCTCGGTGCGGTAGTCGCCGAGGTAGCGCGGGTTTTGCACTACCGACGTACCGCTGGCCGTCGTCTGAATAACCGGTGAGAGGCCGATGGTCTGCTGGGCCGTTTGCAACGACTGCTCCGACTGCAGGGTGCCGCCCAGGGTGGTGGTACTGGCCAGCCACTCCATAAAGTCGCGGCGGTAGCCCAGGGTCAGGTCGTTGTTGACGAGCAGGGCCGTGCGGTCGGCGCGGCGGGCCAGGCCGGTGCTGTACGTGGGGGCCGTGCTGTTGGTCGGGATAAAGCCGGTAGCCACCTGGGTGCTGGCGTCGTAGCCCAACACGTAGTCGATGGTGAAGCCGGCGAAGGGCGTCAGGTTCAGCTGCGCGTCGCCGATGAAGCGGGAGGTGCGCTGGCGAAAATCAAAGCGGTCCACGGCTTCCAGCGGGTTGGTACGGGCAATATTGGCGGCGGTGCTGGGGTAGCGGCCGGTTACCGGGTCCCGCTCAGGATTGAGGTAGTTGTTGGCGAAAATAAAGCCCGTCAGCGCCCCGTAGGCCTCGTTGATGCCGCCGTTGGGTACTTCCCGGCTCTGGCTCAGGGTGTAGTTGGCCCCCACGCTCACGCTGGCCTTGGAGCCCAGGGTCTGCTGGAGGCGCAGCCGCCCGCCGCCCCGGTTGAAGTCGGTGTTCTCGACAATACCCTGGTTGCGGAAGTAGTTACCAGAGGCGAAATACTTGGTGCCCGCCGCCCCACCGGTTACCGACACGTAATTGTCGGTGCCCACGGCCGTGCGGAAAATGTCCTTTTGCAGATCATAGCGCTGCACCGGCACCTGGGTGAGGTCGGCGTTGTTGGCCGTGTTGGCGAAGCGGAAAGGGTAGTCGTTGTAGTCGAGCGTCTTGCGGATCTGAGAAGTCAGGAACTGCGAGGATACCGTCACCTGAGGCTTGCCTTCCTGGCCGCGCTTAGTGAAAATCTGGACTACGCCGTTGCTGGCCCGGGAGCCGTAAATGGCCGCCGCCGCCGCGCCCTTAATCACCTCAATGCGCTCCACGTCGTTGGGGCTGATATCCACGAGGCGGTTCTGGGCGTAGCCGCCCAGGTCCAGCAGCTGGGGCGAGTCGTTGTTGATGATAACCCCGTCGATGATATAGAGCGGGTCGGAGGAGCCGGCCACGGTACTGGGGCCGCGCAGGCGCACGGAAATACCGCCGGCCGGGTTGCCGGAGTTCTGGGTAATCTGCACCCCCGCAAATTTGCCCTGCAAAGCCTGGTCAATCTGGGTGGGTACCGCCGTGCGCAGCTCCGCCCCCGAAACCGTGGCAATGGTGTTGCCCAGCTGCTTTTTGCTGGTGGCTACCGAAGTACCGGTTACTACCACATCATTCAGGCGTACCAAGTCCTCACTCAGGGCCACGTCGGGCACCGTCACGGTGGGGTCGGTGCCCAAGGTAACGGCGCGGCGCAGGGGCGTATAGCCCACCGAGCTGATTTCCAGCTGATACGCGCCGGGGGCAAGGCCGGAAGTCAGCTCAAAAGTCCCTTCCGCATTGGAGCTGGCCCCCAGCACCGTGTTGAGCAGGCGCACGGTGGCGCCGGGCAGGGCTTCGCCGCGGGCGTCCACCACGCGGCCCCGAATGGTATAACGGGTGTTCTGGGCCGTGGCAGACTGGGTATAGCCCAGCAGCGGAACCAGCAGGGCTATACCAGCCAGGTAACGTCGGTGCCCAGTGAGAGAGTAGGCGTGTGGCATAGAGAGTGAGGTAGGGGTGAAAAAGAACGGCTTGCCCCCGACCAAATGTGCGTCGAGGGCAAGCCACTAAACATAGCGAAAAGAAGGATGATTTGTACTTCCTATAGCCGCGTTTACCCCGGAAAAGAAATCTTACCCATACTTACGGCCGGCACCCGCTGCCGCCCGGCCCCAATGCTCACCGGCTGGCCCGCCACCGCCTCATTAGCCAGCAAAGCAAACAGGATGGCCTCCTTGGCATCGGGCAGCACGCCCAGCGCCTCGGTGGTAGAGAAAGTACAGGCGGGCAGCTGCCGCCGCAGGGCCGCCTGCAGGGCCGGGTTATGGGCCCCGCCCCCGCTGGCGTACACGGCCAAAGCCGGCTGCACCCCGAATACCTGCCGGGCCGCCCGCGCCACGCCCACGGCACTCAGTTCCGTGAGGGTTGCCAGGGTGTCTTCCAGGCTAAGCTGCGTGGTGTTGCTGCGCACCTGAACCTGCCGCAGATACGCCGGGCCAAACAACTCGGGGCCGGTGGTTTTGGGCAGCGGAGCCGCAAAAAATGGGTGAGCCAGCAGTTCCCGCAGCAGGCCTTCGTGCACTTGCCCAGCCGCCGCCAGCCGGCCATCCTCATCGTAGGCCAGCTCGGAGTGGTGCTGGCGTACGGTGGCATCCAGCAGGGTATTGCCGGGGCCGGTGTCGGTGCTGAAGGCAGTGCTGGCGTCCTGACTGGCCCGGGGCAGGTAGGTGAAGTTGGCAATGCCGCCCAGGTTGAGCAGCAGGCGTTCTTCCTGGGGGCTGCTGAGCAGCAGATAGTCGCCGTACGCGGCCAGCGGGGCACCCTCGCCGCCGCCGGCAATATGCTTCTGCCGGAAGTCGCTGAGCGTGATGATGCCCGTGCCCATAGCCACATGGTCACCGTCGCCAAGCTGTAGGGTGGCGTTCAGGCCCGCAAAATCGGGGTGTTGGTGCTGGTGGGCGGGAGCGTGGTACACCGTCTGGCCGTGGCTGGCTACCAGGTCTACTTCCGCTGGGGCAGTTTGCCATTGTTGCAGGCACTGCGTAATCATGGAGGCGTGGAGTTGGCCCAGCCAGGGGTTCAGCAGGGTGAGGTACTCCAGGCTCACCTGCCCGCCCGCAAACACCTGCCGGATGCGGCGGCGCACATCGTCGGAATAAGGTACCGTGGCAAATTGCTCCAGCTCCAGCCGCGTGCCGGTACCGTGCCCGTGCAGACGGCACAGGGCCACATCCAGCCCATCCAAAGAAGTACCCGACATCAAGCCAATGATACGGCGGCTGGGTTGCTGGGCTATCTGGTGCAGGCGGGCGAGGTGGGTATTCATCGGAACTTTTTATACTGTTTACTGCTGCTTCGGGAACCCAATGTAGCCCCCAAATTCGCTTTGTACCCTTTAGTGCCGGCCGCCGGGTGCCGCAACGAGGTGGGCCGGGCTGCGGACCAGAATTAAAAAGCCCAACTGTCAAGGCTGACAGCCGGGCTTTTGCTTTTCGAGTGCGGCCAGAGGCACCCGTTATTCAATCTTCTTGCCGGCCATAGCCTGGTTGATGCTGATGTTCATCACGCGCTCCGCGAAGGGGCGGGTGAGTTCTTCCAACTCGTCCACGGCTTTCAGGATGGTATCTTTTTGCTGCGTTTCGAGGGCGGCTTTCAGCGTGGCTACGCCGGCCTGGGTCTGGGCGGTTTCCTCGGGGGTGAGGTGCTGGCCGTTTTTCGCCACGAACCGCTCCACCTGGTAGAGCATCTGCTCGGCTACGGTGCGGGCCTCAATCACCATGCGGGCGGCAATGTCTTCGCGGGCGTTGGTCATGGAGTCCAGTAGCATCTGCTCCACCTGCTCATCGGTGAGGCCGTACTGGGGCTTGATTTCCACCGAAGTGCGGGTGTTGGAGCGCAACTCAATGGCCTCTACTTTCAGAATGCCGTCGGCGTTCAGGATGAAGTTGACATCTACCTTGGGCAGGCCAGCGGGCATGGCCGGAATGCCGCGCAAATCGAACTCGGCCAGCTTGCGGTTCTCCTTCACCAAGTCCCGCTCGCCCTGATACACCGATATTTTCAGGTTCACCTGTCCATCCACCGAGGTAGTGTACTGGCGGCCGGCTTTGGTCGGGATTTTGGAGTTGCGCGGGATAATCGGGTCCATCAGGCCGCCCAGGGTTTCAATGCCCAGCGTGAGGGGCGTCACGTCCAGCAGCAGCACGTCGCGGCGGTTACCACCCAGGATGTCGGCCTGAATAGCCGCGCCTAGTGCTACCACTTCATCAGGGTTAAGGGAGTTGTTGGCGGGCTGCTGGAAAAACGCCGAAACGGCCTCGTACACCAGTGGTACGCGGGTGGAACCGCCCACCAGCAACACGGCGCTCAGGTCCTGGGGTGTGAGCTTGGCGTCGGTGAGGGCTTGGCGGCAGGCGGCCAGGGTGCGGTCCACGAGGGGCTGCACCAGCGCGTTGAACTCAGATTTGCTCAGGCGCACCACCACGTCGTCGCCGAGGTTGCCGGCGAAGTCGTCGTGCTGGCTGAGGTAGCGCTTGGCCGACTCGGCCAGCAGCCGCAGCTCCTGCTGGAGCGGGCCGCTGCCCTGTAAGTGGCTCGTGAGGTTGTACTGGGCGGTCCAGTGGTCGGAAATGGCCCGGTCCAGGTCGTCGCCGCCCAGGTAGGTGTCGCCGTTGGTGCTCAGGACCTCAAAAATGCCCTGGTGCAGGTGCAGAATGCTGATATCGAAGGTGCCGCCGCCCAAATCGTACACGGCCACGGTTTTCTCTTCTTCGGGGTTGAGGCCGATGCCGTAGGCCAGGGCCGCCGCCGTGGGCTCGTTCACGATGCGCAGTACTTCCAGTCCGGCCAGGCGGCCAGCGTCGCGGGTGGCCTGGCGCTGGGAGTCGTTGAAGTAGGCGGGCACCGTAATAACGGCCTTGTTTACGGGCGTTTTGAGGGCGTGCTCGGCCCGGGCCCGCAGCTCCTTCAGAATTTCCGCCGACAGCTCGATGGGGGAGTAGAATGTGTCGCCTACCCGGATTTTCACCAGGCCCTCGGAGTTGTCGTCGATGACTTTGTAGCCCAGCTCCTCGGCGTGCTGGCCCAGGTCTTTGTAGCTCTTGCCCAGCAAGCGCTTCACCGAATAAATGGTGTTCTGTGGGTCGGTAAGCAGGTATTCCTTGGCCTCGGTACCCACAATAGGATCGTGGCCGGCCGGAAAATGCACAATGGATGGCACGATGGTGCCGCGCCCCTGGTCGTTGATGGCCTGGGGCTGGCGGCCGTCGGGGTGAATGTAGGCCACCAGGGAGTTGGTGGTGCCCAGGTCAATGCCCACAATAATTTCTTCCTGCTGCAGGCTCCCGGTAGAGAGGTTGATTGCGACTTTGGCCATATAAAACGAGGCAGGCAGATGCCCGCCGGGAAAAGCGAAAATGAGAGTAGTCCCCTGGCCCGGTATACCTACCGAAGCGAGGGAATGGTGCAAAAATACGCAACAAAAAAGCCGCGGGCTTTGCTGGTTAGCCTTTTGGTGTAGCAATTAGGTAGCATTTTGAGCATCAGGCCGGTAGAATGGAGAGCTAGGTGCCAGGCAGTCCGCCAAACGCCCGTGCAATATTCCGGCTATTTAAATCCGGTAGCTACACGTTGGTCGTACTCCTGAAACTGGCCCGCTCCGGTTTCAGCCCCTGGTTACGGCAAAAGCGCACCCATCGGGCACAGTTCGGCGCGGATGCTGCAAGCGGCCTTTACCAACCACAGCCTGTGACCCTGCGCCAGCCCGTTCACCCATGGCGGGTCGGGCGCATTGATACGGGCGGATAGCCGGGCCCTGGGTGAGTTCGGCTATCCTTTTTACTAGAGCGTGTTTGGGATTTTACAAAAACGTCGATGCCATCCTGCTTCAGCGGGCTCAGCAGGCCACAAAAACAAAATCCCAAACACGCTTTTAGAGAAGGAATTCAACAGTCGGCTGGTTGGCTTTTCTGGCCCTGCAACCAGGGTATATCTGGTGAGTTTTTGGCTTTCTGAATAGGTGCCGAAACGCGCGCAGTTATGTTTTGCGGGTACGCCATTCATCCCGCATTTGCGCTCAACCGCCGGGCGCAACCCGGCGGCTCCACGCATTGCTGATACCGCAGCCGCGACGTAAGTAGCTTCTGCACCGCGAAAACGGGAACTGCACTTTACGGTACCAAAACAGATGCGGGTGCTGAATAAAAACAGCGTCTCCACACTTGGTGGCAGAAGTAGTCCGGATTCTGGGCTGCTACCGACCTTCTCAAAAAGGGTAATAGCTTGGAATCCGGTTAATAAATACGGATTTTGGGCCTGCAATTACCGGCTGCCATGACCTTCACCGCACCTTTTTACCGGCCGCTTCTGCGGCGCTGCCTGGGGTATGTGCTACTGGTTGGCATGCTGGCCGGCTGCCAATCTTCGGCCACAGAGCTGCCCGCGGCCCGGTTGGTAGCCAGCGCCGCCCCCACTACGGCCGACTCCGCCACGGCCATTATGCCGTCCCTGTCCGATTCCTTGCGCCTGACGCCGCTGGAGCCCCTGGCCGCCGTGCCTGCCTCCTTGCACCAAGCCGTGCAGGCCCTGCACACCGCCCTGGGGCCCGAAGCAGCCACGCTGCGCCTGGAGGTGCTGGAGCGGGCCTGCGTAGGCTACCTGAATCTGCGAAAATTCGGTAAAATCAGTCAGCCGGGCATTCTGGCCGTGGCCGATATGGATTTGCCTTCCTCCGAGAAACGCCTCTGGGTGCTGGATCTGCGGAAAGCTGAGGTACTCCAGAACAGCCACGTGGCCCACGGTCGGGGCTCGGGCCACTTGCGCGCCCGGCGCTTTTCCAACGTCATGAAATCGGCCTGCACCGCCTTGGGCTTCTACCGCACCCAGGATACCTACCAGGGCAAGCACGGCCTCTCGCGCCGCCTGCGTGGCCTCGACGCGGGCCAGAACGACAACGCCCTGCGCCGCTACGTCGTCCTGCACGCCGCCGACTACGTGAGCCAGCAGCACCTGCAGCGCCACGGCCAGGCTGGCTACAGCCGCGGCTGCCCCGCCCTACCGCCAGATCAGTACCGCGCCATCATCCGCACGGTGGGGGAGGGCGGCTGCCTCTACCTCAGCGGCCCCGGCCTGGAATCGAAGTGGCTGAATCCCGAAGTAGCGGCTCAGCAGCTGGCCGCGCGGGGGTGGCGGTAAAGCGTCTGTGATGAAATACCCTAACCGTATCCGCGTCGACTTTGAGCGGCCAAGCCACGGCTGGCTGCCGGTTAAAGTCATTATGAATGACTTTGAGCTTGATATTGACGCTTCGGACGTTCCAGTCAACCCTATATATCTGTTGTATTTAGCAATTCTTGATGTGGTTGCTGGAATAGCGTCTAAGGTGTGGTGGCATCTGGAGCCAGTTGGCTATTATTTCGATTTCACCCAGCCACAGCCAGGACTATATCGCCTAGTTATCAGCTACCATTCCGATAGTCAAGTGCCAGAATTTCTGTACGAAACGAAAGGTAGCGCTGCCGACATCGTCCTGCCATTTTGCCGGGCCATCAAAAATCTGGATTCCTGTAAGTATGACGAGCAGGACTGGCCCAGTCTCGAAGAAAAGCAGCTAACTCATCTGTCAAACGTCATCGAATTATTGAAGAAAAGAGCATAAAAAAGTGCCTCAGGAAACTCCGGAGGCACTTTTGCAAATCATTGAGCCTACTTTTTACTTCACTATTACCTTCCGGCTCAGGCCTAGCTCCGGAATGGTCAGGTGGTAGACGCCGGCGGGCAGGGTGCGGGTTACGCGCAGGCGCTGCTCCGTGGAGCCGGGGTATAGGCGCAGGGGCTGCTCATGCACCGGGCGGCCCAACAAGTCCACTAGGCGCAGCGTAGCCGTCAGCTCCTTCGGCGACTGTACCACTACGTCAATCCGGTCAGCAGCGGTAGGGTTGGGATACACGGCCAGGTCGGCGCCGGAAACAGTGGCTTCCTTGGTGGCCGTGATGGTAGCTTCGCGCAGGGCGGTGCTGGTGAGTACGGCCGGAGCCGTGTAAGTGGCCTTTACAAAAGCACGCTGGGCGGGGTTAGTGGTAGCGGCATTCTTGGCGCGCAGCGTCAGCCAGCCGGTAGCCGTGGGCGTGTAGGTGCCCGTGAGGGTGCCGGTGCCGGTTTTGCTGCTCACAACGGTGGTGCCGCTTACTACTTCAACGGCTAAGCTACGGGTAGCATCGGTGGGGAATAGGGTATAGGTTACCGCTTTGCCCGAGGCCACGTAAATGCGGCCCGCCGTGCGGTAAGCCGTGGACGAAGCCGGCAGCTGCCCGCCCTGCTTCAGCGAAGAAGCGTGCGAGTCGCCCAGGTCGTCGGCCAGTTCCCATTCCTGGGTAGTAGCCATAGCCGCGCGATTGTAGTTGGTGTTGATGCCGGTAGGAGCCCACACCGAGTAGCCGCGCCGCCCGCCCGTGGCCGTGCCGTTGCAGGGCGGCGTGTTGATGCTCACCGTTTGGGAACTGCTTACCGTTACCGTAGCCGTACCGTTAGCTCCGGAATAATCTTTCAGGACGGTACCGGGCGCAAAGTCGCAGCTCACGGTATTGTTCTGCCAAGTGTTCCAGTTGTCGTTGATGCCAATTAGGGCCTTAGTGCTCCGCTCAATCACCAGATGGTCGGCGGCCTGCCAGCGCACTTTGTAAGCACCGTCTTTGAAGCGCAGATTCTGGTGGCACCAAATCAGGTTTTCGATGTCGGAGCGCTGGGGCAGGTCGGTGGTGTTGGTGGGCTGGTGGGAGTACCGCTTGCTGGTGCTGCCAATGTTGAACAGGTCCTCGAAGAAAATCTGGGGGGAGCCATCCACGGCCAGGGCTGCCGCGTAGGCCGGGGAGAGGCGGCCGTCCGACGGGTCGATGTGGGGCGCCAGCTCCGAGCCGGTATTCCAGCCGGTGTAGTTGCCGTTGGCGTCCGTCTGGGGCCGGAAGGTATCGTGGTTGTTCACGAAAGGCACGGTGCGGTGCACGTAGGTACCATTGATGTTTATCACCCGGGCTCCTTGCTGGTAGCTGGGCAGGCTGCCCAAATCAAAGTTGCCGCCCCCACTCACAATGCTGTAAAGGCCGTTGCGCAGCGAGAAATCAAAGGTGCCGGCGCGGTTCTGCACGTTGCCTACCCAATTGTCCATCTGCCCCGAGGAGCCCACCCATTCGCCCACGGCGTACATGGTGGCGCCGCCGCTGGCCCAGCCGGCGTTGCTTTGCATGTTGTAGAGGAAATCCTCCATGGCGAAGTCGGGGAAGTGCTTCACGGCATCCAGGCGCACGCCATCAAAGCCTTCCTGCTTCTTGTACCACACCAGCCAGTTGCGCACCTCATTGCGCATGTAGTCGGCGCCCTGGGCAGGGTTGAAGGTAGCGTTGGAGCTCTGGCCATAGGAGCCGTTGTAGTAGCTTACATCGGGTCCGAAGTACACGGCGTTCCAGTCGCCAGAGGTGGAGTTATTTCCGGGGTTGGGGTTGAAGTTCTGCCAGTTTTTGGGGAAGCGGCCGTTACGGGCCAGGTAGTTGGCGGCCGTTTCGTCGGTGGCGGGCTTGCTATAGCTCACGTACCGGAAGTTCTTGTACTTGCTGGTCGAGCCATCTTCCCAGGCCGCAGGGTCCTGGCCGCCGCCGCCGGTTTGGGAGCCCGCGCCGTCGTTGTGGTTGAGCACAATGTCCTGCACTACCTCAATGCCATTAGCGTGCAGCACGGCCACGGCCCGCAGCAGCTCATCCTTGTTACCTAGGCGGGTGGCGGTGAAGCCTTTTTGGTACTTATCCCCGAGGTCGTAGTTATCGAAGGGGGAGTAGCCGTTGCCCTGGTTGCCGTTCTTGATGCTCGGCGGCAGCCACACGGCATCAATGCCCATGGCTTTCAGGCGCGGAGCCAGCAGGGCAATATAGTTAGCCCAGCCATTGGGGTAATTAGAATTCCAATAGTCCCACCAGTAGCCTTGCAGAACTACTTTTTGGGCATTGGCGGGTTGGCCGCCCAAAACAAAAAGGGCAGCGGCGGCCAGGGTGAGCTTGCGCCACCGGGAGGGGGTACTCGTGTGCATGTGGGAATTGGTTGGTGGGAAAAAGAAACGGCGCGGGTGACGCCGCAAAGAGCGAATTTGGGGTTTCTAAAGTCGGTAATTAAATAGTAAAATACCGATGGTATGTTGCTGAATGCTGGTTCTGGTTTGGCCGTTTCTGGATGAGGAGGGAATTAAATGGGCCATTTTATCCTTATATTCAGATACTATTCGGGTGCTTATAGGCATCTGCAATGGCCGAATACTCGTAAGAACACGTGCGCCTGATTTTTGAATGCCCAGGCGTATTGTTCAAAACCTGAAACCGAACTGTGTCGATGGAAAACCAGAGTGTAGTGCGCCGTCAGCGTATCAAGCGCCGGGCCCGCCGAATGGCGCGCCGGATTTTGCCTTTCGTGGCATCCCTGTTTCTGGCCACGCCACTAGCTGCCCCGGTGCGCTCCAAGGCGGCTACCACGGGCTCCGAAATGCGTTTGCCTACGGCTGCAGTTACTAAAACCACGCTGTTTAGTCAGCACCTGCACGACCTCTACCGCGACCTGCAGGTGGAGCAGCAGGGCCTGCGCTTTGAGGTGTTCGAGAAGGCCATGACCGGTTACCTCAACCTAGACAAGCAAGGTAAGCTCAGCGAGAAGCAGTTGCTGACCGTAGTTGATTTCGAGCTGCCCTCCACGGAAAAGCGCCTGTGGGTGCTGGACTTGGAGGATAAGCAAGTGAAGTTCCACACGCTGGTTGCTCATGGCCATAATTCCGGCGAAAACATGGCCACCAACTTCTCCAACGAGAACGAGTCGAACATGAGCAGCCTGGGTTTTTACGTAACCCAGGGAGAGTACCAGGGTAAGCATGGCCGCTCCCTCAAGCTCAAGGGCTTGGATGAAGGCTACAACACCAATGCCCTGAGCCGCTCAGTGGTTATGCACGGTGCCGATTACGTGAGCGAGGACTTCATTCGGCAAAATGGCCGTCTGGGCCGCAGCCTGGGTTGCCCCGCGTTGCCCATGGATCAGAAGGACGCCATTATCGCCGCCGTGGAAGGCCAGACCTGCCTGTTTCTGAATGGTCCCGATCAGTCGTATTCCTCCAAGTACCTGAACCAGGATGTGGCCGTAACCAGCCTGCTCGACCGGGACAACCAGATGATATAAATCGGGGATGATGCAAATGAAGCCGCAGATGCCGCGGATTTGTTCTACTAACCGACAAAGACTCGTATACCGCTAACAAAGAGGGCAATCCTATCCAGGATTGCCCTCTTTGTTAGCGGCTCACGAACGGTAGAAGCTAGAGTGAATGCTCAGATCGTCAGAACACATCTGCGGCATCTGCGGCTTCATCTGCATCATCTCTGATTATAGCTTCACGCCAAACTTGCTACCCACCGTTTCCAAATCTTTAATAACTGCGTCGAGCAAGGGAATGCCGTCAAGTAAGCGTACGGCGGAGGTTTCCCGTTCCGGGTCGCCGGGGATAAGCACTTGGTGGCCCTCCACGGCCTGAGCCGAGCGGAACGTAGCAATCCAGTTGTCCATGTGGGCCTTGAACTCGTCGGCGGGGCGGAAGGCATCCACGCGCATGGCCCCGAAGAAGTGCCCCAGGCCCTGACCTACCGGGTTGGCGGAGGGCTGCAGGAAGGCCACGAACGGCGGCACCCAAGGCCCGTAGTTGGCCCCACTGAGCACGGCCGAGAAGATATCAACCATGGCACCTAGCCCGTAGCCCTTGTGGGAGCCGGTGGCCCCGCCCAGCGGCAGTAAGGCTCCCCCATTTTTCACGGCGTTGGCATCCGTAGAGCCTACGCCCTTCGCATCCTGGGCCCAGCCTTCTGGAATAGGTAGGTTTTTGCGTTGGGCAATTTCTAGCTTGCCGTTGGCGGCGGTGGTAGTGGCCATGTCCAGCACAAAATCGGGCTGCTCACCGGCGGGCACAGCCACGGCAATGGGGTTAGTACCCAGCAGGCGTTCAAGCGAGTAGGTGGGCGCTACCAGGGGGGAGGCGTTGGTCATGGCCACGCCAATCATATCGAGGGCCAGGGCCTGCATGGCGTGGTAGCCGGCAATGCCGAAGTGGTTGGAGTTCTTTACCGACACCCAGCCGGTACCCACCTGCCGGGCCTTATCGAGGGCTACCTGCATGGCCCGGGGGCCTACTACCAGCCCCAGGCCCCCGTCGCCGTCCACCACGGCCGTGCTGGGCGTTTCGTAGGTGACGCCGATGCGGGGCGTAGCGTTGATGCGGCCCGCTTCCCAGAGGCGCACGTAGCCCACCAGCCGCGCTACCCCGTGCGAGTCCACCCCGCGCAAATCCGCCGACAGCAACGTTTCCGTGGCTTGCGTCGCGTCGGCCTCGGGGCAACCCATGCTGCGGAAAACGGCTTCGGTGAAGGCAAACAGCTGGGAGTAGGAGAGCAGGGTAGGAGTCATAGAGGGAGTACGCACGCAGCGTAAGTAGCTGATGATTAAGAGAATAAATTGGGAAAAGGGACTGTTATTCTGAGCGAAGCGAGGAATCTGGGGTATGGGCCGAAACGGTTACCCCAGATTTCTCGGCACTGAATTGATGCGCCACCTGCTCGGAATAGGACTAAGGGCTACTCGGGGGTAGCCAGCATTTCGGCCAGCAAACCCTCTTTCAGGGCGTAGGCTGAGGTGCGGATGTTGGTAATGCCGGTAAGCTGCAGCACGTAGTCGATGAGTACCGAGGCCACTACCAGCATATCGGCGCGCATGGGCAGGATACCGGGCAGGGCCACGCGCTGCTCGTGGGTGAGGCTGAGCATCTGCTGGTAGCTGCGGCGGAAGCCCTCCGGTGTCAGCTCAGAGCTGGGTGGCAGTTCGGCTTCGGTGCGCAGGCGGCCCAGCTGCATATCGGCCAGGCTATCAAAGGAGCCGGACGCGCCCACCAGGCCCACCGGCCGAAACTGCTGCACGGCTTCGGCCAGGGGCTGCAGTACTTCCCGCAGATAGGCCTGCTCGGCGGCCAGGGCCTCGGGCGGGAACACGCCACTGGGGTCAGGGAAAAACTTGTCGAGCAGGCGTTGGGCCCCGATTTCAAAGCTGCGCTTCCAGAAAATCTGGTTTTCATCGGCCACAATAAACTCCACCGAGCCCCCGCCGATATCCATAATCAGGTGGGACTCCGGGCCCAGGGCCACGGCCTGCCGTACCCCTTTGGCAATGAGCTCAGCTTCCCGGTCGCCGGCAATAACTTCCACCCGAATACCAGTTTGCTCGAAGATATCCTGCACTAGCTGGGGGCCGTTTTGGGATACGCGCATGGCGCTGGTGGCCGTGGCGCGCACATCGGTAACCTGGTGCAGCTCCATTTCCTCCTTGAAACCGGCCAGGGCGTGCAAAGCCCGCTCGTAGGGGGCCTCGGCAATGCGGCCCTGGCTGATGCCGCCTTCGCCCAGGCGCACGCCCACTTTCGTGCGCAGTAGCTTAATGGGCTGCGCGTGGCGGGCCTCGGGCATTTCCACAATCAGCAAATGAAAGGTGTTGGTGCCCATATCAATGAGGGCCAGGCGGCGGTGGAGGGGCTGATGCACGTTAGAAGAAGGTAAGAGGGTGAGCGGGTAGGAAGGCAGGAGGGTAAGCTTTTCGCAGGAAAGACCGTCTTGACAGGTCAACTCCTATACGCTTACCCTCTTACCCACCTATGCTAATTGCCGAACCGGCAGAACGTGCCCAGAGGCAGTTTACGCGCCGCTGCATCGTGCAGGTAAATTTCTCCGATTTCGCGGGTCTGGCGAGCTGCCGGAAAGATTTCGTGTACCAGATTTTCCAGAATCAGAGCCGAGAAACCCAGGGAATACAGGTTAATCAGAAAAAAGTGGTCCTCGGGGTCGAGTAGTTCCTTGCAGAGCTTGAGCATTTCGTTTAGCTCATCCTCCAGCTGCCACTTTTCACCGTTAGGGCCGCGGCCGTAGGCGGGCGGGTCGAGGATGAGGCCCTGGTACTTGCTGCCACGCTTTACTTCGCGCTTCACGTATTTCATGGCATCTTCCACCAGCCAGCGCACGCCATCCAGGTTGGAAGCCTCCATATTGTCGCGGGCCCAGAAGTTCACCTGCTTCACCGAATCCAGGTGCGTAACATCGGCTCCGGCGGCGCGGGCGGCCAGGGTAGCGGCGCCGGTGTAGGCAAACAGGTTGAGCACCCGGGGCTGGGCAGCCCGGCGCTTGCGCGTCTGGTTGTAGATAAACTGCCAGTTGGGGTCCTGCTCCGGGAATAGCCCCACGTGCTTAAACGACGACATGCCCAGGCGGAACCGCAGCTTCAGCCCATCGGGCCGCTCGTAGCCAATCACCCACTGCTCGGGCGTGCCGGCCTTGATTTTCCACTGGCCCCGTTCCTGACTGCCTTTCTCGCGGGTGAAAATGGCGTTGGCGCGCTGCCACTCCGAGGCGGGCAGGTGCGGGTCCCAAATAGCCTGGGGCTCGGGCCGGGCCAGGATGTGCTTGCCGAAGCGCTCCAGCTTTTCAAAGTTGCCGGCGTCAATCAGCTCGTAATCGGCCCAGGGGCTGGTAGTCAGAAACGTGTACATAGAACGGGAAATAGGCTGCCCGGTCAGGCAGGAAGGCAAAGGTACGGCATGGCGAAGTTTCGGCTGGTATCGTACAATGCCGTACACCATGCCGCTACGCTCATGTCTGAAATCAACCGCCTGCTCGACCAGCTGCACCGTGCCTTCGACGGCGACGCCTGGTCGGGCCCCAACCTGCAAGTAACGCTGGCGGGCCTCCCGGCGGCGCAAGCGGCGGCCCACCCGCTGGCGGGGGCGCACAGCATCTGGGAAATTGTGCTGCACCTCACCACGTGGCTGCGGGTAGTGCGGCAGCGCCTGGCCACGCACACGCTCATTGGCCCCACCGATGCCGAAAACTGGCCTCCGCTGCCCGCCCATCCTGACGAAGCCGAATGGCAACGCGCCCTGACGGAGCTGCAGGGGGCCCACACGGCGTTGCTAACGGCCGTGCAAGAGCTGTCGGATGATGATTTGGTGCAGTTCCCGACGCCCTTGGCCGAGTATCCGGCTGGCACGCCGGGCTCCTGCTATGTGCTGCTGCACGGAGTAGTGCAGCACAACCAGTACCACACCGGTCAGATTGCCCTGCTGCGGAAGGCATTTGGCTGAAGCCGTGGTTATCCTAGGCTGTGTGGACAGTAGCGCTTCTTACTACCAACCAGAACGTCCTGCAGAGAGCAGCGCAGCATCTCGCGTGCTGATGGTGTAGTGCTATTCAGACCTCAGCACGCGAGATGCTGCGCTGCGTTCTGCAGGACATGGCGTTATGTAGGCTTGCTTACTGTCCACACAGCCCAAGGCGTGAGCGGTGTTCCGGCTGCTATGTGCCATCTTTGTTTTCTGATTTGACGGGTATGACGACACTTTCCTTTTTTAAGTACCAGGGCACCGGCAACGACTTCGTGCTGCTAGATGACCGGGCTCAGCTTTTCGACATCGACAACCACCAACTGGTGCGCTTCCTCTGCGACCGGCGCCGGGGCATCGGGGCCGATGGGCTGATTCTGCTGCGCCCCCACCAGCAGCTGGATTTTGAAATGGTGTACTTCAACGCCGATGGCTACGTGGGCTCCCTCTGCGGCAACGGCAGCCGCTGCGCCGTGGCCTTTGCCCATGACTTGGGCCTCATCAACCGGGAAACCCACTTCCAGGCCGCCGACGGACCTCATGAGGCGCACATTGATGAGGACGGATTAGTGCATTTGCGCATGCAGGACGTGCTGGGCCAGCAGGAAGTAGAGGAATACGGCATCTTCCTGGATACTGGCTCCCCCCACCTGGTGCGCTTTCAGCCCGCCAGTACCCTGGCCGAGCTGAACGTATTTGCCGAGGGCCGGGTCATTCGCTACAACGAGCGGTTTCGGGAGAAGGGTACCAACGTAAACTTCGTGGAAGCCCCAGCCGTGCCCGGACAGCCCTGGCAGGTGCGTACCTACGAGCGGGGCGTGGAAGACGAAACCCTGAGCTGTGGCACCGGCGTAACGGCTGTGGCCCTGGCTGCCAGCAAGCGGGGCGCTACCAGCCCCGTACACCTGCGCACCCCCGGCGGCGACCTGCACGTGGCCTACGAGGCCCGCCCCGACGGCTCCTTCACCAATGTGTACCTCAGTGGCCCGGCCCAGCGCGTGTTCAGTGGTACCATTGAGCTATAGCTCCGCGCTTTATTAGGTGAAGTAATGCCCGAAACCGACGACTTTCTGACCGTAACCGACCTAAGCCTGGCTGAGCGCGGCGCGGTGGCGCTGCAAAACATTAGCTTTCGGCAGGAGCCCGGGCAGCGGCTGGCATTGGTGGGTGAGTCGGGGGCGGGTAAGAGCACGTTGCTGCAGTGCATTGCGGGCCTGGTGCAGCCCACGGCCGGCGAAATCCGGTTTGCGGGCCGCCGCGTGAAAGGCCCCCAGGAAGTGCTGGTGCCCGGTCACCCCGGCATCGTGTATTTGTCCCAGAAGTCGGAGCTGCCGCACTCCTTGCGGGTGGAGCAGGTGCTGCGCTACGCCAGCAAGCGGCCCGCCGCTGAGGCTGCCGCCGTGTACGACGTCTGCCGGATTACCCAGCTGCTGACCCGCCGCACCGATGAGCTCTCGGGTGGGGAGCAGCAGCGCGTGGCGCTGGCCCGGCTGCTGCTGGCAGCCCCGCGCATGCTGCTGTTGGATGAGCCCTTCTCCAACCTCGACCGGGGCCATAAGCAGCAGATGCAGCGCATCATTCAGGAAGTGGGCGAGCAGTTGGCTATTACCTGCCTGCTGGTGTCGCACGACTCGGCCGATACCCTGCCCTGGGCCGATGAGCTGCTGGTACTGCAACAAGGGCAACTTATTCAGCAGGGCCCGCCTGAGCAGGTGTATCGTCAGCCCGTAAATGAATACGCGGCCGCGTTGCTCGGGGACTATTCAGTAGTGTCCGGCCCGGATGTGCGCGCCTTGTTGGCCGCGCCCCGCCGCAAGCTGCCCGGTACGGCCCTGCTGGTTCGGCCGGAAAACGTGCAGCTACTGCCCACTACCGAATCTGGAGTGCCCGCGCAGGTACAGGCAGTGCGGTTTATGGGCAGTTATTACGAGGCAGAAGTGCTGCTACCCGCCGGCTCCCGGCTCCGGGCCCGCTCCAATACTGCGCCGGTTATTGGGGCAACTGTAACGGTGCAGTTGTTAGCAAGTGCGCCAGTGTTTCTTAGCAACTAGGCAGGCTAGCCTGGCGGCGCCTTGCCGAAGGTTTTCAGCCGGATAGGTACGCCCAGTGTGGCGCTAAAGCCCGTGCCCCGGATATGCAGGGTAGTGGCCCCGCGCTGGGAGTTGTATTGGTACTGCACCGGCACCAGTAGCATGTCCGTCAGGCCCTGGGTGTAGTAGATGCTCAGGTTGAGCCGCTCCTTACCCAGCCGGTAGAACCGGGCCGTAACGCCGCCCATCAGAAACCCACCCCACTTTTGGCGCACGATGGTGGTTTCGTGAAAGTCGATGGTATCGTAGAGAAGGCCTCCGATGCTAGATCCGCCGCAATCCACGCAATTATTGCCTAGGCGGTTTACACCTGCGCCCAGTACCGCATCCAGCCGGAAGCTAGCTATGTATAGATGCCGGATACTGTCAATTTCCCCTAGATTAATTTCCCGGAATGTTTTGCTCAGCAGCACTGGAAACTGATGCATATACGCGCTTCTTCCGTGGCCTGCCCACGGCGGCCCGTATGGATTATGGGTGTATTGCTTTGGCATTTTGAGGCTATACGACCATGCCAACGCGCTGCCGCTGTAGCCGGCGGCCACCCCGAACCGCTCCCGGTGCTGCCACCGCAACATCACCACGGCCTGCTCGTCGAAGCTCACGTCTTTGAGCGTGCTGTAGGGTTTAAAGGGCGGTGTACCTTTGCCGAAGTAAGCCCCTTCGGCTTCGTTGTGGTTCAGACCCAGCCGTAAATCGAGGTAAAGCTTGCTTTGGCCCGAAGCTGTAGCACCCAGCAATAGCCCCACTGCCAGGAATAAATACTTGAGCATAATTGGATGATAAATAGTGCGGTAATTATACAGTGAATGCCTAACGGCCAAGTATACCAAATAAGTATGTCTAGAGGTATGTGTATTCCAAGCACAGCCCCATTTTTACATTTCAATCACATTATTCACATTCAACCTCCCCATGCTCCGCTCCGACCTGATTTTCCTGCGCCCCCTGGAAGCCGAGGACCTGGAGTTTCTTTATGCCCTGGAAAACGACCCTTCGGTGTGGGGGGTATCGGATACGTTGGTGCCCGTGTCGCGGCACACTTTGCGGCAGTATTTGGATAGCGCGGCGGCTGATTTTTTTGAGGTGCGGCAGTTGCGGCTGGTGATAGGGGAGGTGGCTACCGGCACGGCAGTAGGTACGCTGGATATTTTTGGGTTTGAGCCGCTGCACCAGCGCGCCGGCGTGGGCATCACCATTCTGGCTCAGCACCGGCAACAAGGCTACGCCCAAGCTGCCCTGGCCCTGCTACTCCCTTACGCCCGCCACGTGTTGCGGCTGCATCAGCTGTTCTGCACCATAGCCGCCGACAACGGGTCCAGCCTGCATTTGTTCAAAGGGGCTGGCTTTACCGAAGTAGGCCTACGGCGGCAGTGGCTGCGCACGGCTCAGGGGTGGCTGGATGCAGTGGAGCTCCAACGGCTGCTGCAGCCATGACAGCGGGCTAAGCAGGATAGCATCGGGCGGCGGATAAGGGCCGGAAAACTGCGCAAAACAAGCTGAACGATATCCTTTTACTAAAGCCCACGTACAGGACTAAGCTGTCCGGTACGTGGGCTTGTGTTGCTGCCGGATGACATCTGGACCTTATACCTTTTCCCCTCTATGCCGCTGTCGTCAACCGCGGAGTCGCCCGTGCGTGCCTCTGACCATCCTCACTCTGCTGCCCCTGCTACACCCGTACCCACTGCCCTGCCCGACGTAATCTGCTTTGCCCATTTGCACTGGGATTTTGTCTGGCAGCGCCCCCAGCACCTGATGTCGCGCTTTGCTCAACAGGGGCGGGTATTCTATGTGGAAGAGCCCTTCTTCCACGCCGATGATTTGGTGGAGCCGCACATGGAGGTAAAAGAGCGGCAACATGGCCTGAAAGTACTGGTAGTGCACCTGCCCAACCGCCTGCGCGGCCAGGAGGATGCCACCGACCAAGCTCAGTACGAAGTGCTCAGCCAGTATTTCCAGGAGCAGGGTATCAGCAACTACTTATTCTGGTACTATACACCCATGGCCTTGGGCAAGTCGCGCCACTTCACGCCCCGCCTCACCATCTACGACTGCATGGATGAGCTGGCCGCTTTCAAGTTTGCGCCGCCGGCTCTGCAGGAACGGGAGCAGGAGTTGTTCCGGAAAGCCGATTATGTATTTACGGGCGGTCATACACTTTACGAAGCCAAGCGCCAGCAACACTCCGATGCCCATCCTTTCCCCAGTAGCATCGACAAAGCGCATTTCGGTCAGGCCCGCCAGCCCATGCCCGAGCCCCAGGACCAAGCCGGCATTGCCCACCCCCGCGTAGGCTTTTTCGGGGTGGTGGACGAGCGGCTGGATATTGAGCTGCTGCGGAAGCTGGCCGAAGCCCACCCCGAATGGCAGTTCGTCATTATCGGGCCGGTGGTAAAAATTGACCCCGCTACGCTGCCCCGCCAGCAGAACGTACATTATCTGGGCAGCAAGGATTACCAGGAACTACCCGCCTATTTGCAGGGTTGGGATGTAGCTACCTTGCTTTTCGCCGACAACGAGAGCACCAAGTTCATCTCGCCCACCAAAACGCCCGAGTATCTGGCTGCCGGCCGGCCAGTGGTGAGCACACCCATCCGCGACGTGGTGCGGCCTTACGGCGAGCTAAACCTAGTACAGATTGCCGCCACGGCCGATGAATTCGGTAAGGCCATCGAAATAGCCCTGACCCAAACCCAGGATACCGACTGGCGTCGTCGCACTGATGAGTACCTGGCTACCATCAGCTGGGACCAGACTTGGGAGCAAATGGTGGCCTTGTTGCGCCGTAAGCTTGGTGCCACGGCTTAGTGACCCTGCTAGTACCCCTTTTCATTACTCGCCCAACCTCCCCCTCTATTCTTCTTCCCCAAACACCGCTAGCTATGTTCGATTATCTCATCGTAGGAGCCGGCTTCGCCGGTAGTGTGCTAGCCGAGCGGCTGGCCACGCGCTCCAACAAAAAAGTGCTGATTGTAGATAAGCGCTGCCACATTGCCGGCAACGCCTTCGACCACTACAACGAGGACGGCATTCTGGTCCACAAGTACGGGCCGCATATCTTCCACACCAACGCCAAGGACGTATTCGAGTACCTTTCTAACTTCACCGACTGGCGTCCTTATGAGCACCGCGTACTGGCCTCCGTGGATGGTCAGCTGGTGCCCATGCCCATCAACCTCGATACCATCAACAAACTCTACGGCCTCTCGCTGAATAGCTTTGAGGTGGAGCAATTCTTCGAGTCGCAGGCGGAGGAAGTGCCCGTAATTCGCACCTCCGAGGATGTGGTAGTGAGCAAAGTGGGCCGGCAGCTCTACGAGAAGTTCTTCAAGAACTACACCCGCAAGCAGTGGGGCCTCGACCCCTCCGAACTGGATAAATCGGTAACGAGCCGGGTCCCCACGCGTACCAACCGCGACGACCGGTACTTCACGGATACCTATCAGGCCATGCCCCTGCACGGCTACACCCGCATGTTTGAGCGCATGCTGGACCACCCCAACATCAAGGTGATGCTCAACACCGACTACCACGATATCATTGATTTCATTCCCTTCAAGGAAATGATTTTCACGGGTCCCGTGGATGAGTACTTCGACTTCAAGTACGGCAAGCTGCCCTACCGCTCCCTGGAGTTCAAGCACGAAACCCTGAATGAGGAGCAGCACCTGGCGGCCCCCGTGGTTAACTTCCCCAACGACAACCTCTACACCCGCATCACGGAGTTTAAGGCACTCACTGGCCAGAAACACCCCAAAACGGCCCTGGTGTACGAGTACCCCAAAGCCGAAGGTGACCCGTACTACCCCGTACCCCGCCTGGAAAACGCCGAGCTGTACAACAAGTACAAGAAGCTGGCCGACGAAACGCCCAACGTACACTTTGTGGGCCGCTTAGCCACTTACAAATACTACAACATGGACCAAGTGGTGGCCCAGGCCCTCACCCTCTACAAAAAGCTCACGGACAAGGAGGAAAGCCTGAAGCCTAAAATGCCCGCCATTACCGGCTCCACCTCCATCATGGAGAAGCTAGTACCCCGCGACCCGGCCAAGGAGTAGCCTTACCATAACATAGCAGCGCCAGAACCCACCCCTGCATAGGGGTGGGTTCTGTTTTTATAGGTTTAGTGAAGTATGAAATATTGATATGCAAATATCTGGTGGTTAGTTAATTAGTGTGCTGGTGCAATTATTCGAAAAGTCGAATAACGGTAGCTTGTGGTTGGGAGAAGAATACTGGAAAGGCGTGGTTTACTAGCGTATTCAACCTCCCATTCCAGATGAATTCTTTCTATTCCCTTTGCTCCTTGCTGGCACTTAGCGGCTTGCTCAGCGCCTGCCAGAAACAGGACGGACCTACTTTGGTAGAAGGCCAGGTGATTGAGATGAAAACCAACAAGCCAGTGCCATATGCCACAATTGAAGTATATGGCCAGCGTGGTAGCGGCTTGCACACGGGCTACAACCCCAGTGCTACGCCCCAGCAAGCCGACGCCAACGGCCGCTTCAGCTTTCAGTTTGAGGCTGCCGAGGGTACTTCCTACCTGTTGAAGGCGTTTTCTAAAGCCGGACACGCCTCTAAGTGGGGGCAGGAGCCGAATGTGGAGGAAGGTCGCAAAAACAAAAACCTGGTCATTCCGGTAGCTGCCCCGGCCTGGCTTAAAATTCGGGTAGAGCAAAGGCCCGGCCCCGTGCCCGACGCTATTAACGTGTGGGGCCCTTGGTATGACCAGGGCTATATTTCCAACCTCGACTTACGCCCCAAGGACTACGGCACCGTCAGCTACCACGTCGTCGATTCAACCCTGCCCACCACCACTACCGTGAACTGGGAGGTAAACTACGGCGGCCAGCTCACCCGCTACCATCAGCCCTTCACCCTGCAGCCCTTTGATACCACGGAGGTAGTAGTGCGCTACTAGCCCCTGGCCGAAAATCGGGCCGGAAAGCCACCTCTGTACCTGACAACATAACCGAAACGACAAAGCCCGCACACTCTTTGAGGTACGGGCTTTGTCGTTTTGGGGGCCAGGGCGACGGGTTTGCGGTAAATGAGCCGGGACTTTCCCGAAAAACGCTGTAAATTTGAGTTGCGCCCCGGCGTTTCAATTAAGGTAAACCAGCATGTTTGATTTTCTAGGTAAAACCGTCGCCAAGATTTTCGGCTCCAAGTCGGAGCGGGATTTAAAGGAGATTGTACCGTATGTGGCGCTTGTAAACGCCGAATATGCCAAACTGGCACAACTCAGCGACGACGAGCTGCGCGCCCGCACTGACGAAGTACGGGCCCGGATTAACGCTCACCTGAAAGCCATTGACGACCAGATTGCCAACCTGCACACCCGTGTAAACGAGGACGCTTCCCTGGACGCGGTGCAGAAAGAGGAGCTGTTCGACCAGATTGATACGCTGGAAAAACAGCGCAACAAGGAGCTGGAAGTCGTGCTGATGGAAGTGCTGCCGGTGGCCTTTGCCATTTGCAAGGACACTGCCCGCCGCTATACTCAGAACGGCCAGCTGGTGGTTACCGCCACCGATTACGACCGGGAGTACGCCAGCCGCAAGCCCAACGTGCGCATCGAGGGCGACAAAGCCATTTGGAGCAACAAGTGGCTGGCCGCCGGAGCCGAGGTAACCTGGGACATGATTCACTACGACGTGCAGATCATCGGCGGCGTGGTACTGCACCAGGGCAAGATTTCGGAAATGGCCACGGGTGAGGGCAAAACTCTCGTTTCGACCCTGCCGGCCTTTCTGAACTCCCTGGCCAAGCGCGGGGTGCACCTGGTAACGGTAAACGACTACCTGGCCAAGCGTGACTCGGAGTGGAATGCGCCCTTGTTCGAGTTCCACGGCATTTCGGTGGACTGCATCGACAAGCACCAGCCTAATACCGACGCCCGCCGCAAGGCCTACCTGGCCGATATTACCTACGGCACCAACAACGAATTCGGCTTCGACTACCTGCGCGACAACATGGCGCGCGACCCCGAGGAGCTGGTGCAGCGCAAGCACCACTACGCCATGGTGGACGAAGTGGACTCGGTACTGATTGACGACGCCCGGACTCCGCTCATCATCTCGGGCCCTGTGCCCCGCGGTGATGTGCACGAGTTCTACCAGCTCAAGCCCCGCATTCAGAAACTGGTAGAAGCCCAGAAAAAGCAGGTGCAGAACTATCTGGTGGAAGCCCGCCGCCTGATCAAGGAAGGCAATGACGGCCCCAAGGAGGGCGAAGGCGGCCTGATGCTGTTCCGGGCCCACCGCGGCCTGCCCAAGAGCAAGCCGCTCATCAAATTCCTCTCGGAAACCGGCATGCGCGCCGTGCTGCAGAAAACGGAAAACCACTACCTGCAGGACAACCAGCGCCAGATGCCCAAGGCCGACGAGCCGCTGTTCTTCACCATCGACGAGAAAAACAACCAGATTGAGCTCACTGAGAAAGGCGTTGACCTGATTACCGGCGAGGGCGAAGACCACAGCTTCTTCATCATGCCCGACATCGGCTCGGAGCTGGCCAACATCGAGAAAAACGAGAGCCTGACCGGCGAGGAAAAGCTGCACACCAAGGAAAAGGTGATGGACGACTTCCAGGTGAAATCGGAGCGTATTCACACCATCAACCAGCTGCTGAAAGCCTACACCCTGTTCGAGAAGGATGACCAGTACATCCTAACCGACGACGGCAAGGTGAAGATTGTGGATGAGCAGACCGGCCGCGTAATGGAAGGCCGCCGCTACTCCGATGGTCTGCACCAGGCCATTGAGGCCAAGGAAAACGTGCGCGTGGAAGACGCCACCCAGACCTACGCCACCGTGACGCTGCAGAACTACTTCCGCATGTACCACAAGCTGGGCGGCATGACGGGTACGGCCGAAACCGAGGCCGGCGAGTTCTGGGAAATCTACAAGCTCGACGTGGTGGTGATTCCTACCAACCGCGGCATCTCCCGCAAAGACGAGCACGACAAAGTCTACAAGACGGTGCGCGAGAAGTACAACGCCGTAGCCGACGAAATTCAGACCCTGGTGCAGGCCGGCCGTCCCGTGCTGGTAGGTACCACCTCGGTAGAAATTTCGGAGCTGGTAAGCCGGATGCTGAAGTTTAAAGGTATTCCGCACCAGGTGCTCAACGCCAAGCAAAACCAGCGCGAAGCTGAAATTGTGGCCGCTGCTGGCTACCCTGGCACCGTAACCATTGCCACCAACATGGCTGGCCGCGGTACTGACATCAAGCTGAAGGAAACCTCCAAGGAATCGGGCGGGCTGGCCATCATCGGCACCGAGCGGCACGAGTCGCGCCGGGTAGACCGCCAGCTGCGGGGCCGCGCCGGCCGCCAGGGCGACCCGGGCTCCTCGCAGTTCTTCGTGAGCCTGGAGGACAACCTGATGCGCCTGTTCGGCTCGGACCGCATTGCCAAGCTCATGGACCGCATGGGCCTGGAGGAAGGCGAAGTGATTCAGCATTCCATGATTACCTCGAGCATTGAGCGTGCGCAGAAGAAAGTGGAGGAAAACAACTTCGGCATTCGGAAGCGTCTGCTGGAGTACGATGACGTGATGAACGCCCAGCGCGAGGTGGTGTACAAGCGCCGCCGCAACGCGCTGCACGGGGAGCGGCTGGAGCTGGACATCTGGAACATGATTTACGATGTGTGCGAAGACATCGTGGTGGGCCACAAAGGCAATAACGACTACGAGGACTTCAAGCTGGCCATCATCCGGGTATTCGGCTACGATACCCACCTGACCGCCCAGGATTTGGGTGGTATGGCCGCCGGTCAGCTCACCCAGAAGCTCTACGACGAGGCCCTGAGCTACTACCACAGCAAGAATGAGTTTATCGGGGGCAACTCCATGCCGCTCATCAACGACTTGCTGAGCCAGAACGCGCCCTACGAGAATATTGCCATTCCCTTCACGGATGGCCGTAAGCAGATTCAGGCCGTGGCCAACCTGCGCCGCTCCCAGGCCTCGCAGGGCCAGGAGATTATCCGGGGCATGGAGAAAGTGGTGGTGCTGTCGGTTATCGACGAAGCCTGGACCAAGCACCTGCGCGCCATGGACGACCTGAAGCAGGTGGTGCAGAACGCCGTATACGAGCAGAAAGACCCGCTGCTGGTGTACAAGTTCGAGTCGTTCGAGCTGTTCAAGCAGATGATCAGCAAGGTGAATGAGGAAACCATCCAGTTCCTGTTCCGCGCCGACGTGCCGATGCAGGCCGGTCAGGATGGGTACGACGAGCCCGAATACTTCACCGAGGACGAGCTGCCCGTAGCGCCACCCCAACCCAAGCTGAAAGCTGAGAAGGAGGTTTCCTCTGTCTCGCTGGGTGCGGGTCCCGAGGATTTGGAGCAGGATGGCGCCCAGGTGCTGGAAAAGCAGACGCCTGCCAAGTCGCAGAAAGTGGCTAACCGCAACGAGAAAGTAAGCGTGCAGTACATGGATGGCCGCATCGTGCGCGACGTGAAATACAAATCGGTAGAAGACGATCTACTCAACGACCGGGCCGTGCTCATCGACTAAGACCACTGATTGCACGAATTTTTTGCGGATTTCACGGATTTAGTGGACGACTTTCAAAACTGCCCCGGCCGCAAGGCTGGGGCGGTTTTTGTTATAGGGCCCTACTTCGCCTCACCTCGTACCTTTGCTCTTGTGAACCTAGCTTCTTATATCGACCATACTCTGCTGAAGCCGGACGCTACGCCGGAGCAGATTGCGCAAATCTGCCGGGAAGCGGCCCAGTACCGTTTTGCCAGTGTGTGCGTGCCGCCCTGCTACGTGCGGTTGGCCGCCGAGCAGCTGCACGGCACCGGCGTGCCCGTGTGCACCGTTATTGGGTTTCCGCTGGGGTACTCGTTGGCGAAAGTGAAATTCTTTGAAGCCCACCAGGCCCTAACCGAAGGCGCTACGGAGCTGGATATGGTTATCAACGTGGGCGCTCTGAAAGCGGGCCGGCTAGCGGAAGTAGAGGAGGAAATCGGGCAGCTGGCCGAGCTGTGCCACCTGCGTGGGGCGCTGCTGAAAGTCATTATTGAAACGGCTTTGCTCACGGAGCCGGAGGTTGTAACGGCCTGCCGCTTGTGCGAGGAAGCGGGGGCTGACTTCGTAAAGACCTCCACCGGTTTTGCCAGCCGGGGCGCTACCGTGGCCGATATTGCCCTGATGCGCCAGTCGTTGCCGGAGCACATCCGTATCAAGGCCTCGGGCGGTATCCGGGAGCGGGCGTTTGCGCTAGAACTGGTGCAAGCCGGCGCCGACCGGATTGGCTCTTCTAATAGTCTGGCTTTAGTGGCCGAATCTTCCCATGACACATCTGCTACGTAACGTGCTGCTGCTATCCGCCCTGTTTGCGCTGGGAAGCTGCGCCTCCTCCGGCCCGGCCGCCCCGGCCGCTTCCACCGCCCCCGATACTACCCGCAAAGCCACCACGGCCGCGCCGGCTCCGGCCGAAGACCTCAGCCGTTACCGGCCCGTATTCTCGGCTCCGAAAACAGCCGTGACGCCGGTTACTCCGGCCCGAGTTGTACCGCCCACCAACCAAGTGAATGCCCAGGTGGAGCAGCGCCTGCGCGACCAGGCCTACACCAACCAGAACGTGAAGTACGCCCAGGGCTACCGCATTCTGGCCTACGTAGGGTTGGAAAAGGACCAGGCCATGGCCATCCGCCGTTCCATCATCAGCCGCTACCCCGAGGAAACCGATTACCTGGCCTTCAAGCAGCCCATTTTCCGCCTCTGGGTGGGTGATTACATGACCCGGCTGGAGGCGGAGCAGGCGCTGCTGCGCATTCGGCCCCTGGCCCCCAAGGCCGAGCTGGAATCGGCCCAGGTTATCATCAACAAAACCGCCTACTAGACTGTGTGGACAGTCACTAGGAAAGAACGTCATGCAGAGCATGTTGCGCCTAGAGCAAGGACGAAGCATCTCGCGTGCTGACGTTGAATACAGGTGCATCGTCAGCACGCGAGATGCTTCGTCCTTGCTCTAGGCGCAACATGCTCTGCATGACGTTCTATTTCGTGCCTTTTGCCAACTGTCCACACAGCCTAGGCCGCTAGGCCCTTAACCCGTAGTCCGTATGGCAAGTATGCGCCAGTTGCAATGGGATGAGCTGGACCTCTTGCAGGGCCTGGAAGTGGTGCCCTCCGAAAACGACAACGGCGGTCTGCACTTCGAGGTGGAGCAGGCCGGCCTGAAGCTGCTGGTGACGCTCTGGGCGCACGCGGGCGTGGTGGACGTGACGCTGCTGCACCTGGAAACCCGTGCCATTCTGCTGGATCTTACGGTGGCCGTGCGCGGCCGCATCCGTTTCAACAATGACAAGCGCGGCCAGTACCTGGAGTTTCCGGATTGTGTGCTGGTCAGCCGCATCTCGTTTTCTTTGGAGCAGGATGAGGCCGCCTTCAACCCCAATACCCTGGGCCGGCCCATGCTGCTGACCGTGCGCCCGTACCCCAGCGTGCTGTTCGAGTAAATTTGCCGGTTCCGCCGAGGCCTGCTATGCAAATAGCCAGGGCGCGTCGTTTCCCTCTCACTTGTGCTGCCCACGCAGCTCTGCTCTATGCTTGATCTGATACCCCGCATCAAAACCCTGGCCGCCGAAGCCGCCGCCGATACCGTGGCCCTGCGCCAGCACCTGCACGCCCACCCGGAGCTTTCCTTTCAGGAACACAACACGGTGGCCTACGTAACCGAACAGCTGCACAAGCTGGGCTTAGCTACTCAGCCCATTGCCGGCACCGGAGTGGTGGCCCTCATCGAAGGCCGCAACCCCGGCCGCCGTACCGTGGCCCTGCGCGCCGACATGGACGCGCTGCCCATTACGGAGCAGAACGAAGTGTCCTATAAATCCGCCAACCCCGGCGTGATGCACGCCTGCGGCCACGATGTGCATACGGCCAGCCTGCTGGGCGTGGCCCGCATTCTGGTGGCTCTAAAAGAGGAGTTCGAGGGCACGGTGAAGCTCATGTTTCAACCCGGCGAGGAGCTGCTGCCGGGCGGGGCTTCGCTGATGATCAAGGAAGGCGTGCTCGAAAACCCCAAGCCCGCCAGCGTGCTGGGCCAGCACGTATTTCCGCGCCTGCCGGCCGGTAAGGTGGGTCTGCGCGCTGGCCGCTACATGGCCAGCACCGACGAGCTGTACCTGACCGTGCGCGGCCAGGGCGGCCACGGCGCCATGCCCGAGCAGAACATTGACCCCGTGCTGGTAGCCGCCCACATCATTGTGGCCGCCCAGCAGATTGTGAGCCGCCGCGCCAATCCCAAGCTGCCTTCGGTGCTGTCGTTCGGAAAGGTCATTGCCCAGGGCGCCACCAACGTCATTCCGAATGAAGTGCACCTGGAAGGCACGTTCCGGACCCTGAATGAGGAGTGGCGCAATGAGGCCCACGAGCACCTGCGCCGCCTCTGCGAGGGGCTGGCCGAGAGTATGGGCGCCACCTGTGAGCTGGAAATCCGCCGCGGCTACCCTTACCTGGAAAACGAGCCCGCCCTCACGGCCCGCACCGAGCAGGCCGCCGTGGAGTACCTGGGTCGCGACAACGTGGTGGAGCTGGACCAGTGGATGGCCGCCGAAGATTTTGCTTACTTCAGCCAAGCTGCCAGTGCCTGTTTCTACCGCCTGGGCACCGCCGCCGCCGATGGCAGCGGCCGGTTCACCGCCAGCGTCCACACACCCACCTTCGATATCGACGCCCAGGCCCTGGAAACCGGCCCCGGCCTCATGGCCTGGCTGGCGTTGCGGGAGTTGGGAGAGGAGTAGCCCGACACCATTTATCTGCTTAATCACCGCTACACCTGGCAGACCTCAACCCGGGCTTTCAGGAAAATCTGTATCCGATGCGTATTCCTTTCTTTCTCCTGGCAGCAGTTGCCGTACTGTTCTCCACTGCTTCCGCCCAGGCTCAGCGCCGCACCAAAGGATTTACCGTGTTGCAGCCCCAGGCGCAGGTGGAGTTGCCGCTCAGCGGTAACGACTACCTGTTTGGGGTCCTGAATCTTCAGCATTTCGATACTGACCTGGAAGCCACGCCGCTTTTTTCGGGGCAGGGCCTGCGGTTGGGCTATGAGCATTTCTTCAACGACCGGTGGAGCTGGGGGGCAGTTCTGAACGGACAGCGCGTGCAAGGCACTTCTCTCTATTCGCCCGCCACCTATTCGCATTTGCTGCTGCCGGAGGTTTTCGGCCGCCACTGGAATACGCTGGGCTCCGTCAATTTCCGGCAGCGGCTGGCAATAGGCTACGACTGGCCCCTGGATATAGCCGCTTCCGGCCGCTTTCTGAGCAGCCTCCGCCTCGATGTGGACCGGGTGTTTCCGCTGGGCAGCACGGGCCTCGCTCTGCGCCCCCGGCTGGCCGTGGAGCCGGTAGCTTACCTGCGTTTTCAGCGCGAAGACTACGAAGCCAAGGAGCCTTTCCTTGATTTCTCAGAACTGCGTGGGGAAGTAGGGGTGCGGCTCTCACCTCGCTTCGACTTTACGCCCTGGTTTTCCTGGCAGAACAGCTACAGCATTGCCCTGCCCCAGTACAATGCCGATGGCACCGTGAAAATATCCGGTGGCAATAGCCGCTACGTGCAGCCAACCGTGGGCCTGGATATGCGTGTCACTCTGGGCAATACCGCCAGAAATACGGAGCGCCGCCAACTGCCTACGCAGTATTAATGACATATTGGCATTGCCTGAAAATAGTATAAATGTTTGTTCGGTGGCTTTTAAATAGATATTAATAAGAAACGAGATGCTGTAGGTTCAGCATCTCGTTTCTTATTAATGCCATATTGTCTTCTTTTTGCCGTTGGTATAGATTTTATGGAATACGGGTGTCACCGCTTCGGCAGTGACGGCTAAACCATAACGCTAAACACTCTCTACTACCATGGCAACTCTGCTGTATAACAACCGTCCCGCCCGCGCCTTCAACTCGGTACTCAACGAAATGCTGCGCGACACGCTGCCCACCCTCAACGAGCCCGTAAAAACCTTCGTGCCCCAGGCCGACGTACTGGAAGGAACCACCGGCTTCGAGCTGCACTTGCTGCTCCCGGGGGTGGTCAAGGAGGACGTCAAAATCGACTTTCAGGACAGTCAGCTCACCATCAGCGGGGAGCGGAAGGCCCCCGAAAATACGGATGAGCAGGCCCCGAAATTCCGCCGCGTGGAGTCGGGCTACGGCAGCTTCTCCCGCAGCTTCCGCCTCCCCGATACCGTGGATGTAACGGCCATTGAAGCCGAGCTAACCAACGGTATCCTGCGCCTGCAACTGCCCTTCGATAGTAAAAAAGTAACCAAGCACCAGATTGAGGTGCGCTAAACGCTACCAAAAGGGCACCAGAAATGGTGCCTTTTTTGTTGGTGAATGAAGGTGGGTGCCGCCGTGGGTATCCCAGGGAAAGTGAATAATCTACCAACGGGCTTTTTTCCTCCTTCAACAGCCATGCAACCGGACACCAATTGGTTGGTATCTGGCGTTAGGAAGGTAAGAAAACGGCCTCCCGGTCACGTACTCGGGTAAGTGGGGTATGGTTAGCTCACGTTTCCGTTGTATTTTCAAATCATCAAACCGTTCAATTTCACCTCTTTCTTACCCATGCAAGCAAAACAAATGATGCTCGGCCTGCTCGGTTCCGCCATTTTGGGTGGCGGCGTAGCGGTAGGTGGGTATAAGCTGCTGGAGCCGGAGCGCCCGTACTCGCCCCAGGCCGTTGCTGCCGACCCCAATGTGCGCTACACCAGTGAGCTACGCAGCAGCACCTATACGGTGCCCGAAGGCCTCAACTTCACGGCTGCCGCGGCTTCCGTAACGCCCGCTGTAGTACACGTAATGACGGAATACGCTCCCAAAAGCAACCAGGAAGAAATGTCGCGCATGGACCCCTTCCTGCGGCAGTTCTTTGGCGACGAAATGGACCAATACCAGGGCCGGGGCCGCCAGCGCGGCCCGCAGCAGGGCTCCGGTTCGGGTGTTATTATTGCGGCCAACGGCTACATCGTGACCAACAACCACGTGGTGGACAAGGCCGATAAGATTGAGGTGGTGATGGACGACAAGCGCAAGTTTCAGGCGGAGCTGGTAGGTGTTGACCCCACTACCGACCTGGCCCTGCTCAAGGTAAAAGCCGATAACCTGCCCTTCATCCGCTACGGCAACTCCGATCAGGTGAAAGTAGGGGAGTGGGTACTGGCCGTGGGCAACCCCTTTAACCTGAACTCCACCGTTACGGCTGGCATCATCTCCGCCAAAGGCCGCAACATCAATATTCTGCGCCGCGAGGATGGCATGGGGGTAGAGTCGTTCCTGCAGACGGATGCCGTGGTAAACCCCGGTAACTCGGGTGGAGCGCTGGTAAACCTCAACGGCGACCTGATTGGCATCAACTCAGCCATTGCCTCGCAAACCGGTTCGTTCGTGGGTTACTCGTTTGCCGTGCCCAGCTCCATTGTGAGCAAGGTGGTAGATGATTTGCTCAAGTACAAAGTGGTGCAGCGCGCCTTGTTGGGTGTGCAAATTCGGGAGGTAGATGCCCAGCTGGCTTCTGAGAAGAAGTTGAACACGCTGAACGGGGTGTACGTGATGGGCTTCAACAAAACCAGCTCGGCGGCCGATGCTGGCCTGAAAGAAGGCGACATCATTACGGAAATCAACGGGGCCAAGGTGAATACCTCCTCCCAGCTGCAGGAACAGGTGGCCCGCTTCCGCCCCGGCGACAAAATCAAGGTGACCTACCTACGCGACGGCCGCCAGAATACCACCAGCGCCACTCTGCGCAACTCCACCGGCACCACCGATATTATTCGGGAGGAAGTAGCTTCCACGCTGAAATACGAAGGAGCTACGCTGGCCCCGGTAACGCGCCAGGAGCTAAGCAAGCTGGATATTGAGGGTGGGGCCAAAATCAGCGGCATCCGCAACTCCAACTTCCGCGAAACCGGTATTGCCGACGGCTTCATTATCACCCGCATCGACAAGAACAAGGTAAGCAAACCCCAGGACGTGCAGCGCTACCTTGAAGCAGCCAAAGAAACGGAGGGCGCCCTGGTTGAGGGCGTGTACCCCGATGGCCGCAAGGCATACTACCCTATCGGGCAGGCCCAGTAGCTTGTACCGCTTAGAAGAAAAGGCCTTCCGCTGCATCAGCGGAAGGCCTTTTTGCTATTCAAGGCTCGGTCTGAGCCTGAAAACTCATTTGCACCTATTTTGCACCTTATGTTGAGCTTGCCGAAGCATCTGCCGAACAATGCGGCACGGTAGAGATGCTTCGGCTGCGCTCAGCATGAGGCTCCGGGGTTTCAGGCACTGCCCAGCAGCCACTCCATAGCTACGCCCTCCTCAATGAACAAGCGTAAATCGTAATTGCGGCCGGGCTCCAGGCCATACGCCAGGTACTGCTGCTGGGATGGATCAGCTTCATACACCGCTAACCGCACCGGGGAGCAGAGCACGGCAATGCGTAGCTGTTGCGGTTCGAGGCTGGAGGCCGCCCGTGGGTAAAACTCGTGGGTAGTCCAGCGGCCCAGTTCCGGGTTTAGCTGGTCGCGGCGGCGCACATCCAGCAGCCACTTGGCCAGGTGGTGCTCTTGGGCTACGGCTAAAATATGCACGTAGTCCTGCTGCAACTGCGCTGTAGAGCCATCATCGGACCAACGGGCAACCAAAGCGTGTAAATCGGGGCGGGGCGTGAGGGAGAGGGCGGAGGTCATGGCATAAAGATACGAAGCGGCCATGTGCTCAAAATGCTTTTGCTAGCTTTGCTGAGCGCCCCGGCGCGGGGTACTTGCTTTCCATTTCCCACCCACCATATTCGTTTTCACTCCCATGAAACAAGCGCTTGAAGAAGCCGTTGCCACCGGCACCGACGTACAGGACCACGACCACCACGGCATCCGGCAGGTGCTGCGCGAGCTGGGCATTACGGCTCACAACGCGGCCTGGAGCACCGGCCTCACTTGGGGCGGCGCCGATAATGGCAACACCCGCACCGTTACCTCCACCGCCGATGGCCGTACCATTGGCACCGTAGCCCTCGCCACCGCCGACGACTACGAGCAGGTAGTGCTGAAAGCCCAGGAAGCCTTTAAAACATGGCGCTTGGTGCCCGCTCCTAAGCGCGGCGAAATTGTACGCCAGATTGGCAACAAGCTGCGCGAGTTCAAAGAGCCCCTGGGTAAGCTGGTGAGCTATGAAATGGGTAAAATCCTGCAGGAAGGCCTGGGCGAAGTGCAGGAAATGATTGACATCTGCGACTTTGCCGTGGGCCTCTCCCGCCAGCTGCACGGCTATACCATGCACTCGGAGCGGCCCGGCCACCGCATGTACGAGCAGTACCACCCGCTGGGCGTGGTGGGCATCATCTCGGCCTTCAACTTTCCGGTGGCCGTGTGGAGCTGGAATGCCATGCTGGCCGCTGTGTGCGGCGACACCTGCATCTGGAAACCCTCCGAGAAAACGCCCCTCACGGCCGTAGCCGTGCAGCACATTCTACGGGACGTACTGCGTGAAAACGAGCTGCCCGAAGGCATCTTCAACCTATTGATTGGCGACGCGGAAATTGGCACTAAAATGGCCGCCGATGGCCGCGTGCCGCTGGTATCGGCCACGGGCAGCACCCGCATGGGCAAGAAAGTGGGCGAGGTGGTAGGGGCCCGCCTGGGCCGCGCGTTGCTGGAGCTGGGCGGTAACAACGCCATCATCCTTACCGAAAATGCCGACCTGGGCATTGCCATTCCGGGTATTGTGTTCGGGGCCGTGGGCACGGCCGGGCAGCGTTGTACCACCACCCGCCGCCTCATCATCCACGACTCGATTTACGAGGATGTAAAGGCCCGCCTGCTCAAAATCTACCCTAACCTACCCATCGGCCACCCCTTGCAGGAAGGCACCCTGGTAGGCCCGCTCATTGATAAGGACGCCGTGGAGAATTTCCAGAAAGCCCTGGAAGCCGTGCAGGCCGAGGGTGGCAAGCTGCTGATTGGGGGCGAAGTGCTGAGCGGCGCCGGCTACGAAACTGGCACCTACGTGAAGCCGGCCCTAGTAGAAGCCCGCAACGAGTACCACACCGTGCAGGAAGAAACCTTTGCCCCTATTCTTTACCTCATCAAGTACAGCGGCGGCGTAGAAAACGCCATTGACGCCCAAAACGGGGTGCGGCAGGGCCTTTCCTCCAGCATCTTCACGGTGAACATGCGCGAGGCCGAAGCCTTCCTCAGCCACGCCGGCTCCGACTGCGGCATTGCCAACGTAAACATCGGTACCAGCGGGGCTGAAATTGGCGGCGCGTTTGGTGGCGAGAAGGAAACCGGCGGCGGCCGGGAGTCCGGCTCCGACGCCTGGCGCGTGTACATGCGCCGCCAGACCAACACCATCAACTACAGCACCCAGCTTCCCCTGGCCCAGGGCATCAAGTTTGATGTATAGGCGCCAACGTTAACCTTCATATGCAGCCCAAACGGCCCGCCTGGTTTATCCGGGCGGGCCGTTTTGTGTGGGGTGGGGCAGCGGGCCTGGCACGAAAACGCCCGGGGCTTGTGTTAATACCGCACAGGCAGTGCAACCCCGCCCCGCGGCCCGCTGTCTTTCACTTGCTTACCTACCAGCACCCGCCGCTTTACCCCGGAAAGTTGGATATTTACGATTCTCTCGTTTCCGAATCCCCGCCAACACAGCAACCAATGGAGGCATTTGCGTACACTGACATCAACGCGCCGCTGGTCGAGCGGTGCCGCCTGGGCGACCGGCGGGCCCAGGCCGAAATCTACAAGCGCTACTCCAAAGCCATGTTTAACGCTAGTCTGCGCATCACGGGCGACTATGCTGAGGCGGAGGATGTATTGCAGGAGTCGTTTCTGAGCGCCTTCCGGGAATTGCACAGCTACAAAGGGGATTCGTCGTTTGGCTCCTGGCTGAAGCGCATCGTTATCAACAAGAGCATCAACTGCCTACGCAACCGGCGCCTGCAGCTGGTGCCCCTGGCCGAGCAGCACGATGGCGCTGCCCCCGAGGCCGATACTGTTGGTAGCCTGGATGGGGAGGAGCTCAGCTGGCGGGCCGATGTGGTGCGCCGCTGCGTGCAGGAACTTCCCGATGGCTACCGCGTGGTGCTCACGCTTTATCTGCTGGAAGGCTACGACCATGCCGAAATTGCCGGTATTCTCAACATCACTGAATCTACTTCGAAGTCGCAGTACAGCCGGGCCCGGAAAAAACTTCTGGAGCTGGCCCGCCAGCACGGGCTGTAATTCTGCCACCTGATTTTATCCCTCTGACCGCAGGCGCGGCATCCCGGACCAGCCGCTTTTTCCCTGGCCCACCCAACCATCCCGACCAGTTTGCTCCTGGCCTGCCGCCCTACCATTACCACCTACCATGAACGAGAAGAAAACCGGACTGGAAGCCTTTGTGGAACACCACCGCGCCGATTTCGACGCGTTTGAGCCCCGCGCTGACCTCTGGGATGATATTGCCCTGGATTTAGAATTAAGCGCTACCCAAGCGGCGGAAGAAACTGCGCCTCTGCGCGTAGTGCCCCTATTCCCAACAGCCGAAGTAACTCCGCTGGCTCCGGCTGCGGCCCCCGATATGGCGGCGGTGCGCTCGGCGCGCCCTTACGGTATGGCTGCCGCCGTGGCCGCCCTGCTGCTGCTGGGTACGTGGTTTTGGCAGCACCGCACCGAGGCCACCATCTGGACGCGTACTGGCCAGCCGGCCCTGACTGCAGTAACCCCCGCTGCGCCTGATCAGGACTTCTACGCGGGCTCCGACCTGACGGCTACGACGGCTGCTGCCGGCCCCGAGCAGCGGTTGGCCAGCGCCGTGCAACGCATGGAAGCCTACTACGCCACCCAGATTGCGGAGCGCCAGCAGGAGTTGCATGAGGTAGCAGCCGAAACGGTGGGTGCCGCTCCTAAAGCCGACTGGCAGCAGGAGCTGACGGCCCTGGATTCTACCTATCAGCAGCTCAAAGCCGAGTTGTACCGCAACCCTGAACCGGATGTAGTGCTGGAAGCTATGAACCGCAACATGCAAATCCGGCTGGATTTGCTGACCCAGCAGCTGCACACACGGGAGCGAATTCGGGACTATCATAGCCAGCCCTACATGGTAGCCGACAACCGCCGGATTCCGTAACCTATGCGCTCATCTTTTATATATACCAGCCGTGCTAGTTGCCTGGCGGTGCTGCTAGGTTTAGCGGGTACCGTCCCATTGAGTAGCCGGGCCCAAGTAGCGGAAGGCGGTTCCGAACTAGCGGCCGTGTACTTCTGTGAGCCTGCTCCGCTTGGCTGGCCGGGTGCTGGCCAAGGCACGCCCGATGCCCGCCAGGGCGGCCCGGTTCAGGGTAACAATGGGCAGGGCCCGCAAGATGAAGCCCAGCCCACGCCGGCAGTAGAGAAGGTGCGCAAAATCAGCCGGACGTTTCCGGCCAGTGCCACCAAGCTCTATACTCTCGATACGCGCTACGGCCGGGTTCAGGTAAACGTGTGGAACCGGCCCGAAATCCGGACGGACGTAGACGTGATAACCCGGGCCGATACCGACGAAAAAGCCCAGCAGCTCCAGGATATGATTCAGGTGCAGCTGCAGGATAAGGACCCTACCACTGGTGGAATTGTGGTCCGCTCCCGTTTTGGGGCCATGCCCCGGGAGTGCTGGAGCCGCACCAAGCTCTACGAGGTGAACTATACCGTATGGGTGCCCAAAAACACGCCCATGGCCCTGCACAATACTTTCGGCGAAATCAGCCTGACCGGCGACGTAAGCGGTGCCACCGAGCTGGCCGTGGAGTACGGCAGCCTGCGTACCGCCCGTCTGGATGGTCCCCGTAACACAGTGCGCCTGTGCAACGCGCAATGCTCCGTGCCCTTCGCCCGCCGCATGGCCGTAGATGCTTCCTACTCCAAGCTACGCCTCACCGATGGCGGCACGGTGGACCTGCGCAACAATTCTTCAACCATCGATATTGGCACGGTGCAGGACCTGACCGTGCATAGCAAATACGGCGACGTGGCTTTGGGCACGGTGCGCAACCTGCGCGGCACCTCCGGCTACTCCAAGTTCAGCATTGATAAGCTCAGCAACCAGCTGGATATGAAGTTGCAGTATTGCCCCAGCTTTGAGGTGCGCAACACGGGTAAAAACTTCCAGCAAATCAACCTCGACGGCGGTTACAGCACTATCCTGCTCAACTTCCCGGACGGGGTAGCCTTTGATTTCGATGTGAATACTGAGCATGGCCAGCTGCTGGTAGATAAGCGCCTGGTGAAGGTAGCCTCAGAAGAAACCACTGCCGGCTCCAGCGACCTGCAAGGCTCTTTCGGGGCTGCTGTGCCGGCCCGCAACGCCAGCAACGTGAACATTAAGGTGCGCTACGGCAATGTGAGCTTCAACCGCTAAGCTACCGCCCTCATGGTACGCAGCCCCTGTTCGGCCCTTGGTCGGGCAGGGGCTGCGTATATTTCGGCCATGCTGCCTTCCTCCGTTCAACGGTTCGCGTTCTGCGTTTTTATGCTTGTGCTGGATTTAGGGCACCGCCGGGCCGCTGCTCAAACTACCTCTTCTGTTATGTCTGCTGCTTCGCCAGTATCGGGTTCTTCCGCCATGCGCACCTACGCCCTCCGCCTCCGGCCAGGGCAGGATGTACGCCAGGAGTTGCAAGCCTTTGCCCGGCAGCACCAGTTGAAGGCCGCCTGCATTCTGACGGGCGTAGGCAGCCTGACCACCGCCACCCTGCGCCTGGCTAACCAGGAAGGGCCCACAGTGTACCACGGCCATTTCGAAGTTGTGTCGTTGGTGGGCACGCTGGCCGTCAGCGGCAGCCACCTGCACCTCTCCGTATCCGACTCCACCGGCCGTACCGTGGGCGGGCACTTGCTGGATGGCAACCTAGTGTACACCACCTTGGAACTGGTGATTGGAGAATTGCCGGAGGTGGAATTCCGCCGGGAAGCTGATCCGACCTTTGGCTACAAAGAGCTGACTATACACCCTGCTACCCCAGCAGCCACTTCCCCCGTCACGTCGCCAAAGCCGGCGCGAACCAAGAAAAAGCAGTAAGCTACCGGCTCTTCGTTGCCGGTTTTGCTAGCTGCCAGCTTTTGGCCCCCGTAGGTAAGAGGACGGGAAAGTAGGGAACTGAAATGCCGCCAGCTTGCGTGGTTAGCGCAGGCTGAAGAAGAATATACTCAGCATGCCGAGTATTTTTTGTTCATTGCAGCTGCCCAACTACCATAGCCATGACCTCGCCCACTGCCGCCATTCCGGCCGATGCCGCCCGCCTGGAGAAATTCCGCCGCGACATCAGCAATCCGCTTAAGCTGAAGCTGTTTATGCTGCGGCGGCTGCCAATGGCCTACTTAGCCGGCTTGCGCGTGGCGGAGCTAACGGCGGAGCGGGCCACCGTAACGGTGCCCTACAAATACCTGACGCAGAACCCATTTCGCAGCATTTATTTCGCCTGCCTGAGTATGGCGGCCGAAATGGCTAGCGGGCTGCTGAGCATGATGCACGTACAGGCCGGGCCGCCGGTATCTATGTTGGTAGTAGGCCTGGAAGCCGATTTTAGCAAGAAAGCCGTGGGCCTCATTCGCTTCACCAGTACCGACGGGGCCGCCATTGCCCAAGCCATTGCCGAAAGCCGCGCCACCGGCGAAGGCCGCACGGTAGTGTGCACCAGCACTGGCCTCGATGCTGCCAGCGACACGGTAGCTACCTTCCGTATTACCTGGTCGTTCCGGGCCAGGAAGTAAGCGGTGTAGGTTTGTTGCACAACGTCGTAGAGCGTAGTGGAAACAGTAGTTGAGTCCGTTTTACTGGTTGGCAAAAAAAAGAAGGGTGGTTATGTGGAATAGAAGCGGAAAGGGCATCTAAAGAGCAAGCACCTGCCTTTGGCCTTCGGATCGTCCCTGGGCACCTCAGCTCTTATGCATAGCCAGCAGGTGGCGGCCAGATAAACTGTAAACCCCTTCTTCGTATGAAATCTGTTCCTGTAATCCTGTTGCTCCTGCTACTGCACTCTTCTGCTGCGTTAGCCTGTTCCTGCGTTGGTGCCACTGGCTCCGAAAAAGAGCAGGTTGCTGCTGCCTACCAGCGCGACGCATTGGTATTCGTGGGGCGCGTACTAAGTGTAGAAAAAGTAGTGGCAACCGATACGCTCCGGGTTTCCGACACAGGCCCGCTGGAGCAGCGCGTACGGCTCACGCAGCATGAAACATTCCGCTATACGTTTGCCGTAGCGCGCAAGTATAAAGGGCTGACAACTGAATCCACGGTACAAGTGTCGTCCGAAACCCAGAGTGCCTCCTGCGGCCGGGAGTTCAAAGTGGGTTCCGCGTACCTATTGTATGGTTATCAGATCAGTGAGAAGTATCCCGCAGATGGCGGCCCGGCCACGCTCATCACGCCCTACTTTGCTACCAGCCTCTGCAACCGGGGCCAGGAACTCAGGGAAGTAAAACGGGCGGAGCTAAAGCAGCTGAAGAAACTGGCTAAAGCGGGCTAACCAGACCCTAGTTTTCGTCCCGGAGGCTTTCCTTAGTTATCACGTCCACCAGGCCATCTTCGCTCACCACAATGGCCAGACAAGGATAAGGAGAGCTTTCCACGTACCGAATAGCGGAGTTGTAGCGGGCTCCGCGGGTGCTGGTGCCGTGGCCGGAGGCTTTACCATCCAGAATAACCCCGATGGAGTAGCAGTAGCTTTCCGGGTCGAGGAGTACGGCCCCATCAATGGCGGTAACCAGGCGGGTAATGAGCGGAGTGAGCGGCACGGGCTCTATGAGCGTACACTGCAGCTTGAGGCGGTCGGCTTCGGCCAGGGCTTCGGTGGTGATGACCAGCAGGGTGCCATGCTTTTGGCGGCTGGCCTCGACTACCACATCCCACAGCCGCTCAACCTTGGCGCTGTCGGTGAGCTGGAAGGTCTGCTTCAGGTCGCGGCGGAACCGGGCACGGTTGAGGCGGGTGCGGGGCAGGCTGGGCAGGCCATAGTGGGCGCGCATGAGCACCTGCCCGCCATGCTGAAACTCCCAGGCGTAGTGGGTTACAAAGCTGATAACGAACAGATCTTCCCGCGCAGCATCATACTGGCCGATCTGCCGGCCCAGGGCGTACACATTCTCGCCGTCGGCCAGCAGGCTCACGTCGTGGGTGGTCATTTCGAGCAGCTTGCGCACGGCCCGGTAGTCGGTAAGCGGGGTAGGGCAGGTGAGGGCAAATACCTCCGCCAGATTAGGGTGCCCCCGCCGGGCCAGCAGCAGCTTGCCCACACCCTCGGCACCCTCGTAGCGCAAAGAGGAAATGGTGTTGCAGGTGGCAAACAGCTTGGTGGCCGAGGGGTTCATGCCCAGATCCTGGGCCGGGGTATCCATGAACAGCTTGCCGGCCGAGCGGATGATTTCGTCGGTGTCGCGGGGGCGTACCAGCAGGCCCGAGCCGGGCTCCGGCTCCGTCAGCGACTTGAAGCACTCCTCGTGAAACCGCAGCACCGCCGACATCAGCAGGGAGTGGGACAGCAGGCGGCCATCGGTGTAGTAGCGGTTTTTCTGGAGGGTGGGGTAGGCCTGCACCACTTTACGGTTGAGCCGTAATACCGGTACCACAAAGTGGGCCTGAATGAGTACCGGTGCCCCGGCGTAGTACTGGTATTTGCTGCCGGTCAGGTCTTCCAATACCTCCTGCACAGCCTGGCGCAGGCCCAGCGCCACGCGCTTGCGCTGCACCATTTCCTCGGGCATCAACTCCCCCTCCGGGGCACTCCACGGATGCAGGTACTGATAGTAACGCCCCCGGGCCCGAGCCTCCTGAAACGCCAGGGCTTCGAGGCCGCAGTCGGCGGGTTCCAGGCAAATGGGGGCGGGATTCTCGTCGAAATTGCCTTGGTCGGCTTCATCGGCGGGCAGGGCCAGCAGGAGCACGTAGGGGTTCAAATCTTCGTCCAGTACCTCAAAAATACCGGTGGCTATAGCCTGGGCCGCCTGCCGGAACCGAGCCTGGTAAGGCCAGATGGAAAAGCTGGTGGGCAGGGGCAAAGGCGTACCGAAGGCGACGGGGGGAGCAGCAAGCAGGGGCAGGGGCGACAACATAACGGAGCAGCAAACAGGTACAGCCAGAGTGCTGACCCGAGAAAATCAGCCCATACTTCTCAGGCTGACGAAAAAGGCGAAACAATACTTTAAAGCGGGCGAACTAAGCGCCCGCGGGCTACAGCGTAAATACAACCGGCAACACCATCTTTTGCTTCATGGGCTGGCCCTGGTAGGTAGCGGGCTGCCACTTGGGCGCAGCCTTAATCAGCCGGATGGCCTCTTCGTCGAGGCCGGCTCCAAGGCGCTTAACAGGCTTTATCTCGCTGAGGGAGCCGTCTTTCTGCACCACAAACTCCATCATCACGCGGCCCTGCACCTTTTTCTGGCGGGCCAGGGCAGGGTACTTCTGGTTTTGCTGAATCCACTCAAAAAAAGCGTCGGTGCCCCCTACCGGACGGGCAGGTTGGTCGGGTTTTACTACTTGGGTGATGGGCCCGTCGGGGGCGGTGCCGGCCGGCGCGGCGGCCGTGCCACTGCCGGTTTCGGCCGGAATTTCAAACGTGATGGGTACCGACACGCGTTGGCGCACCGTGCCGCCCTTGTGCTGGGCGGGTGTCCAGCGGGGCCCGCCTTTGATGACGCGAATGGCCTCGGCATCCAGCAGGGGGTGCAGGGGCTGGGCCACGGCTACGTTGGAAACGGAGCCGTTTTTCTCCACCACAAACGTGACGGTGGCCGTGCCCTGGGCCTTCGCCTGCAGGGCAGCGGTAGGGTACTGCTGGTTGTCGGCCAGGTACTGGGCGTAGGCCTCCACGCCGCCCACCGGTATGGCAGGCTTCTCCACCGCGTCATAAATTTCGGAAGCGGCGGCGGCTTTGGGATACTTCAGCTTTTGGGCGGTAGCCGGAGCCAGCGCGGCCGTGCTCAGCAAAGCCGCCAGCGGCAGCAAACGGAAAGCATGTTTCATAACGGATGAAAGCAGAGAAGGGCAGACTGACCAGCTGGCACAACAACCGCACCAGCCCCGGCCTGGGTTTCCGGGTGATACGAAAAGAACGGCTTTTCGGTAGATTTGACGCTATGCAACCTGACGTAACTTCCGCCGCCCACCATTCTGGCCGCGCCCCCGAGCCGGTGGGCCTGTACCCGCACGCCCGCCGCGTGGGCAACCTGCTGTTTCTCTCCGGGGTAGGCCCGCGCCAGCGGGGGCAGCAGCAGGTGCCCGGCGTGGAGCTGGACGAGGCGGGCCACATCCGGCGCTATGATTTTGAAAGCCAGTGCCACGCAGTATTCCAAAACGTGCGCTACATTCTGGAAGATGCCGGGGCCCGCTGGGAGGATTTGGTAGATGTGACGGTGTTTCTGACCAATATGCGCGACGACTTTGCCACCTATAACCGTCTGTACGCCGAGTATTTCCAGACCAACCAGCCTTGCCGCACCACCGTGGAAATCAACTGCCTGCCCACGCCCATAGCCATTGAGTTGAAGTGCGTGGCCGCGTTGCCCGGTTAAGCTCGTTGCTTGCTTATTAAGTATATAGATAGTACTATGAATATGTATACAAAAGCCGCTGTGGTGGTGCTGGCAACGCTGAGCCGCTGCCCAACCGCTCAGGCGCAGGATGCAAACCAAACTACCTGGGCCAGCCTGCGGGCTGAACAAGTAGCTAAGCTACAGGCCCTGACCGGCACATACGAAGGCCAGATTGGAGGCAAATACGCCGTTCGGCTGCAGCTGAGCCCGGGTGAGGCTGATACGCTGCTGACGGGCATGTACTACTATCTTTCCAAGGGGCAGCCGCTGGCTTTAAAGGGGTTTACCAAACCTAGTGTTCCGACGCAGGCCCTGGAGCTGCGCGAGAATACGCCGACAGATGCGGCGGCTACCGGCTGGTTCACCATCGGCCTGGGCAATGCCAGTGAGCCGCAGGTGCTGGGCCAGTGGTTCAATGCCTCCGGTACCACGCTGCTGCCCGTGAAGCTCTGGCGCGTTGGTGGGGCCACCCGCCCATCGGGGCTGGTGGCGCACATTACCCCAAAAACCCACCTGCAAGCGTTCCGAGTACCGGTAGTAACGGTGCCCGACGCGGGCGTAACCCGGCTGCTGGCGCAGTGGTTTTCTTTGCAGAACCTGACGGGAGACAATATAGCCGGCCTTCGGGAGCAGGTGGAAGAACACAGTGGCACGCAAAGCGCCGATTATACGGTTAACTACAACGCCCGGGGCCTGCTGAGCCTTACCACCCAGACCGAAGGCCAGGGAGCCAGCGTGTGGTACGATAGTAAAACCTATAATCTGGACCTGGTAACAGGCTTCCCTATTCAGCTAACCGACGAGTTGAAGCCGGAATTGCTGCCCCAGTTTCTGGCACTGGGTCAACGGAAACTTGCGGTAAGGTCCAAGGAATGCGTGGCCGAGCAGGATGATTTTCTGTCGGCCGAAGACCAGGCTGGGGTGCTGAGCCAGGAGTTTTTCCCAGGCAGCACGGATGAGTACACCATTGGTACGAATGGCCTCGTATTCGACCACCCGGTTTCGTATGCTGGCCTGTCCAATTTTGTCTGGAAAACCCTGCGGGGCAGCTTCCAAGTAACGTTTACCTATGCGGAGCTCAAGCCCTTTCTGAAGCCCAACAGTTCCTTGCGCCGCCTACTTTAATCCTCCATTTCTTGTGCAAGTATTCCTGCGTATCGTGTTCGGGCTGGCCTTGCTGGGAAGCTGTGAACCGAAGAACGCCTCCCAAAAGGCTACCCCTCCAGCAACTCCGGCGACTGTGGCTAATAAGCAACTGCCCACCTCAACTCTGGGCGACTACGAAGGCTCTTTGGGCGGCAAATACCCGTTCCGGTTGGCCATCAACTTCCAAAACGATAAAGCTGAGCTAACCGGCATTTACTATTACCTCAGTCAGCAGAAACCCATTAGGCTGTGGGGCTTCCGGGCCCAGGATGGGGAAATATGGCTGCGGGAAATGAACCCAGAGCGCCCCGATACAGTGGCTGCCGGTTGGGGGCAAGGCGGAAAACCCATTCAATCCTTTGCCTATTTTCGGCTGCGCCCCACGCCGCAGGGCGGCTTGGCTGGTAGCTGGCAGGCGGCCAAAGCGAATCGGCGGTTATCAGCCCAACTTCTGCCTTACCAACTCAAACAACCAGTACAGAAGGCGCACGTAAGCGAGCAAACGTACTTTGGTGAGTTCACTGCCCCACAATTTACGGTGGCCGATATGAAAGTGACGCAGGATTTGTACTGGCTGTTCGACATCGAAACCTTGTCGGAACAGGGCTTGGAGTTATTGGAGGAGGAACACCGGAACCATGCCGGCGGCAGCTACCAGGGCTACGGCGGCATCGACTCCCGGGTGACCCACAACAATCAGGGCCTGCTGAGCGTGGCCCTGCGCGACGAGTATACGGCCGCCAACGTGAACAGCCGTTTCTGGTCAGTGGTGGTAGACCTACGTACCGGCGAAACGCTGGGGCCAGATGAAATTGATCCTGCCCACAAAGTTGCCTTCTTGGCCGCCTGTAACGCGAAGCTGCAGCAGCAGATTGCCGCTTACCTCGCCCCCACAGCCCCAGACAGCGAAGAGCAAGACTCAGTAGATGTAGCCGGGCTGCAAGCGCAGCACATCGGCCCCGATAATCCGCCGGATGACATGCTGATTGAGGATGGTCAAATCACCTTCAACCACTTCGTGCAATATGATGACATGTCGAATTTCATGCGCAAAATTTACGACCAGCAGTTTCGGATATCTTTCACCTACGCCGAAATGACTCGTTTTCTGAAGCCCACAAGCCCCTTGCGCCGCCTGTTGTAACCGAAGTTCGGGCGTGTCCTGGTCTTCGGGAGGAAAGCACCGCATAGCCCTACCTTTGCAGCTTCACCCGTTTCTGCTGCCGTGCCCGTTTCCGCTGATTTCCGCAAGCTTACCGTTGCTCCCGCCGAGCTATTCCAGGAAAATCTGGCTCATCATACTGAGCGGGAAAATTACTTTGCCGGCCGCCACCGCTTGGTGGCCCTGGTGCGGCTGCTGGTGTTTGGTGGGGCCGCGGTAGGGGCGTGGGTACTGTTCAGTGCTGATGCAATTCTGGCAGGTTTTGGGGCGATACTGGCCGCGTACCTGGTGTTCCTGGGACTGGTGCAATGGCATAGCAAGGTGGGCTACCAGCGCGAGCATCACCGCCTGCTGGCCCAACTGAACCGCGACGAGCTGGCCCGGCTGGAAGGCAAGCTCAGTGGCTTCGACCCGGGTTTACGCTACCTGGATGCTCAGCACCCCTACGCCGCCGACCTCGACGTATTCGGGCCGCACTCTGTATTTCAATTACTGAACCGCAGCACCTCCCGCCTGGGCCAAGATTGGCTGGCTGGCTGGCTGCTGGCCCCAGCCGCCCCGGCGGCCGTGCGGGAGCGGCAGCAGGCCGCCGCCGAGCTGGCCCCTGATGTAGCGTGGCAGCAGGAGTGGCAGGCCCGGGCCCGCCACTATCCCCGCCAGGAACAGGACCCCCGCGAATTCTCCGGCTGGCTGCGTACGCCCGATTTTTTTGCCGGTCGGGCCTGGCTATTGCCGTTGCTGGTTGTGCTGCCGCTGCTAGCCGTGGGGGCGGTACTGGCGGCACTCAACGGCTATGGCAACCTGTGGCTGCTACTGCTGCTGCCAGCGGTGCTGCTCAACAACCGGTTTGCCGCCGTGCGGGCCGAGTATTACCAGCAAACTACTACCATCCGGGACGCGCTGCGGGCGGCCCACGACCAACTGGCCCTGTTTGAAGCGGGCCAGTGGCAGAGCCCCCCTCTGCGCCGCCTGCACCAGGTATTGCACGATACGGGTGGCACGGCGGCCGCGCAGCTGCTAAGTCGGTTGTCGGGAGTGGCCGGGTGGTTTTCGGCCCGCCAGAACCCCGCCGTAGCGGGTGGGCTGAATACGCTGCTGCTGTGGGATTTGTGGGGTATGTGGCAGCTGGAGCGCTGGAAGCGCCGGTTGCAGGGTGGCCTGGAGCCGCTGCTGGAAGCTGCCGCCGAGCTGGACGCCCTGGTGAGCCTGGCCGCATTCCGGGCGGCAAACCCCACCTTTGCCGAGCCCGACGTGACGGCCCCGGCCCTCACGGTGGAGGCCAGCCAGCTTGGGCACCCGTTGTTGTTTAAGGGCGAGGGAGTGCGCAATGATTTCCGGACGAGCGGAGCCGGGCAAACGGTGGTGGTAACGGGCTCCAACATGGCGGGCAAAAGCACTTTCCTGCGCACGGTGGGCTTGAATTTGGTGCTGGCGCAGGCCGGGGCAGTGGTGCCGGCTCAGGCCATGCGCTGTGGACCGGCCCAGGTGTTTACCGCCATGCGCTCCAACGATAATCTGGCCGAAAGCACCTCCTCCTTCTACGCTGAGCTGAAGCGCCTGCGCCTGCTGCTGGACTTGACTGCTGACTCCAACCAGCCAACCACCAACAACCAGCCACCGGCTACCAGCCAGCTGCCGGTTCTCTATCTGCTCGATGAGATTCTGAAAGGTACCAACTCCGAGGACCGCCACCGGGGAGCCCGGGCCCTGGTGTACCAGCTGCGCCACCGCGCCGTCAGTGGCCTCATCAGCACCCACGACCTGGAGCTGGCCGCGCTGGAAACCGATTTGCCCGCCAACGTGCGCAACGTCAGCTTCAACAGCTTTCTGAACCCCGATGGGACGCTGCGCTTCGATTATCGCCTCACCCCTGGCATGTGCCGCTCTTTCAACGCCAGCCAGCTCATGCGCCTGATGGGCATTGTGGTGGACGAGCCCGCCTGAGCCCGCGCACCTACGGTTGAGCAACTTACGGAGGGGGATATTGCGTAAGGGTGTATAGAATTGCCGGGTTTAATAGGAGGTTAATGTTGGCCCTCTACCTTGCCGGCCGATCCTGCTTCCCTCACGCTTACCCCCTCGCTCTGTGTACATTCGCGAAAATCTCCGCTGGCATATCATCTGGAAACTAGGCTGGAAATCGGTGGCCGTCTTCACGGTGTACAGTGCCCTGGTCTGTCTCGTGTACGGTCCTCTGAACTTTCACTCGGTGGCTATTCCGTGGCAGCCGGTGGCCACGCTGGGTACGGCCGTAGCATTTTATATCGGCTTTAAAAACAATGGCTCCTACGACCGTTTCTGGGAAGGCCGGCAGCTGTGGGGCGGTGTCGTGAACAGCAGCCGCACCAGCGCCGTGCAGATTCTGGAATTCGTTACCTCGGTGGTGGATGCCCCCGGTGTGGATGCGCCCCCCGCCTCGGCTGAGGAGCTTACCCAACGCCACCGCCGCATGGTATACCGGCAAATTGCCTGGTGCAATGCCCTGCGGATTCACCTGCGCCGCCAGCCGGAGCAGTGGGATGCGGCCGTGGCTCCCTTTCTGGAAGAAGAGGAATCGGAAAAACTGCGCCAACTGGCCAACCCCCCAGCCCAGATTGTGCGGCAGCAGGCCGCCGAGCTGCGTAGGCTGCGCGAAGAGCGGGGCCTGCTCAACGATTTCCAGCACGTGACCATGATGAACACCCTGGAAGTACTCTATAACCTGCAGGGTGGCTGCGAAAGAATCAAGAACACGCCGTTTCCGCGCCAGTACGCCTTTTTTAGCATGGTGTTCGTGTACCTGTTTACGGCCCTGATGCCCCTGGGCCTGGTTACCGAATTTGCCAAGATGGGGCCCAATCATATCTGGCTCACGGTGCCATTTTCGGTGCTGGTATCCTGGGTGTTTTCTACCATTGAAACCGTGGGCCACAGCAGCGAGAATCCGTTTGAAAACAACATGAACGACGTATCAATGACGGCCATCTGCCGCTCCATTGAAATTGATCTGCGCCAGATGCTGGGCGAAACCGAAGTGCCGCCCAAGCTGGAGCCGGTAGAGGATATCCTGTACTAGTCTTTTCTCGTTCGGCTGCCTCTCACGGCAGACAGCGGCCCGCGCACTGGCCGTTGTCTGCCGTTTGCGTGCCATGCAGGGCGCTGGCGTGCATACTTTCGGGGCGAGGCTGCGTAAGGCTTACCTCAATCGGCCCGCGGCGGTAGCCTGCGCCGCCCCGCTTCCGTTGCTCCCCATGACCGATTCCGTTCGTAAGCTTCGCTACTTCTTTTCCAGCCAGGAATTTTCGGATGGCATTCGCACTACCCTGTCCATTCTGCTGCCGGGGCTGCTGCTGGGCTGGCACGGCGACCTGGAAGTGGGCCTGGCCGTGTCGTTGGGGGCCGTGTGCGTGAGTCTGGCCGATATGCCCGGCCCAGCCCACCACAAGCGCAACGGTATGCTGGCCGCCACGGCACTGGTGGGCCTGATGGCTTTGGTGACGGGATTTATTCAGCCTTACCCCGTGCTGCTCGGGGTGGTGCTGGTGGGGGCGAGCTTCGTGTTTACCCTGCTGCTGGCTTATGGCAACCGGGCTGGCACGGTGGGCACGGCGGGTTTGCTCATTATGATTCTGATGCTGGACAAGCCCGTGGCGCCGGGGCAGGTACTGCCCCACGCCGGCCTGATTGTGCTGGGCGGGCTGTGGTACGCCAGCCTGGCGGGCCTGCTCAACCAGCTGCGCCCGCACCGGGTGGCCCAGCAGGCCCTCGGCGACTGTATCCGGGCCATTGCTGATTTTCTGCGCCTTAAAGCGGAGTTTTACCGCACCGGCACCAACCTGGAGGCCGACTACCGCCGCCTGGTGCAACAGCAGGTAACCGTGAGCGAGAAGCAGGATGCCGTCCGCGAAATCCTATTCAAAACCCGCCAACTGGTGAAAGACTCCACCGGCACGGGCCGCCGGCTGGTGCTCACTTTCGTGGATCTGGTGGACCTCTATGAGCAAATTACTCTTACTTACTACGACTACGCCGACCTGCACCGCCGCTTTGAGGCCAGTGGGGTGCTGGATGCCATTGCCGGTGAAATAGAGGAAGTAGCGGCCGAACTGGAAAGCATCGGCTTTGCCATTCAGGCTAACCACGGCCACACCGCCCGCCGCGACCTGCCGACGGGCCTGGAGCGGGTAAAAAACCGCATTGATGCGCTGGAAGACCCCGCCCGCCCCGGCCATACCCGCATGCTCAAGAAGATACTGGTGAACCTGCGCAACTTAGTGGGTCGCCTGCAGGATATTCTGGCCTACTTCGATGCCAACTCGCCGGTGCCGGCCGGGCGGGAGTTGGAATTTGGCCGCTTTGTAACGCACCAGAGTTTTGATCTGAAGGTATTGCGCGACCACCTGACCATGCGCTCGGGCATTTTTCGCCACTCGGTGCGCATGCTTATTGCCTGTTCTATCGGGTTTGTCGGTACCAAATTGTTGCCGGGCCATCACAGCTACTGGGTGCTCATGACGATTACCTACATGCTCAAGCCCGCCTTCAGCCTCACCAAGCAGCGCAACGTGCAGCGCGTGCTGGGCACGCTGGCGGGTGGCGTGCTGGGGTCCGCTATCCTGTGGCTGATTCCCGACCGGATAGCTCTGCTGAGTGTAATGGTGGTGTTCATGGTGGTATCCTACAGCTTCGTGCGCATCAATTACTTGGTTACCGTTACGTTCATGACGCCGTTCATTCTGATCCTGTTCAGCTTTCTGGGGCTGGGCTACGTGCAGGTAGTGGAGGAGCGGGTGTTCGATACGGTGCTGGGCTGCCTCGTGGCCTTTTCGGTGGGTTACTTGCTGTTTCCGCGCTGGGAATCCGACCAGCTGCAGGACTACCTGAAGGCCGTGCTGCGGGCCAATCTGAAGTACCTGCGCACCTTACAGGAGGCTCTTGTCGGCTCCCCGGTGGCCCTGGTTGACTACAAGCTGGCCCGTAAGGAGGTGTACGTGTCGTCGGCCAACCTGGGGGCGGCTTTTCAGCGCATGATGTCGGAGCCTCGGGCCAAGCAGCACCGCCCTACGGAGGTACACGAGTTTGTAGTTCTCAACCACATTCTCTCCTCCAACGTGGCCTCCATCACCACCTCCCTGCTCAACGGCGAAACCCGACCCAATTTGCCGGCCAGCGGACTCAAAAGCCTGCGCCAGGCCCAGCAAACCCTGCACCGCAGCCTCCGCCGCCTTGATACTCAGGAACCCGAAAACCTGCCTGCCGACCTACCCACGCCCGCCCCCGCTCACCAACCCGATGCCCACCTGGGCGAACAGCTGGAGTTCATTCAGAAAGTGAGCAGCGACATTGGGAAGGTAACGGAAGCCGTACTGAAATAGGAAGACTCTCAGAAAGAAAAGAATACTGCGCACCAAAGTGAGTACGGCTAATCATCTGGCTTGTGCCTTAATCTACTGTATTATTTGGCCTCCCATCTGGTGCGTGTGAATGACAGCAACTCGGATTGTAGGTTCTACTGAGCATTACGCTTGAAATACCTAAACACCGGACAATTGCAGTGATGCCTAATTGCCACTTCTGGAACGTTGGTTGCTGAAAAAATTCTACAGGTAGATTTCACTGGATTTGACCTGGGTTTCTATCATCTTGATTTATCGCCTGACTTGTGTAACGGGAAAAGGGAGTATGACTCCTTAACACTACCGATAGGCAATGGAGTCTGCTAAGGCTGGCACTGCGCTAAAATACAGCCGCTGGATTGCTCCATGATTTTCTTGCAATGACTGGCGTTCTTGCGAGGTTACGAGGAACTGCCGTTCGTCAATTTGGCCTTTATATGGGGCTGAAACGTAGCGGCTTTCTCCGTTCTGCAGCCGCACCCGCAAAAGCGTTTTGTATTCGCCACTGTACTTATCCATCAGAAACACGCCCATCTGGCCGGGACGCAGCTTCAGAATCCACTCCCCACTGTCGCAGAAGTCTGCTCCTTTACTCTCAATGGGCCGCCATTGTCCGTCACGGTCTTTGGCCTCTTGGATAGCGAAAACATGGCCGTCTTTGCCGTACAACAGTTTACGGCGAGGCGACGTGTTGGCCACGTAGACTGGGAAAGTACGCTGAGACGGAAAAACCCGGGCATACGGTCCCGAACCGCCGGGCTCTTGGTAGACCACGGACTGGTTATAATCGGCCGCAATTTCCAAGCCATCAGTGCCCAAGTTGCTGCTGTCTTCCAACGCGCGGAACTGCGCGAAATCCGTAAGGCGCTCGTCTGGGCTCACACTGTCAGGTTCCTCCAAAGCAATATGGGAAGCAAAACTAAAGCGGCCCATAAAAGGAGGGTAAACCCCACGAATGCATTCTGCAGTGGTAGAGTCAGGTATGGGCAATTGGTGTTTTGGCGGAGCAATGGCTGGGAGTATAAACGGAGCCAAAGGACTGGAAGCGGCCGAGCGGTCTTGCTGGCACCCCATGACCATCAATGTCCCCATGCCGAAAAAAAGATGGCACATAGGGATTTGGCTAAGCAGCATGAGAAGGAAGATTTGGGAGAGGAAGGTAAACCACTACGACGGCGCAGCAACACGGCCATGCGGAAGGTTATCGGGACAGTCTATTTTCTTAACGCACCCTATATAGTTGTACAGCGTGCTGGTTACCGCTCCAGCTTGAAGCCCGGCTCCCGGGCGGGTGGGGCGGGGCGGTTGGCTACGGCCCAGCCGGTGAGGTACATCCACTGGGTCATGCGCGTGAGCTTGGGGTAGTTGATGCGGGCGGCTTCGTCCTTGGGCGTGTGGTAGTCGGGGTGGAGCCAGGAGGTGTACATGACGGCCGGGATGCCCAGGCGGGCGTAGGGCAGGTGGTCGGAGCGGAAGTACCAGCCCTCGGGGTGGGTGGCCTGGTCCCATTTGGTGTCCAGTTTGAACCTGGGGCCCTGCTGGTTGGCTTCCAGAGCCAAGTTCACAAGGTCGGAGGAGTTGCGGTGGGGCGGAATGGAGCCTAGCAAAGCGGCCGAGTCGGGGGCGTTGCGGCCCATCATTTCGGCGTTCAGCACGGCTACAATGCGCTGCTGGGGTACGGTGGGTTTGGCCGAATAGTAGCGCGAACCTAACAGCCCCCGTTCCTCGGCCCCGTGAAACACAAATAAGGCTGAGCGGCGGGCGGGCTGCTGCTTATAGGCTCGCATAATGGCCAGCAAGGCCGCGCAGCCGGTGGCGTTGTCGTCGGCCCCGTTCCAGATGGAGTCGCCCTGCACGGCCTCCCGCACCCCGTCGTGGTCCTGGTGGGTGCTGAAGAGCACGTACTCGTTTTTCAGCTGGGCATCGGTGCCGGGTACAGTGGCTACGATGTTTACGGAAGGATACTGGAACGACTCGGTGCGCAAATCGGCCGTGAACTGCTGGCCGGCCTGCTGCACCCAGCTCAGGGCGCTACTGGGGAGCAGCAGGGTAGGGGCGGTAGTGACGGCGGCCACGTTGGCGTCGCCTGGCAGGCCGTAGCGCCCCCGCTCGTAGGTATGGCCCCAGTGCTCGTAAATGTTCTGGGCCCGCTCATCAGCCACAAACACCACGGCCACCGCCCCGGCCTTCAGCAGCTCCGCCGACTTATCGCGCAGCACTTGGCTGAGGTAGCGCCGGAAGCTCATGTCGGCCGCGGGCTGGCCCGAGAACAGCAGGGCCACGGCCTTGCCCTTGATGTCGGTTTTGGCCAGCTCGGCGGCGGTGCCGGTGCCCACGTACACCAGCGGGGCCTGCACGGCGTAGGTGGTGGGGGCAAACACCAGAGCATCGTGGTTGGGCCGTAGCTGATGGCTGCCGATGCTCAGGCGGCTGCTTTTGGTGAGGCGGGTGCGCTGCAGGTTAAAGAACTGGAAGAATGTGCCGTCGTCGCCGGCGGGCTGCAGGCCCAGGGCACGCATCTTCTCAGCCAGCCACATACTGGCCCGCAGCTCATCCAGGGTGCCGCCCTCCCGGCCCCGGTACTTGTCATCGGCCAGCGCAAACAGGTCGGCTTTGATATCGGCTTCCTTGATAGCGCCGAGGGCGTTGGCGGGCTTTTTTTGGGCTGGGGCCAGCAGCGGAGCCGCCGTCAGCAACCCAGCCAGCAGCAGCCGGCGAATGGACATGTTGATCATATAGTTGGTTTCTCGCAGGGTTTCGCAGTGGGATACGCAGTGGTTCGGGGTGGTCGTTCACTGCGAACCACTGCGCCAGCCACCGCGCGCCACTGCGTGAAAAGGAAAGCTACACGAAAAAGGCCCACTCAGCAACGGCCGGCCGGGCCTTGCTGATAATGAGCTGATTATTTAGCCGGAGCGCAAAAGCGCAGTGCTATATTCCGCTCTGTTTTACTTTCTCTTTACCTCCTATTGTTGTGGCTGCCCTGGTTCTGCGCGAAAGTACCCGCCTGCGGTATTTTACCTTTTTCTACCTGTATATCATGCAGGGCATTCCGGCTGGCTTTGGGCTGACGGCCGTGGTGAATTACCTGATTGGGCAGGGGCTGAATGCTCCCGTAGTAGCCTCTTTTTCGGCGGCCGTGGGTTTGCCCTGGACGCTGCAGTTTGTATGGGGGCCGCTCATCGACAAATACCAGGAGTCGGTGCTGGGGCAGCGCAAGCAATGGGTGGTACTCACGCAGCTGGTGGCAGTGCTGGCCTCCTTGCTGCTGCTGCTCGTGCACGACCCCGCCGCCCAACTCCGGCTCATGCTGCTGGCTTTCGTGGTACACAGCGTGTTTGCCTCCATTCAGGATGCCAGTGTGGATGCCATTGCCATTGCCGTGGTGCCCGAGGCCGAGCGGGGCCGGGTAAACGCCTTTATGCGGGGTGGCTTTCTGCTGGGCTCCTCCCTCGGGGCGGCCGGCCTGTCGTGGATGCTGCACCGCTACGGCTTTTTTCAGGCGGCGCTGGCGCAGTCGGGGGCCCTGCTGGTTTTTACGGTGCTTACTTTTTTTATCCGGCTGGAGCGCACCGACCGGCTGCTGCCCCGCTTTGGCGCGGTACCCGCCCCAGCCCGCCGCAACGCCGATAATCCGCCCGTAAGCTGGCTATTTCGGGAGCTGCTGCGCGCCATGCTGGAACCTCGGACCCTGCTGCTGTTCGGCATCATTGCCCTTACCTACCTCTGCTTTGGTGCCTTCGGTTGGGCGTATTCCTTCCACCTGATTCAGCAACTACACTGGGCCGATTCAGAAGTGTCAATTCTGCAGGGCAGCTGGGGTAGCGCGGCCACACTAAGCTTGATTGTGGCCGGGGGCGTGCTGGCCGACCGCCTGGGTGCGGCCCGGCTGCAACGCTGGGTGATGCTGGTGTTGGGTAGTTTTCTGCTGGTATTCTGCGCCCTGAGCTTTACCTGGCACTCCAAGCCCGTAGCTACCCTGGGTTTGCTCATCTGGAACATGGCCGACCCCAGCCTGAGCGTGGCCGCGCTGCCCCTACTCATGGGCCTGTGCCGCCCCCGCATCGAAGGCTCCCAGTTTACCACCTACATGGCCCTGGTGAATCTGTGCGGCGTGGCCGGCTCCTACGTTACGGGCTGGGCCCTGAATGTAATGTCGGCCCCAGTGCTGGGCTTCGGGTGCGGCGTGGTGGTGCTGGCGCTGCTGTTCTGGCTGCGTCGGCTGCCCCAGCCGGTTGCCTAGGGGCTTTACCGCCGTGGCAATTTTACGGATAGCGTGCCGGTCCGGCGGGCGGAGCCCGTCGGGCCGGTTGCCGCGTGCTGAGGTGGTGGCGTGTCGTTCAGGTGTCAGTTGGCAGAAAAGCAAAAACGCAAGCCCCGTTGCCAGAGCTTGCGTTTTGGGAGGTGAATCAAGCTTCTACTTCGTAGCGGAAGCTTCCGGCTTGAGCGTGCGGCCCAGCCAGTCGAAGAACACCCGGTTCCAGAGCACCGAGTTCTGGGGTTTGCCAATCCAGTGGCCCTCGTTGGGGAAGTAGAGGAAGCGGCTGGGAATACCGCGCAGCTGGGCCGTACCAAACGCCTCCATGCCCTGGCCCTCGGGCACCCGGAAATCCTTGCCGCCGTGAATCACCAGCAGGGGCGTATCCCAGTTTTTGGCGAACAGCTGGGGGTTGAAGTCGGTGTAGCTCTTATGCTGCGGCGTTTCCCAGGGCGCGGCCCCAATATCCTGCTTGGCGAAGAACATTTCCTCGGTGCTGGGGTACCAGCTGGTGAGGTTGTAGAGGCCACAGTGGGCAATAAACGTCTTGAAGCGGCCTTCGTGCTTGCCGGCCAGCAAATACACCGAGTAGCCGCCGTAAGAAGCCCCCACGCAGCCCAAACGGGCCCTGTCCACGTAGGGCTCGGCACTCACGTTATCGATGGCCGAGAGGTAGTCGCGGATGGGTTGCCCGCCCCAGTCGCCGGAGATGCTGTTGTTCCACTCGGTACCGAAGCCGGGCAGGCCGCGGCGGTTGGGCGCTACCACAATGTAGCCGTTGGCGGCCAGCAGTTGGAAGTTCCAGCGGTACGAAAAGCTCTGCGTAATCGGACTCTGGGGGCCGCCCTGGCAATACAGCAGGGCCGGATACTTCTTGCTGGGGTCGAAATCGGGCGGATAGATGACGTATACCTGCATCTGCTTGCCATCCGTGGTGCGGACCATGCGGGCCTCGGTTTTGCCGGTTTTCACGCCGGCCAGCTCCTGCTCGTTGATATTCGTCAGGGCAGTTTCGCGGCCGGTTTTCAGGTCTACGCGCACTAGGTCGGCGGGCGTGGCCTGGGTGGTTTTGCTGGCAATGGCCACGCCAGGGCCGGCCAGCTCGAAGCTGTTGTAGTTGAAAGCGCCCTTGCTGAGCTGCTGCACCTTGCCGCCCTTGGCGGGCACCGCAAACAGCTGCTCGGTACCTTCCAGCGGGCTCACGAAATAGAGCGTCTTACCATCCAGGCTCCAGCGCACGTTGGCGGCGCTCTGCTCCGAGCCCTTCGTTACGTCCTCGCGCTTTTTGGTCTTGAAATCATATACCACCACCCCGTTGCGGTCCGACTCGAAGCCCGGCGTGGCCATGCTCAGCCAAGCCACCTTGGTGCCGTCGGGCGAGAAAACCGGCTCCGTATCGTAGCCACCCAGGCCTTCGCTCAGGTTCTGGGTCTGGCCGGTGCGCACATCGTAGAGGTAGATGTCGGAGTTGGTGCTTTCGGCCTCGGCCTTGCCCGTGAGCTTGCGCGAGGTGTAGGCCAGCCGGTACCCGTCGGGCGCAAAGTTCAGCTGCTCCGAGCCGCCCAGGGGCTGCAACGGCGAGTCGAACTTCTCCCCGACCATTACGTCCTTGCCGTAGCCGGTGGGCTTGCCATCAGCCCCTAGGGGCTGAAAGAACACGTGCGAGGCTTTGTAGTCGTCCCACACATTCCAGTGGCGGTAGTTCAGGTCATCGATGATTTTGGCGTCGGCCTTGGGCAGGTCGGGGTACCAGTCCTGCACCGATTTGCCGGTTTTTACATCCTGGGTGTACAGTACGAAATTAGCTTTGGGAGCCAGTTTCAGGTTGCTCAACCCCTCCTCGGGGAACTGGCTCAGCAGCTGCTTGTCCGAGCCATCGGCGCTTATCACGTAGAGCTGATCAGTGCCACTTTCTCCGCTCAGGAAGGTCAGCTTGCCATCGGGCCGCCAGTTCAGGGTATTCTCCGAGACGGTAGGCGTGCTGGTCAGCTGACGAGGCGCGCCGCCCGCCACCGGCACCGTCCAGATATCGGACTGCCCTTTGTTGTCGGCCAGGTTGTAGCGCGTAACGGTGTAGGCCACGGTTTTGCGGTCCGGCGACACCTGCATTTCGCCCAGGCGGCCCAGTTTCCAGAGCAGCTCGGGGGTATATACGCTGCCGGTTTGGGCAGCGGCGGCCAGCGGCAGCAGCGCCAGCGCGGTGAGAAGGTTACGTTTCATAGGCTAAATTTAGGCGGTGTTGCAGAAAGCGCGGCACTATTCTTCTGGCTTCTCCTTTCCCGCCGGCCTGCTTATGCCCGATTTTCGTTTGCGCGTGTTCCAGTCGGTGGCCCGGCACCTGAGCTTTACCAAGGCGGCCCAAGAGCTGTTTATCACCCAGCCGGCCATTACCAAGCACATCCGGGAGCTGGAGCGCACCTACGGGCAGCGGCTGTTCGAGCGCCGCGGCAACCGGGTGAGCCTCACCGAGGCCGGGGCCCTGCTGCTCACCCACGCCGATGAGGTGGAGCAGTTGCACCAACACCTGACCGAGCAATTGCACAACCTGCACGGCGAAGCGGCTGGCCGCCTGCGTCTGGGGGCCAGCACCACGCTCAGCCAGTACGTGCTGCCGGCCCTGCTGCCCGGGTTTCAGCACCGCTACCCTCAGGTGCAGCTGACCCTGCTCAACGGCAACTCCGAGCAGATTGCCGAAGCCATTTTGGCCGGGCAGCTCGACCTGGGCTTTGTGGAAGGCCGCTCCAAGAGCCGGGATTTGCACTATGAGCCTCTGCTGGATGATGAGCTGGTAGCCGTGCGCCGCGCCACCGTCGCCGGGCCGCCCGCCCAGCCGCTGGTATTGGCCGAAGCCCTGGCCCACCCGCTGGTGCTGCGGGAGAGGGGCTCAGGTACGCTGGAAGTGCTGGAGTTTGCCCTGCGGGAGCGGGGCATCAAGCCGGCCAGCTTGCAGGTCGTGTTCTACTTTGATAATACCGAGGCCATCAAAACCTACCTGGAGGCCGCGCCCGAAGCTCTGGGGTTTGTGTCGAGGCGGGCCCTGACGCGGGAGCTGGCGGCGGGCCTGCTGGAGGAAGTGCCCATTGCCGGCCTGCAGCTGCGGCGGCAGTTCGAAATACTCTGGCTGCAGGGCCAACCCCTGACCCGGCCCGCCGAGCGGTTTTTGCGGTACGTGCAAGGTGTTATAACTTCAGGTAATAACGCATAACTATTCGGGATTATCGGTAGGGCAGGAGAGGCCGTACTTTTGAGCTGAAGCACCCACTCCAGTTTCCCCTCCGTGAAAGCCACCTTAGCAGCTCCCACCCGCGTTTCAGTCGCGCCCACTCTCCCGCCCGACGATCTTCACCGCAACCACCGGCAACAGCTGGCCCGCATCGGCTTCGGGCTGGTGCTGGTGTTTTGCCTGACGCCCTGGGCTTCGCCGCCGCTGGCCCTGGCCCTGGGGCTGGTGCTGGCCCAAACCCTCGGCAACCCGTTTCCCACGTTCACCAAGCAGTACACGGCCAAACTGCTGCAGTACTCGGTTATCGGGCTGGGCTTTGGCATGAATGCGCACTCGGCGGTGCAGGCCGGGCGGCAGGGCATTCTGTTCACCATCTGCTCCATTGCCGGCACGCTGCTGCTGGGCTACGCGGCGGGGCGCTGGCTGAAGCTGGGCCGCCACGTTACCCATCTTATTTCCTGCGGCACTGCCATTTGCGGAGGCTCGGCCATTGCAGCCGTGGGCCCGGTTTTGCGCGCCAAGGATGAGGAAATGTCGGTGGCGCTGGCCACGGTGTTTGTACTCAATGCCCTTGCGCTGTTCGCTTTTCCGGCCATCGGGCACTCGTTCAGCCTCACCCAGCAGCAGTTCGGCCTGTGGTGCGCCATTGCCATTCACGATACGTCCTCGGTGGTAGGAGCCGCAACGGCCTACGGTAAAGAGGCCCTGGAAGTCGCAACCACCGTAAAGCTGGCCCGCGCCCTCTGGATTATTCCCGTAGCGCTGGGCACGGCCATGCTCTTCAAGCAAAAGGATGTAAAAGTGAAGATTCCTTACTTCATCCTGGGCTTTATCGGGGCCATGCTGCTGAACACGTACGTGCCCGCCACGCACGTAGTAGGCCCCTGGCTGGTGCAGGCGGCCCGGATGGGCCTCACGGTTACCCTGTTCTTTATTGGGGCCGGCTTGTCTATGAAGGCTATCCGCTCAGTGGGGCCGAAACCGTTTGCCTTGGGCGTGCTGCTCTGGTTGGTCATTTCCTCGGCCTCTCTGTACGTGATTCTGCACGCCTGAACCAAGTAGTGTAAGAGAGCAGAAAGCCCCGCCGAAAACTTCGGCGGGGCTTTCTGCTCTATCGAACATCAGGCTAATTCTTGCGGCCCGAGCCGCTCTTCTTGCCGCCCCCGTCTTGTTTATTAACGGTGGCCCAAGCGCGTTTTTCGGCTTCTTCCTCCGAAAGGCCGCGCTTCTCGTAGCTTTCTTCAATGTGTTCAGCCTGCCGCTTCTGCTTGTCGGTGTAGGCCGATTTATCTCCCTGGGGCATGATGCAAATGGGTTAGAAGTGAAACAACCACGTACTACCAGGCAGTACGCGCCCGGGGTGGCCGTGTTATGTTGAGCTCCAGAACCGGGTTGCGGGCCGGTGCGTATCTTCGCCCCACTTAACTGCCCTGCTACTCCTATGCGTCAGCTCGCCATTATTCCGCACTCCGAGGCCAAAATCACCCTGTTCAACTGGAACGGCAAGTACCTCATCAAGCTGGAAAAAGGCTCCTTCGAGCAAACCTATAAGGTAAGCGAGCTGGACCTAACCAGTGAGGATGATATTCACCAATTGCTGGACGAGGAGTTTGTGCAGGCGGCAGTGCAGCGCTTCAAAGGCATGCAGCAGGATTTGCAGGCCGCCTTCGACCGGCACGGTATTTAATGCGGAGTTATACTCAGCTTCCCTCCCTAACTCGCCTACCTATGAAACGGCTCCTTCACTATCTTCTGCTCCTGCCCGTTCTGTTAGGCCCTGTGGCCGTGCGCGCCCAGCTCTACGAAGTGCGCACCAGCAGCGTAAACGTGGAAAAGCGGGAGCGGGAAGCCCTGAAAGTACAGATTGACGGCACTGCCCAATGGACGCGCGACTTCTGGCAGCGCTGGCTCAAGGACACGTACAACATCAAGCTGAAAGGCGACGGGGTGTTTGGCGTGGGCAAAAAGGACGTGCTGGCTGCCAAGCAGGTGCCCATGTCCAGCGTTACGGGCAAGCTGCTGGATCTGTACTCCACCGTTACGGCCCCCGCCGACACGGTAGCCGAGCTGTCGGTGTGGGCTGCTATGGGCCCCGATTCCTTCTTGTCCTCGTCTGGTACGCCCTCCGAGTTTAGCTCCCTGCGCAGCATGGTGCAGAGCTTTGCCGCCGCTGCCCGTCTGCAAGCCTACCGGGAGCAGATTTCGGAAGCCGAAAAGCAGCTGACCGCCGCCGAGAAAGACAAGGACAAGCTGGAAAAGGAACGGGTTAGCCTGGCCGGCAACACCAAAGCCAACCTGGAGAAAATCGAGCAGCTGAAAAAGCAGAACATTGATAATAAGCTCAAATTGGCCGAAGACTCCGTAAAGCTGCTCGATAACGCCCGCCTCATGGAACTGCGTAAACAGCAGTTGGAGCGCCGCCGCGCCCGCCTCACCAACCTCGACCGGAAATAACCCTGCCGCCGCTTCCCCCTCTCATGGACAAAGATTCTGCCCTCGACACCCTGCGCCAGCTCAAGGAGTGGCTGGATGCCGGCACCATTACGCAACAGGAGTTTGACGCCCTGAAGCAGAAGCTGGTGTTCAACCAAACGCCCGCCCCTGCGGCTACTCCGCCTGCGACCTATGTTCCGCCAGGTTCTCCCACGCCGCCCAGCGCCCCGCCCGTACCGTCTACCCCTGCCGCGCACGAGCCGACCACCATGGCCGCGCCCGTTTCGGAGCCCCTGCTGCCGCCCGTTACCACTGAGCCTGTTCCCGCCTATACCCAGCCGCTGCCACCCACGCCACCCGTTACTACACCGGGCTTTTCGCACCCCCTGGAAGCGGGTCGGCCCGTGGCCTCACCCAGCCAGGATGATGCTTTCGTAACTTCCACCGCCCCGGCTGCGGAGGAAGAATACGTAGAGGACACCGCGTACACGGCCCCGGCCAAGAGTCCGCTGGGTACCATTCTGGTGGTAGGTGGTATTGTGCTGCTGCTGGCGCTGGTGGCGTATCTGATGCTGGGCAACCGGGAATCGGAGCGCCTGACCAGCACCACCCGCACTGCCGCCGACTCCCTAGCTACCAACCCCGAAGTCGGCCCCCAGACCGAGCAGATTGAGCTGCCCCCGGCAGCCGCGCCCGAAACCATCCGCGTAGCCCCGGCCGTGCCCGTTGCCCCCGTCGATTCAGTTGCTACTGCTGCTCCCGCCCCCGCTCCTGCGGAAACAGCTCCGGTGGCCCCATCTGCCACCGATGAGGGTGCCGCCCAAAACCGGATAGAAAGCACGCTGCAGAACTATTACTCCGATTTGCAGGCGGCTCCTTTCTCCGCCACGGCCTATTTCGCCCCCAAGGTGGAGCGGTTTTATCTGCAGCAGAACACCACCCCGGCGGCCATCAACGCCGAGTTGGAGAAAACCCATTTTCCCGAATTCCTGGAAGGCCAGACCACTATTGAGCCGGGCACGCTCAAGGTGAGCCCGCCGGTGGCCGATGGTTCCCGCGTTGTCACCTTTGTGGAGCGCAGCACAGCCCTGCGCCAGTCGTTGCAGAAGCGCCAGCAAACGGCGGCGCAGGTACGGGTGCGCTTTGATAAGAACTTCAAAATTGTGTACCTGCGCCAGGAAAAACTGCTCGAAAATAACTTTATCGACTAGCTGCGCGGCTTTGCTGCCTCGCCTGTACGCCCGCCGCCTGCAACCGGCGGCGGGCGTTAGTGTTGTTAGCTTCCGCCGATTTGCTATTCCGTTGTATGCGCTTTTACGTTTTCTGCTTACTTATTTCCGGTGCTGTCCTGCTGAGTTCCTGCCTGAGTGTGCTGAAGCCTGCTAAGGACTTTGCCCGGGCCCCCACGCCGGAAGCTCCCGATTACCGCATGGAAGGCAATTGGGCCGCCCTGCCCGACCGGCGCGACTCGGCCGACGTGGTGCCGCGCGGCACCCTGCTCCGGGACCGGCAGCGCGACGCCCCCGCCGATGTGTTTTTCATTCACCCCACTACCTACTACTGGCGCAAGCAGTGGAACGCCAGCCTCACCGATGAGCGCCTGAACCGCTTCACCGATGAGTCGGTGATTCGGGGGCAGGCCACGGCTTTCAACGGTACGGCCCGCGTGTATGCGCCCCGCTACCGCCAGGCCACGCTATTTTCCTTTTTCGATACCAAGGACGAGAGCGGGCAGGAGGCCATCGACCTGGCTTACTCCGACGTGAAAACGGCCTTCCAGTTCTACCTCGATAATTACAACAGTGGCCGCCCCATCATCATTGCCGGCCACAGCCAGGGCACGGTGCACGCCACCCGCCTCCTGCACGATTTCTTTGACGAGAACCCCAGGCTGCGCCGCCAGCTGGTGGCGGCCTACCTCATTGGCTTCAAGGTAAAACCCGACGAGTACCAGGTATTGCGCCCTTGCGAAGACTCCACCCAAACCGGCTGCTTTGTGGCCTGGAATACGGTGGCCTGGGGCAATACGTATGCGCCCTTCGCCAACGGGGTGGCCGTAAACCCGCTTACTTGGTCGCGGGATACGGCTACGGCCCCGGCCCGCCTCAACCTCGGCGGCGTCCCCCACAGCTTTGACCAGCAGAACAAGCGTGTAGTGGATGCCAAGGTACAGGATGGACTAATATGGGTGCATCCGCCCGTGGCTAAAGGCTACCCCCGGTTCCTGCTGCCCGGCCACCCTGAGCTGCGCCACTCCTTTCACATTGCCGATTATGGCCTGTTCTATACCAACATCCGCCAGAACGCCGGGGCCCGCGTGCGCGCCTACCGTATGCTTCTGAATGGGCAGTAAGCAATGGCAGGAACTGTTCGGCTATTCTCTATTACCTATCGTCACCATCTAGTGCTGCTATGAAACAGCTGCTCACCTTACTGGTCTTGCTGAGGATAAGTAGCGGAGTTTCCGCGCAAACTGCCAGCCCCCGTTACCCCGCCCTTAGCCGCACCCTCGATAGTCTGGCATTCGTTGACCAGTGGCCCATGCAGCGCATGTTTCAGCAGCTGCCCGATAGTGCCGGGCGCAATTTAGAAGACGTGGAAAAGGCCAATTATGCCCGCCACCAGCCCGTGCTGGAGGCTATCATCCGGCGTTTCGGCTACCCTGGTTTCAAGGAAGTAGGTGAGAAAAGCGCCAACAACTTCTGGCTCTTGGTGCAGCACGCTGATGCCCACCCGGACTTCCAGCGGCGCATCCTCAAGCTGATGCTGGCCGAAGTACAGCGCAAAAATGCCAGTGCTGTCAACTATGCCTATCTCACTGACCGCGTAGCCGTCAACGCCGGTAACCCTGAGGAATACGGTACGCAGGTGGTGTATGAGGGCGTAGGCACGCCAACTGCCAAAGCGGTGCCCAAGTCATTGCGCGACCCTGCCCGCGTCAACCAGCGCCGCGCCGCCATTGGGATGGAGCCGCTGGAAAACTACTTGAACATGATGACGCAGATGCACCGCGAGATGAACAAGCCAAAGCCGGCAGGGCCACAGCTGTAACGCAAAAAGCCCTGCTGGTAGCTACCAGCAGGGCTTTTTTTGTTTAGTCCAAGCTTAGTTCAGAACCGCCGTCTGGCTTTTCAGAATCTGACGAGCCATGGCCAGGTTTGTATCCCGGGAGTTAACAGCCAGATAAATGAATTTGCCGCCGTCAGCCGACAGCTTCAACAGGTGCAACTGGTCCGTCAGCGTCAGCAGAATGTCCTGAATCGTCTGGTCCAGCTTCAGGGCCTGAATTGCTTTCAGCTTCTGCTTTACTACTTCCGTGTTGTAAGCAGCAGCAGTTTCTGCGTCAAACGAAGCCAGATTAGAGTGGTGGGCCAGGGGCATACCAGTTTCGGTTTCTACCACAGCTACTGCCACCAGTGAAGGCAGTTCTTTCAGGATGTTCTGGATAGCTTGGTTGGGGGTAATGGTTGACATGGTCAAAAGAAAAAATGTTGAGAAAATTCAGTAGTAATCAGGCAGTGCAACGTCGCATCACCTCCCGCACTAAAGCTAGGTTGGCATCAGCAATCCGCACTACCACGTAGCACAGCCATCGGCCATCAGAGGCAAGGCGCAGGCAATGCTGCTGGTCTTCCAGCAAAAGCACAAAGTCCGTCAGGTTCTGGTCGGAAAGCCAAGGTTGCGTCAGAAATTGCCGGGTTTGCCGAATGTTGGCGGCATAGCGGCTATTGAGCTTGTAGGGGTCGAGGAGGGCAGTAGCCGTGTAGGCTGCCATCGTTTTACCCGACTGGACTTCTACCACCGCCATGGCCAGCAGTTCCGGTAGCTCCCGCAAAATAGCTGTCAGAAGTACTTCTGCCTTCTGGCGCTCTATCCCTGAGGCATCTCCCGTAATTTTCTTCACAGTGAACTTGTGCAGAAAAGGAAGTCTCATGTAACTGATTCTGGGCGTAAAAAAGGAGGCAGCCTCGAAGCAAATTCCTCCTGAAATGACTGTAGCACTGTAAAATGCTGCATATCACATCAACCTACCGCAGAGAAGAGTGCGCTGAAGTCCAGCACCCTCTTCTCTACGGTAAGTTAAAAGAACAACCAGCGCTTCCTGGCTACGGCTTTGCCCGCCTTTGGCAGCAAAGTCACGTTAGCAGTAGCACCGCTGCGCACCAGCATTTCCTCCTCCAAGTAGCCGGCGTAACCGTACTGCAATGTGGATTTCTGGTTGGCGGGGAGCCGGAGGGTATACTTGCCCTCTGCGTCAGTGCTTACACCGCGGTGGGTGCCCTTCTGCAGTACCGTTGCCCCAATCAGCGGATGGCCATTCTCATCCAGAATACGGCCCTGCACGGCTACCATGCGCACCGCATTGGCAGTTCCGGCTTCAACTGGCATTTCGATGGCATCAGTCACTACCGGCGTGTTTTCAGTGGGCGTATTTACGGTAGCTGGCAGATTGTTGCTGGCGAATACAGCGCCGCTGACAACTACTCCGCCAATTAGCAAGGAGGCAGCCCGCCGCCGAAACCGCTCGGGCTCCGTGCGGATCAGGTCAAATTGGCGCTGCACCCAGCCCACAGGCTGTACAGTGTGGCCTTTCTGGCTCATCTCATAGAAACGGCGGAGTACCTCGTCACCTTTCTCCTTGTGTTCTTTTAAAAATCCATCTACCAACGCAGTATTTTCACTGCTCAAGTCGCCCCGCAAATAGGCGTCTCGGTAGGCGGGCAACAACTCACCCGTGGCCGAGTGAAAAGGGTAAGCACTTAGTTTCATAATGGGAAAAATTAGGTGTGGTATGTCGGCTCAGGTTATAACAAGAATGAACGCAAAATTGTGTTATAAACTTGATTTATAGCCTCTAGAAAAGCACAACACGCTTTTATATTCGTCGAGTACGGTATCTGGCAGGCTTAAGTTCTATTTATTGCGGACAAAAAGCGTTGTTTCATAATGGGAATTAAACATTGGAAATTGCATATATTGCCGGGGATTATACAATAAATTATATTCAATGATTTTAAGATTATAAATATGCACTTACACAGTTCGGCTTACCATGCGGATGCCAGTAAGTAAATTTATTTTCTACAGTCGAGCTTGGAATAATACTACTGATGAGCTTTCTGAAGTGTGGCTTTCACCGCCGTAGCCAAAAAACAGAAAGCCCGCCGGTCATATGACCGGCGGGCTTTCTGTTTTCCTGAAAACAGGTGCTAACCTACAATGGCTACACGCTTGAAGTCAGAGATGGTTAAGCCTTTCTGCGTCTTATCGAGCAGCTGGCTGATGGTAACCGAGTTGTCCTTCACGAACTCCTGATTGAGCAGGGTGTTCTCTTTGTAGAACTTGTTGAGCTTACCCTGGGCAATTTTCTCCAGCATCGCCTCGGGCTTGCCTTCAGCGCGGGCCTGCTCTTTACCAATTTCGATTTCGCGCTCGATAGTAGCAGCATCAACGCCGTCTTTGTCGAGGGCTACGGGCTTCATAGCCACAATCTGCATGGCTACGTCGCGGCCTACGGTGGCTACGTCGGCACCACCTACGTTCTTCATGGCCACCAGAACGCCCTTCTTGTTGTCGGAGTGGATGTAAGAAGCAACTTTCTCGGCAGTTACGTTTTCGTAGGCAACTACGTCCAGCTTCTCACCAATTTTGCCCATCAGGTCGGTGATGTGCTCCTGCAGCGAGCGGCCGTCCTCCTGGGAAGCAGCCAGCAGCTCTTCCTTAGTAGCAGCGTTGGTTTTCACGGCCGTAGCCAGAATCTGCTGCGCCAGGTTTTTGAAGTCGTCTACTTTCGCAACGGGCTCAGTTTCGCAAGCCAAGGCTACCAGTTTGCCATTGGTGCCGTCTTCGCTTACAGCCGCCAGCACGAGGCCTTCGGCAGTAGCGTTTTCAGCACGCTTGTCGGCAATTTTCTGACCTTGCTTACGCAGAATGTCGCGGGCGGCTTCGAAGTCACCATCGGCTTCGGTCAGGGCTTTTTTGCAATCCATCATGCCGGCACCAGTCATGGTGCGCAGCTTGTTCACGTCTGCGGCGGTAATAGCGGCCATTGTTGTGAGGTATATGTGGTTTGAGAGGGTGTTGATCAGGTATAGCCGGCACATGCGCAAAAGGCGGCACCTGTAGCTAAAGAAAAAGGGAACACCGGAGCCGAGTGCTTCGCATGTTCCCTTTTCCGTGGAGGGCAGCTAGCCTATTCGTCGGCTGCTTGCTTCTCCTGGATGCCTTCGTCTTCGGCTTGCTTCTTGTCGGCGTCTTCCTTGTCGACTTTCCGCTCCGACAGACCATCTTCGATAGCCTTGCCAATCAGGCTCACGATGAGCTGAATGGATTTGGAGGCATCGTCGTTGGCGGGAATAGCGAACTGTACCGACTCGGGGTTGGAGTTCGTGTCGCAGATAGCAAATACCGGAATACCCAGTTTCTGAGCTTCTTTCACGGCAATGTGCTCACGCTTCACGTCCACCACGAACAGGGCAGCGGGCAGGCGGCTCAGGTCGGCAATGCCGCCCAGTACGCGCTCCAGCTTCTCCCGCTCGCGCGACATCATCAGCTTCTCGCGCTTGGCAAGGGCCGCGTAGGCCGTGTTTTCCTTCACCATCTTGTCAATGGTGCTCATTTTCTTCAGCGACTTGCGTACGGTGGTGAAGTTGGTGAGCATGCCACCCAACCAACGGTCCGTAACGAAAGGCATTTTCAGGCGCTTGGCTTCTTCGGTAACAATCTCCTGCGCCTGCTTTTTGGTGGCCACGAACAGCACCTTGCGGCCGCTTTTGGCGATGTTGCGGATAGCCGCAGCAGCGTGGTCCAGCGAAGCCAGGGTTTTGTTCAGGTCAATGATATGGATGCCGTTCTTCTCCATGAAGATATACGGCGCCATTTTCGGGTCCCACTTGCGCGTAAGGTGACCAAAGTGGGCACCGGCATCAAGCAGTTCTTTATACGTGGTGGTCTGAGCCATGATAGGGTTCCTCTGGAAGTATTAGCGTTTCGAGAACTGGAACGAACGACGAGCTTTACGCTTACCGAATTTCTTACGTTCCACCATGCGCGGGTCACGGGTCAGGAAGCCTTCTTTCTTCAGGGCGGGACGAACTTCGTCGTTGTCGCCTACGAGGGCTTTCGAGATGGCCAGACGGATGGCTTCAGCCTGAGCCGAGATGCCACCACCGCGTACGTTCACCTTAATGTCGTACTGGCCGACTTGCTCGACCGTCGCCAAAGGCTGGTTCACGATGTTTTCCAGGAGCTCATTGCTGAAGTAAGCCTTGATGTCCCGGCCGTTGATAGTGATATTCCCTTGCCCGGCCTGCATGTAAATGCGGGCCACCGAGGTTTTTCTTCTACCAGAGGTATTGGAGATTTCCATTAAGTGAAGAGTTAAAAGGGGGCCGACTAACGGCTTAGAGATTCGTGAAAGAAACAGCTTTGGGCTGTTGCGCTTCGTGGGGGTGAGCGGTACCGGCGTACACGTACAGGTTGCGGAACTGCTCGGCACCCAGTTTGTTGCCTTGCAGCATGCCCCGTACGGCGTGCTCAATCACGCGGGTCGAGTCCTTGGCTTTCTTGTCGCGCAGGTTGATGCGCTTCTGTCCGCCGGGGTAGCCCGAGTGGGTGATGTAGATTTTGTCGGTCAGCTTTTTGCCGGTTACGCGCAGGTTATCAGCATTGATAACGATGACGTTGTCGCCACAATCAGAATTGGGCGTAAAGGAGGGCTTGTGCTTGCCACGCAGCATGTTGGCAATTTGGCTGGCCAGACGACCCAGGGTAGCGTCGGCAGCATCAACCACAACCCAGCCCTTGTTGGCGTTGGCTTTGTTGACGGATACCGTCTTGAAGCTCAAATGATCCATTGGGGAGGAGGATAAGCGTTTGAAAATGAAGAAGAAGCCGAACACAGTTCGGGGAAAACGGACACAAAGTTACCGGCTTTCTGCCAATATGCAAGCTAACAGGTAATTATTGCGCCTGAAGGGGTTGAGTAGTGTAGTTTGGGCTCTATGGGGAGGGTCTGTACTTTTACCACATTATGTCGTTATTCTCTTCTCGCCCACAGATACCCGAACCAGTTGGTGCCAACAGATGGGCGTATTATTTGCTGGCACTGCTACTGATTGTTTCAGCGAGTCTGGTGTTCATCACGCAGAACACTTACGACTCCAGCGACAGTATTATGCACTACCTCTTTGCCCGGTACGCTTTTCAGCATCCGGTCAACTTTCTGGAGTCGTGGTCGAAACCGTTGGTGGTGCAGTTGATGGCACTACCGGCGCAGTTGGGTCTGCGGAGCGTAATGGTGCTACAGTGTGTACTGACGGCTGCGGCGGCCGCGGCGGCGTACGACGCGGCCTGTAGGCTGCGGCTACCGTGGCCCTGGCTGGCTATTGTGTGTTGCTACGCCTCTCCCGATTACTTTCGCATCCAGTTCTCGGGCCTGACTGAACCTACTTTCAGCGTAGTATTGATGGCCGCCGTGGCGCTGGCGCTACGGGGCCGGGTAGCGTGGGGCGCGGCTATTATTTCCTTTCTGCCTTTTGCCCGCTCCGAAGGCTTTTTGTTGCTGGCGGTGTACGGCTTTTACCTGCTAGTGAGCCGCAACTGGCGGGCGTTGCCGTGGCTGGGGCTGGGTTTCGTGGTGTATGGGGTGGCCGGGCTGTTTGTGTACCAGGATTTCTTGTGGGTGTTTACGCGCAACGCCTATCCGGTCCGTAACGAGTTGTACGGCAGCGGCGGGTGGCTGCACTTCATCCGGAGCCTGCCCGGAACAATTGGCTGGGTGCAGTATGGCTTATTTTGGCTGGGTGGCGGACGCATGCTGTGGGAGTGGCTAAGGCCCACCGCCCGGCTGCGTCCGGAGCTGTTCACTGCCGACTTATTACTGGTGTACGGCTGCGTGATGGTATTCATTGGAGCCCATACTGTGTTTTGGGTGTTCGGTATTTTTGGTTCGTTTGGGCTTACTCGAGTGCTGTGCAGTGTGGTGCCGCTACTGAGCCTGATTGTCTTACGTGGAGCATGGGTACTGGCAGGGCTAGGAGGTACATCACTCAGGCGACAACAGATACTGGCAGTCCTCGCACTTGGAGTTGTCGTATTTGTCTTCTCCGGAGCCCGTGCCGGCCTACGCTGGCAGCGGGACTTCGGCAGGCCTTCAGACCAACTTCTGGCTGAAGCCGCCGCCCAGTGGAGTCACGCCAAACACCCTCCACATGTAGTCTACTCGCATCCCTACTTCTCCCTCGCGCTGGGTACAGATCCGTTTGGGAGTTACACAAGTAAAATAGAGGATCTTCGCGACCCTAATCAGGCAATACCAGTCGGCTCGCTTATTTTCTGGGATGAATGGTATGGGGGTATGGAAGGACAGACCTCTCTGGAGTCGTTGCTGACCAACCCCAACTACCAAGTTCGCTGGCAGAACGCTATGCCGCGCAATCGGCAGAAGCCTACCGCCGATTCTGTGCGGATGGTCATATTCGAAAAAATATAGCTTACCGGTAAATACAGCAAAAGCGGCCGTTTACGGCCGCTTTTGCTGTATTTACCGGTAATTTTCAAGCCTTACGAGTACTGCTGGAGCGTTTCCACCAGCACCCGGAAATCTTTGGGGTAGGGAGCTTCAATGGTTACCTGCTCTCCATCCATTTTGGCAAACGTGAGCTGGCGGGCGTGCAGGGCAAACCGCTTGATGAAGGGCTGCTCTTCCTCGCCCTGCTTGAGGTTGAATTTCTTCTTCAGCGAAGAGAGGTAAAAATCGTCGCCGCCGTACATGCCGTCGCCCACAATGGGGGCTTGCAGGTAGGAGAGATGCAGGCGAATCTGGTGCATGCGGCCGGTAATGGGCTGGCACTCCAGCAGCGTGTGGCGGGCGTAGGCTTTCAGGGTGCGCACCAATGTTACGGCTGGTTTGCCCTTGTAGGCCAGGCGGGCTTTGCCTTTGGTAGTGGTTTCAATGCTCCGGTCTACGCGCAGGCCGTCGTACTGGTGTACGCCCCAGGCCACGGCGTGGTACACCTTTTTCACCTGCCGGTCCTCGAACTGCATGGCCAAATGGCGGTAAGCCGCCGGGTTTTTGGCCAGGGCTAAGGCGCCGCTGGTTTCCTTGTCGAGGCGGTGGCAGGCCTGCACATCCTCGTACTTCTCGCGGGCCAGGCGCAGAATGTTGGGCGCCCCACCAAACCGCTCGTCGAGCGTGGCTAGAAACGGGGGCTTATTGATGATGACGAAGTCTTCGTCCTCAAACAGAATCAGGTCGTCGAAATTGGGCAGCTTCATAGAGAGCTGCAAAGGTACACGCTAATTCAGGGATGCAGAAGCCGCCCGCCGTGAATCCCGCCAGCGCCTAGTGACCAACTCAATTAGCAGTTTGCCAGCAAGGCGCTGCTACGCGTTCAAAAGCGTACCCTTGCCCCGGGAATGTTTACGCCTGTGCGTCGGCTATTTTATCGGCTACCCGCTTTTTGGGCTTTGGCAGCTTGAACTCCAGCGTGGTACCCTGCCCCAACTCGCTGTGCACCCGAATAGTGGACTTGTGCGCTTCTACGATATGCTTGCTAATAGCCAGCCCCAACCCCGAGCCGCCCGCCTGCCGCGACTCGCGGGTGCGGCTTTTATCAATACGGTAAAAACGCTCAAAAATGCGGTTTTGAAACTGCTTGGGGATTCCTTCCCCATCATCCTGTACCTGCACCCGCAGGCTTTTACCATTGGGCAGCAAGGAAACCGTGACGTGCCCGTTCTCGCGGCCGTACTTGATGGCGTTGTCGATAAGGTTGATAAGCACTTGCCGGATGCGGTTCCGGTCGGCTACCACCAAGGCTGCATCCGGCTCAGGGGGGGGCTGCAGCTCCAGCGTAACGTGGCGCTGAGCGGCTTTCAGCTCCAACTGCTCGAAGATGTCCTGGACCAGCTCGATCAGGTTGAACCGCTGCCGGCGCATGCGTACCACGCCTTTTTCCAGCTGGGAAATTGTCACCAGATCCTGCACCAGAGCATCCAGGGCGTCGAGGCTGGTGGCGGCTTTCTGCAGGAATTTCTTGCGGGTGAACTCGTCCACGTCGTCGTCGTCGAGGATGGTGTGGACGAAGCCCTGGGCGGCGAAAATGGGCGTTTTGAGCTCGTGCGACACATCGGCCAGAAACTCGCGGCGCAGCACCTGCAGGCGCTGCAGCTCCTCAATTTCCTGCTGCCGGCGCTGGGCCATATCCAGGATTTCGTCGCGCATGCGCTTGAGCGGCTCCGGGCGGAACAGGAACTTGTTGGACATGCGCCGGAACTCCTTGCGCTTGATGTTCTCCAGGCTCTCGTAAATGTTGTTGATTTCCCGGAAGATGAGGGCCTCAAACATCAGATACAGCAGCAGGAAGCACGCCGCCACCGACACGCCCGCCGCCAGCACGCCCTGCCGGAAAGGCATGGTGGGCGCCAGCCAGGCCAGCGTCGTCAGCACGGCCGCCACCAACAGTGAGAGGATGATGGCAATGGTGCGGGAAGGAACGTTGAAACGCATAGGAAAATGGTGAAATAGTGAGATGGTGAAATGGTGAGTTGCTGTTCTACCGCCACCACTGTGCGCCGATAGAACAGCAACTCACCATTTCACCATCTCACTATTTCACTTAGTTATCAGTATTGAACTTGTAGCCGACGCCTTTGATGGTCTGGATGTGGTGGTCGCCTACTTTCTCGCGCACTTTGCGCACGTGCACGTCCACGGTGCGGGCCAGCACAAACACGTCGTTGCCCCAGATATTCTGCAGCAGCTCGTCGCGGCCAAATACCTTGTGGGGTGAGGCGGCCAGGAAAGCCAGCAGCTCAAACTCCTTTTTGGGCAGCGTGATTTTGCGGCCTTCCTGGTACACGGCAAAGCCCGTGCGGTCAATCTTGAGGCCGTTGATTTCGATGGTATCCGAGGTTTGCTGGGGGTCTTTGTCGCGGCGCACGAAGGCGGCCAGGCGGCTGAGCAGGGCCCGGGGCTTGATGGGCTTAGCAATAAAGTCGTCGGCGCCGGCATCAAAGGCGGCTACTTCCGAGAATTCCTCGGCCCGGGCCGTCAGGAAAATGATGTACGTGTCCTTGAATTTGGGCTGCTCCCGAAGCTGGCGGCAGGCGGCAATGCCATCCAGGTGGGGCATCATCACGTCCAGCAGAATAATATCAGGCGCGAATTGGGGGGCTACCTCCAAGGCTTTGCGGCCATCAGGGGCGCTGGCCACCTCGTAGCCTTCCTTGCGCAGGTTGTACTCCAGCAGCTCCACGATATCGGGGTCGTCGTCCACTACCAGAATTTTGTAGGCGTTGGGGTTGGCGGTTGGTTGCACGGAGCGGGAAGGTTTAGGGTAAAACAGAATGCGCGAAGACAAAAGTACCGCCGGGCGGCGCGCACGGCGTGTTATGGTTTCGTTACCTGCAGGCCGGAGCCCAACAGTTTCCTTGCGCGGAACCGGGTTCGGGATGGGCCACACGAAATCGGCAAGGGGCGGCGGACCAGGTGCCAACACCGGAGCCAGGGCGCGGGGAGGCGGCATAACCAAGCGGCGGCGCGAAACTAGGGTTGTCTGCATCAGGTAGGTAAGCGAGGGAAAGAACGGGATATAAAAAAGAAAAGCGGCCCCCAACGGGAGCCGCTTCACAACGCGTCATTTTTGCGCCACTACATTTAGCCGGTTTCGGAGGCCTTTGTACTTGAACATGTCCACCTTCACAGCGCCCACGAACATTTCCGCCTGAATCAGCACCGGAACCTTGTTCCGGTCGTCGGAGAGGTACACCGAAATGGCGTTTTCTCCTTTAAACAACTTATTGCTGGGCATTTTAGGCACCAGCCGAATGGTGCGAATGGTGCCGGCCTTGGTTTCTACTACTTCGCGGCCCTTATAGATGACGTCCATGTTGAACACGTCCTCGTCGAAAAAGCCCTGCACCTTGATAACCTCCCCCACCTTGCGCTGGTCGTAATTGAGGGTGCGCAGGTAGTAAAAGCCGCTAACCAAATCCTGCACGTTGTTGGGCACCTTGAACGAGCCCTTCTTCACCTGGTCCTTATTCTTCTTGTGGCTTTCCACGTCGGCCACGTCCCGCAGGTGGTCGAAGTCCACCGTTTCCCGCTTGCGGTAGTTGTTCTCCTCAATGTTGCGGAAAAAGCGCTGAGGCAGAATACTAGTCGTATCGATGTAGGAGCGCCAGGTGTCCCGGATGCGCAGGAAAAAATCGAAGGAGCCCAGGGTGCGGCCCGTAACGGTGGCTTTGTAGCAGGGGCGCTCATTGATGCGGTGCACTTCGTTATCCACTTCAATAGTGGCCTCGGCCGCATTAATCAGGCCATAATGCACTTTGTATTGCAGCACTTCCCCGCGCTCAAAGCTGGTATTGGCAACGGTGCGCGTTGCTTCGGAGGCAGGCACAAACGCAGGTAAAGTGGCTGTCAGCAGCAGCGAGAGGACGGTAAACAGAAGCCAGCGGCGGTTCATGGATAAGCGGCAGATTGGGGTATAGCCGGTTCCTACTCAAATGCGGTGCCAGCAAAGATACTCGGATTCCGCAGGGCAAAAAATACCTTCTTACAGAGCAGCTGCACCCGCCAAGGTTTGTTTGCCAACTGCCTTATACCAACTATCCACCCTTTCAGTACGGCCCAGAAGAACAGGCGGTTTTGCCCAGCCATATTCTTGTATGGTAAAATTCTGCTGGCTGCTGCTGACAATAAAAAAAGCCCGCCGAGATGAACAGCGGGCTTTTTCTGTGTGCAAGCGGAAGGCTTACAGCTCTTCAGTTTCTTCATCCTCCATGGAGCGGTCCTCGGGAATGGCGGCCAGCGCTTCTTCCGGGGTACCTTTCACTTTGGCCCGGATCTGAGCTTCGATTTTATCAGCCAGCTCGGGGTTATCCTGCAGCACGGTTTTTACGCCCTCACGACCCTGGCCCAGGCGGTTGCCTTCGTAAGAGAACCAGGAGCCCGATTTGGCAATGATGCCCATATCAACGCCCAGGTCCAGAATCTCGCCTACTTTGGAAATGCCTTCGTTGTAGATGATATCAAACTCGATAACCTTGAAGGGCGGGGCTACTTTGTTTTTCACCACCTTCACCTTGGTACGGTTACCGGTCACGTTATCCTTGTCTTCCTTGATCTGGCCGATACGACGGATATCCAGGCGCACGGAAGCGTAGAACTTGAGGGCGTTACCACCGGTGGTGGTTTCGGGCGAGCCGAACATCACACCGATTTTTTCGCGCAGCTGGTTGATGAAGATGCAGCAGCAGCCGGTTTTGTTGATGGTACCCGTGAGCTTCCGCAGGGCCTGCGACATCAGGCGAGCATGCAGACCCACTTTGGAGTCGCCCATGTCGCCTTCCAGTTCGCCTTTAGGCACCAGCGCGGCTACGGAGTCAATTACGATGATGTCAATAGCACCGGAGGAAATCAGCTGGTCGGCAATTTCCAGGGCTTGCTCCCCGTTGTCGGGCTGGGCAATCAGCAGGTTCTCGGTGTCGATGCCCAGCTTTTTGGCGTACAGCGGATCAAACGCGTGCTCGGCGTCGATGAAGGCGGCAATGCCCCCCTTTTTCTGAGCTTCGGCAATGGCGTGCATGGTCAGCGTGGTCTTACCCGACGATTCCGGGCCGTAGATTTCAATAACGCGACCCTTGGGCAAACCGCCTACGCCGAGTGCAATATCCAGGCCCAGCGAACCGGTGCTGATGACTTCGACGTCCATCACCTTGTTGTCGCTGAGCTTCATTACGGTGCCTTTGCCGTAGCTTTTGTCCAGCTTATCCAGGGTGAGCTGGAGGGCTTTCAGTTTTTCAGCTTGCGGGTTTGCGGCAGTTTTTTCGGCCTTTTCAGTGGTGGCAGCCATTATAGAGAGGGGTTGGATTGGAAATGCGTAGGTTTGGTGAATGTAGGCCTTTTGCGGGCCCCGCGCAACCCACTTGGTAAGCCAGAGTGGGGCGGCTCATGGTAACGCCGCCGGACTATATTTTGTGCCCGCAATGCTAAAAAAATTCGTCGGATTTAGCAGATTCTTTCCGTGCTAAAATTTTTAGAAAATTGCCGGGCCGCTACCGTCCTGATACTGACGGTGGTAGCGTGGCTGGGTAGCACACAGGCTGGTTGGGCCCAGCTGGATAACCGGGCTTTTTATCATCGGCTGCCCCTGGGGCCCGGTTATGAGCGGCAAATTCGGCTGGATGTACAGGGCTTGCTGTTCAACAAAGACAATGAGTACTTCAATAAGATTGACCCCGGCCTCACGTATTTTGGAGCGCAGCTGGCTCCGCGGCTAGTGTACTTCCCGGCCAGTAATCTACGGCTGGAAGCAGGCGTATTTCTGCAGCGCGACTACGGCACGCGCGGCTTCCGGCAGGTGCGGCCCCTGTTCACGCTCAAGTACGCGCAAGGGGCGCACCGGCTGCTGTTCGGCAACATTGAGGGCAGCCTGCAGCACGGCTACATTGAGCCGATGTATGATTTTGAGCGGGTAATGACCGACCGGCTTGAAGAGGGCCTGCAGTATCAATACCTCACGGATGCTACCTTTCTGGATGCCTGGGTGAACTGGCGGCGGCAGCAATACCGCTTCAGCAACTATCAGGAGGAAGTGGCGGGCGGCCTGAGCCTGGAGCGACGCTTGGCCGGCGACTCGGTGGGGTGGCTGTTGAAGTTGCCGTTCCAGTTTACGGCCACGCACCGCGGCGGGCAGCTGGATACTGTTGACCGGCCCCTGCAAACCCTTTTCAATGTGGCTACCGGCCTGCGGGTGCGCAAGGCGCTGGCCTCGCGCTTCGTGCAGGCTGCCCACTTTGATGGCTACGTTACCTATTTCCACGACTACTCCTTCACCTACCAACTGCCCTATAAGCGCGGCACTGGTCTTTATTTGAATGCCGGCCTTGATACGCACCTGACCAATCTGCAGGTGGCTTACTGGCAGGGCAACGGCTATATCTCGCCCATTGGCGGGCGACTGTACCAGTCGGTTTCCGTATCGGTAGCTGACCCCGGCTACACGGATAAGAACCGCCAACTGCTGATTCTGCGGGCTATTAAGGATTACAAGCTACCCGGCAACGTGATTCTGACTACTCGCTTTGAGCCGCTCTACGACCTCAACAACGGCCTATTCGACTTCTCCTTCGCGCTGTACCTGAATTTCAACCAGAGTTTCCTGCTGGGCACGGTCAAAAACCAGTAGCCGCTTTCAGGCCGGCCGCCGCAGAGAATAGTACAGAATGCCGGAGGTGCCAAAGGCCCGTAGCGGCCAGGGACGCGGTTTGGCGGGCAAAGGCTGAAAGCCGGCGGCCTCCGCTACGGCGCAGCTGCGCGGGTTGGTGGCCTGGCACCGGATAAGCAGGCGGGCCGCGTGCAGCGTATCAAAGCCGAACGCAACGGCCGCCGCCAGGGCCTCACGCGCATAGCCGTACCCTTCCGCCTCGGCCGCCAGGTAGTACCCAATTTCAGCCGTGACAGGAGAAGTCCAGTTGGGCTTCAGGCTGATGTCGCCGAGGTACTGCCGCGTTTCCTGGTGCCAGATGCCGAGTACGTAGAGCCGACCGGCTGCCCAGTCGTGCCGGAATTGGGTGAGCACCTGCGTAGCGGCAGTTACTGTGGGCGTAGCGGCTTCGCGGGCCGGAAAGGAAGGGCGCAGCCGGGCACGGTCAGCATCAATGAGCTGGAAGAAGGAGTCTGTGTCGGAGGGTTGGTAGGGGCGGAGCAAGAGCCGGGCCGTGTGCAGAGGAGTGCCAGCAGGAGCCGGCAGGGGCGGAGCTGCGTACATTATTTCGGGGGCATAGACGGTGAATAGTACGCAGAACGGCCCAAAAGCGCCCGTTTCAGCCAGCTGTCAAACTGCCCTGTGGTAACTCCAGCACTCCCAAACCGTTCAGAATATAGTGGCTGGTTGTTAGGGTAAAGCAATTTTTCCCACCTGTTCAGCCGTATTCTTTCATAGTAACACTCATATTATGTCCACAAGACTCGCAAATAAAGTCGCCATTGTAACTGGTGGGGGCTCCGGAATAGGAGAAGCCATCAGCAAGAAATTCGCCCGCGAAGGGGCCGCCGTGGTAGTAGTCGGCCTCGACTCCGACCCCGTGCGGGAGGTGGTAGATGAAATCCTGGCTCAAGGAGGCCGGGCCATTGGCTACCTCGGCGACATTTCTCAGCAGCCAGTGGCCGAGGCCTGCGTGAAAGCCGCCGTGCAGGAATTCGGCAAGCTGGATATTCTTGTCAATAATGCCGGGGTGTTTCCGGCTACCGCCGAGCTGGATTCATATCCGGTGGAGGCCTTCGAGTACATGATCAAAAACAACATTTACTCGGTATTTATGATGAGCCGGGCGGCCTTGCCGGAACTCCAGAAAAGTAAGGGCAACATTGTATCGGCGGGCTCAGAAGCTGGGCAGATGGGCTCCCCCATGATTACGCCCTACGGCGGCACCAAAGCTTGGGTAATGACGTTCAGCAAGGGCCTGGCCGTGGAGCAGGCCAAGCATGGCGTGCGGGTAAACTGCGTGGGCCCAGGCCCCATTGATACGGCCTGGACGCACAAGGAAACCGGTCCCATGAACCAGAAAATGGAGAAAAACACGGTGGCCGGGGTGCCACTGGGCCGGCGGGGTACGCCCGAGGAAGTGGCTAATGTGTACCTGTTTCTGGCCTCCGATGAAGCCAGCTATGTAACCGGAGCTACGTATTTTGTGGATGGAGGCGTAACAATTTCCAAGAGTGCGGCCGGCGACGAAGTGCCCAGCCACCTTAAGCAGGAACCCACCGGCGACCTGCAGCTCAACCATTCCAAGGACGGAAACACCAAGGTGCGCAAAGAGGCAGCAGCTTCTATGAGCTAACAGCAAATTACGGCGTGTACTAAGCAGTACGCAGCTGCTTTCAGCCAGCGTAATGGCTGCAACTAGCCGCATCAAAAAAGGCCTTCCATGTGGAAGGCCTTTTTTGATGCGGCTAACAGAACGAATCCGTAATTAACCTTTCTGCAGCTCGGCCCCAATGCCGGAGCGGCTTTGGGGCGGGCTGCCCAGTGCTTGCTGGTTGCGCATAACGTTTACCTGCCGGGCAGCTTCATTGAAGTATTCCAGGCGGCGGATCAGCATTTCTTTCGTCAGTACACGGCCTTCGGGAGTACGCATCATGGCTTTCTTGTCATCCAGAATGCGCTGCAACAGAGACTCCGTACCAACTTGGTTCTGCCGGAACTGGCCATAGAACTCGCGCAGGCGCTCCAACGGCGCATCGGTGGTGAGGCGGAACTGGCCGCCGCCCTGGTTCAGCACTTCACTAAGCACGTACACTTCCAGCGGCAACGAGGTGTTGAGGGCCGTGGTGCGCACATCCAGGCCTGCTTCCAGGCCGCTCAGGATAATTTCCAGGTTGCGCTCAAACTGCTGGTAGTAACCGGCTGCTTCCATATTTTTTTAAGGAATTATGAGGTATGAATTTCAAATAATGAGCTGCAACAGGAAGCAGTTAAGAAAACAGATTCATTAACTACCTGTCAGTTCATCATTCAACACTCATAACTAATCAAAGGAGTTCTTTTACAATCTGATCTACCGTAATGCCTTCAGCCTCGGCCTTGAAATTGCGCACTAAGCGGTGCCGCAGGATGGGGAGGGCTACCGCTTTTACGTCTTCAATATCGGGGGAGTATTTGCCGTGCAGCAAGGCGTGGCATTTGGCCCCCACAATCAGGTGCTGAGAGGCTCGGGGGCCGGCACCCCACTCCAGCAGCTGCGTGGCGCGGGCTGCAGCCCGGCCGGTGCTAGGGCGAGTTTTGTGTACCAAGCCTACGGCGTACTCCACCACGTTATCGGCCACCGGCACCCGGCGTACCAACTGCTGAAACGCCTGAATTTCGGCGGCCGTCAGCACCTTGCTTACGCTGGGTTTGCGGTCAGAGGTAGTGTTTTTGACAATCTGCAGCTCGGCCTCATAGCTGGGGTAGCCCAACTCAATGTTGAACATAAAGCGGTCCAGTTGGGCTTCGGGCAGGGGGTAGGTGCCTTCCTGCTCAATCGGGTTCTGGGTAGCCAGCACGAAAAATGGGCGCTCCAAGGGGTACCGCTTGCCGGCCACGGTCACGGCGTACTCCTGCATGCTTTCCAACAGAGCGGCCTGGGTTTTGGGCGGCGTCCGGTTGATTTCGTCGGCCAGCACAATATTGGCGAAAATGGGGCCCGGCACGAAATGAAAGTCCCGCTGCTGGTTCATTGTTTCCGAGCCCACGATGTCGGAAGGCATCAGGTCGGGCGTGAACTGCACCCGGTTGAAGGACAAATCCAGCGAATCGGCAATGGTTTGGATAAGCAGGGTTTTGGCCAGGCCAGGCACGCCCACCAGCAGGCAGTGGCCCTGTGAAAACACGGCCGTCAGCACCAGCTGCACCACCTCATCCTGCCCGATAATCACCTTGCCGATTTCCTGGAGGAGTTTCTGGTAGGAAAGGGCTAACGCGTCGGCGGCTTCTTTATCGGAGGAGAAAGGCATTCAGGAGTTGTTAGTTATTGGTTGTTCGTTGTCAGTTGCTCGTTAGTAGTCGGCAGAGAATTACTGACAACTATCAACCACCAACTGCCAACTAATTAACGGAATTCAGCAGCTGGCAGCCGGAATATTCGGGGTCAACTTCGAGGTACACAGTGCCGCGGTTCTGGGCAAACCAGGCGTCCAGGGCTTTGTTTTTCTTCTCGTTGAGAGCTGCCGCCGCAATTTTCTGGTAGTCGTCCTGGATGTTGGCCTGGTGGGGCGGGTGGTTCGACTTCAGGTATAGAATCCGTACGGCATCCTTCCCGTCGTCGGTGCGGTAGGGCATGGGCGGCGTGATGCTGCCCACCTTCATGGTATCAATGGTGAAGAAGATGGCCGGGTCGAGCTGGTCGAGGGGCAGGTAAGTGCTTTCGTCGCGGCGGTTGGTGAGCATGCCGCCATTACCACCCGAAATTTTATCGTCGGAATTATCCTTGGCCGCTTTGGCAAAGGAGAGGCTGTCGGCCATGATACGGCGGCGGATTTTGGCCAGATCCTGAGCCGCTTCATTGGTATCGGCTGACCCGGTTTCTGGCTTGAGCAGGATGTGGCGGGTGCTGTAAGAGTCGCCCTTACGCTCAATCAGCTGAATCAGGTGAAACCCGAACTGCGACTCTACGATGGGCGACAATCCGCCGGGCTCCAGGCGCAAGGCAGCGGCTTCGTACTCGGGCACCAGCTCCCGGCGCTTAAAGAAGCCCAGGTAGCCGCCTTCCACGGCCGAGCCGGGGTCCTGGGAAAACTGTTTGGCCAGCGTCGCAAAGTCCTCACCAGCCACGATGCGCGCCCGGATGTCGTTGAGCTTGGTTTGGGCCGCCTGTTTGGACTTTGAGTTGGTTTTGGCCAGCTTCACAATCTGGCCCACTTCCACCTCTGTGGAGTAGTAAGGCAGACTGTCTTTGGGCATTTTGTTGAAGAACTGCCGCACCTCCCGGGGCGTTACCGACACCTTGCCGGCAATCTGGTCCTGCATTTTCTGCTGCACCAACTGCTCTTTCACCTGCACCCGCAACTCTTCCTTGAGCTGCTTGAGGGGCTTGTTGTAGTATTCTTCCAGCTTCTTTTCGGAGCCAATCTGCTGCACGAAATAAGCCATGCGGCGGTCCAGTTCGCTTTTCACCTGGTTGTCTTCCACCACCACGGAGTCAGTTTCGGCTTTAGCCAGCAGCAGCTTGTTCAATGCCAGGCTTTGCAGAATGCGGCATTTAGTATCGGGGGCCAACGGTTTGCCTTCAGCCCGAGCCGTTTCCTGGGCGAAGATGGTTTCCAGGTCGGAGCGCAGCACAATCTGGTTGTCCACCTTGGCAATGATACCATCCACTACTTTCTGGCCTACCGGACGGCCTACCCCCAACTGGGCGAAGCTGGCTGTGGCCGATACGGCTACTAAAACTGCACTCAACAGCGCCTTGCGGGCCCCTACTATTTGAATCATGGAGTATTTCCGTAATGCTGCCGGCAACTCAGTGCTGCCAGAGCCAGACGACAGGCAAAACGCCACAAGCCGCCCGTAAATTTCATCATAAATCCTTTCTCTGGCAAAAACACCGGGAAGCACCCAGTTAGTGCCCCTATGCGGCAAAGAGAGGCCAGCCAGCCAGCGGAGGTTGCAACAGAGGCGGGATGGTGGCCAGAAAAAAGGAGAAAGCCAAAACCAGCGTGGCCCTACACGGCTCGAACTGGGTTTGGCTTTCTGCCTTTTTCTCTACTAGCTTACCTTACTTCGTCACCAGCTTATCTACCTCGGGCTGGTTGATTTTCACCGGATATTTCTCCCGCAGCTGACCAATCCACTGCTTTTCCAGGTAGTTCTGGTAGTCGGAGGTAGCCTGACCGCGGGCTTCGGCCAAGGTTTTAGGGCCGGCCGGCAGTTGCTTGTCAACGATGATGGCGTAGTAGCGGCCGTCCTGCTGGGTGGTGTAGGTCCCGGGGGCGCTGTTCAGGAACTGGTCTACTGCTTTACTGTCGCCTTTCTGGAAGCTGCGCTGCTGTACTTGCACCGCCAATGGGTTCTGGGTGTTCATCATACCTTCCAGAGCGGCTGGGTTGGTGGTCATCAGCTCAAAAGTGGCTTGAGCGGCTGAGGGTTTGGTATTGGCACCGCTGCTGAGGCGGCTGGCTGGTACGCCCTCCGCCCGTAGCGCTGCCACTACGGCCTCGGCCCGCCGCCGGGCCAGGGCGGGCGTTTCGCCTTTTTTAATATGGCCTACGGCACGCAGACTTAGGCTTGCATCGGCCAGCAGCTGCTCAGCCAGCGCCGTCAGGGCGTTGCCCGGTGCTTCGGCTGAACCGGTACGGAAGGCTACCGGCGCGGGCAGGCCGGTAGTAAGCTGGTAGCGGCCCGCTTTCTGAAGCTGTTGGGCTTTGGCCAATAGCTCGGGTGAGGCGGCACTGATAACGGTGGCCTGCACCCGGGGCTCCCAGCGGTAGTTGGCCTGGTTGTCGGCGAAGAACTTCTGCAGACCTACGGTGTCCTCAATAGCCTTGCTCCACACCTTCTCATCCATGAGCTGGAACAGCAGAATTCCGTCGCGGTACTCCTTCACCAGCATGCGGTAGTCTTCGTACTTGTTTTCCAGGTTGGCTTTTTCAAACTCCACCAAGCTCTGCTCCACGTACTGGTCATAAAGCTGCTGGGCCACGAAGCGGGGCTCGGCGCCGGGGCGGGGCCGCTGATTTTGCTGGGCGTAGGTCAGGAAATCCTTCACCAGATAGGGCTTGCCGCCGATGGTGAACAGCGTGGAGTTGTCCGTGGTAGTTTTGGCTGCCTTGGCGGGAGCGGGCGGGGCCGTGTACTGGAAACGGCCACCTACCAGCGCCGTGTCGGTTTTAGCAAAGGCGTAGTCCTTGGCCGCCGCTGTTTCGGTGAACTGGTTTTCGGTGCGCACCCGCTTCAGGAAAGCCGCTTTGTTGAGTTCCGAGCGGGAATCCTTGGCTACTTTGCTTTTCAGCGTGGGCTCCATGGCCTCAAACGAAGGCACCGGCTGCTTTTCAATCAGCTTGATGATGTGCCAGCCGTAGGGCGTCTGTACGGGCCGGGAAATATCACCGGGCTTCTGCAGCTTGAAAGCAGCCTCCTCGAAGCTCGGAATCATGCGGCCGGTGCCGAAGGGCGGCAATTCCCCGCCGTTGGCCGCCGAGCCGGCATCTTCCGAGAATTGCGAGACCAGCTTGTCCCAAGCCGCACCCTGGCGGGTAAGGCGGCTGTACAGCTCGTCCACCTTCTTCTTGGTCGTAACGGAATCAGCCGCGGGCATGCCGGGCGTGGTGCGCACCATTATGTGGGCTACTTTGATTTCGCCCTGGGCCGAGCGTACATCATTTACTTTAATGATGTGGTAGCCAAAGCGCGTGCGTACCGGCTGCGACACCTGCCCCGCCGGCGTGCTGTACGCCACCGACTCAAAAGGGTACACCATCTGCATGGCTGTGAAGTAGCCCAGCTTGCCGCCGTTTTCAGCGGCCGAAGGGTCTTCGGAGGTTTCGCGGGCCACTTTGGCGAAGTCCTCGCCACCGGTCACACGCTGGCGCAGGGCTGTAATCTTCTGGTAAGCCGCCAGCGTGTCCTTGGGGCTGGCATCGGGCGTGATACGTACCAGAATGTGGGAGGCATTCACCTCTTTGCTCATCCGGTCGTAGGCTTCGCGCACCAGCTTGTCGGTTACGCTTTTCTCGGTGAGGTAGGGCTGGGCCAGTTGCTGGCGGTAGCCCTCCAACTCCCGCTTAAAGGCTTGGGTAGTATCGAGGCCGCGCTGCTCGGCTTCCAGCACCTTCAGCTTGAAGTTGGTGTAGAGGTCGAGGTACTCCTGCACGCTGGCTTTGGTACCAAACTCGGGGGCTGAGCTGTTATTCTTGCGGTATACGTAGGCAAATTCAGAGGCAGGAACTTCCGTGGTACCCAGGGTTTCAACCGAGGGCGCGGCGGCCTTCGTGGTAGGCTTGGTAGCCTGGCACCCGGCCAGCAGGGCAGCCGCGGCGGTGCCGGCAAACAAAATGCGTTTGTGCATACAGTAAGTAATCAGAAGAAGCCAGAAAATCGGCCGGAAAACGCTCCGGATACGGATGGCTGCTAGTCGCAATTTTACGGATTTTTTCCGGGTACGGGACGCCGGCTGACGGTCAACAAAAAAGCACTCTGCCAGCAGAGTGCTTTTTTGTTGACCAACCGTATAACGGTACTCTAGCCCAGTTTCTTACACAGGCGGCACAAGTTATGGGCATCCTGCGTGGTGAACTCCACCCGATCCATGATGCGGTTGACCAGCATCATACCCACGCCACCTTTCTTGCCGATGCGTACATACTCCTGCAGATCAGGCTCTTGGTAGCTGGAGGGGGAGTAGGAGGTCAGGTTTTGGTCTTCTATCTCGATGCAGAATTCCTGCTCCAGTATGGATACCCGAACGTCCAGAAACTGCGACTCGTCTTCCCCGTTACCGTGAATAATTAAGTTGGCCACCACCTCATCCACAGCCAGCACAATCTGGTTGATAATCAGGTCGGACAAGTGGTAAGCCGCCAGAAAGTCGCTCACGAAGTCGCGCACCACCTTCAGGTTGCGGCGTGTGCAGCTAATTCGGATTGCGTGTTTCATTCCCTGCGTGTTCTGTGCAACGCGACTAAATGGCTACTGCTTCCGCTTCCGAGGGTACAATCGTCATCAACGAGTCCAGGCCCAGAATTTCGAATACGTTGTGCACTTTCTCCTGCATGTTGAAGAACACCAGCTTCACGCCCGCGTCCTGAAACGTTTGCAAATGGGAAATGAACACCCCCAGACCCGCCGAGGAAATGTAGTTCAACTGGCGGCAGTCAATCAGTACTTTCTGGAAACCCAGGATTTCCGGTTTGCTTAGCTCGGTATCCAGGAGCACAGAGGAACTGGCGTCCAGTTCACCGTCGAGGCTGAGCGTAAGCGTATGTTCGGTAACGTGTTGATTTATTTTCATAGCTCGGTGCTACGTTAGAGAGTAGCTTCGGGTTGAGCAGCTTTAAATTTAATGACCAGCAGCGTCTGATCGTCGTGCATGGGCTGGCCCAGGCTGAACTCGGTCAGGTCAGCCAGAATACGTTCTTTAATTTGGTCGGCGTCAAGGTAATAGGTGCTTTCCAGCATTTGTTGCAGGCGCTCCTCGCCGTACTCTTCCTGGGCCCCGTTTCGAGCCTCCACAATGCCGTCGGTGTAAATCACCATCACGTCACTGGGGTTGTAGTCGTAAAACTGGTTTTTGATGTGTTTCTCGTAGGTGTCATTCCGGATGATACCCAGGCCCAGCCCCGTCGTGCGGAAGTAGGAAACTTCCTCCTTGATGGAGTGATAGTAGAGCGTATGGCAATGGCCGGCGCGGGCAAATACAAAGCCACCATGCTCATAATCAATGATGTAGAGGGAGGCCGTAATAAAGGCGGAGCGCTCCAGGCAGCGGGCCAGGGCGTTGTTGGCCTGCGCCATGAATTTGCTGGGTACCGGAAATTTATCCCGCTCATTGCGGGCCAGCGGGTTCTCCTGCATGAGGGCATGAAAGATACCCTTCATCTGGGCCACGTGGAAGGCCGCCGTAACGCCCTTGCCCGATACGTCGCCGATGAGCACGGCCAGGCGGCGGCCGGGCAGGTGCAGGAAGTCGTAGAAGTCACCACCTACCTCGGTGGCTGCCAAGGCGTGGGAGCTGATTTCAAACCAGTTGTCAATGGGCAGGTTCTTCGGAATCAGACTATCCTGTACGGCCGAGGCAATTTTCAACTCGTCCTGCACCCGCTGGGTATGCAAGGAAGCCTGTACCAGCTGCAGGTTCTCGATGCTGAGCACTGCCTGACTGGCGAAGGTTTGCAAAATGCTCAGGTTCTCCCGGTCAAAGCCCTGGGGCTGCTCCTTGAGCATGTAAATGCTACCGTACTGGCGCTTGCTGGAGCTTAGGGGCATCACCATTAAGGAGCCATACGGCAAATCAAGCCCCCGAAACCCGTTGCTGTCGAACAGGTCGTTGTTCAGGTACTCAATGTGGGTGAGGTTGTAGTCGGTGAGCAGGCTGCGCACGGCCGTAATCTGCTCAGTGCTGATGTGCTGCTGAAACAGTTGCTGGGTGGTGCCTTCAGCCGACAGATCCAGCCAGGCCGCATCGGCATTTACTGTCTGTACGGCCGAGTCGAAGAACATGCGGTATACTTCCTCCGGGGTCTGGCCCCGCTGGATAAGCTGGGTCAGGCGCTGCAGGCTCAGAATTTCTTCCCGCTTCTGCTCAAACACGCTGGCGGTAGGCAGATTGAAAACCGTAACCAGCAGGCCCATGAAGGCATAAAAGCCCGCAAAAAAAGCATTCAGAATCAGGAAAGTATGCTGAGTAGCGGGGGCTACCAGGTGGGGGTCCTGCTGAGTTTGCAGGAAGTAGAAAACAAATGCCCCCATTGAAAGCAGCACCGCCACTTGCAGCAGCACGGCTTCCAGCTTCTGCCGTCGGCTCAGATAGGCCACCCACTTCTGGTGGCTGCTGATGTAGGCACCAAACGCGGCCAAGGCCCCGAATATAACGCTGTTGAAGCCCCAGGTAGGAGTGGGGGCAAACAAGTGCACAAGCAGGGTAACACCTAGCAGAATCTCAAAGGCTTCCCATTGCTGCCGTAGCTTGCCGGAGGAGCGAAACAATACCAAGGAGCGCCATACGTAATTGGTACGAGCCAGCAGCAGCACAAACAAGCCAACATTCACGGTATAGGTTACTGTGAATAAGATGGAGCCGACGCCGGGCATCTGATCCTCGGTGAGGCGTTGTACTAAGTGCAGGCCCACGCACACAGTAGCCAGCAGGCAAGGCCCCAGTACCAAGCGGCGAAGCAGGCCCACGAAATCGAGGCCACGGAGCCGCTCAGCAGCACTGCGCTCCTGAATGAAGATGCTGGCGGCAAATACAGCTTGCAGCACCAGCAAAAGCCAGGACGGCGGGCGGGAAACCTGCTGGGCCAGTGCTGGATGCGCGTACAGCAGCATGCAGGCCAGCAAGCCAAGCCACGTCAGGAGCGAAACAGGATACAGGAAGGGATGTAACTTCCGGAGGAACGACATGCAGTAAATCCTGCTACTGCAGGGTAGGGGCTGGGAGCTAAATTGAGTAGCAAGATACAGGGTATAGCCAAAAAGCCACCACAATCATCTGAACACCGGCAAACTCACCAGGCAGGCACCCCCAACAAAAAAGCCAACGGCTGCAGCAGCCGTTGGCTTTTCAGGAAAGTATAGAGCGGTACTACACGCCCAGGCTTAGCCGGTTAGCTAACGGCTGCTGTAGTTGGGGGCTTCCCGGGTAATCTGTACATCGTGGGGGTGCGACTCGCGCAGGCCTGCTCCGGTGATGCGCACAAACCGGGCCGTGTGCAGGGCTTCGATGCTGCCGGCTCCGCAGTAGCCCATGCCGGCTCGCAAGCCCCCCGACAGTTGGTACAGTACCTCGGCGGCCAGGCCTTTGTACGGCACGCGGCCTACAATGCCCTCGGGTACCAGCTTCTTCACGTCGTCCTCGGCATCCTGAAAATACCGGTCTTTCGAGCCCTCCTCCATGGCCTCCACCGAGCCCATGCCCCGGTAGCTTTTGTATTTGCGTCCCTCGAATAAGGTTACCTCGCCGGGTGCCTCCTCGGTGCCGGCCAGCAAAGAGCCTATCATTACCGTGCTGGCGCCAGCGGCCAGGGCCTTTACTACGTCGCCGGAGTATTTGATGCCACCATCGGCAATGAGCGGAACGCCGGTACCCTCCAGGCCCCGGGCCGCTTCCAGTACTGCCGAGAGTTGGGGTACCCCAATACCGGCAATAATGCGGGTGGTACAAATAGAGCCGGGGCCTACGCCCACCTTCACGGCATCGGCCCCAGCATCGGCCAGGGCGCGGGCACCTTCGGCAGTGGCTACATTGCCGGCAATTACTTCCAGCCTGGGAAACTGCTGCTTGAGGTTACGCACGGCATCCAGTACACCTTTGCTGTGGCCGTGGGCCGTATCCACACTCACTACATCTACACCGGCTTCTACCAGGGCCGCCACGCGGTCCAGCAAGTCGGCGGTTACGCCCACGGCGGCTCCTACGCGCAGGCGGCCCAGCTCGTCCTTACAAGCGTTGGGGGTACGGCGGCGCTTCCGGATATCTTTGTAAGTGATGAGGCCCACCAAACGGCCCTCGGTATCTATAACCGGCAGCTTCTCCACTTTAGAATCCTGCAGAATATCCTCGGCGGCGGCCAGCTCGGTACCGGCCTTGGCGGTTACCAGCGGAGCAGCCGTCATTACCTCGGTTACCGAGCGGGTCATGTCCTTTTCAAAGCGCAGGTCGCGGTTGGTGAGGATGCCTTTAAGGCGGCGCTGCTCATCCACAATCGGAATTCCGCCAATGTTGTTGCTGCGCATCAGCTTGCGGGCATCGGCCAGGGTGGCGGTTTCGTCCAGAGTGAAGGGGTCGAGGATCATGCCGCTTTCGGAGCGCTTTACGCGGCGTACCAGCTCGGCCTGGGCCTTGATGCTCATGTTCTTGTGGATGATGCCAATGCCACCTTCCTGAGCCAGGGCAATAGCCATTTCAGCCTCCGTAACGGTGTCCATAGCGGCCGAAACGAAGGGGAGCTGGAGCCGGATGTTGCGGGTGAGCTGGGAGCTGGGGTCGGCGTCGCGGGGCAGTACTTCCGAATAACCGGGCAGCAGCAGGACGTCGTCGTAGGTAAGCGCCTCGAAGGCAATTTTGGCAGCGTGGTCGGCCATGGCAACAAGTAGGTTAGGTTCCGCTTATTGCCGGTCAAAGGTACGGCAGAAAATTGGGTTTGCGGTTCGGGCTGCTCTTTTTCTCGTTACCCTTGTCTGAAATTATCAGGGACCGGGCACCAAGGCTTGCCATTAGGGACCAACGAGGGCCAAGTACCACCGCCACCCGCCACATACCCGGGCCCTGGTCATGGATTGATAGCAGAATCTGTTTATAACTGCCGGGGTAGTGCCGCTGCCCCTAACAGAGGGGGGTAAATTGGAGTGAAAGTGAGAACTTGCGTCGGCGGCCAGTTCTTTGCTGGTATCTGCCATTTCTGCCTATGCCTGCTGGTTTCGCGAATAGCGCCCGCTCCCTTCCCGCTAGCTTACTGCCAGCCCTGCTCGAAAACTCGCTGGCGGGAGTGGGGTATTTCCTGCCCCTAACAGACGAAGCAGGAGCAGTGCATGACTTTACTATTGACTACCTGAACCCGGCTGCCGAACGGCTTCTGGGCCCGGCCACGCCCGGTCAGGGCTTGAGGCAATGGCTGCCCGCAAACCAGGCAGCCGGCATACTAGAGCTGTTGCAGACCGCCTGGTTTGCGGGCAGCCAACTGGTGGAGCGCGTGGTTGGACTGCCACTGTCTGGAGGTAGTATTTCACTGCGGGCAACGGCCCAGCAAGTGGGCGAAGGCATGTTGCTGAACTGTCTGCCTGTGAGCGAAGCCGTGCTGGCTGCCGAGCAGGAGGCCCGGCAGCAGAGTGAGGCTCGCGAATTGGCAGCGTATGCGGAGGCCAACCGCCAGCGGGAGCACCTGTACAATTTGCTGGAGCAGGCGCCGGCCATGATCTGCGTATTCGATGGCCCCGACCACGTTTTTCAGTTTGTTAATCCGGCTTATCAGGCGTTGGTAGGTGCCCGGCCGCTGGTAGGCCTGCCCATTGCGGTGGCTATGCCGGAGCTGAAGGGACAGCCCATTTTCGCTCTGCTGGACCAGGTGTACCAAACCGGGGAAACATTCTCGGCCCACGAAATGCTGGTGCAACTAGACCACGCTAACGAGGGCCCGGCCGACCTGGAGCAGCGTTATTACAACTTTATTTACCAGGCCCGGCGTAGTCAGCAAGGAGACATTAGCGGTATTTATGTGTTTGCCTACGAGGTAACAGCGCAGGTAGAAGCCCGGCAGCAGATTGAGCGACAGAACGAGCTGCTGGAAGTGCGCGTAGCCGAGGGCATTCGGGCCGCCGAAGCCCAGCGTGAAGCCCAGCAAGCCGATTTGCGCCGGATTTTTGAGCAAACGCCCGTGGCCATTGCCATCCTGCGGGGGCCGGAGCTGGTGATAGAGCTGGCCAACGCTGCCATTGGCGAAATATGGGGTCGGCCGCCGGCTGGCACGCTGGGCCAGCCGTATTTTCAGGCCTTACCCGATACGGCGGGCCAGGGCTTCGAGAATATTCTGGCGGGCGTGATGCGCACCGGCCAGCCCTACTCCATCAACGAAGCCCCCGTTACCCTAAACCGGTTTCATACCGGCCAGCCCAGGCAGGCCTACGTCGACTTCACCTTCCAGCCCCTGCAAAATGAGGCCGGCCACACTACCGGCCTCATTGCCGTGGGCTACGAGGTAACGGAGCAGGTAGCCATTCGGCAGCAGCAGCAAAAGCAGCAGAACCTGTTGCATAGCCTCTTTCTGGAAGTGCCCGCCCCCATTGCTATCCTGGCTGGTCCTACGTTCACTTATCAACTGGTGAACCCAGCCTATCAGCTGATTTTTCCGGGTCGCAGCTTGCTGAACCGCCCGGTGCTGGAGGCTTTGCCCGAGCTGGCGGGTACACCGGTATTGGCATTGTTGCAGCAGGTGTACACCACTGGCGAGAGTCATGTGGCGCGGGAGTTTCCGGTGCAGGTAGCCCGCACGGAGGGCCAGCCCCTGGAAACGGTGTACTTCACCTTCACCTACCAGGCCCGCCGCAATGAGCTTGACCAGATTGATGGCGTGCTGGTATTTGCCTACGACGAAACGGAGCAGGTACGCGCCCGCCTGAGCATGCAAGCCAACCAGCAGCAGGCTCAGCAACTGGCCGACGAGCTAAGCAACACCAACGCCCAACTGACGCGCGCCAACGCCGACTTGGATACCTTCGTGTACATGGCCTCGCACGATTTGAAGGCGCCCATCACCAACATTGATGGGCTGCTGCAAGCCTTGCGCCATGAACTTACCCAGCCGGCCGCCGAGGCCGATACGGAAACGGTGCTGCGCCTGATGCAGGATTCGGTGCAACGGTTCCAGCGCACCATCAAGTACTTAACGGAGGTCAGCCGTTGGCAGAATGTGCAGGATCAGCCAATTACGCACGTATCGTTGCCGGAAGTAGTGGCGGACGTGTGCCGCGACCTGGCCCCGCTGCTGGCCGTAACCGGTGGGCAAGTGCTGCTTTCCCCCGACAGTTGCACCCAGCTGCTGTTTGCCGAGAAGCACTTGCGCAGTCTGCTGTATAACCTGCTCAGCAACGGCCTGAAATACCGCTCCCCCGAGCGGGCGCCCCTGGTGCAGGTGCGCTGCCACTTCAATCAGGAGCAGGCTTTTGTGCTGGAAGTAGAGGACAATGGCCTGGGACTTACCCCCGAGCAGCAGCAGCGGGTTTTTGGGATGTTTCAGCGCCTGCACGATCATGTAGAGGGCTCCGGTATTGGGCTGTATCTGGCCAAGCAGGTAGTTGAGAAAACCGGCGGGCAGCTTTCGGTTGCCAGCAAAGTGGGAGTTGGTTCTATCTTTCGGGCAGTATTGCCCCAACCAATAGTGAAGGCAGAGCGTAGCCACTAGTATGAAAAACCCAGAAATACCCCCTGCTCCTACGGCGGCAGCGGAACCCCTAACCGTTTTGCTCGTCGATGACGACGAAGCAGCGCGTTATCTGGGACAACGGCTGATGCGTCCTTACGCCAGCCAGGTGCAGCTGCTGCTGGCCACCAACGGGCAGGAGGCCTTGCAAGTACTACACCAGCTACAGTTGCAGCCTAGCGGCAAAGTGGTAGTACTGCTGGATCTGAATATGCCCGTGATGGACGGCTTTGAGTTTCTGGAGGAGTACCAGCATTGGTCACCGGAACAGCAGCGGGCCATTCGCATCATTGTAGTATCTTCCTCGGAGCTGCCCGCCGACCGGCAGCGGGCCCATGCCTTCGGGGCTGAGTTCCGCCACAAACCCCTGACCTCCGCCTCCATCACCGAACTGCTCCAGGAGTCCGGAACCATTTAACCCACCGGTAGCCCATACGCTGGCAGTCACTTTCCTCTTACCGCGTTTTCATTTGCTGTACCGGCTATGCCACAGATATCCGCTATTCTGCTCGTCGACGACGACCCTTCCACCAACTTTCTGAATGAATCCACGCTCTACGAACTGCGCCTGACCGAGAAATACCTCACGGCTTCCAACGGCGAGGAAGCTTTACGCATGCTGCAAGAATGCAGTGTTTCGGCAACACCCGAGCAGCCCGTGCTGGTATTGCTGGATATGGCCATGCCCGTCATGAACGGAATGGAATTCCTGGAGGCCTTTCATGACTTACCCCAAGCCGTGCAGCAGGCTACTGTCATTGTAATTCTGGCCATGAGTATGCCATCCGGTGATTTGGCCCGCCTAGAGGACTACCCCATTGCCGGCATGGTCAGCAAGCCCCTGACCAAGGAAAAAATTACCACCGTGATGCAGCTGTATTTCAGCCAGCAGAACCGCTAGAGGCAAACAAAAACGTTAGCCACCAGTTTACACAACCAGCAACGGGCCTCACGCAGGCCCACGTAACTGCTTCGGGAGGCCTCTCCCGGAGCAGTTTGTTTTCTCTCCCCTCACTCCAGAAAATCCTGATTTTGTATGGCAACTAAAACGTGGTTTATTACCGGGGTAAGCACCGGCTTTGGTAAGGAATTGGCCGAATACTGCCTCAGCCAGGGCGACTCAGTGGCCGCCACCTTCCGCAAGCAGGAGCAAGCCGATGAATTCACCCAGAAAGACGGCAACCGGGCCCGCGGCTTTGTCTGCGACGTGGTAAACGAGCAGCAGGTACAGCAGGCCGTGCAGGACGCCATTCAGTTCTTCGGGCAGCTAGATGTAGTAGTAAATAACGCCGGTTACGGCTCCCTGGGCAGCATTGAGGAAATTGATGAGGCCGAGGTGCAGCGCCAGTTCGATGTAAACGTGTTTGGGCCCCTGCGGGTGCTGCGGGCCGTGCTGCCCCACCTGCGCGAGCGGCGCAGCGGCCACGTACTCAACATCACCAGCATCGGGGGGCTCAAAACTTTCCCGGGCGTGGGTGTGTACAACGCCAGCAAGTTTGCCCTGGAAGCCATTGGGGAAAGCCTGGCCCAGCAAGTAGCCCCGTTGGGTATCAAAGTCACCAACATTGAGCCCAGCGGTTTCCGCACCGAGTGGGCTGGCAGCTCCGCCACCTACGTGGATACCAGCATTGAGGACTACCGCAGCACCGTGGGCGAAAACCTCAAGGGCATTCAGAGCTACAGCGGCAAGCAACCCGGCGACCCGCAGCGCGCCGCCCGCATCATGTTTGAAGTAGTGCGCCAGGAAAACCCACCCTTGCACCTGCCGCTGGGCAAGGCCGCCGTAAAAGGGGCCCGCGAGAAGTTCACTGGCTTGGTGCAGGAACTGGCTCAGGTAGCCGACCTCGGCGACTCCGCTGACTACCCCGCCGGCGAATAGACGGCCCGCAAGCAGCCAACAAAAAGCCCCGCAGCATACGTTGCGGGGCTTTTTGCTGGAGTAGGGTCCTGTTAAAACTTGGCCCCGACGCTTAGCTGAAACTCGCGGATGCGGTACTCGGCATCGTAGGTGTAGGGCCCTTGTAACTCGCCCTCAAAGTGCGAGGCTCCCGGAATCAGCACGTTGTAGGGCGTATCCGAAACGGTAGCGGAGAGCAATAGCCGGTCGTTGGTGAAGTACAGGCCGGGCTGAATAAAGGTGTAGCTGTAGCCGTCTTTGCTCAGGTTTACCATCTGGCCCACCGACACGCCCGGTAGCAGCCGCCCCGATTCTCCTAGCCGAACCTGGTAATGCAGGCCAAAATCGGCCCGGGCTCGGGTTAGCAGCCGGCTGATGTGCTCGTTGCCGTAGGCCGTAACTACGCTGTTGCTGGTGGTTTGGGTGTAGCCGGTGCGGTAGTTCAGGTGCTGCATATCCAGCCCCACGGTGCCCGAAAGCACCAGCCGCTCCGACAGAGGCCGGAACGCCTTCACATCCATAAAGGCCGAGAAAGTGTTGCGCACGGACACCCGGCGGTCCTCTTCCGAAAAATAAGTACTGCCCGACTGCGGAGAGTAGGTGCCACCGTAGGAGGTAGTCCGGAAGTCGGTAATTTTTGGCCCGGCCTCAAAGTAAAACTTCCAGCCGGCAGTATCCTGGGCCGCGGCCGTACCCGAGAACCTCAATGCAGCGCAGAGTAATGATAAACTGGTAAAAGTGCGTTTCATAGCAGTATGAAAGAAAGATGGATGAAGACTGGATTTGCCGTATCCAATGATAATGCCATTCTCTCACGCACACTGCGAAAAAAGTTCCCTCTCTAGGTAAATTTTATCAAAAATAGGTTGCGCCTTTATTTGAGGCTTGGCATGGTGCGCCGCCAATCAGGATTAAAACACAGGCTGAACTGTATATTTTCGTTCAGCTCCGGCCGGCTCTCCACCGGCAGCTGCACAAACTGGTTGAGGTAGCCCAGCTCCACCGCCGAGGCCTTACTGATCTGGTAGCCCACGCCCAGATACGCGCGGTTCTGCTGAAACAGCCGGCCCTTAGAGCCTTTACCAAAACCCAGAAAAATCTCGTCGGCGGCCACGGCATAGGGCATTCTGCTGGTTAGCTCCGGGCCCAGCAGCGGCACCACCAAGCGTAACTGGTAGCGCATACGGTTCAGATAAGCAAACTCCTGCCCGGGTTGAAACTGTACCCAGCGCTGCTCCAGGCGGTAGCGGTGGTGTACATGCAGCCGGCTCTTGGCATCATGAAGTTGCACCTGCTGGTAGAGGCGGTGCTCGGGGCCAATAGCGCCCGTGAAATTATCATCGGCCACGGCCTGGGAGTAGGCATAGCCACCGGTCAGCACTAGGTTATCGGCGGCGTAGTAGTTGGCCCCGCCCCGAAATACGTTCTGCGAACCTAGCTCGGAGGTGCGGGTGCGGAGTACTTGCACCTCGGTGTGCAGCCCCCAGCGCTTACTCAGGCGGGCGTCACTCAAAAACATCAGCCAGGTATTGTGGCGGATGGTGGAGGAGGCGGGCAGGGCCGTACGCTGCTGGGCCGTGCCCGGGTGCGTCAGCAGCAACAGCAGGCTCGTCAGCAGCATCAGCCCCCTTATTGAAGGGGTAGATGTTTGCATAGAGTAATGTTACCGAATTGTTTCCTGGGTTACCTAATTGTTAATGTTAAGTTTTAAGTGCTTCTCGATGAATGAGGTACGTGGCTAGATCAAACAGCCGAAAAAGTAGCAAACCACTAAGTGGCCCCGCGCAGTTCTGGCCGCGCGCTACAAACCGTTCTGCTTCTTGGTGCCTCTGATGGCTTGAGCCTCCAAGGGATTTTCGGGCCAGTAGTGCTTGGGGTAGCGCCCGCGCAGCTCCTTGCGCACCTCAAAGTAGCTGCTGGTCCAGAAGCTGCGCAGGTCGCGGGTAACCTGGGCGGGGCGGTAGCCGGGACTGAGCAGGTGCAGAGTAAGCGGCACGCGCCCGCCCGCCACCGTGGGCGTATCCAGCAGGCCAAACACCTCCTGCAGGCGCACGGCCAGCACTGGGGCCGCCGGCTCAGCATAATCCAGCCGGATGTGGGAGCCGGTGGGCACTTCCAGGTGGGCCGGGGCCAGCCGCTCCAGCTCCTGGCGCTGGGCCCAGCCGTTGGGCAGCCGGCCTAGCAGGGCTTCCTGAAAATCAACGCGGGCCAATTCCATCATCGACTTCACCCCGCCGAGATAAGGCCCGAGCCAGTCTTCCAGCTCCGTCAGCAACGCCTCGTCCGATACGTCGGGCCAGTTTTCAGGGAAGTGATAATGCAGAAATCCTAGCCGCTCCCGCAGCTGTTGGGTGGCTTCGCTCCAGGGCAGCCGGCCCACGCCACCAGCCCGGATTGCGCCCAGCAATGCCTCAGTTATAGCCGCCGGCTCGGGGCTAGGCAGGTTGGCATCCGACAAAACCAAAGCCCCGAGGCGGCGCAGGCGGCGGGCCGTAACGCGGCCGGCGGCTTCATCCCAGCGCACCTCATCCTGGGTTTCTATCTGGTTGGCGAAGTGGGTTTCCAGCTCCTGGCGGCTGAGGGGGGCGGCCAGGCTGGCGCGGGGCTGGGCGGCCACCCCATCCAGCGCCGCCACCGCGAAAAACGTATGCTGCTGCCCAAAAAACTCCGCTGGCAAGGTGGCCCGCTGCCCGCTGATAAGCCGCACCCGCTCCGGGGTTTCGCGCTGGGCCAGCCGGTCGGGGTAGGCCAGGGCCGCCAGCAAACCAGCCACGTCGGGCTCAATGGTGCCTTTGGCGCCGGCTCGGTTGCGCAGCACGGTGGCGGCTTCCCGCACGCGCCGCATACCGGCTCCATCGGGCTGCAGGCCCGGCAGCGGGGCCCGGCCGGTGTGCAGGGCTTCCAGCCGCAGCCGAAGATCCGGCGGGCCAAAAGAGCCGTCGGCGGGGCGCAGAATGTCGCGCTCCGTGAGCAGGGCCGCCAGGGCGCAGGCCGTGGCGCCGTGCCCTATTTCCTGCCCGCGCACCACCAGATGGGCCAGGCGCGGGGCCAGCCCCAACCCGGCCAGGGCCCGGCCGTGGGCGGTGGGCCGGCCATCGAGGCTAAGGGCCTGGAGGCGCACCAGCAGCTCCCGGGCCTGGGCCAGCGCCGGAGCCGGGGGCGCATCCAGCCAGCGCAGGGCCGTGGCATCTTGTGCACCCCAGAGCGCCAGCTCCAGGGCCAGGGGGCTGAGGTCGGCGGTGAGGATTTCGGGGGCCAGGTGGTGGGGGAGGGCCTGGAACTCGGTTTCCGTCCAGAGGCGGTAGCAGGTGCCGGGTCCCAGGCGGCCGGCCCGGCCCCGGCGCTGGTCGGCGGCGGCCTGGCTCACGGGCTCGGTGCCCAGGGTGGTCAGGCCGGTGCGCTGCTCGAAGCGGGGCACCCGGGCGTAGCCCCCATCCACCACAATGGTAACGCCCTCAATGGTCAGGCTGGTTTCGGCAATGCTGGTGGCCAGCACCACCTTGCGGCGGCCGGCCAGAGCGGGGCGCAACGCGGCGTCCTGCTGCTCGGCGGGCAGCTCCCCGTGCAGCACGTGCATATCGATGTGCTCGGGCAGTGAGGCCAGCTTATCGGCCACGCGGCGCTGGTCGGCCAGGCCCGGCAGAAACACCAGCACGTCGCCGGTGGGGTGGGTGTGCAGGGCTTCGCGGATGATGGCGGGCACGAGGTCTTGGAGCTTTTCGTGGGGGCGGGCGGAGGCGGTGGCGGCCCGGCGGGGACTCAGGTAGTGCGTATCAACCGGGAACATGCGGCCCAGACTGCGCACCACCGGCGCGCCCAGCCACTGGCCCAGCCGGTTGGCATCCAGCGTGGCCGACATCACCAGCAGCCGCAAATCGGGGCGGAGCACCTGCTGGGCATCCAGGGCCAGGGCAAGGCCTAAGTCGGCTTGCAAGCTACGCTCATGAAACTCATCAAACAGCACCGCCGCCACGCCTTCCAGGGCCGGATCATCCTGCAACTGGCGGGTCAGGATTACCTCCGTTACTACCTCAATGCGCGTTTTGGCCGATATTTTGCTTTCCAGGCGCATGCGGTAGCCTACCGTCTGGCCCACCGGCTCGCCCAGCAGCTGGGCCATGCGGGTAGCCGCCGCCCGGGCCGCCAGCCGGCGCGGTTCCAGCACCAGAATCCGCCGCCCTTCGCGCCAGGCCGCTTCCAGCAACGCCAGCGGTACCAGGGTGGTTTTGCCCGCGCCGGGCGGAGCCTGCAGCACGGCCGTGGAGTGGGTTTCCAGGGTGCTCAGCAGCTCCGGCAGCGCATCGAGAATGGGGAGGTTGGGAAGCTGCATAGAAAATGAATGGCGAAGAAGGCAGACAGTTGAAAAACCGCTACAATCCGGGTATCAGGGCTTGTAGCGAGCTGGATAAAATCCAGTGGCCGCTGCGTTATAGTTTCAGCACCCGGCAGGTATAGTAGCAGCCTTGCGCAGTGGTAAGGCGCAATGTGTAGGAGCCAGCGGCCAAATCGCCCAACCACAGTCGGCAGGTTTGATGCTGTGGGCTGTACGATACGCGGCGGCCCAGCACATCCAGAATTTCCACCCTGGCCGGCAAAGGCAGTTCCGGTAGATACAGCCAGTCGAGGGTAGGAGTAGGAAAGGGTGCTATCTGCTCAACGGGGCAGTCTGTTGAGGCTCGGAAGCTGGAGCCCAGCCGGGCTGCGAAAGTTCCTGCAGGAGCAGCTACGGATTCGGTGCCAAATGTGCATTCAGCCCCCATGCTACCTATTACTATCAACTCATCGGCCCCCATTGCGAAAACATAGCGGCCGTAATCGTCGCCTGGCCCGCCGGCTTTCCGGGCCCAGCGGAGCTGGCCCGTGGGGGTGTAGGAGGTAACCAGCACATCATTCAGGCCCCGGCTCACAACACAATCGTCGTTAGCAGCTATGATATTCGAGAACTGGCCAGTGCAATACACCGTGCCGTTGGCGCCCTGGGCCAAAGCGTAGTGCTGACTGGTAGCGGTTGCCACGCAGGTGTTTAGTTGCCGGCCCCACAACAGATGGCCCGCCGGGTTGTATTTTAGCAGTAAGGCCTGTCTGGTTGAAGTGGTGGTGCCCAGCCGGATGGTATCGGTGCCTATGCCCGTGCTCAGGGGCAGCAAACCAGTGGCGTAGCCGGCGGCATATACATTGTCCTGAGCATCGGTCAGGATGGCGGTAATCACAACCTCCTTGTTGTTTTGCAGCGGGCGCGCCCACGCCACAGTGCCGTCGGAGCGGTAGCGGAGCAGCACACTAAAGGGTTTGTTGTTGTTGCGGTAAACGGTAGTGCCTTGCAGCGTAAAGGAAGAGAAACACGGAACCGCCACGTAATATCCACCCGTCGAGAGGCCCTGCACGAAACTGGTAGTAAGAAAACCTGTTTGCGGCGCTTCCAGCAAGTGGCGCAGGAAACGCGGTGCGCCGGAGCTGGCCTGGAAGCCGGCCGTAAATCGGTAATACCGATAGGCGGGATTAGGCAGGCTGGCTCCGGCGAAGGTGAAGTTATTTTCATATTCTCCTTCCACGCACATATTGCCAGCGGCATCCAGCGTCAGAGCGCTAATTGCTGGATAATCCTTGTCCAGCGGGTCGTTCTGCTGCACCCACTCTGCCGTGCCCTGGGATGAATAGCGGGCCACGAACAGTTTAGGATACCAGCTGGCATAGGCATTGGTGACGAATAAGTTGTTACCCAGTGCCAAGCGGGGCGGGCCTCCATTGCCGGACTGAGCAGCAGTGAGGCCGGCCAGATACACGGTGCCACTCTTGTCAACGGCCAACGCGTATCCTTGTTCGTTACCCGCAGTTCCTAGCTGCCTGACCCAGAGTACGGTACCGTCCGGGGCAAATTTGACCAAAGCCATATCCGCAATGCCCTGGCTGGTGAGGATGGTGGTACCCAGCGTTTCAGTATTGCTGAAAGTGCGCAGCTCGTACCTGTTCCCGGCAGCATCGTGGTCCGCCACCACTTTGCCGGTGCCCGATTGTATTTTTCGGGCCGAGGCCCACCCGGGAGCTTGCGCCTGGGCTTGCAGCGGTTGTGGCAGCAGATAACTGCAACTGAATATCAGCCAAATCAGAATGTAAGGTATTCTGGTAGTTGAGATGCTATACTGAAACATTGATAGGGAAAAATAGGGCACGAAGGTGCCGCAAGACCGATAGGCGTCAGTAGAAATCAATACACCGGCACCGCAGGGTCGGCCTGGAGGCTCCAGGCGTGGATGCCGCCGCGCAGGTTGAGCAGGTTGGTGAGCTCGTGGCGGTGCTGGAGGTAAGCCAGGGCCTGCATGGAGCGCACCCCGTGGTGGCAGATGAGCACGGTGGGCTGGTTGGGGTCAATTTCCTCGGCGCGGCGGGCCAACTCGCCCAGCGGAATCAGCTGGCTGCCCTCAATGCGGCAGTAGGCAAACTCCTCGGGCTGGCGCACGTCAATCAGCTGAATAGTCTCGCCGCTTTGCAGGCGGGCGTGTAAATCGAGGGGGGTAATTTCGGGAAGCATAGCAGCCGCAAACAGAGAGGAAAGCCAGAGAATCCACAAAAATACCCCGTCAGTCGTTAGCTTTGACCATGCAGGCGCGCTGCATACTGGATTTTACGCTGGCATCCTGCCTAATACTAATTGTTTCTGTGCTACAGGCATTGTACGATTTCTGGACCGCCGCCGCTGGGGGCAGTCCGCTGGAGTGGGTGGCCGTACTGACTGGCTTTGCCTGCGTGTGGCTGGCCGCGCGCGAGTCGCTCTGGAATTTCCCGGTGGCCATTGTAAGCTGCGCGCTGTACGTGCTGGTGTATTACCAAGCCGGGCTCTATTCCGACGGCTTTCTGCAGATTCTGTTCATCCTGCTGAGCCTGTACGGCTGGTACCAGTGGCTATATGGGGGGCGCAACGAAACAAAACTGGCTGTATCACGCACCCGGCCCACCGAGTGGCTGGGCTGCCTGCTGTTTGTTGCTTCCTATACCCTGGGCGCTGGCTACTATCTGCAGCACCACACCGATGCCACTACGCCTCACTGGGATGCCATAACCACGGCCATCAGCCTGGCCGCGCAGTATCTGCTGATGCGCAAGCGGCTGGAAAACTGGTGGCTCTGGATTGTAGTGGACATCATGTACGTGCCCCTGCTCTGGTACAAGCATCTTTATCCAACCAGTGCGCTCTACGCGCTGTACCTAGGGCTGGCCGTGTATGGCTACTGGGAGTGGCGCCAGGCCATGCGCCGGGAGCAAGCCGCGCTGCAGCCAGTAGCTTAATCACCCTGTTTACTCGGAGTTGCCTACGTTCGTGGGAGTCCGGGCTGGTCTTTTTCTGATTGTTCATTTTTGATTGCCCGTCTTCTCCGTGTTGCGCGTTGCCCTTACCGGACCCGAATCAACGGGTAAAACCACTTTGAGCCGGCTCCTGGCTGAGCATTACTCCACCACCTGGGCTCCCGAGTATGCCCGCTACTACCTGGAGCAGCACGGGCCGGGCTACGTCCTCGCCGATTTGGAGCGCATAGCCAAGGGCCAGTTGCGCGCCGAGCAGAACGCCCTGCAAGCCGCGCAGCTGCAAGGCCGCCCTCTGTTCTTCTGCGACACCGATTTGCTGGTCATCAAGATCTGGGCCGAGCACGCTTTCGGTATCTGCCCTCCCTGGATTTTGCGCCGGATTGAGGAGCAGCGCTATGATTTGGTGCTGCTGCTGAACGTGGATTTGCCCTGGGAGCCGGACCCGTTGCGGGAGCACCCCAACCACCGCCAATATTTCTACGACCTTTACCAACGGGAGCTGCGCGAACAGATGTCCAACTATGCCGAAATCAGCGGTACCCCGGAGGAGCGCCTGGAGCAGGCCTGTTTTCACGTGGATACCTTGCTGGGCAAAACCGGCGCTTGGCGGCTACCAGCCACCTTCCGGGCCTAACCTTCGGGCCCCAGCCGCCGTTCCTGAGGGCTGGCCGCAACTTTTTCTCTTATGCTGTATACCCTCGAAAATGAACTGTGCCGAGTGGCTGTGGACACCCACGGCGCGGAGCTGCACAGCTTCGTTCGGAAAGACTTCAACAACCTGGAGTACATCTGGCCCGCCGATGCCGCCTACTGGAACCGCCACGCGCCGGTACTTTTCCCGCTGGTGGGCCGCCTCCCCCAGGACAGCTACGAGCACGCCGGCTACACCTACACCCTGAGCCAGCACGGTTTCGCCCGCGACCAGGAGTTTCAGCTGCTGTACCAAGGCCCGGCCGAGCTGACGTTTGAGTTGCGTGACACCGCCGAAAGCCGGCAGAAGTATCCGTTTGCCTTCATCCTGCGCATTTCCTACCGCCTGGCAGGGCCCATGCTCACTATTGGCTGGGAAGTTGAAAACCCGGGCACCGGGGAGTTGCTGTTCAGTATTGGCGCACACCCGGCCTTCCGCTGCCCCTTGCTGCCCGATGAATCCTTCGAAGACTATGACTTCGTATTTGACCATCCCGTAACTTTGCAGCGGCATTTGCTGGATGGGGGCCTACTTACGGGCCAGACCGAGCCCGTGCTGAAGCAGCAGGCCACCCTGCCGCTCAGCTACGCGCTGTTTGCCCAAGATGCGCTGGTGTTTAAGCACTTCGATTTCACCCACCTCACCCTGCGCAGCCGCCGCTCGGGCCGGGCGGTGCGGGTGCGCTTCGATGGGTTTCCTTACCTGGGCCTCTGGACTAAAGGGCCCGGGGCCCCCTTCGTGTGCATAGAGCCCTGGCAGGGTATTGCCAGCGCCACCACCGGCTCCCGGGCCCTCACCAACAAGGAAGGCATCCTGAGTCTGGAGCCTGGCCAGCAGTTTAGTACCTCGCATAGCATCACCGTTGAGTAACCTCTTCATGACCTCCGAAATTACCATCCGCCCCATTAAGGCGGCCGAAACCTACCCACTCCGCCACGAAGTACTGTGGCCCCAGGAATCCATTGAGTATGTGAAGCTGAACCAGGACGAGCAGGGCCACCACTACGGCGCCTTTCGCAATGGCAAGCTCGTCTCGGTGATTTCCTTGTTCATGGATGGGGGCGTGGCCCGCTTCCGCAAATTTGCCACCCGCCCCGACTGCCAGGGCCAGGGCATCGGCTCCCAGCTGCTGCGTCAGGTGCTGGATGATGCCCGCCAGAAAGGAGCCCAGCGCATCTGGTGCGACGCCCGCGCCGTGAACGAAAACTTCTACCGCGCCTTTGGCCTGGAGCCCGAGGGTAACCGGTTTTACCGCGGCACCATCCCCTACATCCGCATGGCCAAGGATTTGTAGAACTCAGAAGTTAGAACTGAGCATAAAGAAGTGAGAGGTGGGCTCTTCGTTCTATCGGCACATTGCCAGAACGAAGAGCCCACCTCTCACTTCTTTATGCTCAGTTCTACCCCTCACACCTCCACTTTGGGCCGGTTGTAGTCCGGCTCCCAGTCGTTGATGGGGCGGGAAATGCCGGGCGGCAGGTCGAAGTCGGGCAGGCCGTCATCCAGCGGTTCGCCGCCCTCATCGTCGTTGCCGGGGGCGGGCGGTTGGCGCATACGGCGGCGGGGCAATACCAGCAGCACCCCCAGGAACACCAACGCAACAAGCAGGTAAAGTAGGCTAGAGAAGGGCATGGCGAGGGTGAGCTGAGGTATAACAAACCGGAAATTCGAAGGGGCCTTGCAGACAGAAACGGTGGGGCGGGGCGGGTTGTTTTTACGGAAGCCCACTTTCCTCTCGTTCTGGCCGGTGAATAGCTAATTTACTTGATTATCAGGAAATAAAGTAGCCATGTCGGGCTACATTGTGCGGCGGCTGGGTCGCTTTCTTAGCCAATTACTCCCTCACCCTATAATCCGGGTTCAGGTCAGAAAAATGGGCTTAATGGGCCAATTATGAGGTGGGAACAGCGCAAAACCGAAACTCCCGTGTACCTTTGGCCCATAGTTTAGGGGTGCCTGCGTTGCCAGGCTGAGATCATACCCATTGAACCTGCCCGGGTAATGCCGGCGAAGGGAACAAACGATCCGCGAGCGAAAAACCTGAAGGTGCCGACCCCTGGCGCCGGGTCCGTTCCATCTTTTCCATTTTTTCCACCAGTGAAAAGTTTTCTGATTACCGGAGTGGCCCTGCTGGCCGTATCCGGCGCGGCGCGGGCGCAAGGCCCCGTGTCGGGTTCGGTGAGTTCGTTTTTGCCGCTAAATGCAGAAGCAACGTCCTTACCAGGAGCCACTGTTTACTTAGATGGTGTTGCTATCGGGCAGACCGACGATTTTGGACAGTTTACTGTGCCTGCTTTGTCAGTTGGTGACCATCAGTTGCGCATTACTTCCATCGGGCACAAGCCGCTGAAAGCTAAAATCACTGGACAAGCAACTCCGCAAACTGTACACTTTGTACTGGAAGGTGAGACGGTACTCACCGGCGAGGCGCTGGTAACGGCCAGCCGTGCCAACGAGCGTACGGCCACAGCCTATACCAACCTGAGTAAAGAGGACCTGGAAAAGCGCAACTTCGGCCAGGATATTCCCTACCTGCTCGACCAGACGCCTTCCGTGGTGGTAAACTCCGATGCCGGCAATGGCGTGGGCTACACCGGCATCCGGGTGCGGGGCACGGGCATCGAGGGCATCAACGTGACGGTAAACGGCGTGCCGCTGAACGATGCCGAGAGTCACGGGGCCTTCTTCGTGAACCTGCCCGATCTGGCTTCCAGCACCAGCAGTCTGCAGGTGCAGCGGGGCGTGGGCACCAGCCAGAACGGCAGCGCCGCCTTTGGGGCCAGCCTCAACCTGAGCACCCTGGAAAGCCGGCAGCAGGCCTACGCCGAAAGCCAGAACACCTACGGCTCCTTCAACACCTGGAAAAACAACGTGCAGTTCGGTACCGGCCTCCTCAACGGCCGCTTCACGGTGGATGGCCGCCTGTCGCGCATCAGCTCCGATGGCTACATGGTGCGCGGCGCTTCCGACCTGAAATCCTATTACCTGGCGGCCGGGTATCAGCAGAAGAACACGCTGCTCAAGTTCATCACCTTCTCGGGCCGGGAGAAAACCTACCAGGCTTGGAACGGGGTGCCCGAGCCGGCCCTCACCCGCAACGCCGCCGGCCTGCAGCAGTACGTGGATAACTACGAGCTAAGCCCCGAGGATGCCGCCCGGGCCCTGCGCGAAGGCCGCCGCTACGCCTACTACACCTACGACAACCAGACCGACAACTACCAGCAGAACCACTACCAGCTCCACCTCACCCAGGGCTTGGGCACCGACTGGAACGTGGCCGCCGCCGCCCACCTCACCCGGGGCTTCGGCTACTACGAGAGCCTGCGCCTGGACCGTAAGCTGGCCGACTACAACCTGCCCGACGTGGTGCTGGGCACTGCGCCCAACACCACCACCATCAAGCGCACTGATTTGGTAGACCGTAAATGGCTGGACAACTACTTCTTCGGGGGCATCTTCGCGCTCAACTACCAGCCCGCCGAGAGCAGAGTGCAGGCTACGCTGGGCGGAGGCTGGAACCGCTTCCTCAACGACCATTACGGCGAAGTCATCTGGGCGCGCTACGCTTCCACGGGCAACATTCGCCACCGCTCCTACTTCAATGATGCCACCAAAACCGACTACAACGCCTACGCCCGCGCCATCTGGCAGGCCCTGGAAAAGCTGAGCGTGTACGCCGACGTGCAGGTGCGTCGCATCGACTACCGGTTGGCAGGCATCGAGGACAAGCAGGTGCCCGTGTCGGCCAAGGCGGAGTACACCTTCTTCAACCCCAAAGCCGGCCTGACCTGGCAGCTGCCCTTGGGCCAGACCCTGTACGCCAGCTACGCCGTGGCCCATCGGGAGCCCGTGCGCTCCGACTTCACTGACCGGCCCCTGAACGACGCGGGACCCAAAGCCGAGCAGCTGCACGATGTGGAAGGTGGCTACCGCCTGAACCGCACCGTGAACAGCCAGGTGCTGCGTGCCGAGGTAAATGGCTTCTACATGCGCTACCGCAACCAGCTGGTAAATACTGGCCAGCTCAACGACGTGGGCACGCCCCTGCGCACCAACGCCCCCCGCAGCTACCGGGCCGGCGTGGAGCTGACGGGCGCCTACCAGCCGCTCACGTGGCTGAGCCTGAGCAGCACCCTCACCCTGAGCCGCAACCGCATTCTGGACTACCGCGCCGTTACCTACGATAAGGATTATAACCCCCTAACTGCTGCCGAGGGCCGCACCACCACCATTTCCTACTCGCCTTCGGTGGTTTCGGCGCATACGGTAGAGGTGATGCCGGTGAAGGGCCTGCGGGCGGCGCTGCTCTACAAAACCGTGAGCCGCCAGTACCTGGATAACACGGAGTCGGCCAGCAAAGCCATTGCCGCCTACCAGGTGCTGGATCTGCGTTTGCGCTACACGGTGCAGCCTTCCTTTATGCGGGAGCTGGAGCTGGGCCTGCTGGTAAACAACCTGCTCAACCGCGAGTATGTGGCCAATGGCTACACCTACGGCTACCCCGATGCCGCCGGCCAGCCCCTCACCTTCAACTACTATTACCCCCAGGCCACCCGCAACTTCCTGGCCTCGGTGGGCGTGAAGTTTTAAGGCCGGCTACTGGTTGGTAAGCTGTTCCGCACGGAACGTCACCAATTGAAGGTCATCAGCCCATTACTCTCAGCAGAACGTCATTCCGAGCCCTGCGAGGAATCTCGCGTGCTGACGTTGCCAGAGTAACCAAACCAGTCTGTCACCCCCAACAGAACGTCATTCTGAGCCCCTTGAGGAATCCCGCGCGCTAACGTCAGGGTTACCACTACAACGTCAGCACGCGAGATTCCTCGGCAAGCTCGGAATGACGTTCTGCGGGAATGAAGTTCTGATGATGGGCTGATGGAGTAAGGCAAAATTCTGAACAACTTCATTTTCAGGATTTTTTGCGAATAGATTAGCGAAACGCTATTTTTCGGCATACGCTTTGCAAAGAAGCGGTAGTGAATTTCCCGGCCAGGAATCTGCCTTCTGGTCGTATTGTGGGCGCAGTGCGGTGCTGGCCGGCTTCAGGCATTCCCGAGCCACCCGCCTCGTCCTCCAAAACCCTGACTGGTTCCGGTACCGGTCAGGGTTTTTTCGTGCCGGAACCAGGGAGTAAGCTGCCCGGTTGTGCGTAGCTAAATTCCTATCTTTGGCCCTCATCCCACCCACAACTTTACTATGTCTTCGCAAGCTGACGTTCTTTCCACCAAGGCCCAGGTGCAGCGCAACAAAGGCTCCCTGAACGCCGCCGGCTTTACTGATTACTACGACATCGACGACCTGCTGACCGAGGAGCACAAGCTCATCCGCCAGAGCATCCGGGACTTCGTGAAAAAGGAGATTTCGCCCAACGTGGAGAAATGGGCTCAGGATGCCTACTTCCCCTCCGATATCGTGCGCAAGTTCGGCGACGTGGGCGCGTTTGGGCCCACCATTCCCACGGAGTACGGCGGCGGCGGCCTCGACTACATCAGCTACGGCCTCATCATGCAGGAAATTGAGCGCGGCGACTCCGGCATGCGCTCCACTGCCTCGGTGCAGGGCTCTTTAGTGATGTACCCCATCTACCAGTACGGCTCGGAGGAGCAGCGCCGCAAGTACCTGCCCAAGCTGGCCTCGGGCGAGTGGCTGGGCTGCTTCGGCCTCACCGAGCCCGACCACGGCTCCAACCCCGGCGGCATGATGACCACCATCAAAGACCAGGGCGACTATTATCTGCTGAACGGGGCCAAACTCTGGATCAGCAACTCGCCCCAGAGCCAGGTGGCCGTGGTGTGGGCCAAGGACGACAACGGCCGCATTCGGGGCGTTATCGTGGAGCAGGGCATGGAAGGCTTCACGGCCCCCGAAATCCACAACAAGTGGAGCCTGCGCGCCAGCATCACCGGTGAGCTGGTGTTCGATAACGTGAAGATTCCCAAGGAAAATATCCTGCCCAACATCGACGGCCTCAAAGGCCCGCTCAGCTGCCTCGATTCGGCCCGCTACGGCATTGCCTGGGGCGCGCTGGGCGCGGCCATTGATTGCTACGAGTCGGCCCTGAAGTACTCCTTGCAGCGGGAGCAGTTCGGCAAGCCCATTGCCGGCTTCCAGCTCCAGCAGAAGAAACTGGCCGAAATGATTACCGAAATTACCAAGGCCCAGCTGATGGTGTGGCGCCTGGGCATGCTCAAAAACGAAGGCAAAGCCACCAGCGCCCAGATTTCCATGGCCAAGCGTAACTCCGTAGAAATTGCCCTGCATATTGCCCGTGAAGCTCGCCAGATTCACGGCGGCATGGGCATCACCGGCGAGTATCCCATCATGCGCCACATGATGAACCTGGAATCAGTAGTAACCTACGAAGGCACCCACGACATCCACCTGCTCATCACCGGCGCGGATATTACGGGTATTCAGGCGTTTAAGTAAGGCTGTTCTGACTGTAACGGAAACCGGCCGCTCCACTCGGGGCGGCCGGTTTGTATCCGCCTCAAGCCGACTGCACTACCTACATGGGGTTTATTGGCACACTGCTCTTCGTTGCTATGGTTCTCGGGATACTGTGCTACCCGTTAGGCTGGCGTGGCACGTTATCTTGGCTAATTGCCTGTTGCGTGGTAACTCTGGTTGTAACGAGCTGGAATTGGGGAGGTAATAGTGGTTGCGACGGCGGGCTATGCATATTTGGCTACTTACTGGGTGGCTTAGTTTGGTTAGCCAGCTGTGCCGTTACTTGGGCAACTATTTTTAAGATGCTGCCTATAAAATACCGGCAGTGGTGGGGCCATAGGGACAAGCCGTCTGCGCCGTGATTTACGTTTGTGATGAACGGAAGAGTATGGGGCAACCCGAAGTGAAGGCACCCACGACATCCATCTGCTCATCACCAGAGCGGATGTTACGGGTATCGAGGGGTTCAAATAAAACCGCCTTCCGCGTATCTTCAAACGGCCGTTTTGCTGGGCAGAGCGGCCGTTTTTGCGTCGGGGCTTTGATGAGTCCACAGACAGTACCTGCTCAGAAATAACTAAGACCACCTCGTAACACTTATGGGCCTTGATTCCGTTGAACTGGTCGTTGCGTTCGAAAAATATTTCGGCTTGGATATTCCCAATCGGATGGCAGAGCAGCTTTTAACCGTAGCCGATGCCGCGCATGCCATTACCGGGTTAAAGAACCTGTCGACCAACCCAGCACGAACGGTGGCCTATGATGAACTGCTGTTGCGGCTGCTACGCTGCTTGCAGACTCTGCAACCACTGGTCACCAAAGCCACTCTGCTACCGGAGCTTGGGCTGTTGGGCTCCAGTACAAAGCAACAAGTGACTTTGGCCACATGCCTGCAGCTTCAACTACCCGATTTATTTCAGACTAGGTGGCTTTCCAGTTCGCCTGGCTGGTGGCAGCGTCTGTTCAATACCACCTCGACTGCTGCGCTGACTCCGCCGTATCCCAACTGGGGCCAGTCAACCGTAGCTGACTTAGCCGAGTGGCTGTTGGCCCAGAACTACGCCCGGTTGTTGCCGCAGCCCGCTACGCTCTACGAGGTGCAACGCATTGTTGTCGGTATCACCAGCCACCAGTGCGGTATACCAGTGCCTGAAATACGCCTTGCTGATAGTTTTACATACGACTTGGGAGTGGATTAACTCTACTAGAGCCATAGTACCCCGCTGCACGTACAGCGGGGTACTAGGATTTCGACAGGAATTGGTAGCTTACTTCTTCTCCGGGTAATAAATCGTCTGGCTGAAGACGGTGTTGCCGCCGCTACTTACGTCGCTGGGTGCTACGCTGACCAGACGCCAGCCATCGGCGGTGTACTGGTTTATGGCGACCATGACGGCTTTGTGTACTTCCGTCATGTTGGCGGCCATTTGCTTGGCGCTGAAGCGGCTGAAATCGACTTCCTGCACCTGCTCCTTACCGTCGGGCGACACGGTCACGATGCTGGCCTGCACGTTGAAGCCCAGTGACACGCGGGAAATAATCATCATGTAGCCGCCAGTAGCCACTGAAACAGTGGGGGCCGCGGTAACGGGAGCCTCGGTAGCGGCCTGGGCGAAGCTGGCGGCGCCTAGCAGCAGTGCGAGTAAAAACGTCCGGGTTTTCATGGAGTAGAGTTGGGGGATAGGAGAGAGAAAACGTGAGCCGCCGCACCCGGAAATGCCGGGCCGGGTTTCTTCTCCTGACTTGTTCCCGCTGCTATCCAGCGTGCCTACCGCAGCTCGTCAAACGCATATTGCCCGGTGCTCCAGAACTCATCCAGGGCCATGATTCGGGGCTTGAAAAAGGAAATCAGCGCGGGCCACTGCTCCCGGTCGAATAGGTTGGCGGGGCGCAGTTCCCGGTAGATGCGGCTCAAGGGCTGGCCGTTGGCGTCGAGGGCATTGGCTTCCCAGGTCCAGGCCTCGCCGGTAGCTTCTTCCAGTAGGGTGCGTACCTCCCGGAACTGCTCGAAAAACAGCTCCCGCAGGCCAGCATCGGGGTGGGTCAGCTCGATGCCAATGGTGGCGTGGCGGTTGTCGGCCTGCATACGAAAATACACGTGTTTAAGGCCGGTTTTATAGTTGATCCAGTTGGCGGGCAACCCTTCGGCGGAAGGAACAGGCTGCATATACTGCCCAAACGTAGTCCAGAAAGCCTGGCGGAGTTGGGTAACTTCAGTTTTGCTGTACATCGTAGCGCAAAAGTACGGACTGGCGCGGCCCGTGGTTCCGGCGGACCAACCGCGCGGCAACATGATGCGTAAACCCGCGCCAACGTGTAATTTACGGCCTCAACCCAACCTGCTTCGCTTATGTCTGCTCCCGCCGCTGGCCCCCTCGTATTGCTTGAATGCCTCATTGCCGGCACCACCCACCGGGATGGGCTGCGCGCTTTTGAGCCGCACCTGCAGCCCGAGCAACTCCTGGCGCTGCAGCGGGAACCCGACAGCTCCTACGACGACTGGGCCGTGCGCGTGTACACCACCGGCCCCGATGCCTTCTGGCTGGGCTACCTCCCCGAGGGGCACAACGAAACCGTAGCCCGCCTGCTCGATGCCGGCTACCCCATTTCCGCCCGCCTCACCCACAAAGCCTGGGAAGAGGAGTGGCTGCACCTGGAAATAGAAGTGCTGCTGGCGCGGTAAGTGGTGAACTTATGAAGGGTGAAGTCGTGCCGTGCAGATTGACAGAACAGCACAATTTCACCCTTCACAACTTCACCATTTACCCCAGCGTATCGGCCAGCGCCAGGATTTCCTGGCGGGCATGCTGAATTTCGGGGGCGTCGGGGAAGGTGTGCTGTACCCAGTGCGTGAACCCGCTCACCATTTCGCCCACGGCCTGGCGGTTGCTTACCGGCGCCGCTTCCGAGGCCGTTGCTTCCTCCTCTGATAGCACCGGAAACGCGTCTTCCAACCCAATCCGGCTCATCACATCCGACACGAACACCATCCCGCACACCTGCATACCCTGGTAGAGCTGCACCAGCTCGGGCATAGTCAGGGTGAGCTGTTCCTGCGCCCGCACCCGGCCCAGGTGTTCAATAAGGGGCTCCAAGGCGGCCGGCTGCAAATTGGGCAGTTGCGCCACGGCCCGCAGAAAGGGGTGGTCGGTGGTGTTGGGCAGGCTGTGTACCAGCAGCAGGGCCAGGCGCAGCATCTGGAGCTGGGGCTCGGCCAGGCGCAGGTTGGCGGCGGGCGGGGCGGGGGCAGGCTGCGTGGCCAGCATTCGGGCAAATTCCTCCTCAACCACTAGGCGGTGCAGACTCAGGGACGCCAGGCCGGCGGGGGCCGGTACGTGCTCTTCCAGCGTCACGAGGAACGCGCCGCCCAGCTCCAGGCAATACGCTTTGAGGGTTCCCAACTGCGCGGCATCAATGCGCATCTGCTGCTGCACGTAGGCCAGCACCGGCGCCGCCAGGGAGGTTTCCAGTGTCAGGCGGCCCAGCAGCAGTAATTGGTACAGCGCCAGCGGCTCCGTGGCCAACTGGTGCAGCAGCTCAGCCTGGGTTTGAATCTGATTCAGCGCCTGAATTTTGCCCGTACTCAGGCCGGTCAGGGCAGCTAAATCCTGCGCCTCGGGGCGGCTGAGCAATTCGGCGGCGGCCATGCCGTGCAGGCTCAGGCAGTGGGCCAGCTGCTCATAAATATCAGGGGGAAGGGCATCAAGCCAGGAGACGGAAGCAGGCATAAGGGCGCGGCGGATGAGCCTGCAAGTTACACGCTGCCGCCAACCTGTGCGGCACCTGTCACAACTTGTTTGCTAAAAAGGTTAGCTAAATAGCTTTTGTGTAATATTTTTTGCTAAAAAAGGCACCAAGCCCATGCCGGAAGTGTTACCTTTCGACACATTGACTTACTTTTTACGCTTATGCGCGAACCGTATATGACCGGGGGCAACGACCACATGGACGCTTCCGAAAAGGACATTGACAAAGCCCTGCGGCCGCTTTCTTTCGACGATTTCACGGGTCAGGGCAAGGTGGTGGAGAACCTGAAGGTGTTCGTGGCCGCCGCCAAGCACCGCGGTGAGGCCCTCGACCACGTGCTGCTGCATGGCCCGCCCGGCCTGGGCAAAACCACCCTCTCGCACATCATCGCCAACGAGTTGGAATCGGGTATTAAGATGACCAGCGGGCCGGTGCTCGACAAGCCCTCCGACCTGGCCGGCCTGCTCACCAATCTGGAGCCCAACGACGTTCTGTTCATCGATGAGATTCACCGGCTCAACCCGGTCGTGGAGGAGTACCTGTACTCGGCCATGGAGGATTACCGCATCGACATCATGCTCGATTCGGGCCCGAATGCGCGCTCCGTCCAGATTTCGTTGTCGCCGTTTACGCTCATTGGGGCTACTACCCGCTCGGGCATGCTCACGGCCCCGCTGCGGGCCCGCTTCGGCATTAGCTCCCGCCTGGAATACTACGATTCCAAGCTGCTGACCAGTATTGTGCTGCGCTCCGCCGAAATTCTGGGTACGCCCATTTATGAGGATGCGGCCTTCGAAATTGCCCGCCGCTCGCGCGGTACCCCGCGCATTGCCAACAACCTGCTGCGCCGCACCCGCGACTTCGCCCAGATCAAAGGCACCGGCACCATCACCCGCGAAATTGCCGAGTTTGCTCTCAATGCCCTCGACGTGGACCAGAACGGCCTCGATGAGATGGACATTCGCATCCTGAGCACCATCATCGACAAGTTCAAGGGTGGTCCCGTAGGCCTGAGCACCATTGCCACCGCCTGCGGCGACGAGGCCGAAACCATTGAGGAGGTGTACGAGCCCTTCCTCATCCAGGAAGGCTTCATCAAGCGCACCAGCCGCGGCCGCGAAGCTACCGAGCTGGCCTACCAGCACCTCGGCCGCCCCATGCCCCAGCACCTGCGCGGGAATACGGCCACCGGCGAGTTGTTCAGCTAAAACCACATTCTGTCATCCTGAGCACAGCGAAGGACCTTATTACGCCGGAACGGATTGTTCTGACGTGGTAAGGTCCTTCGCTGTGCTCGGGATGATGTATTTTTGTAGTTCGCATATTTAACCGCCATGCTGCCTACCGCCCACTACACTGCTTTCATCAAACGCCGGGCGGCGGAGCTGGGGTTTATGTATTGCGGTATCAGCAAGGCCGGATTTCTGGAAGAGGAAGCGCCGCGGCTTGAGAATTGGCTGAACCGCAATATGCACGGGCAGATGGCCTACATGGCCAACCACTTCGATAAGCGTCTCGACCCGCGCCTGTTGGTGGACGAGGCTAAATCGGTCATTTCCCTGCTGCTGAACTACTACCCGCCCGAGGAGCAGCAGCAGCCCGAGGATACGCTCAAAGTCAGCAAATACGCCTACGGCCGCGACTACCACTTCGTCATCAAGGACAAGCTCAAAACCCTGCTCCAGGACATGCAGCAGGAGATAGGGGAGGTAGGCGGCCGCTGCTTCGTGGATTCGGCCCCGGTGATGGATAAGACCTGGGCTAAAAAGAGCGGCCTGGGCTGGGTGGGCAAAAACACCAACTTAATTCGGCCCGGTACCGGCAGCTTCTTCTTCATTGCCGAGCTGATTGTGGACCTGGAGCTGGAGTATGACGGCCCCATCAAAGACTACTGCGGCACCTGCACCAAGTGCGTGGACGCCTGCCCCACCCAGGCCATCACCGAGCCCTACGTGGTGGACGGCAGCAAGTGCATCAGCTACTTCACCATTGAGCTGAAGGACCAGATTCCGCGGGAAGTAAGCGGGCAGTTCGGCAACTGGGTATTCGGCTGCGACATCTGCCAGGACGTGTGCCCTTGGAACCGTTTCTCCAAGCCTCACCAGGAGCCACAATTCACGGCCCACCCGGCCCTCAAGGACCTCACGCGCGGCGACTGGCGGGAAATTACCCACGAGCTGTTTTCGGAGTTGTTCCGGCAGTCGGCGGTGAAGCGCACGGGCTACGCGGGGCTGCAGCGTAATATCCGGTTTGTGCTGGGGGAGGAGGCCCCGGCGGTTGCGTTGCCTGGCCAAACGGCCCCGGAAACGCCGCGCATGTAAACCACCCGAAAACGCCGGAGCCGGGCGCTGGCCTGCGGTAAAGCAAGCGGCGCCCGGCTCCGGCGTGCGGGAAAAGCAAAAAAGCTACGCGGCAACAGCCTGGCGGAACACGCGGTTCAGCACCCGGCGGTACAGTTTGGAGAACTGCTGATAGCACCAAGCCTTCAATTCAGACAGCTCAACGGGCACGAGGTTACGAAGAGCTTTGCGCAATTCTTTTTCGAAAAGAATCCGGTCAAAGCTCACTTTGAGCAGAATGGTTTTAGCGTACTCGAGCATGGGTATTGAGGTTAGCTGGTAGTGGGATAAACAGAGCGGGGAAGGGTAAGCAGGGGGTTGTACGGAGCAGGGAAAAAAAGGCTAACAAGTGTTAGATTATCTTGGGGCCTTTGTTGAAATATACAAACTGTTATCCTGTAAATACAAGCTGAAGTAGATAATGTTTGCTATAAAACGCACTTTGCCCCCGGTATTGGTCCCTACCTCAGGGCCGTTACCGGGGGCAAAGTTGAGAATACAGTGTGAGTGAGGTATGACCCCCTTGTTACCAAATCAATACGTGAACAGCTGTAGGACGCTTTCGGCAGCCTGGGCTTCCAAGGGTTCATCGAAGGCTTCGGCCACCTTGGCCAGAATAGCTGCTGCGCTGAGTGCGGGCGTGCCTACGTTGATGGGCAAAGTGGAATCAAACGGCACTTTGGTGACGGTGGTATTGGAGGTAATGTACTGCAACGTGTTGGCCTCACCGCTGTACACGCCGTCGGCAGTAGTGCCGGCAGTGGTAATAGCCGTATCGGAAGGGCTAACCCAGCTTTTAACCACTGCGCCCCGCTGCCGCCGGAGCGTGCGGATGTGGGCGGCGTGCCGGGCCTCGGTAGAATGCATGCGAATGGCCGCCTCCAGCAGCGCGTTATCCGACTGCAAAGCAGTTACCTGGCCTTTATAAACGCGCACACCAGCATCTTCCAGCAGTTGGGCTACTTTCAAAAAGGTGTCCAGGTTGGTATACACATCAGGATACAAGGCCGCTTGACTACCGTTTTTGCTGCCCGAGAAATCGTAGCGGGAAGCAGCGTCAAGAGCGCCACCGGAGTTGGTAATCAACGTAGTAAGCAATGTGCTGTGCTGACTCTGATGCGTCTGGATGGTTTGAATGGCAGTTTGAACAGCGGTGCTACCAAAAAAAACGGTTGGGTTGGCCGGCCCGCCCGCTGTTAATCCCAATGCCCGCGAGTAAAACGCGTTCTGCAGGTTTTCAAGCTTCAGAGCCAGTTTTAAGGCGTCAAGGCGGGTGAGGGTTTGAGTGGTACCAGCCTCGGCGGGGGTTACGAGAGTAGTAAACAAGGCTGGCAACAAGGCCGTGCCTGCTTGGCCCAGCCGCGAAAGAGCTAAGCGGCGAGGGGCCAGCACTTCAGCCGTATTGGTGGTATCAAGGGTGGCCAAGCGGGCCAGTGCATCAAGAAAATCCATAGAAAGCAGCGGGCTGAAAGCTTAGGAAAGAGCGGCTAGACGGGATACGTCCAGGGTGGCCGGCAAATAGGGAGTTAGCAGAGTGGCTACCTCAGCAGGGGTTTTGGCTGTATCCAGACCAGTGGTGCCTACTACATCGGCAGCCGCGAAGGAACCCGGCTGGGCCTGCTCCCGCACAAAGGCCGCATGCCGGGCCTCTACGGAAGCCAGCTTGCCAAGCGCCACCAGGTAATTCGCATTAGAGAGCAGCTTGGCGGCTCCGTTGTACGCGCCCACACCAACATCCTCCAGAGTGCGGGCCGCTGCATACACTCCGGCCCGGCTGGTAAGCGTGAAGGAGGAGAAATTGAACACCAGTGACCCAGGGGCTGCGTTGTCGTAGATGTTGTTGCCCAAGGCAAACTTGAGGTACTCACGGTGAATTACCTCATGGTCGCGCAAGTCAACAAAGGCAGCTTTATCCTCGGCCGTAAAATCAGTAGGAAACGCATCAACCACCTTCTGGTAAAAAGCAGCTTCCAATTGCTCCAGCAGGTAGGCCAGGTTCAGTACTCCGTTGTCGTCGCCGGGCAGGCTTATAACCGTGGTAGTGCTGGTTGGCGTGGGGGTATCATCGGAGCCGCAACCGGTTAGCACCAGGGCCGAGGTAGCAGCAGTGACACCTGCTACCCGAAGGAAAGAGCGGCGGGCAAGCAGCCGCGCCGGAGAAAAAGGAGTGTGCATAAGAAAAGGTTGGGCGATACCAGAGCGAAAAACAGTCGGTTCCAACTCAACAAAGATAGCCTGTTATGATGGGATGGTCTAGCAGGAAGATAATCAGTAGGCGAGCAGCGTTGCATGGGCTACTAAACAAAACAAGGATGGCCAGTGAAGGCCATCCTTGCAGATGTAGGTACTGGAAAGAAGTCACGCTTAGAACAGCGTGCTACCCGTGATGGTGAACGTACGAGCAATGGTAGAAACCGTCGGTACATCCAGAGGCTCGTCGAAGGCCTCCGAGAAGGCGGCGGCCGGGAAGTTCAGCGAGGCCAGAGCAGTCTGCAGGTTTACACCAGGGGCCGCACCGGTAGCGCCCTGCGTTACGTTGTCCTCCGCAGGGAACGTAATGCCGGCAGGGGTGTAAGCTGGGGCCGAGCCTGCGCCGTAGATAGGAGCCGTTTGTGCGGGCGAAGCGCCACCGCCATCTTGGCCGGAAATCCAGCTCTTGGGCGAAGCACCGGTACCAGCACCAGCCGTAGCCGAGGCGTTATTGTTTGTAGCTCCACCGCGGCGCATGGTGCGCAAGCGGGAAGCATGGCGGGCCTCAACCGAATGAATGTTCAGGGCGGCCGTCAAGATATCCTTGTTGGAAGCCAAGTAAGGGGCGCCACCTTTGTAAGCCCGTACGCCAGTATCTTCCAGCGACTGAGCTACGGCCAGGAACAGCGCAGCATTGGTGAACACGCCCGCAAACGGACCGGTGTTGCTGCCTTTACCGCCCGTAAAATCGAACTGCGAAACAGCTGGTGCAGCAATGGCGTTATTGCCGAGGGCTGAACGCAAAAACTTCACGTGGTTGTTTTCGTCGGTACGAATCTTGAGCAGCGACGACAGGTTGGTGGCGCTGAGCTGAGCCCGCAGTGCGGTCTGAGTGGCCGTGGTCGTGTTGTTGTCGATGGTGCCGTCGCCGGACAGACCCAGGTTATAGAAGTAGGCTTCCAGATATTCCAGCTTCAGAGCGAAGTTCAGAACATCGTTCACGCTGGGTGCGCTGGAGGTTTGGCCGTATGCCTTATTGAAGATGGAGCCCATTGCCAATGGCAAAGCCGCCGCCGTCATTTTTTTGCCGAAGCCGGTCAGGTGTTTAAATACCTGACGGCGTGAATCGAAACGTTCGAAGACTTCTGGGTCTGTCTTTTCGATTTCGGAGAGGATTTGGAAGAAATTCATAACTGAGTGCGAATTTTAGATGGAAGTAGGAAGGGAAACCAGACTACACAAGGCCGGAAACATTCAGCTTGGAGCCGTCCTTCAGATACGTGTTGGCCACGGTAGCTACCTCCGTTGGCGTCTTGGAAATCTCCAGCCCATTGGTGGCAATGGTTACCACATCGGAATCGACGAAGGAACCTTCCGACAGCAAGTCGCGGATGATAGCAGCGTGACGGGCTTCCACCGAAACAATCTTACCGGCAGCTACCAAGTAGTTCAAGCCGGCGTTATCGGTGCCCAAGAAACGGGCAGCACCATTGTAAGCCGCTACTCCCAGGTCTTCAAACGCTTTGGCCGCACCCAGCACGCTGGCGCGGTTGGTGAAGTTAATGGAGGAGAAATCAGGCTCCAGTGGTTTGATGATAGAGGAAGCAGCATCACGAGTCAGTGCTGCTTTAAAGAATTCGCGGTGAATTACTTCGTGGTAATACAGGTCGTCCAGGATTTGCTTTTCTGCACTGCCGGAAGCTAGGCCGGTATAATAAGTGCCGCTGCGCAGCTGGGTGTAGAAAGCAGCTTCCAGTTGCTCCAGAGCATATGCATAGTTCAGTACGCCAACGCTGCCCGAACCCACGTTCACCATGCCGGGCATGTTGTTGGTGTTGTCGTCATCGTCGTCGCAACCAGCCAGCAGCAGTGCTGTGGCACCGGCCGTAGCACCCGCGTACATAAAGAAGGAGCGCCGTTTGATGGGCGTGTACAGTGGCTTGGCGAATTCCGCTTCGTCGCTGCCGAGGAGTTTGTTATCGGACATGATGGGTACTGGTTGGGTGAAAAAATAGGGCAATAAGAAGCCACCCGCTGCACGGCGGTTTTTGTGAGAAACCCAGAATTTATGGGCTACCGGAAAGGTTAGGTGGTTATGTGAGCAAATACGCCGGCTCAGCCATTGCGGATTTAGGAAAGCCATAATCTTGTACCGGTAGTTTGGTAACTGGTTGTTCAGCAGGGTGCAGCCACCGGAGCCTTACGCTGCATAGCGCACGCAGAGGCTACTTTTTGGTAGCTTTGATTTCTACCCTGTTGCTGCTTGCCCATGCGTCTGTTTCTGGTTTTTTCTCTGCTGCTCCGGTTGTTGTGGTTGCCGGGGGCGCAGGCGCAACAGACTACCGCCCCCAGCGCTACGCTGAAAACGAGTACTGCCACGTTTCCCATCAATGAGTATTTCACTATCAGCTTTACCCTGCGAGGCGCACCGCTGGAGCGGTACTCAGCCTTTCCGGATGTGGAGGGCTTTAAGAAAAGCGGGAAGTCGAGTACGACGACCACGCGCATTGTGGAGGGAAAAGCTTTTTCGGAACTGACTATTACCCAGCGGTACGCGGCTTATACCGAGGGCACCTACGTGGTAAAGCCTTTCTCCATGAAAATCAACGGGCTCACAGCAGAATCGGGGGGCGTGACGCTTAAAGTAGGCCCCCAGCAACAGGCCGCGCAGCCCCCGGCTGCCTCTCCCTTGCAGGGTATTGGACTACTGGATCAGCTGTTTGGCAAGCCCAAGCCCCAGGAGTATGTGGAGCCCCAGGATCAGGCATTTCTGGCCTTGGTGCCGGACAAACAGCGCGTGTTTGTGGGCGCTGGCGTGCATGTGGGACTGTATTTTTATCTCACACCCCAAGATCAAGCGGTACTGAATTTCCACAACTTTGCTGGACAGCTGCCCGGCATTATTCGGCAACTGCGCCAGCGGAGCGTTTGGGAGGAGGGTTTTGATGAGCAGGAAGTATTGCCCGAAAACGTGGTAGTAGGCGGTAAACCCTTTCTGCGCTACCGTCTGTGGGAAGCAGAACTGTACCCGCTGAACACGCAGCCGCTGAATTTCCCGGCGGTAGAGCTGCAGATGCTGAAGTATCGGGTGGCCAAGAAGCCGGAAGCGGGTTTGGATAACCGTATGGAAGGCTACAAAACCTACCGCTCGGCGGCGCGCACCGTGGCCGTGCTGCCTCTGCCGCCCCATCCCCTGCGCGACCAGGTGCCGGTGGGTAACTACGAGTTGAAGGAAGCCATTGACCGCACCACTTTCCGGACGGGCCAAGCCTTTACTTACACCTTCGCGGTGGAGGGAGAGGGTAATTTGGCCGCCGTACAGTTAGTTGCGCCGCCCTCGGGCCCCACGGCGGAAGTGTACGGCCCGGAAGTACAGCAGAGTCTCACGCGCGAAAACGGCCGGGTGGGGGGGCGTAAAAGCTTCCGGTTTCGGGTAGTGGCGCGGCGGCCGGGGCCCCTGGCATTGGATACGCTGTTTCAGATGGTGTATTTCAACTCGGTGCAGGCCCGGTACGACACGCTACGCGCTGGTTTGCGCCCCGTAATACGCGGCGAACAGCAGGTGCTTACCCAGCTGCGGGTCCAGCCCGATGACCCTTTTTACCGCGCCGCGTTGGGTGAGGCCGACCCCACGGCCCAGCCCCGGAATCTGTACCATGACGTGCGCCGCTACGCCAATTTGGTGGTGGCAGTGCTGCTGGTAGTAGCCGGAGCGGGGTGGTGGAAGGCCCGGCGCTGAGGTGGTAGGCAGGGAGGAAAATTGTGAAATAGATAGTTTCCTGTCCAACTTGCAGCTATAAGCGCAGGTTGAGTTGCTGTACGGTTTGCGGCCGCTTCCTGTGTTACCCGCCTTGCCGTTTCACTGTAGCACCCTCTTTTGCATATGAACACCTTTGGCCAGCTCTTTCGCATTACCACCTTTGGAGAATCGCACGGGCCGGGGATTGGCGTGATAGTAGATGGCTGCCCGGCGGGGCTGCCCGTGAGCCAGGAGCAGATTCAGGCTGCCCTGGACCGCCGCCGGCCGGGGCAGAGCGAGCTGACTACGCCCCGCTCGGAGGCTGACCAGGTAGAAATTCAGTCAGGCATTTTCCGGGGCGAAACTACCGGCACGCCCATCAGTCTGTACATCCGTAACCAGGACCAGCACAGCCACGACTACTCGCACATTGAGCACGCCTACCGCCCCTCCCACGCCGACTATACCTACGACCAGAAGTACGGCCGCCGCGACTTTCGGGGCGGGGGGCGCAGCTCGGCCCGGGAAACGGCCGCCCGCGTAGCGGCCGGGGCCGTGGCGCAGCAACTCCTGTTGCGGGAAGGTATGCGGGCCAGCAGCTACGTGTCGCAGGTGGGGGCAGTGCAGGTGCCCGTAGGCTATGAGCAGCTGGATCTGAGCCTGATTGATTCCAACCTAGTGCGCTGCCCCCACCCCGAAACTGCCGAGCAAATGGCCGACCTGATTCGGCAGGTGCGTGACCGGCACGATACGGTGGGCGGCCTGGTAACGGGGGTGGTACGGGGCGTCCCCGCCGGGTTGGGAGAACCGGTTTTTGATAAGCTGCACTCTGAGTTGGGACGGGCCATGCTGAGCATCAACGCGGTGAAGGGCTTCGAGTACGGCTCCGGCTTCAGCGGGGTGCTGCTGTTCGGCTCTGAGCACAACGACGAGTTCTACACCGATGAAAGCGGGCGGGTACGCACCCGTACCAACCACTCGGGCGGGATTCAGGGCGGCATCAGCAACGGGCAGGATATTTACTTCCGGGTGGCGTTTAAGCCGGTAGCCACCATTCTGCAGCCCCAGGCCACCATCAACGACCAGGGTGAGGCTATTAGCCTGGCCGGGCGGGGCCGCCACGACCCCTGCGTGCTGCCCCGTGCCGTACCCATCGTGGATGCCATGACCAACCTGGTGCTAGCCGATATGCTGCTCCGAGCCCGCAGTAACCGGGTGTAATTGCTCTCCAGCGTCGGCGCAATTTCCGAGGCTGGGGCTCTGCTGCGAAAGATGCTGGTGCGGGTAATGGCCCCGCGCCCAGCACAATAGCGCCCCGTGCTCCAGAGCCAGCAGCCACCCCGCCCCAATCCGAAAGGTACCAACCAAGCAATGTCAATGGGGCGAAACAAGGCAGAGGTAAACCGGTGGAGCATAGGCGCAATGTACGCGCCCGCCCGGCTGCCGGATCAACCCCACAATAGCCAACCGCTCACGATGCCCAGCACGGGTAGCAGGTAAGGCAACGCGTAACGACCGATATAGGCGAAAAAGCCGGGCATGGGTACGCCTTCCTTCTCGGCAATGGCACGCACCAGAAAATTGGGGCCGTTGCCGATGTAGGTGAGGGCTCCAAACAGCACCGCCCCGCTGGAAATGGCCCGCAACAGCGGCATGGTGGCCGCTGCCTCCGCAAACTGTTGCACCTGCGTAGGGTTGGCAAAATCAAGCTGCTGCCCGGCCAGGCTCAGCCCCAGAAAAGACGCGTAGGTGGGTGCATTATCCAGAAACCCCGATAGAATGCCCGTTAGCCAGTACAGCGCCCCTGGAGTAAGGCGGCTGGCCACGGCGGGCTCGGCCGCCACGTGGGCCGCTAGCTGCAGGGCCGGCATCATGGTAAGGAAAATGCCGAAAAACAGCAGCGCCACTTCCAGCATCGGGGCCAGGTTGAAATGATTGGCCGCCAGAGCTTTGGGGTGGGCCGTGCGGTAGCAGCCCCAGGCGACCAATAGCTGCACTACTTCGCGCACAAACGAAACCTTGAGGCCCGCTACCGGTAGGTAGGGCAGCCAGGGCAGGCGGGTGGGGTCGAGGAATACGGCCCCCAGCACCAGCAGCAGCCACAGCCAGTGGTAGCGGCCATTGAAATCGAAGAGGGGCAGGCCTTTGGCCGAGCGGGCGCGGCGCTGCTCGTTGCGGGAAAGGCGGGAAGGGTAGGGGTTGCGCCGGTCCTTCAGCCAGAACAGCAGCAGCAGCAGCCCGTTGCTCAGCAGCCAGGGAACCAGTAGGTGCTCGGTGGTCCAGAAAAACGGCACGCCCCGTAGAAAGCCAATGAACAGGGGCGGGTCGCCGAGGGGGGTAAGCAAACCGCCCGCATTGCTCACAATAAAGATGAAAAATACAATGTGGTAGGGCCGGATGCGCTGGTCGTTGAGCCGGATCAGGGGCCGAATGAGCAGCAGGGAGGCGCCGGTAGTACCCACCACGGAGGCCAATACGGCTCCAGCCGTCAGCAGCAGCACATTGCGCCCCGGTGTACCTGCCACATTCAGGTTGAAATACAGCGTACTACCTACCACGAACAACGCCGTAAGCAGCACCACGAAGGAAAAGTACTCGGCCAGGGTTTCGGTAGTAGTGTGCCAGTCGTGGCGGATGAAACCGTAGTAGCCCAGCATCAGCAGACCCAGGCCCACGGCTACGTGCCCGTACCAATGCTCCCAGAGCCTGGGAAACAGCAGCGGACCGCTGGCAATTAGGGCCAACAAACCAAAAAAAGGCAGGAGCAGCGGCCACGCCGGGGGGGCACTGATTAGGAGCAGGGAGCTTAACATAGGCAGGCGCAAAGATACACCGGCCCATTTCCGAAGCGGCGGCACTTCCGGTCGTGTAGGCTTGTTCTGCTATTCAACTACCTTTGCAACTATTGCCGCCCCGCGCGGTTTACCACGGCAGGCTGCGCGTTGCGGCCTGGTTTCCCTACGCTTGTCTCCAAGTCTTTCAAACATGGCTGAACAACTCACTGCCCCCGCTGCGCCGGTTTCTATCTACGCCGAAGCCAGCCCCAACCCCGAATCCATGAAATTCGTGCTCAACACCCAGCTGCTGGCTGACGGGGTGAGCGTGGATTATCCCAACCTGGAAGCCGCCGCCAACTCGCCGTTGGCCCAGGAGCTATTCAACTTCGATTACGTGGGCCGCGTGTTCATTGCCCAGAACTTCGTCACCATCACCAAAACCACTGAGCACCAGTGGGCCCAACTCATTCCCGAGTTGCGCACCTTCCTGAAGTCGTACGTGGAAGCCGGCGGGCCCATTTTCACCGTGGACCCCGCTGCTGAGCAGCGCGCCGCTCAACAGGCCGCCGCCACCGGCGACGTCTCGGAAGCCGACCAGCAAACCAGCCAGAAAATCATCGACCTGCTTGATAACTACGTGCGCCCCGCCGTGGAGCAGGATGGCGGTAACATCACCTTCAAAAGCTACCATGAGGGCATCGTAACCGTAAACCTGCAAGGCTCCTGCTCTGGCTGCCCTTCGGCCACGGTTACCCTGAAATCCGGCATCGAAAACCTGCTCAAGCGCATGGTGCCCGAGGTGAAAGAGGTAGTAGCCGAAGGCGTAACCGCCAGCTTCTAAGCCCAGATTTCGTAGCCGACATAGGTATAAAAAAAGCCCCACCAAGCGGTGGGGCTTTTTCGTGCCTGGTAGTAGCCGCGGAGGTATCGTGTTCATCTATGCTGAGTGGACAGTCACGCTTCTTACTATCAACCGGAACGTCATGCAGAGCCGGAGGCGAAGCATGACGTTCTTTCGGCCTACTTACGGTCTACACAGCATAGGAGGAAACCCCAAAGCAGTGGGGGACCACGAAGCAGTGCAACAAAAAAGCCCGACCAGACAGGTCGGGCTTTTTGGTGAAGACGGGGTGACGGTAACGAGCCGCAGCCTCTAGTCTCGCCTATGCCTGCGCGGCGGTGTTCAGCTTGGGAGCACCCGACTCGGAGGTGTTGAGGCGCTCTTTTTCCTTGCGGCCGTAGGTATCCAGAATCAGCGGGGCGGCAATGTACAGGGAGGAGTACGTACCGAAGATGATACCCAGAATCATGGCGAAGGAGAAGGAGCGGAGCGTTTCACCCCCGAACACGTACAGCACTACCATCACCAGGAACACCGTGGTGAACGTAATCATGGTGCGCGAGAACGTACTATTTAGGGCCGGGTTAACCACCTGCGCAAACGTCAGGTTCTTGTTTTCCCGCAGGTACTCCCTGATTCGGTCATAGATAACGATGGTATCGTTCATGGAGAAGCCGATGGTCGTTAGCACGGCCGCCACGAATACCTGGTCCATTTCGTAGTTCAGGCCGAACACCCGGGCAATAGGGAAGCAGGCAATAACCAGCAGCGCATCGTGGAACAGGGCCACTACAGCGGCCATGGAGTACTGCCACTTCTCAAAGCGGAACAACACGTACACAAAAATGGCCAGCAGCGTCAGGCCCAAGCTCAATACAGAAGTCCGCTTGATGTCGTCGGCAATGGTAGCGCCCACTTTCGAGGAGCTTACCTTGGTGGGGTTGAGGCTGTTGTACTTGCTGTTCAGGCCCTTGAACATAGCGGCCTCCACCTGCTTGTCGGCATCCAGGCTTTCATCAGCAGCCATGTAGCCGGTGGTGATGCGCAGGCGGTTTTCCGCCCCAAAGGTTTTTACCTCCGTACCAGCTCCGCCGAAGTAATCCTGCGTCAGCAGGTCGCGCACGTCGGAGGCCACTACCGGCTTGCTGAAGTTCACAATGTACTCACGGCCCCCACGGAAGTCAACGCCCAGGTTAGGCCCACCCTGGATGTACATCAGCACAAAGCCGATAACAATGAAGATGGTGGAGAAGGTGTAGGCAATTTTGCGCTTGCCCACGATGTCCAGATTGATGTTCTTGAACAGGTTGTTGGACAGCGGCGTGCTGAAGCTCAGCGACTTGGCGCTGTTGTTCTTCACCATGCGCTCAATGATGAGGCGCGACACGTACACCGCCGACAGGAAGGAGGTGAACACGCCGATACCCAGGGTAATGGCGAAGTTCTGCACCGGACCCGTACCGAAGAAGCCCAGGATAACGGCAATAATCAGCTGGGTTACGTTGGAGTCGAAGATGGCCGTAGTTGCCCGCGAGTAGCCTTTGTTGATGGCGTCGGTGGGCTGCAGGCCATGATCCAGCTCTTCCCGGATTCGCTCGAAAATCAGTACGTTGGCATCCACGGAGGCCGCAATTACCAGCAGCAGACCCGCAATACCGGGCAGGGTGAGGGCAAACTGGAAGTTAGCCAGCACGCCCATAATCAGGAACAAGTTGAACAGCAGCACGGCATCAGCTACCAAGCCGGCGCGGCCGTAGTAAACGGCCATGAACAGCATGATGATGCCCAGACCGCCAATTACCGAGAACAGGCCCTGGTTGGTAGCCTCGCGGCCCAACGACGGACCTACTACGGCTTCCTCTACAATGCGCGTGGGCGCGGGCAGCTTACCGGCCTTCAGCGTGTTGGCCAGATCCTGTGCTTCCTCAATCTGGAAGTTGCCCGAAATGCTGGAGCTACCCCCGGCAATTTCCGACTGCACCACCGGCGCCGAGTACACGTAGTCATCGAGCACAATGGCAATCTGGCGGCCAATGTTGGCGGCCGTCAGGCGCTGCCACTTGCGGGCCCCGGTGGGGTTCATCTGCATGCTCACCTCGGCCCGGCCGCTTACGCCGTCAAAGTCACCCTTGGCGTCGCTGATAACCTCGCCGCCAATGGGCGCTTCGGTGGTAGTGCTTTTGCGGATGGGATAGAGCTCCAGGTATTCCTGGCCGCTGATGGCCTCGGGCTTGGCGGCCCACAGGAAGGTCAGGTTGGAAGGCAGTACCGAGCGGGTTTCGGGGCTGCGCAGCACGGCATTCATGCGGGCCGTGTCGCGCAGGTTCACGCCCAGCTTGCCGGGCATGGTGAACAGGCTGGCCAGTACGTTTTTCTGGGAAGCCGAGTCGGTTTTGGCAGCGGCTTTGGTGTCTTTCTTGGCCAGTTGGCTAGCCAGGGAAGAAGAGTCGCCGGCCGTGGCGGCAGCGGTAGCCGTGGTGTCGGTGGTAACGGCGGCCGTAGCAGGTTTCGTGGCCGCGGCTTCCTGAGCGTTGAGCACCTGGGCCAGCTGGTTCAGGTAAGGGGCAAACTCATCCTGACGCCATACTTCCCAAAACTCCAGCTTGGCCTGGCTTTGCACCAGCTTCCGCACCCGGTCGGGGTTGTCCACGCCGGGCAGCTCAATCTGGATGCGGCCCGTGCCTTTCACCCGCTGAATGTTGGGCTGGCTGGTGCCGAATTTGTCGATACGGTTCCGCAGGATGTTGAACGAGCGGCCGATGGATTCCTCCACCTGTTTGTTGATTTCGCTGATAACCTTATCGTTGGAGGCGTTGATGTCGATGGCGCCTTTGTTGATGGTGTTGGCGAAGATGCGGGCCAGCTTATCGTTGGGCGCTACCTGCTGGAACGACTGCGCAAACAGCGTGGTAAACGGCGTGGAGGTGTTGGTTTTCCGCAGTTCCTGGGCCTGCGCCAAGGCTTTGTTGAACACGGGGTCCTTGGAGTTGCCGCTCATGGCGCGCACAATCTCCACCGGCGACACTTCCATGGTCAGGTGCATGCCGCCGTTCAAGTCCAGGCCCAGGCCCAGCTCCGACTGCCGCACGTCCTTATAAGTAAGGGGGCCGAAAACCGGCGCCCGCCACACCGAATCGAGATAGTGCTGGCGGGATTTTTCGTTGATCTGGCCGCTGCGCGAAGCATAGCGCGCCGCATCCCGCTGCACTCCTCTGGAAACGAGGTTGAGCGAGAGGAAATACAAGCACAACGCCGATATGAGAACGGTCAGCGTGATGATGAGTCCTTTATTACGCATGAAAAAAGTAGGTTGGATAAATCCGAAAAGAAAGAAGCTGATGCGTCACCCGGGGCCGCATCCCTCTGCATACACCAACAGCACATCTGCTTCACCGCCTCAACTGGCGGCAGCAGTCAACCACGCAAACGGCCCAGGCAATCAGCTAAGGAGCCTGCGGCGACAAAGCGGCCAGCAGCAGCCGCGCCCGGAAAACGTCGGGAACGGCGCTGGGCCGCACCTGGGGGCCGGCCGGACTGGCCGGTATCCACTGCGGCTTAGGCAGTAGCACGGGCAGCGGCAACCACGCCTCGGTGGCCGGGGCCATATACCAGCCCAGCGGCGAGGTGGCTTCGAGGGTCACCCGCTGCTTGATTACTGCCGTGCGGGGCCCGGCTTCCAGGCGGGCCTGGTGGCCGGCCGGCAGCACCCGCAGCGTCGCCACGGCCTGGTGGTTCAGCCCCAGCACCATCAGCAACGTGGCCGTGATGAGAGCAAAACGCAGACGGGGCAAAAATGCGGTAAGGAAGCGCAACGGAATTGGGGTAAGAGCTACAAATATAGGTTTTTGGCCCCGGCGCTGCAAAACTACCGTCGGGCCGGGCTGCTCCGGGCAAAAAAAGAGCTTCTGCCGGCTGGCAGAAGCTCTTTTTACAAGCTTTGTGAGCAATACTACTGCGCCGACTGGCCCTGTACCACCTTGCTGCGCAGAAACGACACCAGCACGTCCAAGCCTTTGTCGAAGTGGCGGTTGTTGGGGATGATAATATCGGCGTCGTGCTTGAAAGGCTTGATGTACTTCTCGTAAGTGGGCGCTACGTGGTTGGTGTAGCGGTACAGCACGTCCTCTAGGTCATAGCCCCGCTCGTCCCGGTCGCGCACAATGCGGCGCTGCAGCTTCACATGCTCCCGGGCATCGATGTACACTTTCAAGTCCAGCAGCTTAGCTACTTCCTCAAAGTAGAACACAAAGATGCCTTCGACCACCACAATGGGTGCGGGCCGGAACACCAGCTCGGCGGGCACCACGTTGGGGTTGTTGAAGGTGTACTCCTGGCGGCGCACCTCCAGGCCCTGGCTGATGCGCAGTACATCGGCCGCGTATGCCGCCGAATCTATGCTGCCGGGTAAGTCGAAGTTAGTGACGCCCTGGGCATCTACCGTCTGGCTTTCCCGGGGGTGGTAGTAGTTGTCCTGCGAAATCAGGCAGATTTCTTCTTCGGGAAACGAAGCCAGCAGCCGGCGCAAAAAGGTGGTTTTGCCGGAGGCGCTGCCGCCCGTAATTCCGACGATGAAAGGGTGTTGCATGGGGGTGGGAATAGGCCCGTACCGGCGGGGCCAACCCTGCAAAAGTAAGAAATCTAGCTGAGCACAGAGGCGAATACCTGAAATTGTGGCGCTGGCCGCTACGTCGCCTAAGGTTCGGCTGGCTTATAAGGCATTGCCGGAAAGCCAAACCACCCCGATTTAGTGCGGGCTAGTTGCCGGCAAGAAACCCCACCAAGCCTTGTACGGCGCGGCTGCGGTGGCTGATGGTGTTCTTCTCAGCTAGCGTCATCTGGGCAAAGGTGCGGCCGTCGCCCTCCGCAGGCTGAAAAATAGGGTCGTAGCCGAAGCCGTCCGTACCCTGGGGGGCTTCGGTTATGTGGCCTTCCACGGTTCCGGCAAACTCATGCACCTCGTTTCCAGGCAGCACCAACGCTACCACCGTTCGGAATCGGGCCGAGCGGTCGGGCTGGCCCTGGAGTTCCTGCAGCAGCTTCCGCACATTGTCTTCACTGAGGCGTTGGGGACCGGCGTACCGGGCCGAGTACACGCCCGGCTCCCCGCCCAGGGCCGTTACCTCCAGGCCGGTATCATCAGCAAAGCAGGCTACCCCAAAATGGTCCCACACATACTGAGCCTTCTGGCGGGCGTTGCCTTCCAGCGTGTCCTGGGTTTCGGGTAGCTCTACCTCACAGCCAATATCAGCCAGGCTAAGCAGCTCAACGGTAGCGGGCAGCAGCGGCCGAATTTCATCCAGCTTATGGGCATTATTGGAGGCAAAGCAGAGGCGCATGAGGAAGGGTAACTGAGTGTGAGAGTAGGGGAGTAGAAGGCAGGCGGGTTTCGTCGCGCAGGGTATTGAAAGCGGAAAAACGCGCACTGAAGCTGATAAACTGCCTCTCAAACTTACTTAGTAACTCCGCTACTCAGCTGCTCTCTTACCGGAACATCAGCTTAATGGTGTCCCAGGAGCGGGCCACCAGGTTGTCTTCGGGTTGAGCAGGGGCGGTGTGGTAGGTGCGGGTACCGCCCAGGGTGCGTACGGCCAGCCGGTAAGTAACTGGCCCGTAGCCGGCGGTGGCGGGCAGTATGTTGTGGTCGGTGTAGTGGTATTGTGCCTGGGCGTTGGGGCTGAGGGTGATAATCTGGTCAAAGTCATCGGCTGGGTAATCCTGCCGGTACACCTCGTACCCGCTGACGCCCTGCTCGGCGGTGGCGCTCCACTCCAAGTGTACACTGTTGCCCTGAATCTGGGCCCGGAACAGGGTAACGGTAGCGCCGTAGGTTAGCACAGACACCAATAAGCAGATAACGGCAAGTGTAGCAATACGGGGCATAGGCAGCTGCTGGAAGGGCAGAAAGAAAACGGAGTAAGTATACGGGTATCTGGCCAGAACCCGGGTTAAGAAGGTGTTAAGTATCAGGCCAGCACCAGAAAAGGGCGGAATGACTTTTGAAATTCGGGCGTAACGTGTACTTTTGCAGTCCCTTCCGCAAAATCGGCAGGCAACAAGGTAAAACGGCCCTACGACCATGAAAAAAGACATTCACCCCGAGTACCGCGAAGTGGTATTCCAGGACACTTCCAGCGGTTTCAAGTTTGTTACCCGCTCGACGATGAACTCCGCTGAAACCATCACGATGGAGGACGGCAAAACTTACCCCGTTATCAAGGTGGAAGTTAGCTCGGAGTCGCACCCCTTCTACACCGGCAAAAACGTTCTGCTCGACACGGCTGGCCGCGTAGAGAAGTTCATGAACCGCTACAAGAAAAAATAGCTTTTCGTAAGCTGTTAGCTACTAGCCGTTGGCTGATAGCTTTCTACAAGAAACTCCCTTCCTCATCCGAAGGGAGTTTTTTATTTGCCATTTTTGAGCATTCATTCCTCCGGCGGCCCGCCCAGCCCGCCGGAGCTATCAGCCAACATCCCATGCACGTTCTGCTCTTCGACGACCCCGCCATTCGCCCCCACCTGCTGCCGTTTACCTTCACCCGGCCCGTGACGGCCCTGCGCTGCGGCATCCTGACGCTGGCCGAGAAGTGGCAGCACCGCCTGGGCGTAGCGCGCGTGGGCTACCTCACCGAAAGCTACCTGCAGGCCAAGTACCCGGCCGGCGACACCCAGGGTCCGGCCCTGGTTATCAACGGCGCCATCTGCCCCGACGATTTGCTGGTACAGCAAGTGCAGGCTCTGGCGCCCGGGGAGGCCTTGTTTGATGAGCAAATGCTGGTGGCTGCCCATTTAGCCGATGCCACCCAGGTAGCCGAACTGATTCAGGAAGGCTTCCAGAAAACCCGCGACGTATTGGAGCCGGTAACCGCCATCCAGGCCGTGTGGCACCTGTTTCTGCGCAATGGGGCCGAAATCCGCCGCGACTTTGATTTGCTGACCAGGGGGCGGCAGTCGGAGCCCGTGGGGGACAAGCACACCATCGTGTATGCCCCTGAAAACATCTTCATTGAGCCGGGCGTGAAAATCCGGGCGGCTATCCTCAACGCCGAAAACGGCCCCATCTACCTCGGCCGCAACTCTCAGGTACACGAGGGGGCCATCATCAGCGGGCCGTTGGCTTTGTGCGAGGGCAGCCACATCAACGCCGGGGCTAAAATGCGCGGCGACAACACCGTGGGCCCTTACTCCAAAGTGGGCGGCGAAGTGGGCAACAGCATCCTGCTGGGCTACAGCAACAAGGGCCACGACGGTTACCTGGGTAACTCCGTAATTGGCGAGTGGTGCAACCTGGGGGCCGATACCAACACCAGCAACCTCAAGAACAACTACGCTCCCGTCAAAATCTGGAGCCACTCGGCCGGCCGTTTCGTGAATACCGGCCAGCAGTTCTGCGGCCTCATGATGGGCGACCATAGCAAGTGCGGCATTAACACCATGTTCAACACCGGCACGGTGGTGGGCGTGGGGGCCAACATCTTCGGGGCGGGCTTCCCACGCACCTTCATCCCAAGCTTCAGCTGGGGCGGGGCCGCCGGCTTCGAAACCTTCAAGCTGCCCAAAGTAACGGAGGTTGCGGAGCGCGTTATGGCCCGCCGTCAGCTGCAATACGATGCCGTGGAGCAGGGCATTATGCAGCACGTGTACGATGCCACCGCCAAAGACCGGGTGTGGGAGCGGGCTGCACCAGCCGCGCCCCAACCGGGCGTAGAGTTGTAAGTTGTCGTTGCTGAACAAGCTGAATCAATGCGTTTCTCCGAAATTCCCGGTCAGCAGCAGGTAAAGCAGGTGCTCGTGGGCAGCGTGCGGCGCAACCACGTGGCCCACGCCCAGCTGTTTCGCGGGGCTGAGGGCTCGGCTACGCTGGCCCTGGCGTTGGCGTACGCAGCCTTTCTGAACTGCGAGACGCGTACCTTGGAGGCGGAGGATTCCTGCGGGCAGTGCGCCAGCTGTCAGAAAATCGACAAGCTCATTCACCCCGACCTCAACTTCATCCTGCCGGTTACCACCACCAAGGCGGTAACCAAGGATGCCGTGAGCAGCAAGTTTGCGGCCGAGTGGCGGGAGTTTGTGCTCCAGAACCCCTACCAGGGCCTCAACGACTGGATGCAGCACATTGGGGCGGAGAACAAGCAAGGCAATATTTCCAAGGAAGAAAGCCTGAACCTGCTGCGGCTGGTGAGCCTCAAGGCCTTCGAGGCCCGCTTCAAGCTGGTAGTTATCTGGCTGCCCGAGCTTATGCACCCCGCCGCTGCCAACGCCGTGTTAAAGCTGCTGGAAGAGCCGCCATCCGCCACCATCTTTCTGCTGGTCAGCAATTCCCCCGAGCAGTTGCTGCCCACCATCATCAGCCGGGTGCAGCCGGTAGTAGTACGCGCTGTGCCCGAAACGGAACTGACCAACTGGCTGCGCGACGTGCAGCACGTACCCGAGGTGAAGGCCCGGCAGCTGGCCCAGCTTACCGAAGGCAACGTTGGGGCGGCCCTGGCTGCCCAGGCTTCCGGCCAGGAAGAGCACGACTACTTCGCCCTGTTTGTGGCCTGGATGCGCGCCTGCTACGCCAACAAAGTGGCCGACATGCTGGAAAAGTGCGACGAGTTTCAGAAGCTGGGCCGGGAAAACCAGAAGGAGTTTCTGCAATACGCCCTCACGCTCATGCGCAAAGTGCTGCTGTTCGGGCTGGATGCCCAGCTGGTGCCCCACCTGCCCCAGCAGGAGCAGGGCTTCGTGAAAGGATTCAGCCCCTTCGTAACGCCCCGCAACGCTTCCCAGCTGGCCGAGGAGCTGAACGAGGCGCACTATCACATCGAGCGTAACGCCAGCCCCCGCATGGTATTTCTGGATATTTCCCTGCGCGTGGCAGAGCTGCTGCGGCTCTGAAAAGCAAGCGGCAACAAAGCTGAAAACCCTGTTTTCAGGCTGTAATCGAGCAAAATACAGTTTGCTAACTTAGTATAGCTACTGCTAAACTGCGTATAGCCGACTGGCTTGGCAGGGGCGCGTATCTTTGCAGAGGCGAAGGCCCGAGGCAGTTTTGATTCGCCAAGTATCACCGTTTTTGAATTCGTTTCCAAGTTGAAAACTTCCGTTCGCATTGGTACCCGCGGCAGCAAGCTGGCGCTGTGGCAGGCCCACCACGTAGCCGACTGCCTCACAGCCGCCGGCATCACGTCCGAAATCGTCATCATCACCACCAAAGGCGACGTGGTGCTGGACCGCTCTCTGGATAAAATCGGGGCCAAGGGCGTATTCACCGAAGAGCTGGAAGAAAGCCTGCGTACCGGCCACATCGACATTGCCGTGCACAGCGCCAAGGACGTGCAAAGCACCATTCCCGCCGACCTGGAGCTGCTGGCCTTTATGGAGCGGGAGCGGGTGAACGACGTGGTGGTGAGCTTTGATGCCAACCTGGACCTGCAGCGCCCCGACCTGGTGTTAGGCACCAGCAGCACCCGCCGCAAGGCTATGTTGAAGCGTTTTCTGCCCCACGCTACCACCGCCGAAGCCCGCGGCAACCTGCAAACCCGCCTGCGCAAGCTGGAAGAAGGCCAGTACCACGCCCTAGTGCTGGCCTACGCCGGCGTACACCGTATGGAGTACGATGGCCTCATCCGCCACGTGCTGCCCGAAAACCAGTTTATCCCGGCCACCGGGCAAGGCAGCGTAGCCATTGAGTGCGCCCGCAGCCTGGAGCCCGCCCTCAAAACCGAGCTGCACCGCACGCTCGACCACGCCGCCACCCACGTGTGCCTGGCCGCTGAGCGGGCGTTTCTGCGCACCATGGAAGGCGGTTGCAGCATCCCCAGCTTCGCCCTGGCCACGCTCAGCCCCGATGCCACCAGCTTGCAGCTCCATGCCGGCCTCATCAGCCTTGATGGGCAGCAGTTCCTCGAAGAAACCCGCACCGCCACTCCCGCCGAAGCCGAAGCAACCGGCATCCAGTTGGCCGAAAGCATTCTGGCCCGTGGTGGTCAGCAAATCCTAAACGATATCCGGCGGGAGCGGGAGTAAGGACAGTACCGTACGTCATCCTGAGTTTGCGAAGGGCCTTATTATGTTAGAACGACCTGTTCATGCGTGATAAGGTCCTTCGCAAACTCAGGATGACAACTGCGTAAAAAAACAATTTTAATCAGCTTTATTGTATAGAATCCTATGGTCAAAACGCCAACAGTCAGAAATATATCCTGGATTGCGTATGTCGTGTTTTATGGATTAATCGTACTTCTGGCTTGGTTGGGTACGGGTATTTCCTCCCTGGATTTTATCCAGTGTTTACTGCCTGCTATGCTGGCGGCATATTTACTGAGCTGGACGCTTCGCACTACGCTAGGTAGGTATCAGCAGCGGGGAATGCAGTTAATCAGGAAGGATGACTTTCTGAATGCTATTCCGCATTTCGAGCAGAGCTATGCTTACTTCTCAGAGAAAAAATGGCTGGATAAGTGGCGTTATATTCTAATGTTGAGCACCAGCCAAATGGAGTATCGGGAAATGGCATTGAACAACATTGCGTTTTGCTACTCTCAACTTGGGCAGGGAGAGTCGGCTCGCCGCTATTATCACCAAGTACTAGCTGAGTATCCCGATAATGGCTTAGCCCAGGCTGCACTAAAAATGCTGGACGCCGGCCCAGGCTAACGCTTGCCTCGACCAAACAGCGCGTACAGAACCAGCGCAAACACGGCCCCGCTGGTATCGGCCAGCATGTCTTTCTGGGCATCCCAGATGTCGCCCTGGCTGCCCAGGAAGGCGGCTCCGGCGTCGCCGCCGGCTACCTCAGCGTACACCCACTCAATGAGCTCGTAGCTCATGGCCACGGTACCAATCACGCACAAGGGTAGCAGGTAGCTCAGGAAACGGCTACGGATAAGGTCGCGCTGGTCGGTGTATTCAATAAGAGCGTAGGCGTAAAAGCCCACCGAGAAGTGCGCTACCCGATCATACATATTGCGCTTGAACCCGAACAGGTTGTTAAACCAGTCGAATGGCACTTTCTCAAACGTGTAGTGCCCGCCTACGGTGTGCATAAAAATGAGTACGCTCATGAGGGCATAAGCGAGGTTGGAAAACCGCAGGCCACGCATGTACATAATTACCAAAGCCCCCACAATCAGCAGAATCGGAACGTTCTCGGCCCACCACGTGCCCCGGTCAGCAGGATTGATGCCCAGGGCAACAAACTCGACGAGGTAAAGGGCCAACAGGAGCTTGGGAAACCAGTGAGCTGGGGCAGTAGTGGAGGGGAGAGGTTGGGACATAGTCGGGCGCATGAAGAAATGGCAATGGCTTCCGCATACGTAAAAGCGGGAACTGAGCCGTAGGCGCGAAGAAAATAGTTTGACCGGCTACCCGCTGGCCACGAGTACTGGAGCAGCTATGTGATGCTGCCAATAGCAGGCGGTGAGCTAAGGGCGTAACCTTCCCCTTCAAAAGCGTGTAGTTTTGCCCGTACAAACCCGTCTTCACTTCCTGTCATGCCTACTTCTCTGCTTCGGGCCTTCTGGCTAAGCTTGTTCATTGGTTTCACTTTCTCTTTTGCGCAAGCGGCTGGCAAGCCTCGCAAAAGCAAGAAAGATCAGGTTGTTACCATCAGTACCACCCAGGGCGACATCCGGCTGGTGCTGTTTGACGAGACGCCGCTGCATAAGGCCAATTTCCTGAAGTTGGCCGAAAGCGGCGCCTACAACGGCACCACGTTTCACCGCATTATTCCGGGCTTTATGGTGCAGGGCGGCGACCTGAATTCCAAAGATGACGAGCCCAGCAACGACGGCGCCGGTCGGGAAGATGAAAAGCGTATTCCGGCCGAAATTCGCCCCGAGCTTACGCACAAACGCGGAGCCGTAGCCGCCGCCCGCACCGCTGACGTTGTAAATCCGCAGCGCATGAGCAGCGCCACCCAGTTCTACATTGTGCAGAACCCCCAGGGCACGCCTCACCTCAATGGGCAGTACACCGTGTTTGGGCAGGTAATCAGCGGGCAGGATGTGGTAGATAAAATTGCCCAGCAGCCCGCCGCCGAGCGGAACCGCCCCGTCACGGACATCAAGATGACTGTGAAAGTGGAAAAGCTGAAGAAAAAGAAAATCACCGAACTCTACGGGTATCAGTACTAGGCTTAGGCCGTTCGCACCGTCAGCTATGAAACTCCTGATAACCGGCTCCAACGGTCTGCTGGGGCAGAAACTGGTAGCCCTGCTCCGGCAACAGCCCGGTGTGCAGCTGCTGGCCACGTCTCGCGGGGACAACAAGCTGGCGGAGGTGTATCCGGAGGTGCAGTTTGTGACATTGGATGTAACCGATGTGGCGCAGCTGGAGCAGGTGTTCAGCTACCACAAGCCCACCCACGTACTGCACACCGCCGCCATGACCAACGTGGATGAGTGCGAGTTGCACCAGGCCGCCTGCTGGCAGCAAAACGTGGCAGCCGTAGCCAATCTGGTAGCGGGGTGTGAGCAGCATCAGGCGCATTTACTACACCTAAGCACCGACTTTGTATTCAGCGGCGAAACGGGTCCTCTGGACGAGAATGCCGTGCCTAACCCCGTTAATTTTTACGGGCGCAGCAAAGTGGCCGCCGAGCGGTTGGTGCAGGCCTGCCAAGCACCGTGGGTAATTCTGCGCACGGTGCTGGTGTATGGTACCGCACACGCGTACGGCCGCACCAACGTTGTGACCTGGGTGCACGACTCGTTGCGGGCCGGTAAGCCCATTAAGGTAGTAAATGACCAACTGCGCACACCTACGCTGGCTGAGGACCTGGCTACAGGCTGCTGGCTGGCGGCCCGGCACAATGCCACGGGCATCTACCACATCAGCGGGTCCGAGCTATTCACCCCTTACCAGATGGCCTTGCAGGTAGCCGAGCACTTTGGGCTGGACGCCTCCCTGATAACCCCCGTGGATGCCAGCACCTTTACTCAGCCGGCCCAGCGCCCGTTGCGTACAGGCTTTATCATTGATAAGGCCCGTAAAAACTTAGGATATCGGCCCCACACCTTCGCGGAGGGCATTGCTTTGGTTGCCCAGCAAACGGCAAGCTTATAAACGCAAAAAACCCGTAGACAACGCCCACGGGATTTTCACACACCTATTGCAACAACCTTGAATGTAGCGAAGCGCACCGCGAGCAGCCGCGTAGGCTTCGTACATGAATTATACTGTCATAGTCATCCGAAAACGACTCTAGCTCACCAGATGGCTCAATTAGCCGGGGTGCACTGTTAGCCTAAACTGGCAAAACAGTTGTAGAAGAAGTACTAAGCTGCTTGGGAGTTCCTCGCTTGCCGTTCCTTATGACAATATTAAGGCAGTTACTAAGGCTTGTAAAGGACACTTCTGCTATAAACGTGACATGTAATTACGGATGAAATAATAGTCTTGTGAATAGATATTACCGTATGACTAATGATTATAGTCTTGAATAGTAGTTTGTTATGTAGTTAGGTGTAATTCACGAAATAATATGAATGTTAGAAATAGGTGGGTTATGTGACATGAGAGGGGCCTTTAGGGGGAGATGATAAACGTTGCAGACTCAGTACCGTACCGACAACAGCCAAGCCCGGGCACACAATCAGCCACCAGTTAGTAGGTGCCTGACGGACAGTGGCTAACAGGCGTCCCCAACTTGGGGTATCAGCCGGCAGACCTACTCCGAGGAAGGACAAAGTTGTTTCGAGCCCGATCAGAATGGCCACTGTCAACGGAAAGCGCACCAGCAAAACGGGCAGCGTATTAGGCCCAATGTGACGCCACAAAATGCGGTGAGTAGGAATACCAGCTGCCCAAGCCGCTTCCAGGTAAGGCTGCTTACTGCTTTGCAGGGTAGCCCCACGCATCAGGCGGGCCGGCACGGGCCAGCAGGTCAAACTCAGTAGGGCTACTACTCCACCTACCGAAGGTGGCCGCACTGCCGCCGTAGCCACCACCAGCACAAGCAACGGAATGGAGTTGAGCAGGGCAATCAGTGCCATAACAATACTATCCACAGGAATTGGCCAGGTAGCGCCGTGGTGGTTACGGCCCAGCAGCCAACTACCCCCTAAAAGTAGCGGCCCCCCAAGCCAGAGCCAGGAAACCGGAACGTAAAAAAGTGCGGCAACGGCCAAGAGCAGAGTAATACCAACGCCCACCAACTTCAGCCGGCCGACCCGCCACTTGGTATTGCCCCAGTAGCCGGCGGCCCCGCCCAATGCAGCGCCCAGCAGTAGCGTAAGTATGGAAGCCGGAAGACTGACCAGCAGCACAGTGCGCGCACCTTGCCATAGGCTCAGGCCTACATCGAGCCCCTGGGGGGTAGTGCCCAGCCAATGCAAAGCGTGAAAGGGCGGCTGGTTAACGTTGGCTAAATCGGGGGTGGGGGAAGCAGTGGGGGCTGATAGCGCCGCCAGCACAACCAGAGCCAGCCAGCCAATTGCCGCCCAATGCTTTCGGAGTAGCGCCGCATATATCATGCGGCTATCCGGAAACGAGGGTCGAGGACGGAATAAAGTATATCGGCCATGAATTGAGCTACCAACCGAACGAATGCCACCAGGCCAACGCCCCCCAATAATACCGGGAAATCCTGCTGTAGGGCTGCATCGGCAATCAGGCGGCCCATGCCCGGTAGGGCAAATATAACTTCAACTACCACGGAGCCAGCCACAATGCTGGGCAGTAGCTCGGTAAGCAAGGTTACCAGGGGGAGCAATGCGTTACGTAGGGCGTGCCGCCAAGCCGTGCGCGCCTGTGAGGCCCCTTTGGCCCGGGCTGTGGCGGTGTAGGGCTGCGTGAACTCCTGTTGCAGAGCCCCATCCAACTGAATAGCCAATGCCGGGAAACTACTCAGCACCAGGCTTGCTACCGGCAAAGTGAGCTGGTAGAGCATAATCCCAGGCTGCTGCCACGCCTCTGCTGCCGCCGTCGAACTCAGCCCGAACGCCGGAAACCAGCTTAGCGCATCAGGATTGGCGAACAGCAGCAATAACCCAAGGGCCAATAAAAACAGCGGCAGACTTTGCAGCGTGTGCGCCAAACGCAGAAACCAGCGGCGGCCCACAGGGCGGTAACTCAGAACAACCGTCAGGCCCACTGCCGCACTTACGCTAAGCAGAGCCGCCAGCAGCGTCAGGGGTAAGGTGTAGTGCAGGGCTTGGGCCAGGAGTTCGGCCACGGGAGCATCAGCCTGATAGGAATACCCCAAGTTACCGTGGGCCAGTTGGGTAAGCCAGGCATGATATTGGTTTTGGCCCCCATGCCATTGCCAGCCCACTTGCGGGTGCCACGTAGTGTAAAAGAGGGGAGTATCGAGCCCGTACCGATGTAGCAGTTGTTGCGTAGCCGCAGCCCGTTGCCCCGCTTCGCTCGGGTGGGTGGCGTTTTCCAACGTGTCCCGAAGTTGGCTTTCGGGGTCAATAGTGGCGTGGCTAAGTAGAAACAGGACGGATACAATCAGCCACGTCGCTCCGGCCGCCCGGGCCATGTGCCACAGCAACGCCTGCCCTCGCATACAGAGGTTATTGAGCGGTTTGTACGGGCCGAATCCGGGCCGCTTCGTAGCCCGGTTTGAGGCCTGAAACCGGCACCTGCCCGATGGAGCGGGCCGCGGCTATCCGATACTGCAGAAAATAAAGCACCTTAAACGGGACTTCCTGGGCCATTACCCGTTGAAATTTCCGTAACAGCCGGGTTTTCCGGGTGGCGTCTTCCGTGCTGGTAATCTGCTCAATCAGCCGGTCGGTGAGTGGGGTAGAGAAGCGGGTGGTATTATCGGCACCGATACCACGGGAGTGCAGCAAAGAAGTGAAATCGTACGAAAAGGGGTTTCCTGAGAAGTTGCGGATGGACATTTCGGCTGTTCCCTCGCGCAACTGCCGGCTCAATACCGACTGCTCAGTGGGCCGCAGCTCCACTACAATTCCAATTTTTTCTGCTGCCGCCCTGAACTGTAGCGCTATGGTCTCGAAGGTAGGTTCACCGGCTCGGTAACTGATACCGAAACGCAGCAACTCAGCCGCGCCCGTTTTGCTTGGGCGCGTCCACTGACCGGTGGCCCCGCGCTGCCAGCCCGCTTGCTGCAGCAAGGTAACGGCCTGTTTTGGCGCAAAAGTGGGCAACGGCAGGCTGTCGTTGTAGTACGGCTTTATGCGTGGGCTGATAAGGCCGGCACTGGGCAGGGCCCCGCCCTGTTGGGTTGCCTTGATCAGGGCCGGCACATCGAATAGCAGGCCCAGAGCCCGCCGGGTAGCCGCATCCCGGAACATGGGTTGCTGCACATTAAAGCTGGCCGTAGCAAATTCGTAGGAGTCGGCCGTATAAAAATTCAAGCGCTTCTGGTCCTCCGCTGACTGCTGCAGCCGCGCAAATTCTGCGGCGGGCATCAGAGCAAACACGTCCACATCACCCCGGCGCAGGGCCAGTGTTGCCGTAGCGGCATCCGGGATAACCTGATAAACGAGTTTGGTAGGGTAGGCCTGCAACTGCGCTGGTGCAGGTGCCAACGCATCCGCCCACCACCTCTTCTTCCGGCTAAGCGTGAGGTAGCGGTTGCTTTGCCACGCCGTTACGGTATAAGGGCCACACCCTGGTACGTTTTCTGGATGCCGTGCCACCTGCAAAGCCTGGTAACGCTGGGCCAGCGCTTGTACTGCCGGCAAAATGGGGGCGCGCAGCATGGCTGGTAGCGGCACTGCCCGCAGTTGTTTCTTGGGGTCTAGTATGTACTCCGGCAAAATCGAGAAGTCGCCGGAGGTACGAATGTGTTCCGGCGACTGGCCCTGGCACACCAGCGTAAACCGGCGGGCATCAGCGGAGTCCAGCTGTATGTCCCGGATGAACCCGTATACGGCTTGGTCCTTCTCAATAGGCAGCCCCGGACAGTTCATTACCTTAAGCGTGAGGGCCACATCGTGGGCCAGCACCGGTGAGCCATTATCCCAGGTCGCCTCTGGCCGGATACGGTAGGTAACCAGCAGCAAAGAGTCATTGGGCCGTTGCACAGTTGGAAACTCCTCGGCCAGCCAGGGTACAAAATCGTGAACCGATTCCCGCCCCATCAGCAAGCTGCAGTGCGTGAGGTTGGCTACTTCATAAGCGCTGGCGTTGCTGACGATCAACGGGTCCAGGTTCTCCGGGTCGCGGGCCCAGCGGATGCGCACTGTGCCCGAGTTAGGGGAGGAGGCTGGCGACGTGCAGGCCGTAAGCAGCACGCCTGCCAAAACAACCAGATATACCCTAGCGAAAAGCTGCTGCATGAACGGATAACCGCGTAAGACGTGAGTCCGGGCAAGTTACCACGTTTTATACATACACCAGGGGCAGTAGCCTAATGGTCGTCGCCCCAACCACCTACCCCATGGTAAGCTGCGGCATGGTCGTCGCCCCAGCCACCCACGCCATGATCAACTGCGCAAGTAGTAGAGGAGCCGGAGCCAGTTGCTGCAGATGAGGAAGTGCCAGTTGCATCAAAGGAGAAGCTGGCAAACTGCAACAGGGCGATGGTGATGAGCTCTAACATGGCTTGGAAATATTTGTGTGTCAGATGATTGAATGACACAAAGGTGAAGTCCAAACCAGCCCAGGTAAAGGAAATACAGGGTGTAAACGTGACCTGTATTTAGGGCGTAAGTAGCTAAGGTAAAAAGAGAGAAATAGTGCTTTATTGAAAATAGAGCTGAAATACACACATAAATTGCTGGACAACATGTGGTGTATTTGTGACATATGATAGCATAAAAGCCATACCTACACAGCTACAAATATCAAGGGGGAACACGCAACAAGTAAAGGCATATCCAGCCAAAATTGTGACATAGAAAATCCTACACTATTAATTCAATATATTGCTTCGAAAGCCACTTGCTACCGTGTTTTTATGGATGAATTGACAACGTTAGTGCGAATTGTGACAGATAGACGGCAGTCAGTTCTACCGTTTCTGGACTTCTCGGATAAAAGCTCTGCGCAAAAAGATTTGCAACTAGTACGGTTGCTGGACAGCTCCGGAGTCATAACCCAGATCCAATTAGTAAAGAATCTGTATGGTAAAACTGATGCCAAAACGCAGACTACGTACCGGAAGCTGAAGTCGAGAGTACAGCAAAAGCTGTTGAACCATCTGTATTTTCTGGATCAGACGGACCCGCGCCACGTTGCCTCTAGGCGCTATGAGCAACAGTGTCTGGGTTTACTACACCAAGCTAAGATTCTGGCGGGGGAGGGCGAATACAAAATGGCGGAAAAACTGTTTCGCAAGTTTATTCGCGTAGCGGAGGACGCTGAATTTACTGCGTACAGCGTGTTTGGTGCTCGTTTTCTGCGGAGAATGTATGCCGAGATGCGGCAGCCAGCCAAGTATAAGAAGATTATCAAGCAGTTGGCTGCTTATCAAGCGCAACTTGCGCTGGAGGAAGAGGCGGAAGTGCTGTACGCCGATATCAAGATGGCCCTCAACCACAAGGTAAGGTCGCGGAAGTTTTTGTTACACCAGATGCCGGTTTACCAGCATAAACTCGAGCAGATTCATAAGAAGGTAAAGAGCTACAATACCTTTCACTTCCTGTATGTTACCCGCCTTTCCAAGGAAGAGTTAGTGGGTAACTATGAGGAGATAATCAAGATAACCTCCGTCACGGAGAAGGCGCGCAAGCAGGGCAAAATCAACGACAAGCGCTTCGATAAACGCTTTAACAACTACATGAGCGTGTACGCGCACTTGCGCTGCCGCAAAGCGGAGCAGGGCTTAGCGCTGGCTGAAGAGTACTTCAAGGATTTTCATTATTCCTCGGGTAACTGGTTTTACTTCCTGGAAACGTACTTGCTGCTGGCTGTTCATGCCAAGCAGTACGGGCAGGCGTTTGAGCTGCTGCAGCAAGCCCGCAAAAACCCCTACTACCGAAAACAGCGCGTGGCCGCCCAGCAACGCTGGGAGCTATATGAGGCCTACATACAGTTTGTGCAGCCGGAACAGTCGCCGGTGAAAATGCGCTACTTCACCCAGTTTGTGCAAACTGTACCGGACTACAGCCGGGATAAGCAGGGCTACAATGTGGCCATTCTGATACTCCAATTCCTGCATTTCCTGCGCCGCCGCGACATTGAAGGGTTGCTGGCCCGTCTGGAAGGACTGCGCAAGTACGAGCAGCGCCACCTCCGCGACCCGGCTACTCTACGCAGTCAACTGTTTTTCCGAATGCTGCTGATGACGGTAAAGCAAAATTTTGTGCTGGCCGTGTGCGAAAAGAAAGCGGCCCCGCTGCTGGAACGGTTGAAAGCCGCCCCGCAGCCAGGCGAGGCCTACGGAGAAATCGAAATCATTCCCTATGAGGATTTGTGGGAGCTGACGCTGGGTATTCTGCGGCAAAACCAGATGGAGCAGGCGGCCATTGAGCACGCCGAGCGGAACCGGACGTAGGCCGAATCTAAGCCTGTTTGGTCAACAGGTGCTGGGTAGGCTAATGCCTCCGTTTAGCGTTCCGCTCGTTTCGGTGCGTGTCAGGGTATCACCACCACGGTGCGACTCACGCAGTGACTGCTGGGGCAGGCGTCGGGGCCATTGCCGCGCAGGCTCATGCGTACGGCGTACTGGCCCGGGCGCCGGAAGGCGTGCTGCACTTGCGGGCCATTGGTAACGTAGCCGTCCCGGAAATCCCAGAGCACTACCACGTTCTTGCACAAAGGCAGCTGAGAATCCACGGCATCGAACGTAACGGCTTGGCCAACGCGCACAGTGTCAACAGCTCGAAAGTTGAGCACAATTTCTTTGGTGAAGTCAACCGGAATAAGCTTCTCGGCAGTGCGTACCTCACCCGTGGCTTCCTCTACCACATCAAGCTGAATGGTGTAGCTTTTGCGCTGTTGGTAGCAGTGCTGTATTACCGGGCCGGTAAGCTGGGTGCCGTCGCCCATGGTCCAGCGGAAGGTGAGCGGCCCGGCCCCGGGATCAACGGCGCGGCGGGCATCCAGCTCCACGCACATTTCCATAATGCGTGGCCGGGGGCAGTCTGCGCTGAGCGTATCGCCGGCCTGCTGGGCTACTGCCCGGCTTGCCAGCAGCAGCAGGCTGCACAACACGCGCAGGCTGCGCAGCCAGGAGGGCAAACTGCAAGATGACATGGAGCGCAACGTACGAAGCCTTAAAACTTGTTCAGGCGCTGAAATACCTCCCGCAGATAGGTCTGGCCAATGGGAATGTGCTTATTATCGAGAATAATGGTGTTGTCTTCGATGGTTTGCACGCGCTTCAGGTTAACGATGAAGGAGCGGTGTACCCGCACAAATAAGGAGGCGGGAAACTTTTCCTCCACGGCCCGCATAGTGCTATACACGATGAGCTTGCTCTGGCCCGTCACGATGTGCACGTAGTCGCCCAGGGCCTCCACGTAGCGTATCTCGTCAAAGAGAACCTTCACCAGGCGGCTATCCACTTTTACGAAGGTAAACTCCGGGTTTTGGGTGGCCTCAATGGCATCCGACTCGGTACTGTGGGCTTGCACGGTTTCCAAGGCTTTTTGCGCCGCTTTCAGGAACCGGGCGTAGCTGATGGGCTTTACAATGTAATCCAGCACATCATGCTCAAATGCCTCTACCGCGTAGCCCTTATTGCTGGTAATGAGCACTACCAGAGGCGGGTCCTGCAGGGTGCGCAATAAATCCAGGCCCGACATCAGAGGCATCTCCACATCCAGAAACAGCACGTCGATGGGTTGCTGACGCAGAATTTCGGCGGCGGCAACAGCACTTTCGCAGCTGGCTACATGGTGCAAAAACGGCGTATTGCTCACGCAGTTTTCCACAATCTGAATTGCCAGTGGGTCGTCGTCAACAACGAGGCAGCGGAGCGGAGCAGAAGTTTCAGCCATAATGCCAAAGGTACAGGCTAACCCGAAAAAAGCCTATTGTTTCGGCGGAGCTTGCGGCAGCCGTTGCCGTAAAATTGGGTAGAGAGCAAGGAGCTGCAGATGAATTTGTTGAGCTGCCGCAGGCATGTTATCCGGTAAGGTCAGATCCGAACGTTTGGCTTGCTCCTCCAGGTATTCCAGCTGATCAGTCAAGGCATCAAGCCCAAAATAAGCTACCTGACCTTTAAGCTTGTGCGCAACCCGGCCTAAGGTAGCCCCCGATGTCCGTTGCAACTCATCGGCCAGCGGTGGGGCCTGCTCCAGGAAGGTGCGCACTATCTGCTGCACAAAAACCTCGTTTCCGCCTGCTAGCTCCTCCAGTAAACTCCAATCGGGCTGGGCTGGTGTTGCTGAAAGTAGAGTAGAAACTTCAGGTACAGCAGGCCCCTGGCTTGCGGGCCGGCGCGTTGCGGGAGCCATACCAGGTGCTGCGGGGGGCAAGGTGCGGCCAGTGAAATAGGCTAGTCGGGCATAGAGCACGGCCGGGTCGAAGGGCTTGGCCAGTGTATCGTTCATGCCGGCTTCCAAGGCCAATATCCGGTCTTCGGGCAGGGCCGAAGCCGTGAGCCCAATGAGCGGCAGAGCAGTTGCATCCGGGAAGAGGCTGCGCAGTTGCCGGGCGGCCTCATAACCATCCATTTCGGGCATTTGAATATCGAGCAAGACAGCGTCGAAGGGCTGCTGCCGGGCGGCTTCCACCGCCAAGCGGCCGTTGGCGGCAATAGTAACCTGCACGTTCCAGGCCTCCAGGGTTTTGCGGGCTACCAGTTGGTTCAGGTCGTTATCCTCGGCAACCAGCACCCGTAGCGGCGGCTCGAAAGCAAGCAGTGGCCCGGTCGTCTCGGTGCGTACGGTGGAGGCCGCAACGGGTAGGCAGGGAATCTCAAACCAGAACGTAGAGCCCGCGCCTTCCTGGCTTTCCACCCATAGTCGGCCGCCATGCAGCTGCACCAAGTTACGGGCAATGCTCAGCCCCAGGCCGGTGCCGCCAAACTGCCGGGTGGTGCTGGCGTTGGCTTGAGAGAAATCCTCGAAAATGGCGTCCAGCTTATTGGCGGCAATACCGATACCCGTATCCTGCACGCCGAAACGGAGTATTTCCGGCGCGTCGTCGGTGGCGGGCTGCGCACTCAGTCGCAGGGTAACGCCCCCGCTGGTGGTGAACTTTACGGCGTTGCCCACCAGATTTACCAGTACCTGGTTCAGGCGCACCACGTCGCCGAGGATGGCGGCGGGCACGGCCGGGTCAATTCTGGTGTGGAAATAGAGGCCCTTGGCTTCAGTGGCAAACTGGAACATGCGGCCCACGCGCTCTACCAGCTCCGGCAGCAGTAGCGGGGCCTGTTCCAGGGTGAGCTTGCCGGCCTCTATCTTGGAGGAGTCGAGGATGTCGTTGATGATGACCAGCAGATTGTTCGAGGACGACTGAATGGCTTCCAAAAACTCCCGCTGCTCCCCGTTGACGGATGTGTTGCGTAGCAGGTGAGTTAGGCCAATTACCGCATTCATGGGCGTGCGGATTTCGTGACTCATGTTGGCCAGAAACTGGGCCTTGGCCCGGCGGGAGGCTTCAGCGGCATCCCGCGCCACTACCAAATCGGCGTTGATGTGCTCGATTTCCGCTTTTTGGTGCCGTAGCTCGGCGGTCCGCTCGCGCACGGTGGTTTCCAGCTGCAGCTTCTGGCGGCGCAGGGTGGCGGTGCGGGCGCGTACGGCGGCGTACGCCAGCCCGATACCCGTTGCCGCGGCCAGCGCCGCAAACCACCACGTGCGCCAAAACGGCGTGGCAATGCTGAAGCTGGCGGTAATCGGGGCTGACCAGGTGCCTTCACTGCCGCGGCGGGCCCGCACCTCCAAGATATAGTTGCCGGCATCCAGGCGCGGAAAATCGGCTTCTCCAGTTGTAGCGGGCCGACTCCAGTCTTCTTGGAAGCCCCGCAAACGGTACTGATACTGCCAAGTGCCAGCCGGAGCCAGACTGGCCACCCGAAAAAACCACGTGAGCCGGTGGGGGTGGGCCGACAGTTCCGGCAACGGGCCCGCAGGCTGCGGTTGGCCGTCAACTTCTACGCCCGTGAGGGAAACTGCAACGGCAGTAGCTGGTAGCCGCTGCGGCAGCCGAACCCGTACCAAGCCACTACGCGCTGCCACCAGCACGGCCGAATCGGGGGCCGCCAATTGGGCAGTGGCGTTGGGCACCAACTCCTGGATGAGCGGATTGTTGGGGGGGGAAAGCGGCGCAAACAATAGGTCCTGGCCCAGCGAAATACTATTGCGGTGCTGCACCAGAAGGCCAGCCGGCGTGACTTGCAACCCGTAGCAGTAGTTGCTGGCGAGGCCGCTGTTCTGGGTAGTAAACTGCCGGAACCGGCCATTGGCGTAGCAGAACAACCCGTCGCCCTCGGTACCAATCCAAACGCGGCCGGCGGCATCCTGGGCCAGGGCGGTAGCATCCACGCCGCCGGGCAGCAAGCGGTAAATCTTAATTTCTCCGTTGGCTTCCTGCACGGCCAGGCCGGTGCCGTGGGTGGCAAACCACACCCGGCCCTGCCGGTCGGGTAGAATGGCATATATATCGTTGTGAGGTAATCCGGTAGCCGTGGTTAATCTGTGCATTCTGCCTGCTCCCGGGATAAATATTCCCTCCCCCAATGTGCCCACACACAATACGCCATCCGGACTACCCGCCAGGGCTGTGATGTGAAGATCGGACGGAATAGATGCGTCCATCATCAACTGATATTTGATATGCAACTGCTTAAGTGGCGGCAATGCATCTACATAAGTGCCAACGCCCCCATATTCAGTGCCATACTGTAGCCAATCTAAGCCACTTCTGTCGGGTAGCAAAGCGGTTATAGCTCCCGATTTGCCAGCGGCTTTTAAGCTTCTTAGCGAAAGACTATTGCGCGTTGTCGATATCCTGATAAGCTCTCCAGTAGCGGTACCAGCCGTGATAATGCCATGTCCATTATCAGCTAAGGCGGAAAATGGAATAGTGGAAGGAAATAGTGCTACGTGTGCATCCGTCAGCCGCCACAAACCCTGGCCGGCCGTGCCCAGCCAGAAATTACCCTCAGCATCACGTAGCAAAGCATTGATGACGGCATCGGGGGGCAGGGCGGGGTGGAACCGGCGACGGAAGCGGCCAATGGCGGCTGTATCGGGGGCGGGCAGGCCTTTAAACCGGAACCGTTTGCCACCAGTAGAATCGGCGGACCGAAAGCGGCTGCCCTGGCTTACCGATATGCCACCTTGGTAATGCCCTACCCACAGCTGCCCAGTGCCCGCATCCAGGCTGAGCCGGGTTACGAAGTCCTCGGCCAGCCCCTCGTGAGTGGTGAACGTCTGGAACGTGGTGCCATCAAACCGCACCAGGCCCTCGGCGGTGCCAATCCAGAGGTAGCCGGCTTTATCTTGCGCCAGGGCATAGATGAACGGCTGCTGCAACCCCTCGGCGGCCCCGAACTGCTTCAGAAACTGCCGCTGGGGCAGGCGCTGGGCAGCGGCGAGGTGCGCAAACAGGCAGAACAGGAGCAGCAGACGGCGTATCACAATGGGCAAGATACAGGCCGGCAGTGCAGCCCGGGCTATTTCTCGGTGGAAGTAGGCGTTTTGGCGTTAAGCCCAGTATTTTTCGCGCAGGGTCTCGCAGTGGGGGGCGCAGGGTTTCGCGGTGGTAGTTGAACGACCCTGCGAAACCCTGCGCCCCCCACTGCGAGACCCTGCGCGAAACTTAGCTCTTACTTGCCCGTCACCTTAAACTCCGTCCGTCGATTTAGCTGCCGGCCGGTTTTGGAGGCGTTGGAGGCCACCGGCTGGGTGTCGCCGTAGCCGGCGAAGGTCAGGCGGCCCTTGTCGATACCTTTGGCCACAAGGTAATCGACTACGGCTTTGGCGCGGCGCTGCGAAAGGTCCTTGTTGTATTCAGCTTTGCCCACGTTATCGGTGTGGCCCGAAATTTCGAGGCGCAGGGCGGGCGTTTCTACCAGCAGCTTCTGGAGGCGCTCCAGCTCGTTGGTGCTTTCCTTGCGCAGCGTGGCTTTGTCGAAGTCGAAGAAGATGTTGTTGAGCACCACCTTCACGCCCACGTCCAGCTTCTTGAGGGCAATATCCTTCACCACTTCCGAGTACGCCGCTTTGGCCGGCAAATCGAAGTTTTCGGAGTGGAACAGGTAGCCGTCCTTGCGCACCACAATGCCGTAGTTCACGCCCGAGGGCAACGACACCAAGTAGCGGCCCGACTGCCCGTTGCTCTGGAAAGAGGCAATAGTCTGGTTGAGGGAGTTGTCTATTACATCAATGGTGGCTTCAATAGGCTGCTTGCTGGCCTCATCCGTCACGATACCCTTCAAAATGGTTACCTGGGCGGCTACAATAGCCACCGGCGGGGCCAGCAGGGTTTCCTTCACCGGCTGCGCGCGGGAGGCCAGCAGTTGGTCTTCCTGGCTGAGCACGGGGGGCTTTTCGGGGCCCAGAAAGGTAATCTGGTAGATGTCCTTGGAGCCTAGCCCGTCATCCCGGAAGGAGGAGTAGTAGCCGTGGCGGCCCGAGGCAGATATTACAAAGAACACGTCGTCGTCGGGGGTGTTGATGGGCCAGCCCAGGTTTTCCGGGGTGCTCCACTTGCCATTCTCAAACACCGATTTGAAGATGTCGTAGCCGCCCATGGAGTTGTGTCCCTCCGAGCTGAAGTACATCGTCTTGCCATCGGGGTGCAGGAATACGCCTTCCTCGCCGTACTGAGTATTAATAACGGAGCCCAGATTGACAGCCTGGCCGCGGCCTTCCATCTCAATTTTGTAGATGTCGCGCTGGCCCAGGCCGCCTTCCTTATCGGTCACGAAGTAGAGGCTGCGCCCGTCCGGCGTGTAGGCCGCCGACGACTCGTGGGACCTGGTATTGATGCGAGAACCTAGCTTTTGCGGTTTGCGCCACTCGGCCCCCCGCAGGTTGGCCTCGTGCAGGTCGCCGCCGTTGTCCTCCATGTACACTAGCAGGCGCTGCCCGTCGGGCGAGAGGCCCACGGTGGCGTCGTGGCCCTCGGTGTTCACGCCTTCGCCCAGGTTGCGGGCATCCACCCAGCTGCCTTTGGTGGTGCGGGTGCTGGTGTAAATATCCTCCATGAAGCCGCCGGTTTCAGGGTCCTTCTGGTCGCCCGTGGAGCCCGGCCGGCGCGAGGTAAACAGGATAACGGATTCGTCGGCGGTAATTACCGGGCCGTACTCGGGGTAGGGCGAGTTCACGCCCGGGCCGGCATTGTCGATGAACACGCGGTTAGGCTTGGCGGCCAGCTTTCGGCCGTTTTCGCACTCCCGGATTTTCTTCTGGATGTCTTGCGTGAAGCCAGCCGAGTTTTTGGTGCCGGTGGCGGGCGTGGCACGCTTGTACTCGGCAATGGCTTCGTCCCACTTCCCGTTCAGGTGCAGGCCCCGGCCCAGCGCGTAATGAATACGCGGGTCCACGTCGGGGTTGAGCTGGTAGGCTTTCTGCAAATACTCCAGCGCCCGGGGCTTGAAGCCGGAATGCAGGTAACTCTCCCCGATTTTGAAGTTGAGCTGGGCGTTGTTGGGGTTGAACTTCTGGGCGGCCAGGTAGTGGGGCAATGCCTGCTCGTAGCGCGGCGGGTCCAGGTCGTAGGCTTCGTCGCCGAGCTTGATTTCCTTGAGCGCCGCTTTCAGCCCTTCCTTGTCGTTGCCGAACCGGTCTTTGCTGAACTCCACGCTCTGGGCCAGCATAGTGGCCGGGGCACTCAGAAGCAGCAGGGAGGCGAATAGGTATTTGTGCATAGGAAGGAAGTCGTAGAAGGTCGTCATGCAGAAGCGCAGCCGAAGCATCTCGCGTGCTGACGTTGTATTCGTAATCTGATTACTCACGAGCGAGATGCTTCGGCTGCGCCTCTGCATGACGTTCTTCATTCACCAAGAAGCGGGCTACTTCTTACTCTGCCGCGCTGCAGCCGGCATTGGCGGCGTGGGTGTTGCCCACTTCCAGGCCTAGCTCGGCGGCTTTGCGCCAGTCTTGGCAGGCGGCGTCGGGGTTGCGCAGCATTTCGCGGGCATGGCCCCGGTTGAGGTAGGCCTCGGCGTACTGCGCACTCAGGCCGATGGCCTTGCTGGCGTCAGCTTCGGCCTTTTTGTAGTCTTCCAGCTTGAGGTAAGCGGCGGCGCGGTTGTTCCAGGCAAAGGCGTACTGCCCATCCAGCTCAATGGCTTTGCTGAGGTCTTCCACCGCACCCTTATAGTCGCCCTGCTCGTAGCGGGTACTGCCGCGGTTGGTGTAGGCCAGGGCGTTGTCCTGCTTCTGGCGTAGGTAGTCGTTGTAATCCTGCAGAGCGCCTTTCAGGTCGCCGGCGCGGCGGCGGGTCGCGGCGCGGTTCAGCAGCGCCGGCAGCAGTTCGGGCTGCAGCTTCAGGGCCTGGGTATAATCTTGAATGGCGGCGGGCAGGTTGCCCAGTTGGCGCTGGGCGCTGCCCCGGTCGTGCCAGGCGTAGGCGTAGGCGGGGTCGGCCTTGATGGCGGCATCAAAATCAGTTTTGGCGGCCTGGTAGTCGGTCTTTTCGAAGCGGAGGGCCCCGCGGTAGTACCAGGCCGGGGCATAATCAGCCTTTAGCTCGGCGGCTTTGCCGTAGTCCTGCTCCGCCTCGGCGGGTTGCTTCAGCGCCTCCCGGGCCTGGGCCCGCCCGAAGTAGGAGGTAAACGTATTCGGGTCGAGCTTAATGGCCTGGTCGTAGTCCTGCACGGCCATCGGGTACTCCTTCAACTCGTAGCGGACGGCGGCGCGGTTGTAGTAGGCCCGGGCAAAATCGGGCTTAGCGGCCAGGGCCTTGTCAAAATCCTGCAGGGCCGCGCGGTAGCTCTTCTGGTTATACTTAGCTACGCCGCTGTTATAGAGTTTCTCAGCTTGCTGGGCCGGGGGCAGGGTGGAGGCCCGCACCGTATCTACCTGCGCCTGCGCCGTAATTGAGCTCAGCAGCAGGCCAATAGAGAAAATATACGTCTGGTTCATGCTGTCCCGCCGGTTTCAGAGGCGCGGGATAAATATAATTTTATTTGCCGAATAGGCAGTAAATGAGCGTGTTAAATGTGTTATTATTGAATTATAGCAAGATGAAATAGAAGCCCCTACTTAACCGCTAGTACTTAGGCCAGGAGTTGGCTACGCACCATTTCCTCCCATTCGCGGCGCAAGGAGCCCGTAGCCACTGGCCGGTTGGCCCGGCGGTACCAATAGGCGGCGTTGCCCGCGTCGCCTTCCTGGCGGTGCAAAAAAGCGTGCAGCCAGTTGTGCAGTGGGTCGTGCTCATTATCCTGCGCAATATTGTGGGCCCGGTGCCACTCGTCGCGGCCGGCATACCACAGGGCCTCCAACAGGGGGGAAAGGCCGGCTGGGGGCTCAGGCTGGGTTTGCGAGGAAAGGAAGTCGGTGTACGTCATGAGGCAACAGATTCATTAGTCCTAAAAAAGCAGCTCACCCTTAAACTTCCAACCCCGGCCCGGGGTTCTATACGCCAACCGTGGCAGTGCGGCCGCAGTTGCGTAATTTTGTACCGCCGTTGGGCAGTTCGCCCCGGTAGTAGTTCATCCTAAAGCCTAGCTTTCACCTATGGCCACGTATCCCGAATACATGGTAGCCCCGATTCGTCAGGACCTCGTAGAGGCCGGTTTCGAGCAGCTCATGACCCCCGAGGAGGTTGACACCGTCCTTAATGACCAGAGCGGAACCGTGCTGGTAGCCGTAAACTCGGTGTGCGGCTGCGCCGCCGCCAAAGCCCGGCCGGCCCTGAAAATGGCCGTTTCCAGTTCCGATAAGAAGCCTCTCAAACTGGTAACCGTGTTTGCCGGCATGGAAACCGAAGCCGTAGCCAAAGCTCGGGAGCATATGCTGCCCTATCCGCCCAGCAGCCCCTGCATTGCGCTGTTCAAAGATGGCGAGCTGGTGCACATGATTGAGCGTTACCACATCGAAGGCAACGACCTGATGCGTATCGTTAACAACCTGCAAGGTGCTTTTGAAGAATATTGCTAATTAATTGGCTTTTTCTTTACTTGAGTCGTTTAACCGTCTGTAGCGCTGAGCTACAGACGGTTTTTCTTTTGGGCTCAGCTATAATGGCCAGTTTATGTCTATTTTGATGGAATACGGGGTACAGTCCTTGCCATGGGACAGTCAGTTTTTCGGGTTTCCGGTGGGCCGTTTAAAAGGCCGGCGCTTTACGGAAGAGCAGTTACGCGAAGTAATCCAGCTGGCCCGGGAGGACGGCTGGCGGCTGGTTTATTGGTTTGTTGAGCCCACAGATACTGTATCGGCGGCCAGCGCCCGGGCGCTTGGTATTCAGCTCACTGACCGTAAAGCCCGGTATGCCCGGCCTGTACCGGCCGTACCGCCGCCAGTGGCCACCAACATTCTGCCCACCGAGGAGCTTACCCCACGTCTGCTGGATTTGGCCCGGCAAAGTGGCCACCATTCCCGCTTCCGCGTCGACCCGGTATTTCAGGCGGGGGTGTATGAGCGGCTCTATGAGCACTGGATCCGGAGCAGTGTAACCGGCCAAACGGCCCGGCAAGTGCTCGTGTATCACCCGCTTACCTCACCCGATGCGCTTGGGCTGATTACGCTCGGCTACCAGACCACCCACGCCATCATTGGCCTATTGGCTGTGCAGCACGAGCACCGGGGCGAAGGCATTGGCAAGCAACTGGTAGCGGCGGCACTGCACTACGCTCACGCCTGGCAGCTGCCCGAAATACAGGTTGCCACCCAGCTCGACAACAAGGGTGCCTGCCGCTTTTACGAGCGGGAGGGCTTTGAGCGCATCCATGAGGAGCACGTTTACCATTTGTGGCTGTGAGGACAAGTCAAAGGGAAGAGTAAAGGCCCTGTGCTTATGATGAGCACAGGGCCTTTACTCTTCTCTTTGACTTGTTAGTTCGCTACTTCGCTCAGAAATTTGATGCGCATCAGGCGCAAATCTTCCTCGGTGTAGTCGTCGGTGCCAAGCTCTTTGAGGGCCACCGCAATGTTATCGGTCTGGGCCGTCATGAAGTAATCATAGATTTCATCCTGTCGCTCCTCATCCAGCACCCCGTTGATGTAGTAATCCAGGTTGAGCTTGGTGCCCGAATAGCAGATGTGCTCAATCTCCTCCATCAACTCCCGCATATCAATGCCCTTGGTGGAAGCAATTTCCTCCAGGTCCATCTTTTTGTCAATCTGCTGGATGATGTAAATCTTGATTTTCGACTTGTTGACGGCCGATTTTACCACCACGTCGGCGGCCGTCATAATGTCGTTGTCTTCTACGTACTTCTTGATCAGGTCGAGGAAAGGCTGCCCGAACTTCTGCGCCTTGCCCTGGCCCACCCCCGATACGTGCGACAAATCCTCCAACTTGGTGGGGAAGGTCGTGGCCATTTCCTTCAGGCTTGGGTCCTGAAACAGCACGTAGGGCGGCAGGTTCTTTTGCTGCGCCACCTTCCGGCGGAGCGCCTTCAGCATCTCAAACAGGGCCTCGTCGTGGCCGGCTGCCTGCTGGACTTCTTCCTGTTCCTGTTCTTCTTTCACCTCTTCCTCGTAGTTATGGTCCTTGGTGAGCTTGATGGAATGCGGATTCTCAATGAAGTCAATACCCTTGGCGGTAATTTTCACTACGCCAAAGTTCTCAATGTCCTTTTCCAAGTAACCACTCAGCAAGGTCTGGCGCAAGAGTGAGTGCCAGAACTGCGCATCGTGGTCTTTGCCCTGGCCATACACGGGCAGCTTGTCGTGGCCGTAGCTTTCTACGTGGGGGCTATTCATGCCCATGAGCACGGTGCCAATGTGGTCGAGGCCGAACCGCTCATCGGTCTGCACGACGGCCTTCAGAGCATTTACCACCTCGTTTTTGCCCTCAAACCGCTCCTTGGGGTGCTTACAGTTGTCGCAGAAGCCGCAGTCTTTCTCAAAATGCTCCCCGAAGTAGTGCAGCAGCTGCTTGCGCCGGCACACGGCGGAGTCGGCGTAGTTGGCCATTTCCTGCAGTAGCAGCTTGCTGTTGTCGCGCTCCGTTACCGGCTTGTCTTTGTTAAACTTCTCCAGCTTTACAATATCATCGTAGCTATAGAACATCAGGCAGTCCCCATCCAGGCCGTCGCGGCCGCCGCGGCCGGTTTCCTGGTAGTAGCCCTCAATGCTTTTGGGCGTATCGAAGTGGATTACAAAGCGCACGTCGGGCTTGTCGATGCCCATGCCGAAGGCAATGGTGGCTACAATTACATCGGCCTCTTCGTTCAGGAAAGCGTCTTGGTTGGCCATGCGCACGTGGGGGTCGAGGCCGGCGTGGTAGGGCAGGGCCCGCACGTCATTCACCTTCAGCAGCTCGGCAATTTCCTCCACCTTCTTGCGGCTCAGGCAGTACACAATACCGGCCAGGCCCTTGCGCTGCTTCACGTACTGAATCAGCTGCTTTTTGGTGTTGTGCTTGGGCCGTACCTCGTAATACAGGTTGGTGCGGTTGAAGGAGGTCTTGAATACCGAGGCCTCATCCATCTGCAGGTTCTTCTGGATGTCCTGCTGCACTTTGGGCGTAGCCGTGGCCGTGAGGGCAATAATGGGCACCTGCACACCCAGCCCGTCAATGATGCTGCGGATTTTGCGGTACTCCGGCCGGAAGTCGTGGCCCCACTCCGAAATGCAGTGGGCTTCATCAATAGCCACAAAGCTGATGACGGCCTTGTTCAGAAACTCAATCGTTTCGTCCTTGGTCAGGCTTTCGGGCGCCACGTACAGCAGCTTCACTTCCCCGCTAATCACGTCCTTCTTCACCCGGTTCATTTCTGATTTCGACAGCGTCGAGTTCAGAAACTGGGCATTTACCCCAAAAGCGTTGAGCTGGTCCACCTGATTTTTCATCAGGGCAATAAGGGGCGAAATGACGATGGCCGTACCGGGCAGCACAAGGGCGGGCAGCTGGTAGCACAGGCTCTTACCGGCCCCGGTGGGCATAATCACGAAGGTATTGTTGCCGGCAATTACGTTCTGGATGATGTCTTCCTGCACGCCGCGGAACTGACCGTACCCAAAAACTTCCTTTAACTTGCCTTTCAAATCAGCCTCTTGCTGCACTTGTTGTTTCACGGCTGGCATGGACATCCTCTCTTACTCAGTTGGGTTGGCAGATTGGCGAAGCAGCACACCGGTGTTGCGTACTCAATCTAGGGATTTTAGGTATTCGGTACTAGGGAGTTAAGTGAAAGAATTCGGCCTTAACCAAATTTTGCCGCTACAGTCCAGCTCCCGATATACAATATCAAATTTAGATTGAAACCACAGAACGAACTCAACAATCTTGCAAAAAAAGTGCTTCAGCAGGAAGCTGACGCAATTCAGGGGGTGGCTGAGGCCATTAGCCGCACCCCCGATTTTGCACAATGCGTAGAGGCAATACTCTCTTTGCGCGGCCGGGTAGTGGTAACGGGCATTGGCAAGAGCGCCCACATTGCCGGCAAAATGGTGGCTACGCTGAACTCCACGGGTACGCCCGCCCTGTTTATGCACGCCGCCGATGCCATTCACGGTGATTTGGGCATGATTCAGCCCGGAGATTTTGTCATTGCCATCAGCAAATCCGGCGATACGCCCGAAATAAAGGTGCTGGTGCCGTTGCTCAAACGCAAGGGCGTGCCGCTGGCGGCCCTGGTCAGCAAGGCCGACTCTTACCTGGGGGTGCAGGCCGACTATGTGCTCCACGCCCCAGTGGAGCGTGAGGCCTGCCCTAACAACTTAGCGCCCACCACCAGCACCACCGCCGCTATGGCCCTGGGCGATGCGCTGGCCGTGTGCCTGCTGGAAAGCCGGGAGTTTACCCGCCAGGATTTTGCCCGCCTCCACCCCGGCGGCACCTTGGGCAAGCAGCTCTACCTGAAAGTGGGTGACCTGAGCCGCCAGAACCAGCAGCCCCAGGTAGCCGACACGGCCCCGCTGAAAGATGTGATTCTGGAAATATCCGGCAAGCGCCTGGGCGCCACGGCCGTGCTGGCCGATGGGGGCAAGCTGGTGGGCATTATCACCGACGGTGACATCCGCCGCATGCTTACTGCCTACGAAGGCCGCCTGGAAAGCGTGCGGGCGCAGGATATTCTCACGCCCTCACCCGTGACTATTGAGGTTGATGATTTTGCTATGGAGGCGTTGGCCCGCATGCAGGAGCGCAATATCACGCAGTTGGTGGTGTTGGACCAAGGCCGGTTCAGCGGCTTCATTCATTTGCACGATTTGCTGCGGGAAGGACTTGTGTAAGTATTTAGTTAAATATTTTTCGGGAATTGTGCTATAAATTTCTGAATACAGTATTATTGCTCTAGCGGACGAATAGTAGGTAGTACTTCTGTACCTTGGATAAAGTAGTTCTGGAACTGTTAAGCCACTTACTCCGCACGCTCTCGTTACTCTCCTTTTCTCTCTCCAACAACGAACCCCTGGTTCGGCGCCGATGGAACAACACACGTATCTCGTTGTAATGGCCGGCGGCATTGGGAGCCGCTTCTGGCCCTTCAGTCGTACTCATCATCCCAAACAGTTTCATGATGTGCTCGGCCTCGGGCGGTCTATGTTGCAGCTGACCGTTGACCGATTCCGAGGTATCTGCCCGCCAGAAAACGTGTTTGTGGTAACCAACCGCGACTATATGGAACTGGTCCACCAGCACCTACCGGAGTTGGGAGCCGACCAGATTTTGGGCGAACCCATTGGCCGCAACACTGCCCCGTGCATTGCCTACGCCAGCTACCGCATTGCCCAGCGCGACCCGGAAGCCGTGATAGTAGTGACGCCCGCCGACCACGCCGTGATGCACGAGGAAAACTTCCGCGAAGCCATTCGGACGGCCCTGCACGGTGCCCGCACCCATGATGTGCTTATTACCCTGGGCATTCAGCCTTCCCGCCCCGATACCGGCTACGGCTACATTCAGTTTCTGGATGAAGTGGTACGGCCGCAGGATGTGCAAACGATGCCCGGCCACGAGGATGGGACCTTCCCGAAGGACCTGCGCAAGGTGAAAACCTTCACCGAAAAGCCTAATCTGGAGCTGGCTAAAATGTTCGTGTCCAGCGGCGACTTCCTCTGGAACTCCGGCCTGTTTGTGTGGCGGGCCGATGCCATCATTAAAGCTTTTCATCATTACCTCTCCGACATTGCTGAAGTGTTCGACGAGGGCGAAAACCAGCTAGGTACTCCGCAGGAAGAGGCTTTCATTGCCCGTGCCTACAGCCAGTGCCGCAACATCAGCATCGATTACGGGGTGATGGAGAAGGCCGACAACGTGTACGTGCTGCCCGCCGATTTTGGGTGGAGCGACCTGGGCACCTGGGACTCCCTGCACCGCATGGGCCACCACGATGCCGACGAAAACGTGGTGGACGGCAATGCCCTGCTCTACGACACCAAGGAGTGCGTTATCAAAACCCCCTCCGAGCGCCTAGTAGTAGTACAGGGCCTGGAGGGCTACATCGTGGCCGAGTATGATAACGTGCTGCTCATCTGCAAGCGCACCGAGGAGCAGCGGGTAAAGGATTTTGTGGCTGACGTGAAGTCGAAAAAAGGCGTGGGCTACAACTAGCCTGGACCCAGCTCGAGAATACAGAAAGAGGCCCGCTTCGCAGTAAAATGCAGAGCGGGCCTCTTTCTGTGTGCATGAGTCAGAAAAACTACTTTCTGCGGGTGTCTAGGAAGTGTTAACAGTCACGCAGCCAGAGTACGGTTGCGGCAAGATGAACAAAGGCCAGAAAATGGGCATCCAACTTGTCATAGCGCGTGGCCACGCGGCGAAACTGCTTGAGGCGGCTA